>JAFTGH010000044.1 GCA_017458005.1 Prevotella sp. | reverse complement strand
CATATAGAAATTTTGTTGTACCTTCGCAGACGAGAATAGGAACATCAACTATTCGACTATCATTATGGCACAGGAAGAAAGACAAACTGGTGAAATCGTATTGTACCAACCTGATGAGACCATCAGGCTGGAAGTGAGGATGGGTGATGAGACGGTGTGGCTGACTCAGCATCAGATAGCAACGCTCTTTGGAGTGAAACAACCAGCCATATCCAAGCACCTGAATAACATTTTCAGAAGTGGTGAGTTGGAAGAGAGTTCAGTTCATTCCATTTTGGAATATACTGCTGCAGACGGGAAACTCTACAAGACAAAATTCTACAATCTAGATGCAATATTGTCTGTAGGCTACAGGGTGAACAGCATTAACGCTACTATGTTCCGTAAGTGGGCTAATAGCGTACTGAAGGAATACTTGCTGAAAGATTATTCTGTCAATCAACGGTTTGAACGGCTAGAGCAGCGGATGAGTCGGACGGAGGAGAAGATCGATTTCTTTGTCCGTACTTCGCTTCCACCTGTAGAGGGAATTTTCTATGACGGACAGGTATTTGACGCATACCGTTTCGCTTCAGACTTAATCAGAAAGGCTGATAGGCGCATTGTCCTGATAGACAATTATGCGGATGACACGGTGCTGTCGTTGTTGGACAAACGGAAAGAGGGAGTATCAGCAACAATATACACCAAATCTATTACTGACCAGTTCCAATTGGATGTCAAACGGCATAACGAGCAATATGCTCCAATAGAGGTGAGATGTTTCAACAAGGCACACGACCGCTTCCTGCTGATTGACGATGAGGTTTATCATATCGGTGCCTCTATCAAGGACTTAGGAAAGAAGTGGTTTGCTTTTGCCCTGATGCACGATATCATAGCGGATGATTTCATAAGGATGATCAAGTAGAGTTAAACAAAAAAGAAAAAACAAGGAATTTGAATGAAATCCTCGTTTCGTTGTATGAAATGAAGTCTCGGTTAGGGATTAATCTTTAATGCTGTTGCAAGAAACGCCTTAGGAGGAAGGCAAGGAAATAAGGGAAGGTATAAAACTTCCCATTATATCCGATGTTCTTCTGACAGAATTTGATACCATACCGTATATCTTGGAAATGCTCATTATCGTCTATCAGTTTATTAAGCGATTTGGTGGCATTGTCCGTGGCTTTCACCTCCACAGGTATAAGGGATTCCCTATCTCTCACAAAGAAGTCCATCTCCAGAGTAGACTTCTCGTTCTTATAGAAATAGAGATGATAGCCCTGTTTTACCAACATATCTGCGATGATATTCTCATAAATAGCCCCTTTATAGGCATTGAATTTCTTATTAGCACGCAAGTCCTCTTGTGCCTCCTCATCAAGTGAGGCTATAAGTAGTCCAGTATCCTTATAGTACAATTTAAATGCCTTGGGATTATAATTGCCTTTTAGTGGCAGTGCCACTTGGTCAAGACAATAACAGATATTGACCACACCAGCATCAGAAAGCCATTCTACAGTACCTGTATATTCTCTGTTTCTCGCCCCTTGAGCCACTTTCGTAATCTGGAATTTCTTGTTGTCCTGAGCAAGAAATACCGAGATGTGGTTATAAATGCTCTTGATTCTTCCTTTGTCCAGACCTTCTGCGTATTTAGTGATATCTTCCTCATAGTCTGCAAGGAGTTGACGTTGTAGTTGTAGCGTCCCGCTAAAATTGCTATTTGTCACATAATGATTGACAACAGCAGGCATACCCCCTATCGTCATGTAGTCATGGAACAATCTGGTCAACACCTCCATCTCGATTTGAGTCAGGGGTTTCACTTGCCTCATATTCTCCATGAGTCCATCTATCAGGTCGTCGGAGTAACCTTTCGCCCATAGAAATTCCTCAAAGTCCATAGAGTGCATTTCATAATCCTCTTTATAGCCTACGCTGTTTGACTCTATCTCTCGATAATGGATACCCATTAGCGACCCAGAGCAAATCACATCAAATCGCCCGTCTATCTTGAATGCTTTCAGACTGGTGGCACAAGCGGGACAACTTTGTATCTCGTCAAAGAAAATCAGTGTTTTATAGGGCTCAAAAACAAAGGAAGGATTCAGCAGTGATATGTTTCGGATGATACTATTCACATCATATCCATCGTCAAAGATATTCTGATATTTATGATCGATGACAAAGTTGATGGAGATAACATTGGGATAGGTCGCATTTGCGAAAGCGCTAATTGAGGAGGTCTTTCCAACTTGACGAGCACCCTTAACAATCAAAGGAAGCCTGTCTTCTTTAGACTTCCATTGGGTAAGAAACTGGTCTATTTTTCTTTTAAGCATCATTGAATCTCAGCCTTTTTCGGCTACAAAGATACGACTTCTCTCACATTTTTCCAAACTTTTCTTGGTGTTTTCTCACATTTTTCCTTTAATTTCAGCCCCTCTTATCACATTTTTCCAAACTTTTCTTGATAATTTCTCACATTTTTCCTAAAATCAAGGAAATTTGGGGAGATCAGAAAAAAGTTGTACCTTTGCATCAAGAATTAATCATGTTATCAGATGAAAGACAATTTGCAGGAGAAGTTTCCGATTGTGGATGAGGAGGGGAACGTGATGGGGGAGGCAACACGTGGCGAGTGTCATAACGGCTCAAGGCTGTTGCATCCTGTGGTGCATCTGCATGTGTTTAACTCCAAAGGCGACGTGTATTTACAGAAACGTCCTGAGTGGAAGGACATACAGCCTGGGAAATGGGACACTGCCGTTGGCGGACATATAGACTACGGGGAGACACCAGAGGAGGCATTGCATAGAGAGGTGCGTGAGGAACTGGGCATCACCGACTTCACACCACAGTTCATGGGGAAGTACGTGTTCGACAGCCAGCGGGAAAGGGAACTGGTGTATGTCAACCGGACTACCTACGACGGGGAGATCAGTCCCTCAAGAGAGGAACTGGATGGCGGTCGCTTCTGGACCCTGCAAGAGATTCAGGAGGCTATGGGCAAAGGGCTACTGACTCCCAATTTCGAACGAGAGTTCCAACGGTTCTTCCTATTTCTGCAGACTTAACTCTTTGAAGAACTGACCGTTGAGGTCGTAAACCTGGAGGACGGAATAACGTCCTCCATTTTCATAGTCATAGCGGTATGACTGCATGACAATATATGTCTCATCCTCGCCGACAAGCCCTGCTACTCCAGCGTTGGATGGCAGTTGGATAGCGGTGTTCGTAGAGATATTTAGAATATATGAATACACGTTACGGGCATCAGGACACCCTTCTAAGTAGATTAAGTTCTGGTCGTACGGGATAAATATCGCCTTGTCGGCTGTGGCGATCTGGCGGATATCGACAGATGCCGCATTGCCACCCGTCATCCTGCTCCATGCCCCCTCAGCCGAGGGATTAGTGGTCAACAGTTTGGTGGTACGTCCGTTTTCTGTGAGCCATACAGACATCACATTCGCAGGGTCGTCTTCTGTTGCCTTACGCTCCAGGTTAAGATATAGTTTACGTTGCCCGTCATCGCTGACGCATTGCGCCGTGGCAGGCAGCGTATTCTGGGCTGACAGGCTGCTCACCATCATGAGCAGTAAGGAGGTGGTTAATAGTTTTTTCATCATCTATCGTTTTTTAATTGAGTCTTTTCCTTTGCAAAGGTAACAAAAAAAACAAGAATACCAATAACTATTGCAAATTTATTCGTACCTTTGCAGACAAATAATAAGAAATGTAATATTATGATACAATCAATGACGGGTTACGGCAAGGCTGTCGTTGCCTATAATGGAAAGAAGATCAATGTGGAAATCAAGTCGCTCAACTCCAAGCAGTTGGACCTAACTACCCGTATCGCTCCCCTCTATCGAGAGAAAGAGATGGAGATACGCCAACTGATTGCCGAGAAGGTCATCCGTGGCAAGGTGGAGATGAGTATCTGGATAGAGAAAGACGCTGTCACGGAGGCGACCCCTGTCAATACCGCATTGATGGAGAGTTACTACCAGCAGTTGAAGAGTTTCGCGGACAGTCATGCCTTGGCGGATGTCGACTGGATACAGACACTGACCCGCATGCCTGACGTGCTGACGAAGACGGAGGTGGAAGTGCTTGACGACGAGGAATGGGCTGCGGCACGTGCTGGTGTGGTAGAGGCTGTGCAGCACTTGGTAGACTTCCGTACACAGGAAGGTGCCGCTCTGGAGAAGAAGTTCGGCGAGAAGATTGACAATATCGAGCAACTGCTGGCAAGCATCGAACCTTACGAGAAGAGTCGTGTGGAGAAGATACGCAGTCGTATCGTAGATGGTCTGAAGCAGATCCCTGAGGCAGAATACGACAAGAACCGTCTGGAGCAGGAACTCATCTACTATATCGAGAAACTGGATATCAGTGAGGAGAAGCAACGACTGACCAACCACCTGAAATACTTCCGTGAGACAATGGCTGACGAGCCGGGACAGGGTAAGAAACTCGGGTTCATCGCCCAGGAGATGGGACGTGAGATCAATACCACAGGTTCTAAGTCGAACCAGGCTGAGATGCAGAATATCGTGGTGAAGATGAAGGACGAGTTGGAGCAGATCAAGGAACAGGTGTTGAATGCTTTGTAAGTTTATAGTTCATAGTTATGAGAGGAAAACTAATTATCGTATCAGCACCTTCTGGCAGTGGTAAGTCAACGATTGTCAATTGGTTGATGCAGGAGCATCCTGAACTCAAGTTGTATTTCTCTATCTCCTGTACGAGTCGTGCCCCTCGTGGCACAGAGCAGGACGGAGTAGAGTATTTCTTCCTGACACCAGAGGCTTTCAAGGAGAAGATCGCCAACGAGGAGTTCTTGGAGTACGAGGAGGTGTACGAGAACCGTTTCTACGGAACCTTGAAGGCTCAGGTGGAGCGCCAGCGCGAGGCTGGACAGAACGTGGTGTTCGACGTGGACGTGAAAGGTGGCGTGAACATCAAGAAGCACTATGGCGATGAGGCGTTGAGCCTGTTTATCCAACCGCCCTCTGTAGCAGAACTGCGTCGCCGGCTGGAAGGACGTGGCACTGATACGCCAGAGGCTATCGAGCAACGACTTGCCAAAGCGGAGTATGAACTGACCTTCGCCCCTCAGTTTGACCGTATCATCATCAATGATGACTTAGCGACAGCAAAGCAAGAGACTCTACAGATCGTACAAGACTTTTTGAAATGAAGCGGATAGGCATCTTCGGCGGCTCGTTCAACCCCATCCATTGCGGACACATCGCACTGGCGAAGGAGATTCTCCGTCAGACGGAGTTGGAGGAGATATGGCTGATGGTGTCGCCCCAGAATCCCTTGAAGCAGGAGTCGTCTGATTTGTTGGATGACGACCTGCGCTTTCGACTTGCACAGAAGGCATTAACTGACATCGAGGGTATCGAGGCTTGTGACTATGAGTTTCATCTGCCTAAGCCCTCGTATACTTGGAATACACTGCAACATCTAAGGGAAGACTACCCAGACAGCGCCTTTACCTTATTAATAGGAGGTGACAACTGGGAGCGCTTTGACCGCTGGTACCATTGGAAAGATATCCTGAGGAACCACGATGTGATAGTCTATCCTCGTGACGGACAGGCAGGAACGATCGAGGCTGACCTGCTGCCTGTATCCAGTACGGAGATCAGGGAACGGGTAAGACGAGGTGAGTCCATCGAAGGACTGGTACCTGATAACATCATAGACGAAGTGAAGAGATTATACGCTAAATAGATGAAACGACTGTTGCGGATATTAGGAATCTTCTGGCGTCCATTGCGAGTGAATGCGGCATTCTTCGTATTCATGTTCGCACTGGGCTATCTCTGTACACAGACGGAGATCCGACTGCATCTGCGAGGCGCGAAACCTTATGAACTATCTGCCGTAGAACTGTTCTTCGACTTATATCTCGTCTGTTTCCTGCTCACACTAATTCCCCAAAAAGTCCGTCTGTGGATACGGCTGTTCCTTGCTGTCATCCTCTATGTCGTGGCATTGATAGACATGTTCTGCTATGTGCATTTCGAGTCTACCCTAACCCCCACGATGCTGATGCTCTATTTCGAGACCACAGGACGTGAGGCGAGTGAGTTCCTGAACTCGTATGTGGGTTGGGACCTCTTCACCTCAAAGACGGGATGGATATTCCTGATCGCGTTCTTGCATATCGCTTGGGCTGTTTGCTGCGCATGGTGGAGAAGGCGAAGCCAACAGCACAGGAACACCCTACGACTGAAAGAGACTGTCGCCATGAGGTCGCAAGCGATACTGGGCATACTGACGCTGGGACTTTTTATCTATTGCGCCATCCAGTGCCTGCCCAACAAACAGGCAATGGTGCGGCTGATGACGAAAGGAAACCTCGGAGAGGTGGAGCACGAGTTGACGACCAAAGGATGCGCCAATCTCTACCTGCCCATCCATCGAATGGTCTTCAGTTTGTATGCCAACCGCCTTGCCTCTCAGCAGATCACCCAGTTGATGAAGGCGACAGCATTGGCACAGGTAGACAGTTGCGACTATCGCAGTCCGCAGA
This sequence comes from Prevotella sp., assembly GCA_017458005.1. Classification (GTDB taxonomy): domain Bacteria; phylum Bacteroidota; class Bacteroidia; order Bacteroidales; family Bacteroidaceae; genus Prevotella. Next base: position 19,689 of record JAFTGH010000044.1, on the reverse strand, counting down.
TTGTACTGATCATCGGAGAGAGTTACAACCGCTATCGCTCCCAACTCTATGGCTATGACAAGCCGACGACACCCCGCCAACTGCAACGGATGCAGGACAGTACACTGGTTGCCTTCACGGATGTGGTAGCCCCTTGGAACCTGACGAGTTTTGTCTTTAAGCATGTCTTCTCGCTCCATGCCATTGGAGAGGAGGGTGACTGGTGTGATGTCCCGATGTTCCCAGAGGTGTTCCGTAAGGCTGGCTACCATGTCACTTTCATCACGAATCAGTTTCTGCCCAAGGCTGGTGAGGCTGTCTACGACTTCAGCGGTGGCTTCTTCCTGAATCACCCAGAGTTGAGTGAGCAACTGTTTGACACCCGCAATACGACATTACATCGCTATGACGAGGGGGTATTGGAAGACTACGACAACATCGCCAAGGGGAAACAGTATGACCACCAATTGACCATCTTCCATCTGATGGGACAGCACGTGGACTATCGAGGGCGTTTCCCTGTGAAGACAAGACGGAAGTTCACTGCCGCCGACTATCCCGACAAGAACCTGTCAGAGAAGCGGTTGCAGATCAATGCCGACTATGACAATGCCGTTCTTTATAACGACTCCATCGTCGATGAGATCCTGCGTCGCTACGAACAGAAGAACGCCATTGTCATCTATATGCCTGACCATGGCGAGGAGTGCTTCAACGGTACGCTTGACTTCTATGGCAGGATGCACTCCGCGACGATAGACTACCGTCTTGCCCGTGAGGAGTTCGAGATTCCTTTCTGGATATGGGCATCTGAGGAGTACCGCCAGACCCATCCCTATGGTTGGGAGGCTATCAAGCGTTACAGCCATCGCCCCTACATGACGGACCTGTTGCCCCATACCCTGTTGTTCTTAGCGGGTATTCACACCAAGGACTATCGTGCCGAGTACGATGTGCTGAATAGTCAGTATAATGAGAAACGCCCCCGACTGCTGAAGAACAGTGTGGACTATAATAAGTTGAAGAATGAGAAATGAGTTATTGACACGGGAAGAGTGTACGGCAATGCGAGGCATCGCCATCCTTGCCATCATGCTGCATAACTACTGTCATTTCATTGGCAGTATCGTGAAGGAGAACGAATACCAGTTCTTCACCTCCAACAATGAGGGGTTGTGGCGAGTGCTGACCCACCCCGATACACTGCTGCCTGTCCATCTCCTCTCCTATTTCGGACATTACGGGGTGCCTGTATTCCTCTTCCTCAGTGGTTTCGGACTGGTGATGAAGTATGAGCATAAGACGCAGGAACGCGTTGGGGTCGTTCCCTTTGTGCGCTATAACTATCTGAAACTATTACGGATGCTGATAGTGGGCTTCACCCTCTTCGTCGTCGTGGATGTCGTAACCCCAGGGCGCTTCCAGTTCCATTGGGACAATGTCATTGCCCAACTGCTTATGTATATCAATATACTGCCAACACCAGACAAGATCATCTGGCCAGGCATCTACTGGTTCTTCGGACTGATGATAGAACTGTATATCGTCTATCGCCTGTTGATCTATCGACAGAGAAACTACGTGGTATTTGCCTTGATTCTGGTATGCTGGCTTTTGCAAGTGTTCTGCGATCCAGAGGGAGAGACCTTGAACCGTCTGCGCTATAACTTCATCGGCGGTATGCTGCCTTTTGGCGCAGGCGTCATCTTCGGAAGGATTCCCACGGTGGGAAAGGAGGATTCCCACGGTGGGAAAGGAGGATTCCCACGGTGGGAATATCTCGCCATCCTACTGGTTTCATCCGCTTTGATTGTCGCGATGAGTTTCTGGTACCATAGTTGGTTCTTTATCCCCTTGTTTATCATCATCGGCACCATCGCTCTGGTGAAGGTGATGCCCAACTGGATGCTTCATGGCATCACGTGGATAGGCGCTATCTCCGCCGCCATGTTCGTGGCTCATCCGATAGCCCGTAAACTCTTTATCGTCGTCGCTTGGAAACAGGATATCTACGACGGACTGATGCTCTATGTCCTTGTGACCATCGCACTCTCATGGGCGGTGAAGAAAGTGATTGACCAAATACCACATCCCGTCCTATGAAGATCAAGGACATATCCCTTGCCGACTTAAGTCGCTACCGTGGTGAGTTGATGGGTGCCGCCATCCTCTTCATCATCCTCTTCCACGTGGAGTTGCCTCGTCATGACATTTTCTTTGGCTTGCGCCGCTGTGGGAACATCGGTGTGGATATGTTCTTGTTCCTGAGCGGTATCGGACTATGGTACTCCTGGACGAAGAATCCATCTTTCAAACAGTTCTACAAGCGTCGCCTGCTGCGCATCTTCCCCACATGGATGGTCGTCTCGTCCCTCTATTATATCCCCCGTTTCAACTGGCAGACGGGAAGCGTTATCGACCTCATCGGGGACATCACCATCAACTGGGACTTCTGGTTGCACGACGAACTGACGTTCTGGTATATCCCTGCCATCATGATGCTCTACCTATGGGCACCACCTTATATGCGACTGATTGAGCGGCATCCCACCTATCGGTGGCTGCCTGTCCTGATGATTGTCTGGTGTATCTGCGTGCAATGGGTGACTCCCATCCACCAAACCGTAGGACATATCGAGATATTCTGGAGCCGTGTACCCATCTTCTTCCTGGGTATCAACTGTGGGGAATGGGTCAAGAGAGACACGCAGATAGAGAAAAGTGCCTTTTGGCTGATACTCCTCACCTTCATCGCCACGGCTAGTGCCTGCATCTATCTGGAACAGGTCAAGCACGGACGCTTCCCGCTATTTGCGGAAAGAATGGTCTATATCCCCCTGACCGTCTCCCTGTTGCTGCTACTGACAGACCTGTTCCGCCGCACACCGCAGTGGTTGAACCGTGGTTGCGCCTTCTTGGGCACCATCAGTCTGGAGATCTATTTGCTACATCATCACTTTGTGATGGTCTATATATCACCCTATCATCTGGGGTATTGGTGTACGGTATTGCTAACCATCCTGTTTGCCATTCCACTGTCGTGGCTATTACATCAACTGATAAAACGAGTGATGCCGGCATGAGGAAGATAGCAGTCTTTGATTTCGACGGGACACTGACCACACGGGACACGCTGTTGGAGTTTATCCGTTACGCACGAGGCACCATGTCGTTTGCCATGGGATTCCTGCGCTACTCTCCCCTATTGGTGCTGATGAAGTTAAGACTCTACCCCAACTATCAGGCAAAACAGAAAGTCTTCTCCTATTTCTTCAAGGGAATGCGGATAGAGGAGTTCGACACCCGATGCCAACAGTTTGCCACGACCCATCGCCACCTGTTGCGACTGCAAGGAGTGGAAGCCATCGAAAAGGCAGAGGCTGAGGGTACGGAGGTCATGATCATCAGTGCCTCGATAGACAACTGGGTGCAGCCTTTCTTCCCCTCGGTGCAGATACTGGGTACACAGATAGAGGTGGTGGAGGGCATACTGACAGGACGTTTCCTGACCAAGAACTGCTACGGACAGGAGAAAGTAAACCGCTTATTGGAAGTTTATCCCGACCGCAAGGACTATCATCTGACAGCCTATGGGGACAGCAGGGGTGACCGAGAACTACTTGCCTATGCCGATGAGGCACATTATAAACCCTTTCGCCTATGAGACTGAGACGTGAGGAATGGATATTAGGATTAGCCATTGTGCTGTTGCTCATCATACTGAACGGTATGCTGATAGCGAAATACCATGCCCTTCTCTCTGTCGTCAGCGAGGATTATGGGAAGATATTATCATATAACTACCAGTTATCGGGCTTTGACGCCACCACCTATTCTATCCTGACAGAATGGGGAATGAAATACGAGGTGCTGCGCCATCCGCTACTGCCCTACCTGATGTACCTACCCTATCAGTTGAATCAACTACTGATAGCAATGACAGGAGTCAATGCCGCCCTGTATATCGCCGCTGCCATCATCCTGGGTTTCGCCTTCCTGACTACCATATGTCTTTTCCGAATCCTGCATGAACTGGTGGGCATCGGCAAAGGGGACGCTATCTTGCTGACGGTGTTCTTCTTTAGCATGGCGTATGTATTGGTCACCTATATCGCCACCGACCATTTCGGCATCTCCCTGTTCCTGATCCTGTTGTCGCTCTATTTGATAGGAAAGGCATGGAAAGAGGGACGGGTATTGAAGACATGGCAATCAGCCTTGCTATTAATCCTCACGGCAGGAGTGACCTTGACGAATGGCGCCAAGGTCTATGCGGCAGAACTGGTGGCACGAGGGAAGGGTTTCTTCCGATGGAGGTATCTCCTGGTCGTTGTGGGTTGCGGGCTATTGACTATTGGCATGGGACTATGGGAGGAGCGGGTCTATGTCTATCCGAAAGAACAGGCGGAGAAGCAATACTTCAAGGAGCATAAGGCGGAGATGGTGGCGAAGGCAAGAGAGAACCACCAACGCTATAAGCGGGCGCCCTGGGTCATCCATAAAGGAAAACCGTTAGGCAAGGGCAGTCTCCTGAAATGGACGGACAAGACGACCTCCCGATGGGAGACCCTGAAAGAGAATGTCTTTGGAGAGTCTATCCTGTTGCATGAGGAGCATGTCTTAGACGATATCCTGAAAAGTTACCGCCCAGTGCTATTGTCGTATCACTCCCCCCTCAACTATGTCATTGAGGGACTGATAGTCCTGCTGTTATTGGCTGGTATCTGTTGCGGTTTCCGCCAGCGACTGCTATGGATGTGCCTGTTAGGGATTCTCCCTGACGCCATCCTGCACCTAGGACTCGGTTTCGCCATCAATGAGATCTACATCATGTCAGCCCATTGGATTTATGTCATTCCCATTGCTATCGGCTATCTATTAAAAGTTCATCGTGGTGTGCGTATCCTCATCGCTGCCCTCACCGTATATCTACTGATACATAATATCGGATTACTTATCCACTGGATGCAGCAACCTGTTGTGTCTATCGGGTTTTGGTTTGACTAAATAGCAATAAGGTTATGAAGAAAATATTGGATTTACTGAGAATCAGGAAGGAAGAGCGAGGACTTGTCATCGTCTTTACCATTGTCTTTGCTTTCCTCCATGCGTGTTGCATCTATTGTTTCTCTGACACCTTCCTACAAGACTCTATCACCAAGGGCGGTGTGTTCTATTCTCAATTCCACGTCTCAGGATACGACCCCATCACCTATGCGGTCATCACCCATTGGGGAGTCACTTGGAACGTGTTCCGTCACCCCCTACTCGCCTTCATGGTTTATCCGCTATACCTTCTGGACACAGGACTGATCGCCTTGACGGGATATAACCTCGTCCAGTTTATTGTCGCCCTCATTCTGCTGGGTTGTAACATCTACTCTCTCCTATTCCTCTATCGTATCTTCAAGGAGATCATCGGACTACCACGCACTGAAGCCACCCTGTTGGTCGCGCTCTTCTACGGCTTTGCCCATATCATGGTAGCGAGTATCGTGCCCGACCACTTCACCGTATCGATGTTCCTGCTGATACTGGCTCTTTATATCTCAGGAAAGTGTATACAGGAAGGGAAGCAACTGACAATCGTCCAGACCATCCTATTGTTTGTGATCACCGCTGGTGTCACACTGAGCAATGGCGTGAAGATATACCTGGATGCCCTGTTTGTAAACGGGAAACGGTTTTTCCGTCCCAAGTACCTGTTCCTTGCCGTGTTGCTGCCTGCCCTCTCCATGTGGGTATTTGCCAACTGGGAATACAGGACGTATGTCTTGCCCAAGGAGAAGGCACGGAAAGTAGAGCAGGCGAAAAAGACGGAGAGTGCCAGACAGAAGGCTTACCAGCAGTTTATGGATACAACCTCCATCACCCATCCTGAGGAGAAGCAACAGGCTTTTGAGCGTGCTTATAAGGCACAGCAGAAGAAAGAGGCGAAGGCACGTTGGGAGAGTCTGCACAAAGGACAGCCTATCAAGGGAAAGAGCATCTTCCTTCGCTGGACAGACATCACCACTCCCCGATGGGAATCGACGGTCGAGAACTTGTTCGGCGAATCGCTTATACTACATCCTGACGAGTTGTTTGGCGACACCCTTAGGAACCGCCCCTTAATTGTCACTTACCGTTGGTGGATATGTTATGTGGTGGAGGCTGTTATCGTTTTGTTGTTCCTCGCTGGCTTATGGTTCGGACGGAAGAGCCGTTTCCTTTGGATGACGCTGGCAGGCTTTGCCTTTGATATGTTCCTGCATCTAGGACTGGGCTTCGGACTCAATGAGGTGTATATCATGGCTTCCCATTGGGCATTCGTCATTCCTATTGCCATGGGGTATCTTTTGGTTCATAGTTCAAAGTGCAAAGTTCATAGGTGCTTGCTACTTCTTGTCGCAACAATCACCCTCTTCCTCTGGCTCTACAATGGCAGTCTGTTGGTGGGTTACCTGTTAGGATGAGCGTTTCCGCCACATCTTATAATAATGTACGAAGAGATAACTGATACGGGGTGGCAACAGCAAGGCGACCCTATCAGCCAATGGTATGGACTTGTCTAACTGCTGACGGAGTGGACGATAATACTCATCGAGGACATGGAATTGTCGTTTGTCGATGAATTTCTCATAGACCTTGATCTGATGATGGACAAAGGCAGTGCGGTAACGCTCCCATTGGGGGGATAGTGTCTGTCGCAACTCCTTATCATAGACGCGAATCATATTCAGGTCCTCCACACGACTGTTGGGGATATCCTCATAATGCAAATAGGCAGGCTCGCCGATGAAAAAGACCTTAGGCGACTTCATCAGACACTTAATCTGCATGAGCGAGTCTTCTCGCTCCACAATGGCTCGTGGCGCACCAAGACACCCGTCTAAGAGTTCTTTCTTGAAGATGATACCCCATAGCACACAGAAAGAGTTGCGTGTGGCAAGCAAGTCACGCACCAAGGGCTCACAGGCTACGAGACCACGAAAGCCAGAGTCATGGCACTTGTCGTATTGGTCCACATAGGGACCGATGACCTCGTCGGCTCCACTTTGGGTAATCGCCTCATGCATCTGTTTCAAAGAGTGAACCGTCAACTGGTCGTCAGCATCCGCAAACATGATGTACCTGCCTTCCGCATGCTCCACGCCAAAACGACGTGCCGCCGTCACACCCCCATTAGGGATATGGTAGACATGTAGGCGAGGCTCTTTCGCTGCCCACCTATCACAAAGGATTCCCGACCCGTCCGTACTACCATCGTCAACGGCAACGACCTCAAAGGAAGGGAAGTCCTGTGAGAAAATACTATCCAGGCATTTCTCAATGAATGATGCCTTGTTGTAGACGGGTATGATGACAGATATCTCCATAAGCGTTTATTGATAGTCAGAGCGACCAGACAGTTTCTGGGCGCGCTTGCCCATCGCCTTCCATATCGCACTGAAGTTTCCATATCTGAGGTTACGCAACAGTTCCTCGATGCTACGTCCTATCTTGATCCAAGGATGTCCCCACGCCATGATACGGTAGACACGTTTCTTGTATTCCACATTCTCAATGACATACTGCGGATGACGAAGGGGGAACTCCATCTCGTAACTGGGCATCGTCAACAGTTGCTGCATCCGTCGTGGCAGGGTTTTCATCGCACTTTGGAAATGTGCCGACTCCTCGGAAACGGCGGTGTTCTGTATCATGTTACGGGTAGGAACAATCGTCAGACCGGAATGCAGCATGTTATACGACCAATAGACCGTCTCATAGATAGGGACTCCAGCCTCTTGGTGCTTGCGTAGTTTCTTGACCATCTCCTTGCGGTCGCCATGAGTATTCACCAGTGCTTCCAACTGACGCATATCGAAGTCACTGTCCACCACCTTGTATTGGTCGTCCCATTGGTCGACGACCCTGCGCCATGATGCCCAGCCCCAGATGGAGAATACCGTGGTAAACAGATAGTCGTAGGGTGCCTCGGTCTTCTCCTCATGGTTATATCCCGCTATCATCGTGATGCGCTCGTCGTGCTCATAGCGGTTAAGCATCTCCGTGCAGAAACGGATAAAGGACACGGCAGGAGTGGAGTCGTCCTCGATGACGATGCATTTGTCGTGCAAAGAGAATGCCCATCGCTGCGCCTGGTAATTGGAAGCCCATGCACCACTGTTCTCCGTATGGTAGTTGCGCCGCACCTCACACTCCCAGTCTATCTGGTCGTCTGCGACAATCTGTTTAGCCGCCTCGATCTTCTTCGCCTCCTCTTCATTGCGTGGTCCGTCCTGATAGAGATACAAACGGGACGGGCGCGCCCTCCTGATAGCCTCAAAAGTGCGTTTAAGTGTCTCTTGTCGTGTGAAGAATATCAACAACACGGCGACATCGTTTTCTGCTGGGTATCTCGTCATGACTTTACTTTTTTACTCTTTTACCTTCTTACTTTTTTACCTTCTTACTTTTTTACCTTCTTACTTTTTTACCTTCTTACCTTTTTACCTTCTTACCTTTTTACCTTTTAAAAACTGTATGCAGTCGTCCATCATCTTCACCCTCAATAGTCTCATGATGGTGGCATAGAGGATAACGGCAAGGAGGATACGGACAAACAGCAACAGATAACTATTCGTAATACCCATGGTGACAAACCAGATTGCCACCATAAGGACTGCGCTAATCAAGGCAAAGGGTATCGTGTCCTTGCAGACATCCCAGAGACGTACACCTATCAATTTGTTGGCATACAACTGCCAGACGATGAGCCATACGATATTCAGAATCGTATAGGCACATACCACGGTGATGATGCCATGTCGGTAGGTGAGGAAGATCAGTGCCATCTGCAGGACTATCTGCGAGATGTTTAACCACATGTTAATATCACTTCTCCCCTGACTGATAATCAGGTTCTTATAAAGGGAGTAGAAAGGCATAAAGGCTCCTCCGACACAAAGGATGCGAAGCAGTGGTACACAAGCCTCCCATCTTGGTCCGATGGTGGAGAGGATGAACTCGTTTGCCACCAACGAGAGTCCGAACATGGCAGGGAAAGCAAGGAATGCCGTGAAGCGCAACATCTTGCGGAAAACACGTATCTCTCCCCTTTCCACCAGCACGGGCTGTGCCACCTGCTCAATACTGCCACTGACCATTTGGTATGCCATCGTGTTCCATTTGAACGCCTGGAAGAAGTTACCCACCACCTGCGGAGTCCTCGCAAAGAGTTTTCCGAAGATGAAGGTCAGCATGTTATTGTTGACCGTATTGACAATCATCGTTACCAAGATGTTCATAGCAAACTTCCAAGTACGACGAATCGGAGAGAAATCGATGGTCAGGGAAGGACGCCATTTGACAAAGAAGAAGCGTCCGATGACAAGTATCAAGGCATTCACGACCTGTTGCCAGGCAAGACTCCAATAGGAGTAGCCTTGGAAGGCGAGGACAACGGCGACAATACCTGAGCATACCAAAGCGCATGTATTGACAATGGTGATCTCACGGTTCATCATATTCTTCGTCATATAGGCATGGGTAGAGATACCAAACGACGAGATAAGGAAGGCAAGGAAGATAAAACGGGAGAGGTCTGTCAGACAGGGTTGCTCAAAGAACAGGGCAATCCAAGGGGCTGCCGCAAACAATAGCAGATAGATGCAGGCACTCATCAGGATATTAAACCAGAAAACGGCATTATAGTCGTTGCTGGTCGGCTCCTTCATGTTCACAATAGCGGTGGAGAAACCGCTCGATTGCAGGTTCCCAGCAATAGCGGAGAAGATGGCAATCATTCCGATAGGAGCCCATTCCGCAGGTGCTATCATACGTCCTAGCAGAATGCCGATCACGACATTCAGCACTTGTGTGGCACCACTGTTCATCACTCCCCAGAAGAGTCCCTTAGCCGTTCGTTCCTTCAGATTCTCCGTATTCATTGATGTTACAAAGGTAGTGTAATTCAAACGAAACACCAAATTTATTGGGTATTATTTGGGTAAAAGTCGGATAAATGCTTGGCATTTCTCTTGTTTTTTCGTAATTTTGCCGACAAATTGATTAAATAAGATAAAGACAATGATGACAGCAAACGAGATTCGCGAATCGTTCAAGAAGTTTTTCGAGCAGAAACAGCACGCTATCGTGCCCTCTGCACCGATGGTAATCAAGGATGACCCCACACTGATGTTCACCAATGCAGGTATGAACCAGTGGAAGGATATCATATTAGGCACACGTGACCCAGAGCCACGCCGCCGCGCCGATACCCAGAAGTGTCTGCGCGTCAGTGGTAAGCATAACGACTTGGAGGAGGTAGGACATGACACCTACCACCACACCATGTTTGAGATGCTGGGCAACTGGTCGTTCGGTGACTATTTCAAGGAAGGTGCCATTGATATGGCATGGGAGTATCTGGTGGATGTGCTGAAACTGAATCCCGAGGATCTCTATGTTACCGTCTTCGAGGGTTCTCCAGAAGAGAACATCCCTCGTGACGACGAGGCTGCGAAATACTGGGCAAAGCATGTGCCTGAGGATCATATCATCAATGGTAATAAGCATGACAACTTCTGGGAGATGGGCGACACAGGTCCCTGTGGTCCTTGCTCGGAGATCCACGTAGACTCTCGTACCCCAGAGCAGAAAGCAGCCTCTGGCAAGACGGGGCGTGAACTCGTCAACCAGGACGACCCGCAGGTCATCGAGATATGGAACCTCGTGTTCATGCAGTTTAACCGCAAGGCAGACGGTTCCCTCGAGAAACTCTCCATGAATGTCATCGACACGGGTATGGGCTTTGAGCGTTTGGTTCGTATGATGCAGGGGAAGCACTCCAATTACGACACGGATGTCTTCCAGCCTATCATCAAAGCAGAGCAAGACATCACGGGACTGAAGTATTTCACCTTCGAGGAAGAGCAGGTCAACCCTGTCAGCAAAGAGCAAGACGACATCAATATCGCCATGCGTGTCTGTGCCGACCACCTGCGTGCTGTCGCTTTCTCGATTGCCGACGGTCAGTTGCCCAGCAATGCCAAGGCAGGTTATGTCATCCGTCGTATCCTGCGCCGTGCCGTACGCTATGCCTACACCTTCCTCGGACAGAAAGACGGTTTCCTCTACAAACTCATCCCTACACTCGTGCATGAGATGGGCGATGCCTTCCCTGAGTTAAAGGCACAGCAGACCTTGATTACCAAGGTGATCAAAGAGGAGGAGGACTCTTTCCTGCGCACCCTCGACAAGGGAATCAGTATGCTCAACAACGCAATGGAGGAGTTAAGGAGTAAAGGAGTTAAGGTGTTAGATGGTGTACAGGCTTTCCGTCTGTTCGACACCTACGGATTCCCACTCGACCTCACAGAACTGATCTGTCGTGAGAATGGCTTTACCGTCGACGAGGAGCAGTTTAATGTAGAGATGCAGAAACAGAAGGAGCGTGCCCGCAATGCCGCTGCCGTAGAGAACAGCGACTGGGTAAGCCTGTGCGGCGACAATGTCGCCGCAGAGCAAACCTTCGTCGGCTACGACTATACAGAATACAGTTGTCATATCCTGCGCTATCGCAAGGTGACTCAGAAGAAGAACGAGTTCTATGAACTCGTCCTCGATGCCACTCCTTTCTATGGAGAGATGGGTGGACAGGTTGGCGACTGCGGTGTGCTCGCTAGTGAGAACGAGACTATCGAGATTATCGACACCAAGCGTGAGAACAACCAGAGCGTACACATCGTCAAGCAATTACCAAAAGACCCGACTGCTGAGTTCATGGCATGCGTGGATACTGACAAACGTGATGCCTCGGCTGCCAACCATACCGCTACCCACCTGCTTGACTATGCGTTGAAGCAGATCTTGGGCGACCATGTGGAGCAGAAGGGCTCGTTTGTCAGCCCTGACACCCTGCGTTTCGACTTCTCCCACTTCCAGAAAGTGACAGATGAGGAGTTGCGTCAGGTAGAGCGTATGGTCAACGACATGATTCGTCAGGACATCCATATCGACGAGCATCGTGACGTACCTTTCGACGAGGCGAAGAAACTCGGTGCCATCGCCCTCTTTGGTGAGAAATATGGCGATAAGGTACGTGTAGTACGGTTCGGACCCTCCTGTGAGTTCTGTGGTGGTATCCATGCCTCCTCTACAGGTCGCATCGGTTTCTTCAAGATTCTCTCTGAGAGCAGTGTCGCCGCAGGCATCCGCCGTATTGAGGCAAAGACGGGTCGTGAGTGTGAGGACTTGTTGTATGTCATGGAGGATCACATGAAGGCAATCAAGGCGCTCTTCAACAATGCGAAAGACTTGGAGGGTGTCATCCAGAAGTTCATCGACGAGCACGACACGATGAAGAAGGAGATTGAGTCGTTCCAGGCACAGGCTGTAGAGCGTACCAAGAACTACCTGCTGACGGAGATACAACCCATCAATGGTGTCAATGTCATCACGAGGGTTCTGGATATGCAACCCAACTCCGTGAAAGACCTCGTCTTCCAGTTACGTGCCGCCGTAGAGCCTCCTTTCCTGTGTGCCATCGGCTCTAAGTTCCAGGGCAAGCCCATGCTCAGCATCATGATGAGTGAAGACCTGGTGAAGGACCACGGACTCAATGCTGGTCAAATGATTCGTGAGGCGGCAAAACTCATCCAGGGCGGTGGCGGCGGTCAGCCCCACTACGCACAGGCTGGTGGAAAGAGCATCGATGGACTCACGGCTGCCGTCGACAAAGTTGTCGAACTGGCAAATTTATAACTGCCCATTAAACCCATAAAAACCTATAAACTATGTTAGACAAAGAACGCGGGCTGTATATCGCCCATTGCGCCAACGGAGCGCTCAGCATTCAAGGTAAGATGGCTAACCGCCATGGACTCATTGCGGGAGCCACAGGTACAGGTAAGACCGTCACCCTGCAAGTAATGGCAGAGACTTTCTGTCAGGCAGGAGTCCCCTGTTTCATGGCAGACATGAAAGGAGACCTTAGTGGTATCTCGCAAGTGGGAAAGATAAGTGGCTTCATCGAGAAGCGACTTCCTGAGTTCGGTATCGAGAATCCTGAGTTCCAGGCATGTCCTGTCCGCTTCTATGATGTCTATGGAGAACAGGGGCACCCCATGCGAGCCACCGTATCACAGATGGGACCATTGCTGCTCTCCCGTATCTTGCAGTTGAACGAGACACAGGCAGGTATCCTGAATATCCTGTTCCGCTTAGCCGATGAGCAAGGGCTACTCCTCGACGACCTGAAAGACCTGCGTTCTATGCTCAACTGGATGGGTGACCATGCCAAGGAGATCACATTAAAATATGGTACAGTGACGTCAATGAGTATCGGTGCTATCCAACGTGCTATATTACAACTGGAGAATCAGGGAGCAGACAAATTCTTTGGACTGCCCTCGTTCGATATCCAAGACCTCCTCTCTGTGGAGGGCGGAAAAGGAGTGATGAGCGTACTGGCTGCCGACAAACTGATGATGCAGCCTAAACTCTACTCCACCTTCCTGCTGTGGTTATTAAGTGAACTGTATACCACTCTTCCTGAGGTGGGCGACCTGCCGCAACCGAAATTGGTATTCTTCTTCGACGAGGCTCACATGTTGTTCACCGACACATCGAAAGCATTGCTCGACAAGATTGAGCAGGTCATCCGACTCGTCCGCTCGAAAGGCGTGGGTATCTACTTTATCACCCAGAGTCCTACCGATATTCCAGAGAACATTCTCGGACAGTTGGGCAACCGTGTGCAGCATGCCCTCCGCGCCTACACACCGAAAGACCAGAAGGCAGTCAAGACGGCAGCCGATACCTTCCGCGCCAACCCGGAGTTCAAGACCGATGAGGCTATCATGAACCTCGAGACGGGTGAGGCACTCGTTAGTTTCCTCGACGAGAAGGGTGCGCCCAATATCGTGGAGCGTGCCAAGGTGCTCTTCCCTCTCTCCCAGATCGGAGCCGTTACGGAGGGACAGCGTATCGACATCATCAAGCAGAGCCGTATCTATGGCAAATACGACACATCTGTCGATCGTGAGAGTGCTTTCGAAGTATTATTGAAAGAGGCGGAGGAGAGAGCCTTGACAGAAGCAGAAAATGCAGAGATCGCGGCAAGCGAGAAGGCAGGGAAGAAGGAAGAGAAGAAAAAGCCTGGCATCGTCAGCAAGGTGTTCAAGGCAATTATCACCGCTGTCACCTCTACCCTCGCTGCTATTCTGGGAACCTATGTCAGCGATAAGGTGACAGGTAAGAAGACCAAGTCAAGGACCTCTGCCACAGGACGTGTGGTGAAGAACGCCACCAGTGCCGCCACTCGCTCCGCCACGAGGGAACTCACCCGTGACATCCTTGGCAATCTGATAAAATAAGGAAACGCTTACATCATCATCCTATTCGTTTCCTGTCTCAGCCGCCATTGGCATTTGCATATCCTCGTCATGGGGTTTCGGATAGAGCATATCGGAAGCCCCATGATCCTTTAGCCAGATGTGGTTCAACGTAAATGCTATTGACTCCAGCGTTTCTTCCCGCCTCGCAGGTTTCAGTTCGCACTCCCAAACCGTGATGCAATGCCAGCCCATGGCAGCCAGTTGTTTCTGCTCTTTCTTGTCCCGCTCCTTGTTACGGTGAATCTTAGCCACCCAGAACGCCCGATTGGTATGGGGAATCCTGCAACACTCAGAACTCTCAATTTCCAATTGTCCATTGTCAATTTGCAATTCTGTCACGTGATGACCATGCCAGAAGCATCCGTTCACAAAGATGCAAGTGCGGTATTTCCTCAACACCAAGTCAGGATGCCCAGGCAGTCCCCTGTGATTCAGCCGATAACGGAATCCTCTCTTCCACAACCCACGACGCACAATCATCTCTGGCTTCGTGTCCTTCGACCGAATCGCAGCCATATTAACAGATCGTTGTTGTGATGAGAGTTTATCCATGCTGCAAAGATAGGCAAATTATTCAAAATGACAAAACATAATCGCCTACGCTTTTTTAACATAAAGCGTTTGGAAGTTTAAAAATATGTTTGTACTTTTGCTTCCGCTAACCAAATATGATGGGTAGTTATGGGAAGAGAGTATTACCAAAAACCACTTTTTGACGATATGCTTACAATGGAGCGACAACTTCAAAACAATGATAATGAAGTCGTCGTTAATCTCTCAAGCCCAATTGTTTCAAAATTAAAGAACTACTCACTGGAATATTACGTAAAAGATATAGAAACACACGGACTAAAATACACTTGGGACTATATTTGCGAATATGTTTTAACGTACGGAGAAAATCGTGCTTTCCTTAATATTCATAATTTCGGCGAAATGTACGAAATAGGACTTGCCATCCAAGATAAACAGCAGAAAAAAAAGAACGGACAATATTATACGCCAGATGATGTTGCCCTGATTATGAGTGAATGGTTTGATTCTCTTGAAGGACAAAATCTTTGTGATGTCGGTTGCGGAACAGGGAAACTGATTTTAACCTATTTAGATTATATAGGTAAAGAGAGAGCCATAAAACTTCTAAAAGAAGGAAAAGTCTATTTGTATGATATTGATTCAGTTGCGCTAAAAATTTGCAAAACTGCGTTATTGTTAAAATATGGCAAAGAATTAAACGATGTAATTCACGATATAGAAGGAGATTTCTTATCATCAAATATTAAATTACCCCATAATTGTAAGGTTATATCAAATCCTCCTTATGCGGCAATCCAGCAAGTTGGCTTATATTGGAAAAACACGATGGTGTTGAATGATTCACGAGAATTGTATTCAATTTTTATGGAGAAAATCATTAATGATAGTCTCTCTTCTATCATAATCACACCATATAGTTTCATCTCTGGCTCAAAGTTTTATTCTTTAAGAAGGATCTTGAATCAATACAATGGAGAGATTTTTTCTTTTGACAATGTCCCAGGAAATATTTTCTGCGGGAGAAAACATGGCATTTTTAATACTAACACCAGCAACTCTGTCAGAGCAGCAATTACTATAGTTCGAAAAAACAATTCAGATGGATTTAGGCTTACTCCACTTATTCGTTTTAAATCTACGGAGCGAAAAGCCTTACTACAATGCAAAACACTTGAAAACTTCTTATCACCTAAGAAGCAAAAAATATCATCTGACATGCCTATGTATTATAAGTGTTTTAAGGAATTACAGCCATTATATGATTGCATGATAGAAAAAGCAAGACATCATATACTTGCTGAACTCGTTTCAAAAAGCGGGAAGTACACACTTTCAATGCCAAATACATGCCGCTATTTCACCAGTGCCATTTCAGGTAAGATGAACAGAAGCGGACAAATAACTCTTCATTTTGACGATGAGAAAAAGTTTAATTATATATATTGCCTGATTAATTCTTCTTTTGCATATTGGCATTGGAGACTCTTTGATGGAGGTATTACTTACCCTGTTAGTTTACTTTTAAAGATGCCTATATTCTATGAGTCTCTTACAGAAGAAGATCATTTGTTCCTTAAAGATATTGTGAAAGAAATGTCTAGTAAGGCAGATGACTATATCGTTAAGAAAAATAATGTAGGCATTCAAGAAAATATCAAATATCCACGACAATACCGTGACAGAATAAACCAAAGATTTTTAAAAATATTAAATCTTAAAGTTGATAATTCAACGATGGATTTAATACATTCTAATATGGCATTAAAGATAAGCGTATGAAAGACGAGAAAATACCATTAACAAAACTACAAAAAGAGATAATGCAGGAATTTTATAGCATTGCTCAAACCAAAGTAATAATCAATAAGACAGAAAGAAATGAACTTTGGAAACTTGCTACAAAACGAAGTGCAGACCTAGATTTGCAAACCTTGAAAACAAAGTGTCCTGCATTGGAACACCAAATTCAGAAAAGTTATGCGCAAGGTAATAATATACAATCTGCTGTGTTCAGCGAGTGTGTCTACGCCCAAACTCTTGCAAATATGCTGAAACTTGATTTGTTTGTAAATTGTACTGACGAGCCAAATTTTATACCATCATCTGTTGCAAGTTTAATCAGTTCTTACAATTTAGTTCCCCGTTATGTATATTCAACGAGAGACAAGCGAAGGATGTTAATTCAGGCTGGTGGGTGTGGTGGTATAGATAGCGCATTGATTACTGTAATCGATTTGGTTATTTACACTATTGAATTCAAAGAACCTGGCGCAAAGGCAAGCGAGCCGGACTTACCCAAATATGGCGAAGACGGAAAACTTAGAATAACAGAAGATTTCGTTGAACGTTATCCACAATTTGAAGCAATGCTGAATGAACAGAAAGATTTAAACTTTTTCGAGAACATGGGTCATAATATCAATGACTTTTCTGAAGAAAGTATAAAAATCGCTGTTTCAAACAACTATGCAAAAAAATACGCTGATGTAATTTGCACCGAAGATATTGATGGAAATTTTGTTATGATACCAGTAAATCAAGTTCAATTATGGGCTAAACTGGAAGGAGAAATTAGACCCGCTGGTAGAAATCGCTACAAAGTTTGGACTCCCAATGCATTACGACGATTAATGTCGCAATATGACCCCACAATAAATGGATCTACAGTAAGACTGGAGAAAAGCAAACTTGAAATTCGAAAAGAACGTGGTGGCGGTGGGAATATTTCTGGCTACAAAATCACTCCACTCTTTTTTGTTTATGCAGACGATTGTATGGACGATGGAATTTACATAACTTTCGACATCAAGGATGTTTGGCAATTGAATCCTACTATTGCTAGTAAAATGTTCTTCAAAACGTTAAAATATAAAGAAGTTAAATCCTATTATCTGGAATTGTTCTAATTCGTCTATAGAGGCGGCACCTTTTTCGCTGAAATACCGACACACAGGGCTTTTCAACGAAAAAAAAGGAAAAGGGGAGTAGTTTTTGCGCGAGTGCTAAGCCGTCGCTGCCAATCACCTGTCTCACAACGGGGCTGGTAATGGTGAGGGATGTAGCCTGCCTCCCCTCTGCATTCCTGTAGTCATTCCTAGCCATAGAAATCCTGCTGAGTTTTATTGTTGAGATATATCATTGTCTATATCGTTTAAAGGTTCTATGTTATAGACATCTTTAATCCACTCTAAAACTTCGACCATTGAATCAGTAAGAATACTGTCTAATTCTATTACCTCTCCATCTATAGTAATCCAAACAACTCCTTCAGAATCTTGAAAGATGTTTTCTACCTGAGGTTTTAAAAATTCTGATAGCCCCTGTGCCACTTCATCAACGCCTGATATATGCAGTTCCATTTCATCTTCTTGTACACAATTAAGAGGATTTGCTTCTGTAGCCTTGAAAAAGGAACATACAGCAGAGATTTTCTGACGGAGAATCTCATGCCTAATATCTTCAGATGAAAAGTCTGTATTACAAGTACTACAATGATAAGAATCTTCTGTTACTATCAGACTATTTGTATCACTACAAAAAGGGCAATTATTCAATATTTTCATGTATATATGATTTTCTTATATTTGTTAATCGCAGACTCTTTACTCCTACAAAATTAATGAATTTATTTAATTTGCAAGAATAATATCTCATTTTTTAGTCTTATTTAAAGCAATGGGGCACTACAAAGTGAAAAAACAGAATCAACCCTGCTATCCCTGCTACAGGAAAGCCCCTACATCCTCCCTGCGAAGGCGGCACCTTCGACCCTCGGAGGCGGCACATCCTGCCCACGGAGGTGCCGCCTTCGAGGGTCGGAGGTACGGGCTTCGAGGGTCAGAGGTGCCGCCTCTATAGGGAGGATGTGGCACCTGCTGACTGAAGTTAATTCACATGCCTGACAAGTTTATCGCAAAAACATGTACCCATATAACATCAGGTGGCGCAAATGCCGATAAACAAAGGGCTCATCGCATGTTATATGTTGCCCAAACATATAACATACATGTAACAGGGTTGGGCGACTTCTAACTATTTAACACCAATTTAACATTCCGTTAACATATTTTTGCACAATTTTTCCCTTCAAAACCTTGACATCGCATGTTAAATGTATTACCTTTGCCCCGCTATTGAAAAGCACACCTTATTTATTATTAAAAAACCATTAAACTATGAGTGAAAATTTGAATTTACATGGCGAGGTCCTCGCGACTTCGCAGGAGACGACTCTGGCTGTAGAGTTGTTCCTCCAAGACAATTACCTCTTCCGTCGCAATGTGCTCAACGGAAAGGTAGAGTTCGCAACCCTTCCTGCCGAGACCCCTCAGTACCGGACACTGACACAGGAGGCGCTGAACAGCATCATCATCCGTGCCAAACGGGAGGATGTCTGTGAGAAGGGAAACCCGAAAGGGGACATCATGGAACTGATTCGTTCCGAGGAGGTTCCTGCGTTCAACCCCGTGCAGGACTTCATGGAGCACCTGCCCGAGTGGGACGGGAGGAACCATGTGGCACAGTTGTTCAGCAGGATTCCTGGTATCTCGACAGAGCAGCACGGCTTCCTTGCCATCTGGCTCCGCTCGACCGTCGCCCACTGGCTGCAGATGGACACCATCCACGGCAACGAATGCGTACCTACCTTAATAGGTGCGCAGGGGTGTGGCAAGACGACCTTCGTGACGAGGTTGCTGCCGCCCCATCTTCGTGAGTACTACCTCGACCACCTGAACCTCTCGAACAAGTTCGACAAGGAGATGGCGCTGACCAACAACCTGCTGGTCAACCTCGACGAGTTGGAGGCGAT
>JAFTGH010000043.1 GCA_017458005.1 Prevotella sp. | reverse complement strand
TTTCGAAGTATTGATGTAAACCCAAATTATGACTAACGTAAAGTCGAGTCAACGTGAATTAAAAATTAAGTTTAACCAGGGTCAACCCTTATTGTGAGTAAGACTACAAGTAGTCAACTAAAATCGTTAAACTACAGAAAGAGCATTCCGGATGCCTCGGAACACTCTTTCCAATATCTCGGATACGTAGTTTCGAGGCATTGGGAACAACTCTCCCAGATATGCGGAACAGTTATTCCAAGTATCGGAATAATCAATTGCCGACTGAAAGGCACTCAATCGGTAACTGACTTCAGTTACCGACTGATCTTTAAAGAATTTCAAAAAACTACTCCCCTACTCCCGTCATGTGCCTCAATCCCCGATAAATAAAGAGCGCAAGGCACGGGAGTAGAAGGATGTTCTACTCCCGTACTAGTCCCTTTTTCGCGGGAGAAGGACGGGAGTAGTAGAATCTTCTACTCCCGTCCTGAAACGCCCTGTACATCGGCATTTCAGAAGAAAAAGGGAGTATGGGAGTAGATTTTGCGAAATCCTTTTCTGTGCGACATTCTATGCAGGTGCCGCCTCCCTGCCATGAAGCCCGTACCTCCGAGGGCAGGAAGTGCCACCTTCGAGGGTCGAAGGTGCGGGCTTCGAAGGGAGGATGTAGGGGCTGTCTTAGAAACCAAATAAGTTTCCGTCCCCTAACAACTCATCCAACAGACGAGAAGAGGGTTCCATATCGCCATGTTCATCTATACCACCATAGTCAATACCGAGATCAGAATTACCCACGCCACTACCTGTAAGCAGTTCTAGGTTCCTCATTCTGAACACTTCCATCATAGGAGTCACGTATTTTTTATGCTGCAAAGCATTATCGATTATTTTCTTCATAGATCAGTCCTCCAACATTTACTTTATAATAACCTTTTTACCATTAATGATGTAGACTCCCTTTGCAGGCTTCTCAACACGACGACCGTTGAGATCATAATATACATCTTCATTAGAATTCCTCAAGTCAACAGAGAGGATGCCTGTAGTATCATCTCCAAAGCCTATAGCACGAGAGGCGGCACTCTTGTCATCGAGTTCATCATAGAAGTCAAAGTAGGCACGGAAAGCCTTCATCTTGGTAGAGCCATTGGAGTAATAGAACTCATTGCCGCTCAGGAAGAGACAAGCATCTGGAACTGTTGTGTTAGCCTGATAAGTACCTATCATCTCACTCCATTGTTTCTTGGTACGAGTAACTGCCGCCTTTGTGGGCTCTTCTTCTGGGGCAATGTCGACACCATTAACAGAGAACTCACTAATGGCACTGCGCACCTTAATAATATAAGGATGGTTTGCCTCAATTGCAGTGGCTGCGCTAAAGTTGACTTTAATACTAACAATCTCTCCACCTTCCTTTGTCGTCTCGTAGCCGATAAAGTCTTTCAATTCCACATCATCGCCAAAGGCTGTCTTTACCTGTTCCGCACTCATGGCGAAGGGCAGACATATCGTGCTCCATTCATTGGCATTAATAGTACGCTTCACTGTAACGTTCACTCCTGAGGCAGGAACTGGTGCCGTTGTTGAAGTCTCGTCCATCACATAGGCACCCACCTTTATCTTGAAGTTTATCGCACTTGGTTTATATGGAGTACCGCCCTTGATGCCAAACTCTAAGTCTTTTAATGTCACCGTATACTCTGTTCCTATCTCAGCATCACTTGCAGCAACCACGGGAATACTTATCAGATTTCCACTTACTGGAATATAGGCATTACTCATTGAGACGCAGATAAAGTTAGAGGTAGACCCTGTTAAGGAACTACTAATTGTATGGTCAGTACCAGTAAATCCCAATGTAGACTGAGGCTTGCCCTCAGCTAACACTGTTGAGACCTTCCCATCTGTTCCTGTCAAGTCAAGAGACAGTTGAAAACCTTGATATGCTATATCGAAGGAAAAACTAATATCTACCGTCGCCAGTCCTCCTTTAGGAACGGTTACTATTCCATCATTGCCGATCGTTATGGTATTATCAGCATACACATTGCTCATCCATACAAATGATGCGCAAATAACAAACAACACTTTTGCTTTCATGTCTTTTCTATTAATTTGGTTCTATTTCACTATTCTTGCTCTGATCATATTCTCGTGAAGGACTTCCTCCGCTATTGAGAATGTCATCTATTACACTAATAACATCACTCACGCTGATTTCGTCATCATCGTCCCCACTCATATTTGCTGCACCCTTTATAAATAAGGTGGGCGTGTCTTTCAGAATGTGTGAGATGATATCGATAACATCAGAAACGCTGACATTATTATCGCCATTAACGTCACCCAATAACTTCACAATATCAATCACAGGCATGTTCACGCTCTCCAATCCATTACCACTACCATTAACTACAGTTACATCAGTTGTAATAGTATGGTTCCGTCCATCATTTAACGATGCAGGCATCTCTATGGAAATTGTCTCGGTCGCATTAGGAACAAGGCATGTTTCCACCTCTTTAGTCTGTGGAGTCCCCCCATCTATGGTATACTTTACAGTATACGACTCAACGGGAGTTAGCGAACGATTTCTGATAACGCCATCCAAAGTAATACCAGATCCGCTTCGTCTTGGGGCTTTGAACTCAATGTCAGTCTCTCTTGCTGACACGGCATCATCAACACCTTCCATTCCAAGTTCACGAATAACCAGCCCCTCTGGCATGCCCTCGCCTTCGATGGCAAAACGGATCGGTAATGGGTGTGCCAAATCTTTAGGACATGGGAGATGCCAAACACCTGCAGGGACTTCGCCACTATTGTCTGTGCCCATACCTCTAACCCATGATGCATTATATACATAAGTGTCATCCGAGAAATTGGCTTCCAAGCGTCCTTTTTTACCCATTCCAATAAACAATTCTTCACCAGTTATTGTGTAAGGCTGTTCCAGTTCAATAGTATTCCACATGCCACGTATAACTTTAAAAGGTTGCTTAACCAGATAGTCTGTTCCAGGTGTAGTTATAAATACATACTCATAATCTGCTCCCCCAAACTCATTAGTAACACGATTAGCAGAATACACTTGAATATGCGTAATTTTGCTTCCTTTGTAACTGGCAAGTTCTTCAGAAGGAATACGCATTGCACACTCTGTGTTATTTTCTCCTAATTGTATAGCCATAGATGAGTTTGTTACAGCATCACTATGGCAATAGCCCCATGTAACAAAGGGATCTGGTTCTACGTCGTCAACAATATTCCAAAGTTTCCACCTTGAAGATTGGTAGATTGCCAGACTCCCTCTTGGAACATGAAGTGTTGCGTTGGTATGTGCAGGAATGTCACACTCTTCAGATTCCCAGTGCCCATTACGCAAAACATCATATCGACCTACAGGAGGAGGTGTTGGCGTGTAAAAATAGACATCAGTCAATGCTGGCAGACTCTCATCATCCCAATTTACAGTTGTTATTCCCGCACTATTCCAACTAACAGACAAGCAGCGTATTCTCAACGTCTTTAACCCACTGCAATAGCGAATATTTGGATAGTCCATCGTAGGCGGTAGATCCAGATGCTCCAAAGCATTACATCCTTGTATTTCAACATCTCTGCCATGAGTGAAAGTAATCTGAGTGAGGCTTGGACAATTTGAAATTCTCTCCAATCCAGTTTCTGTGCCACAAGTAAGTTTTGTTATAGCATCATTATCACAGAATACTCTATAATCAGATTCGTCATAAAAGACATTATAGACTTCATCATTGTAGACAATTTCGTTCGGAATTACAACTTCTCCTGCGTATTGACCTGTTATTTGATAAGGCAAAACACTGGCTCGCTTATTCCCAAATTCTGAATATAACTTATATGTTATACCATCCACATCAACGACATCGTATTCTTCATATTCACCATTTTCGCTATCTACATAATTTGCAAATTGTAAAGAACGTTCCTTGACATAAGCAATTAACTGGTAATATGAAGAACGCATAGAAATTTTCCATTCATCACTTTCATTGTAACGATATATACCTTTCAATTGATATGTACCTATTGGGATGTCATTCCCAAAAGTTACATCTTTTAGCAGAGTTTCGTTTAGAGGAAATGTCAAGACCTCATGGTACAACACCTTTGTTAATTGACCTTCTTCATTAAAAAGCCCCAAGCCTACATCAAAGTTTACATCATCATAATCACACCCAAACCCCATATTAAATCGTATACTATGTGAAAAATTCTCAGTCTCATTATTTCTGTAAATACTTCTAGTGCTAAAAGTAATATAGTTGATTGACACTTTAGAATTTGCAACATCCTGAATAGGAGGTTCTATAGAATATGTGACTTTTGTATAATAATGTTGAAAAGGAAAAGGCATAATGTCCTCTGTTAGACCTGTCAGTACATAATATCCATCATCATCGCCATTCCATCCCCAATTGATGTGAAATGTACCATCATGATTATAGCCATCTACAACAAAGGCATGTCCTCCCATCGTTTTATTATTCCCAGTATAAAAAACGGGACGACCGTTATCCAATTCATTATACACCAATTCTTCTAAATGTTCTGCACTGAGTTTTGTTCCAAGAAATTCATGTGCGCTATTGGCATAATGGAAAATGCTCTTCAAAGGATCTGCAGCCCATCCTTCTGCCCCAGATGCCTCCAGTCCATAGTCCATATTTACAGCCTGCCCGCAATAGCGCATCAGTTTTGCTACGGCGTCATCCTCAGTTTCCGTTGTAGAGACATTATAATATTCTTCCTTCATATTAGCCCAGTCGAAAGAAGTCGCATCCAATGCAGGAACTGCAATACCATTCGAACTTGCCGTGTAAGAATCAATGGCAGCAGTATTTCCCTGAGGCCATTGATGATAGTTAATAATCTGTGCCATTGCAGTAGCAACACAACCTGTCAAGCACTTCTGACCATCAATTTCAGGACACATATTATTATATGGTGCACCCTGTCCCCAATGAGTTGTCACTAATGGTGCTATATCTGCTCTGGTATTGTCCGCTCTCCTTGCTCTGCGTGTAGGGGCATCACCCTCATCTTTTACCAAACGAAGGCTATCTATCGTCTTCTGGTAACAACTCAGTAGCCACTTCACATTACATGGGGCATTCTCCACATCTAGGTTCCCTTTATCTGCATATCCGAGAATTTCTGGAGTTCGATCATCGCCTGATACAATGACAAAACCACCATTATTCTTCACATTAAACACATAGTAAGACTTGTTGGGAACGTCATTAGACGAAGCACGATGAGAAGCACCCTCCTTTACAAACTGCTTTCCTCTCATAAACTGCTGTGCTTTCTGTAAAGCCTGCTGTTCATTAACTTCACCAGCAATCACGACCAAACTGATCATGAATGTCAGTAATGATAGTAATAACTTTTTCATATTCATATATTTTACTTTAGGTTTTCCCACATAGCAGAAGCGCGGGACTGCTTGTGCCAGTTCCGGAACGAAGGTCGTGAGAAAACCCGTAATAAGAAAATGGAGTACAGCCCCACGCTATACGTGGAAGCCGTCCTGCTCTCCTACTTATTACTGCCTTGCTTGAAAATTTCTCACGTTTTCGTTCCGCAAGTTCAGAGCATAACGCTTCTTCTGCAAGAGCGAGTCCTTCCCGCTCCGTTGGCAAAGATACGAATTATTTCTGAAACAAAAAAGAAATCTTGGGAATTCCTACTGAATTTCGCAGAATTTGCTTATTTAATAAAACAAAAGGATGGCATCTGTGATTGACAGGTGCCATCCTTTGCAGTTGTAAGTCCTTATGTTTTCGATGTGAAGTGCCGTTGTAATCAGTCGTTGGAAGCATCCTAGTCGGTTGTCGACTCCAGTCGACAGACCTGCTGACTCCAGTCGACAACCTTGCTGACTTAGAGTCAGCAGGTGCTCACATATTATTTCACTATCGCACTCCAGCCGCCGCCTGGGGCAAGGTGGATATGCAGCGTATCCCCTTTCTTGACTGTTTGCGTGGTCTTCGTGTAGTCGTTGGCATCACGGTCGGCATTCACGCCATCGGCGAATATCTCGGCATGATGGTTGCCGTCGCTAAGCATGTCGAGTGATATCGTCAGGTCGCGTGCCGTCCAGTTGGTCATGGCGGCGACATACCATGTCGTGCCTTTACGCTTGGCGATGACGGCATATTCGCCTAACTGTCCGTCCAAGGCTACAACCTCGTCGAACGTGGTGGGAATCTGGGCGATATGGTCGGTGGTTGCCTGCTCCCGCTCATATTTGGTAGGAGCGTCGGCAAGCATCTGCAAAGGAGCCTCGAAGATGGTGTACATCGCTACCTGATGGGCACGGGTGCCCTGACTCATGGGGTGGTCGTTGTTGCCGAAGAACTCGGCACGGGTGGCGTTGGTCATACTGCCCGGGGTATAGTCTTTTGGTCTCACGAAGTTCTTGCTGCAGTAGGCGCATGCGTTCCCGTAGTTGTTCCTGAGTAGGCAGAGCGTCCTTAATGCGAAGATTGTCATAGGTTGCAACGTCCATAGGAGTTTCAATACCACGAAATGACCATTGTACTTCCGTTTTGTTGAGGTCTGAACATATCAGCAGACCAATGGTAGGATTGTCATCGGGTGCTTTCACCAATTCGTCAACGGCATTAACGTAGAAGTTCAGTTTACCTGCGTACTCTGGTTCAAAGGGCTTGGCTTTCAGTTCGCATACAAGGTAGCAGCGCAGACGAATGTGATAGAACAGAAGATCAATCTTGCGAGTACGCCCACCAACAATGATCTGCCGCTGCCTGCCCATAAAACCGAAACCTGTTCCCATCTCCAAGAGCATGGCAGTAATGTTCTTTGCCAAGGCTTCTTCCAATTCGTCTTCATCGTAGATATCATGACCGACTGTAGCAAAGCCAAAGTCGTAGTTCTCTTTCAGGACTTCCTGCACAAGTTTACTCTGAAGGGCAGGTAGATGGTCGGAGAAGTTGTTAACGATCTTTCCTTGGTGATCATAGAGGTTGGCTTTGATGCAGTTAGTAAGCGCACTGCGGCTCAATCCTTGTTCTATTGTCTTCCCTATGTAGAATAATGCTTCGTCAATTGTTTCGCATTTGGATATGATTGCAATGTGATGCCCCCATGGAATCAGTGCAAAGGGGAGAGGAAATTCAGCACCAACTTGTTGCAGTTTTGCGTTCTCCATTTCTCCAACAACCTGTTGGAGTTTTGTATGCATCTGATTATCAAGAGAATATAATTCTCTAACAGATTGTTGGAGTTTTTGCTGAGAGCATGAATCGGTATAGAAGAGATACCACTTTTTCATAAACCAAAGATTACTGGTGGAAAAGCCTTTTTCATTTGGGAACTCCTTTTGCAGGTCAAGGCTCACTTGCTCCACCACACCAGCACCCCAACGCTCTTCTGCTTTTTTCTTCACAAGGTCACGTCCCAGTTGCCAGTTGAATAGCAACTTTTCCGCATTTACTTTGACAGCAGCCTTTACCTGAGCAGAGCGATAACGGTGTTTAATATCCGCTATCCATTTGGCATAGTCATCATCCAAATGAATATCATGCGAGGTTACCATACGTGGCTTTCCTATATCGTATCCCTCTTTTTTCATATCCTGTTGTATTGCTGATTCATTGATAGAATTTCTTCCGCTATTCTCATTCTGAAGCCTTCGGGAGAGAGCACTTCCATATCATTACCAAAAGAAAGCACAAGGGCTTCAAGTTCTTTGTTGATCTTCACGTTGATAGAGATTACCGAAAAGTAATCGTTCTCTTCCATGATACGCTGAGAAAGGTGTAGTGGTTTAGTACGGATATACTCAAACCGGGGCTTACTGATGCGAAGAACGACGTCTTCCGAATTACTTTCTGGTACTGTCACGCCAACCACATCATCAAAATATTCTGAGAAATCAACGCCTGACTCTCTATAGGGAATTGCGACTTCTTCGAAATTGTCAATCCTGTCAAGTGCATAGTGGGCATAGTTCTGGTACCCTTCTCTCTGTGCAATAAGATACCAGCGATCATTGTATTGTTTCAGGTGATAGGGAAAGATAGTGACAGCCTGAGTATCTTTGCCATAAGGGGTGTAGTGAAGTTTTAGAACTCGCTTGGTGATGATAGCACGAAGCAGGTCGGAGAAATGTGACAATCCCTTCAAATCGGGATTGAACTGGAATGAGACGACGGGTGAGGGGTCTTCATCGAGATATCCTCCTTCAATCTGCATGAGTAAGGAGCGTGCCCAGTCATAAAGGGGTTCACCTTCAAACTCCTTCAATACATAGATGGCATCTTCTATCTTATCGCGCTCTTCATCATTCATGCGAAACAAGGGAATACTATAGTCTATGTCGCAGTAGCGATACAGACGTTGGCGTCCTCGTTTCATGGTCTTATCCAGTCGAATGCCGTATTCTGTCTCTAAGTTCGTAATGTCGTTCTGAATAGTTCGTTTGGATACAGGGGTACTGTCAGCCTTCACCAATGCCACATTGCACACATTGACGAGATCGTCGATAGTGAATTCCTTATATCTGTTCCTGAAACATTTGTTCAGAACTTGATATCTGAGCAGTACTTGTCTATCTACAGGCATTAATCTTTCCCATTTTAGTTAGTAACCGCAAAGATAAGAATAAATTCTGAATCGACAAAGAAAAAGGGGAAAATCATTTCACAATCGCACTCCATCCGCCACCCGGGGCGAGGTGGATCTGCAGCGTATCCCCTTTCTTGACTGTTTGCGTGGTCTTCGTGTAGTCGTTGGCATCACGGTCGGCATTCACACCATCGGCGAATATCTCGGCACGATGGTTGCCGTCGCTAAGCATGTCGAGTGATATCGTTAGGTCGCGTGCCGTCCAGTTGGTCATGGCGGCGACATACCATGTCGTGCCTTTACGCTTGGCGATGACGGCATATTCGCCTAACTGTCCGTCCAAGGCAATAACCTCGTCGAACGTGGTGGGAATCTGGGCGATATGGTCGGTGGTTGCCTGCTCCCGCTCATATTTGGTAGGAGCGTCGGCAAGCATCTGCAAAGGAGCCTCGAAGATGGTGTACATCGCTACCTGATGGGCACGAGTGCCCTGGCTCATGGGGTGGTCGTTGTTGCCGAAGAACTCGGCACGGGTGGCGTTGGTCATACTGCCCGGGGTATAGTCGAGTGGCCCGACGAGTTGGCGCAGATAGGGGATGCTGACATCATAGCGGGGTTGGTCGTGCAGGGGTCCGTCACCCACACGGGGTTCCCATTTCGAGTTCTCCAGTCCCTTCACACCCTCAAAGTTCACGATATTGGGATAGGCGACCTGAATACCCGTGGGACGATAGCCGTGATAGTCGAGCAACAGATGGTTGCGTGCGGCACAGTCGGCAATCTGCCATGCGGAGCGCATCACTGCCTGGTCGTCACGGTCGAAGAAGTCGACCTTAAAGCCCTTCACACCTAATGAGGCGTAGTATTTGAAATCGTCCTCCGTATTGTTGATGCAGTTGCGCCATGAGGTCCACAGAATGATGCCCACGCCTTTCTTCTCCGCATAAGGCAGCAGACTGAGCAGGTCGATGTCGGGATTCAACTCCGAGCGCAGGCTCTCGTCCGTGCTCCATCCCTCGTCGATGATGATATACTCCAGGTGGTTCTTTGCCGCAAAGTCGATATAATAGCGATAGGTGTCGGTATTCATCCCTGCACGGAAAGGGACACCCGTCAGCATCGTGGCGTTCCACCAGTCCCAAGCGACCTTGCCGGGGCGGATCCATG
This sequence comes from Prevotella sp., assembly GCA_017458005.1. Classification (GTDB taxonomy): domain Bacteria; phylum Bacteroidota; class Bacteroidia; order Bacteroidales; family Bacteroidaceae; genus Prevotella. Next base: position 3,649 of record JAFTGH010000043.1, on the reverse strand, counting down.
ACATGTCGGTTATCTGGCACTGCGGTCCGAAACGCTGGGGCAGGTTTGCCGTCAGCAACTGCTTGTCCTGTTCTGTCACCAAGACGATGCGCCAAGGTAAGGCACCCTTCACCTCTTTGGCGATATAGTCGGCACGTTTGGTGGGAACGAGGTTCAGGCGGGCATGTCCGCCAATGACCTCCTGAGTGGGATAGGGGGCAAAGGCTGCCTTCATGCCATGACTGCCGTTCCTCAACAAGAACATGCCTGGATAGTCGACCGCTCCCATGTCGGCGATGACGGCAAGTTTCCCCTCTGGCAGACGCACAGCAAGAGGATTGATGGCAAGAGAGTCGGTGAACATCCTCGACAAGGGCTGCTCATCGTAATACGACTCAAAACTATAGCAGTAACGCTCCCCACCACGATTGTCGTTGACATAGGGGATAAAGGCATTGTAGTCGCCAGCGAAATTGAACTCCGCCGTCTCTTGACTCACAGTGATGGGTTTCTTGCCCAGTACGTGGATGCGATAGGCGGCAGCGTCGTTGTCGGCACGGAACTCCACCCGATATTGCTTGTTGCTGAAGACGGCGGTGTTCTTTGTCACCTTGCCGCTCATCTTCTGGAAGGCACCGTTCAGTCCAATCTCCGAGGGTGTCAACACATAGGTCTTCCCGTGCTGCACCTCCCATGTCAGTCGGGAAAGGTCGGCATGAATGGTTATCACGAGTTTACCGTCAGGCGAGGCAACGGTATAGTCTTTGGCTGTCGCACCCATGGTGAGTGCAAGAGAAAGGGTCAGTAGTAATGCTTTGACTTTCATATTTAATGTTTAATCTTTAATGTTTAATGTTTAATATTTAATCTTTAATGTTTCATGTTTCATCTTTAATCCAAGTCTACAACGGTGATGCCTGATCCGCCAAACTGCACGTGCTCGTCCTTTGCCTTCTTGACATTAGGTACGGTGTTCAGATACTGGCGGATGAGTTGACGCAGGATGCCAGAGCCAGTGCCATGCAGGATGCGCACCCGACTCATGCCCACCAGGATGGCATCGTCGATGAAGTGCATGACGGTATCGATAGCCTCGTCGCCCCGCATACCACGTACGTCAAGGTCTTGATGGAAGTTATGCTTGCGGTCCTCAATGGTGGCACTGGTGATGCGGGTTGTCTGGATGGCAAGTCCTGAGTGGTCGTTCTTTTTCGGCTCCTCCTTGGGCTTCTCGGCATGCTCCAGTTGCTCTACCTTTACTTTTGTGCGCACATCACCGAAAACGACAGTAGCCTGTTTGCCACTGATGCTCTCCACCTTGCCGATGGTGTTGAGACCTTTCATACGGACAGTGTCACCAACGGTGATGGTGGTGGGTTTAATGGGCTTAGTGGGCGTAATGGGAGATGAAGGGGAGGACTTTCGTTCTTCCTTCTCCTTCTTCCGTTTCTCCTTGCGTGCCTTGCGCTCCTCCATCTGGCGCAGTTTCTTGGCGAAGTCCTCCTCGCTCATCAGACCTTGTTGGTCGTCATTGGTCACCTGCTTGCGGAACTCATTCAGTTCCTCACGTACCAGTCGGGTACGCTCCTTCTCTGCCTGTGCCTCCTTGATCTCACGGATGGTATTCTCTATCTTACGGTTTGCCTCAGCCAACAGGTCCTCTGCCTGTTGTTGGGCACGGCGAAGGATCGACTTACGCTCTCGCTCAATTTCCTCCAGATTGCTCTCATAGCGTTGGATATGTCCCTCCAGTGATTTCTCATGTTGGTGGATGGTCTGGCGTTTGCCCTCCCAGTAGCGTTTGTCGCGGACGATATCCTGCAGATACTTATCGCTCTGGATATAATCGCTACCTACAATATCTGAGGCTTCTTTGATCACTTCCTCAGGGATTCCCGTCTTGCGGGCTATCTCAATAGCGAAGGAGGAACCTGGCTGTCCGATGGCGAGTTGGAAGAGTGCCTGCATCTGATGGCGGTCATAGAGCATCGCACCATTCACCACACCCTCATGATCCTCGGCAAAATGCTTGAGGTTCTGGTAGTGGGTGGTGATGACACCAAATGCCTGCTTCTGCCAGAACTGTTTCAGCACTGCCTCAGCAATGGCACCACCGATAGTAGGCTCGGTACCACCTCCGAACTCATCTATTAATAATAAGGTACGCGCGTTCGACTGGCGCATCATGTTCTTCATGTTCAGCAGATGACTGGAGTAGGTCGACAGGTCATCGGCTATCGACTGCTCATCGCCTATGTCAATCATGATGTTCTGGAAAGTGCCAACCATAGAACGGTCGCCGATGGGGATACTAAGACCGCATTGCAGCATGTACTGGAGGAGTCCGACCGTTTTCAGACATACCGACTTGCCACCTGCGTTTGGACCGGAGATGATGAGCAGTCTGCCGACATTCTTCTCGTCAGATGCCGCTTCCAGACGGATATCCAACGGTACCACCTGCTTGTTCTGCTTCGCCAGCGACCGCTGCAGTAGGGGGTGAATGGCATGAATCCAGTCCATCATGGGAATGCCCATCACCTGGGGTTCGTAGGCCTGCATCTGCTCTGCCATCTGCGCCTTTGCCTGAATGAGGTCGATGGCGGCAAGAAACTGATAGGAGTCCAGAATCTCCTGCACATGAGGGCGTACCTCATCAGAGAAAACCGTCAGGATACGGATAATCTCCCTTCGTTCGGCAGCCTCCAACTCACGAACTCTATTATTTGCCTCCACCACCTCGGTGGGCTCGATGAATACCGTCTTACCGGTTGCTGACTCGTCGTGGACAATACCATTGATGCGTCGCTTCAGTCCAGGGGCTACAGGAATAACCAGTCGACCGTCACGCATCGTGGGAGCCACGTCTTTATCAACTAATCCGTCTTTTTGGGCTGCGTGCAGGATAGTATATAAGGTACGGGAAATGCTGCCTTCTGTCTGTGCGATATCATGTCGAATACCGGCTAACGTCATGGTAGCAGAGTCTTTGATCTTTCCAAACTTGTCAAGGATGGAGTCAATGCGACGTATCATGGCAGGGAAAGACTGAATACCTTCCGTTAGTCGTTGCAGGGCAGGGTATTTGTATTCGACCAACGCCATGTGGGCTATCGGGTCGGTAATATCCTCTTCGGCATCATTCAGAAATTTGACGATGTTAGCAATCGTCTCCAGTGAGCGCCTGAGATCCCATACCTCGTCTTCTTCCAAATGGGTGTTCTCCAGTCGAATACGTGCGATTGACTGGCGAACATCGAAGAAGTAGTTCAAAGGAAACGATTCTGCCTCTTGTCTTATTCGACGAAACTCACGTACTTGTTGAAGCCATTCGTTGAGCATCTCAACATTGTCAGAGAAAGCAATCTCATCCACTTTCTCCTTGCCCAATGTACTCAGACATTGTACCTTCAATAGTGTGCGTATCTCGTCGAAGCCAATCTTCGCTTCAAAGTTCTTGGGGTAAATCATGTTGCAAATTTACGATTTTTCATTTGGATACGCAAAAAGTCTGTTTAAAATTTGGTTAATTCAGAAAAACAATGTAATTTTGCACCCGCTTTTGAGACATCGACAGCACTGGAGAGATGGTAGAGTGGTCGATTACAGTAGTCTTGAAAACTACCGTACCGAGAGGTACCGGGGGTTCGAATCCCTCTCTCTCCGCTGA
>JAFTGH010000005.1 GCA_017458005.1 Prevotella sp. | reverse complement strand
CTTGGAATCAACGACGAGGTTACATCCGATCAGTTCTCACGTGAACTCGACGACTTCGAGGGACCTGAGGGACTTCAGAACCTCATCAACCAGTTGGGAATGTAATACTATCTATATCCAAGAGCGAGCCGCAAACCGTCCGTTTGCGGCTCTTTTCATAGTATCGCGGGGAGTAAAAACCATCAAACGAGGTTTTCACCTGTAGGCGCAAATATGTGCGCCTATAGCCGAAATCATTTGCACCTATAGGCGAAAACATTTACGCCCGTAGGCGAAAGATCGTTAGCACGTACCTTCATCCCTGTTAGGCGGCACCTCCTGCCCTCGAAGGCGGTACCTTCTTCCGTCACTAAAGCCTCCGATAGTGAAGACAAGAGCCTTCCATCCTTGATACGAGAGCCTCCCATCAGCCATCGGAGACTGCCCGCTCCTCAATCGGAGGCATGATAGTCTTGCGGTGGAGGCTTATTAACACGTGATGGAAGGCATCATAAGGTTGCAGTTTTTCGTGAGGTGGCTGCTCACGGAAGAAGCCCCTACATCCTCCCTTCGAAGCCCGTACCTTCGACCCTCGAAGGCGGCACATCCTGCCCTCGAAGGTACGGGCTTCTTGGCAAGGAGCCCGTACCTTTGTAAAATGTCGCAAAAGCCACAATGGCTAGCACCTGTCTACATCGATGTGTGGGGACAGAATAATATTTCTGAATAATAATTTGGAACTTTCAAAATAAGTTTGTATCTTTGCAATGTCAAAACATCGTTTTGGCTATCCGGGTAGAATCCCGAGAGGGTAAGACTTCACCGCCCCTGCCCATTTGAAAGCCGCATAATATGCGGCTTTTCTATTTGTAGTAACGCATCATGAACGTTTTCACGAAGTCAGTCTTAAGCGCATATTTTCTCTTAACGATTATCTGTTGATTACCTTTCAATATCATAATCTCTACTCCGTTAGGATTCTTTTCAAAATATTGTCTAATATCTTTACCTAATTGACGGGCATTATAAACAGAAGACATATTAAGAATAACCTGATTACATTGTCCTATTGATTCTTGAAGTCTGTTAATCACAGATGTCTCACCTGAAATAGTTTTTAAATCATAAATTCTATAAACGCCTCTCCGTTCCACTATAAAGTCAGGAGTCCTTACGTTTTTGGGGTTCGGCAGAATAAACACCCTATAACCATGATTAACTAATTTACGCGCTCCTATGATCAGATTTTTGTAATCTTTCTCCTTTTCACCAATTGCACTATATATATTATTCTCATCACGAATCAACTGGAAAACATGCATACATGCAATCTTTTCCACTTGCCGAGAAAAGTCTGCTCCCGTCAGCACATGCAATTTTGCTAGTTCTTTGGCTATGTCATTCATTTTTATTTGAGTTTGAATAGTTGGTAACTATTTTGGCTCTGGCAAGCGACATAAGTCGGTTACAACCGCAAAGGTACAAATAATTTGGAGAATGACAAAGGAATCTTAAGAAAAAGTCATATATAAAAAGAATTTTGGAAAATCTACTCCCATACTCCCTTTTTCCTCTGAAACGCCCTTTATTTATCGGGGATTGAGGCACATGACGGGAGTAGTTTTTTCGAAATTCTTTAAAAATTTGCGGCTTACATTCGGGTCGTTTGAACGCTTCATTTCGGTAGTAATACTTATTCCTCTATTCTCCTTGTAAGGAAGAATGTTTGGGTCTTGAGGAAATAGAGGATGACACCAATGGCATTGACGAGGGCTACTGTCCAGAAGGCGGCGGAGTAGCCGAAGTGCTCGGCGATGGCTCCGCCAGCGAGGACACCAAGTCCCATGCCGATGTCCCATGAGATGAGGATGGTGGAGTTAGCCGTCCCTCGCTCGTTATGGTGTGCCATACTGATCATCATATTCTGGAAGGCAGGCCACATGTGTCCGTTGCCTAAGCCGATGAGCAGGGCAGAGGAGTAATAGCCGAACATATTGGGAGCGGCGACAAACAGGGTGTAGCCAACGAGGGAGATCACCATTCCCTCGGCAGCATTATGCGTCAGTCGCCCCTGCCGTAGTGCCTTGCCACCTTGCAGTCGCGAGAGGATCAGTCCGATGGAGCAGAGCATAAACCACGTACCTGTGCCGCCCGTCATCCCCAGAACCTGTTTGCCGTAGATGGCGAGGTAGTTGCTCATCACCCCAAAGCAGAAGCCAAAGAACACCATGTTCACTCCCAATAGCCAACCCCTTTCGAGGAAGAAACGGTCGAGGGACAGTTTACGAGGTTTGATGGTCGATGCCTGACCTCTTACATCATCCTTCTTACTTCTTAAATCTACCGTGGCATCGACCATCCAACCGAAAGTGGCGATGGCAAGGGCGAGCCAGAACAGGAGTTCGAAGTTATGAGTCTGTGCGTAGATGAAGATGGCAAAGGTGGGAGCGATTGCCATGGCGAGGTTGTTGCTCAGTCCGTAGTAGCCGATACCCTCATTACGACGGGAGGAGGGCAGTACATCGATGGCAACGGTGGAGTTGGCGACAGTCAAGGCACCGAAGGGACCGCCGTGGAGTGTCCTCACGATGGTGAACAGCAATAGGGTGCTGGCGGCAAGATAGCCTGCGAAGAAGATGGCGAAGGCGGCATAGCACACCATCAGGACGGTCTTGCGAGGAAAGGAGTCTACGAAATAGCCGCTGAACGGACGGCAGAGCAGAGCCGTAATGGTATAGCCCGACAGCACCAGTCCTATCACATCCTTGGTGGCGCCGAAAGTCTCACTGAGGTAGAGGGGCAGTAAGGGCGTCAGCAAATAAAAGGCGAAGAACAGCGCGAAGTTCGCTGTCATCACCTTGATATAGTTTCTGTTCCAGAGGCGTTCCAACGAGATTAATAATTAAAGATTAAACATTAAAGATTAAATTCGCTGTCGCTCAGCAATATTAGAATTGCCTGAGGGCAGAGAGCAGTTCGTTGTTCTCGCTCTTCATGCCGATGGTGATGCGCAGGCAGTTGCCGCATAACTGTACACGAGTGCGGTTGCGGACGATAATCCCCTTATCCACCAGATAGTCGTAGATTTGCTGGGCATCCGTCATCTTGGCGAGGAAGAAGTTCGCATCCGTCTTGTACACCTTCTCACAAACAGGCAGTTCCAGGAAAGCCTGCATTAGTCGGCTGCGCTCGGCAAGTAGCATCTTCACCCATTTATCCACCTCATAGGGGTCTTTCAGTGCCTCCAACGCCTGTTGCTGGGTGAGCATGTTGACATTATACGGATACTTCACCTTATTATATATAGCGATAATCTCAGGGGAAGCGAAAGCCATACCCAGTCGGATGCCTGCCAACGCCCAAGCCTTGCTCATGGTGTTGAGTACGATGAGGTTAGGATATTTTGCCAGTTCCGTACGCAACGTCTTTTGCTGGGCAAAATCGCTATATGCCTCGTCAACAATCACAATACCCTCGAAACCCTCAATCACCTTGACGATCTCCTCACGGTTGAGCGAGTTGCCAGTTGGGTTATTGGGTGAGCAGAGCCAGATAATCTTCGTATGACTATCGCAAGCCTTCAACAGGTCGGCAGCCTTGAAGTCGAAGTTCTCGTCCAGTAATACTGGGCGATACTCGACATCGTTGATGTCAGCGCAGACCTTGTACATGCCGTAAGTCGGCTCAATGGCAACAACATTATCCCTGCCTGGCTCGCAGAAGATGCGGTAGGGCAGGTCGATCGCCTCGTCGCTGCCGTTACCTAAGAAAATCCTATCCTCAGGAATCCCCTTGATTTTGGATATCTGTTTCTTCAACTCCCGCTGCAAGGGGTCGGGATAGCGGTTGAAGGGAGCACCGTAGGGGTTCTCATTGGCATCGAGGAACACGTGCGCCTCCTTGCCCGAATATTCGTCACGGGCACTACTGTAGGGTGCGAGACTCCAGATATTCTTTCTGACTAGCGATTCTAAGGGTTTCATGGGGTGAATGGGCTTTATGGGTTTAATGGGCTTCTTTGGGGAGACTATTGATGCGAACGCGCATAGCGTTGGCATGCGCTTCGAGTTGTTCTGCCTCCGCCATCAGTTCCACGGCACGTCCGATGTGGCGGATGCCATCTTCTGTGAGATGCTGGAATGTGATCTTGCGACAATAACTATCGAGGTTTACACCATTATAGGCAGTAGCATATCCGTGAGTGGGAAGGGTATGGTTGGTGCCACTGGCATAGTCGCCAGCACTCTCACAGGCATACTGTCCGAGGAAGACACTGCCTGCATTGACCACCTTCTCCGCCATCTGCTCATAGTTCCTCACCTGTAGAATAAGATGCTCAGGAGCATAGGCGTTCGAGAGGGAAATAGCCTCCTCCGTATCTTTGACGAGCACATAGCAACTGTTCTCTAACGACTTAGAAGCCATGTCTTTACGTGGCAATGCTTGAAGTTGTTTGTCCACCTCCTGCTGTACCTCCTCCAGTATCTTCTCAGAGGTGGTGATGAGCAATACCTGCGAGTCGATGCCATGCTCCGCCTGCGATAACAGGTCGGCTGCCACGAACTCCACGTTTGCTGTCTCGTCAGCCACCACACAGACCTCAGAAGGACCTGCGGGCATGTCGATGGCAACCTCGTCGAGACTGACCTGCTGCTTTGCCGCCATCACATACTGGTTGCCAGGACCGAAGATCTTGAATACCTTGGGAACGGACTCCGTGCCGTATGCCATGGCACCGATTGCCTGCACACCACCTGCCTTGAAAATCTTATGGACACCAGCCACACGGGCAGCATAGAGGATAGCAGGATTCACCTTTCCTTCCTTGTTAGGAGGAGTGCAAAGCACGATTTCCTTACAGCCAGCGATCTTTGCTGGAGTGGCGAGCATCAAGACGGTAGAGAAAAGTGGTGCCGTACCTCCAGGGATATAGAGTCCCACCTTCTCAATGGCGACACTCTTCTGCCAACAGGTAACACCCTCCTGCGTCTTGATTTTCTGACCTACAAAACGCTGGGAGATATGGAACACCTTGATATTATGGTGGGCAAGGATGATAGCGTCCTTCAGGTCGTTGCTAATCATCTGCTCCGCCTCGTCCATCTCCTGCTCAGTGACGGCAAGAGAGGTCAGCACGGCTTTGTCGAACTTAGCCTCATACTCCTTCACCGCCTCGTCGCCACGCTCTTTCACATCAGCAAGCACAGCGGCGACGGTGGCATTCAGTTGGGAGAGGTCAAGGCGTGGGCGAGCCGTAATCTCAGTCCACTGTTCCCGTTTTGGATATTTGTATATCTTCATTAAATCCTAAAATCTAATCTTTAATGTTTAACGTTTAATGTTTAACCTTAAAGTATCATTTTCTCAATGGGAGTCACGAGGATACCCTGTGCGCCCATCTCTTTCAGTTTACCGATAATCTCCCAGAAACGTTTCTGGTCGAGGACCGTATGTACGGAGCACCATTCCTCATCGGCAAGAGGGATGATCGTAGGACTCTTCAGACCGGGCAGTACATTGATAATCTCCTGCAGGCGAGCCTTCGGAGCATTCATCCGAACGTATTTCTTATCCTCGGCATCCTTCACAGCCTTGAAACGGAAGAGCATCTGCTCCAGGATGTCTCGTTTCTCCTGCGACATTCCTTTGTGTCCGATAAGCAGTGCCTCGCTCTGCATCACGACCTCGACCTCACGGAGGTTGTTGCTGACGAGGGTGGAGCCGCTGCTGACAATATCAAAGATACCGTCGGCAAGTCCAATACCAGGACTGATCTCCACGGAGCCGGTAATCACGTGAATCTCTGCCTCGATGTTATGTTTCTGTAAGAACTGACGGAGGATATTGGGGTAGGAGGTGGCAATCTTCTTGCCCTGAAACCACTCTACGCCTTGGTAGTCGATCTCTTTGGGAATGGCAAGGGAGAGACGGCACTTGGAGAAACCCAGGCGAGACACAATCTCGGCATCCTCACCACGCTCCACAAACTCATTCTCACCCACCACGCCGATGTCGGCAACACCACTTGCCACGCTCTGGGGGATATCATCGTCACGAAGATAGAGCACTTCCAAAGGGAAATTGCCCGATTGCACCAGTAGGGTGCGTCGTCCTGAACTAACCTTAATATCTGCCTCTGCGAGCAGGTTCATCGTGTCGTCAAACAGACGACCTTTTGACTGTACTGCAATTCTTAACATTATCTGAAATTTAATGTTTAATCTTTAATGTTTAATATAAATTAGGTTGCAAATTTACGCATTTCTCATCATATTTGCAAGAAAAGTCGTACCTTTGTCGCCAAATTCGTAAGTTTTTGACGCAAAAGAGTATATATATTCATTTTTTAGGATTGTTGTTTTTGTTGGTCGCCTGTTCACAAAAACAGCAAGAGGTGCCTGCCACTCCTTGGGGCGGCGAGGAGGAGAGTGTAGCCTCGTCAGACTTCGACTTGGAGCAGATTGTGAGCAATGGCGAGTTGATTGCCCTTGCGTTGACGGGTCCCGAGACCTACTATGACTATCGTGGCAAGCATCTCGGGACGGAGTATATGCTCTGTCAGCGGTTCACCGATAAGATAGGTGTGAGCCTTAGGGTAGAGGTGTGTCGTGACTCTGCGGAGATGATGCGTCGTCTTGCTGATGGCGAAGCGGATATTGTCCTCTTCCGCAACAGTCCTAAGAGTCAGCAACTCGCATGGAAGATAGGAGATGACAAACCGCAACTGGTGAAGGCATTGAAGGAATGGTACCGTCCCCAGTTGTTGGATGAGGTGAAGAAAGAAGAGGACTATCTGTTGTCTTCCCGCTCCGTGAAGCGTCGTGTCTATGCCCCTATGCTGAATGCCAAGGGCGGTGTGATCTCCCATTACGACGGCTATTTCCAACGCTATTGTCGTAGCATCCGTTGGGACTGGCGACTGATGGCGGCACAGTGTTATCAGGAGTCGACCTTCGACCCGCAGGCTCGCTCATGGGCTGGTGCTTGCGGACTGATGCAGATCATGCCGTCTACTGCCGATCATCTAGGACTTGCCCGCTCGGATATGTTCAATCCAGAGAAGAGCATAGCCGCTGCGGCAAAACTGATTGGTGAACTCGACCATACCTTCAGTGATATCCGCAACTCACAGGAGCGTATCAAGTTCATCCTTGCCGCCTATAATGGTGGTGCCAACCATGTGCGTGATGCCATGGCATTGGCTCGTAAGAACGGACGCGACCCGCAGCGTTGGTCGGATGTCAGCCACTATATCCTGTTGCTCGCCCAACCAGAGTATTACAATGACCCGGTAGTGAAATACGGTTATATGCGTGGCTCGGAGACGGCGGACTATGTTGACAAGATCATGCAGCGTTGGAACGGTTATCGTGGTGTCAAGTCCCCATCTGTCGGTGGTATGTCAGGAACTCCCCAACGTGCTACCCACGAAAAGAAGAAATACAAGATATAACGTTTTCAAAAAAAGAGGCTTACCAATCAGGCAAGCCTCTTATCAATTAAGGTATTGTTTACTGATGCTGCTCACGGAGCAGGTCATTCACGGTCTTGACAGGGTTGAAGGTGCCGAGGGGTACCTCTACGAAGACGGTATTCCAGTCGCTCATCGCACCATTCCACAATCCAGGTAACTCCAGTGCCTGCAACTCCTTGCCGCTCTTTGACTTCTGTGAGATGAAACCTGTCGTCGGATCGACATACTTAGGCAGGTCGAAGGCGTTGCCCTTGTAGTCCTTCACGGCACATACGAGGTCAACAGGGTTGAAGTGAGTGCCTTTGGTGAACATCTCCATATACTCCTTATTCGACTTGTCGATCTGTGAACTCTCCAGAATCTGCAGACTAACGGTGCCGTCCTGGTTATAGGTAAGGAACGGACCACCACCAGGCTCGCCCACATTCTTCACAACGCCACAGACACGCATTGGACGGTTGAGTTTGTTGCGCAGGTAGATGACGAGTTCCGCATCCTCCAGTTCCTTGATGTCAGCCTTACGGCAGCAGAGGTCTTGCTGTACGAAACGGATGATCTCCTCAATCTGCTCATGGCTGTACTTACCTGTATCGAGCAGGCGCAGATAGTCGAAAGCCTTCTGCTGCAGAGTAACAAGCACACCAGCGATGATCTGTTTCCACTCAACAGTCTCTGGCTTCAGACGGTCAGGCACTACGTTGTCGATGTTCTTCACGAAGATGACATCAGCCTCGATCTCGTTCAGGTTCTCAATCAATGCGCCATGACCACCTGGGCGGAAGAGTAGGGAACCGTCGCTATTGCGGAACGGGGTGCCGTCAGGATTAGCGGCGATGGTGTCGGTAGAGGGCTTCTGCTCAGAGAAGGTGATGTCGTATTTGATGCCATATTTCTGGGCATACATGTCCGCTTTCTGTGCCACCTTCTGCTTGAAGAGTTCCATGTGCTCATGAGAGACAGTGAAGTGCACGTGTGCCTCCCCGTTAGAGGCTGCGTAGAGTGCACCTTCCACAAGGTGTTCCTCCGTCGGGGTACGAGGACCCTCTGGGTAGTTGTGGAACAACAGCAAGCCCTTGGGCAACTGTCCGTAATTCAGTCCCTCTGCTTTCAGCATGTTAGCGGCGACAGCCTTGTAGTTGCCAGCGGCGATGAGTTCCTTGATGCCCTTGCCCTCATTCTTCTGGCAGACAGCATCCAGTTCTCCATAGAATGCAAACTTCTCGATATTGTCGAAATACTTCTTTTCGAAATCAGTGGTAGGCACGTCGTAGTCGGCATCCACAAAGGCGAACATGTCTTTGAACATACGGCTGGCGGCACCCGAGGCGGGTACAAACTTCACCACACGCTTGCCTTGCGCCTTGTATTGCTCCCAAGCGTTGACATACTTCTTGCGGTCGTCATCGTTAGGAGCCACGATGCCACGCTCGATACTGGCGGCAGCCTCTAACCTCAAGAAAGGGAACCCTGTCTTAAACTGTCCGAGTTGACGCTCAATCTGTGCTTCACTGATGCCCTTCTGGGCGAGTTGTTTTAGGTCTTGTTGTGATAACATAATATTAAATATTTATTTAGTAGATTCTATCTTGCAAAGATAGGTAAATTCCATGATAACACCAAATGTTTTGCTAAATATTCTTTACTTAGCGAAAAAATTCGTACCTTTGCACCCAATTTAAATAGGTATATTAATTTAATCATTCAATAAAACAATGAAAGCATTTGTATTTCCCGGACAGGGAGCACAGTTTGTAGGTATGGGCAAGGACCTGTACGACAACAATTCTACCGCAAAGGAACTTTTTGAGAAGGCTAATGATATCCTTGGCTATCGTATCACCGATATCATGTTTGAGGGAACCGACGAGGACCTGAAGCAGACGAAGGTGACACAACCAGCCGTATTCCTTCATTCCGTTATCTCCGCTATCTGCATGGGTGATAAGTTCCAGCCCGAGATGACTGCCGGTCACTCACTGGGAGAGTTCTCCGCACTGGTAGCCGCTGGTGCCTTGAGTTTTGAGGATGGACTGAAACTGGTCTATGCTCGTGCCATGGCGATGCAGAAGGCTTGTGAGGCACAGCCCTCTACCATGGCGGCTATCATCGGTCTGCCTGACGAGAAGGTTGAGGAGGTTTGCGCTGAGGTCAGTAAGTTGGGCAAGGGTGTTGTCGTTCCTGCTAACTACAACAATCCTGGTCAGTTGGTGATCTCTGGTAATATCGACGCTGTCAACGAGGCATGTGAGCAGTTGAAGGCTGCTGGTGCCAAGCGTGCTCTGCCTCTGAAGGTGGGTGGTGCTTTCCACTCTCCTCTGATGCAGCCCGCCAAGGACGAGTTGCAGGCTGCCATTGAGAAGACAGAGTTCCAGACTCCGAAGTGTCCTGTCTATCAGAATGTGGATGCTAAGCCTCATACCGATGCCGCAGAGATCAAGGCAAATCTCATTGCCCAGTTGACCAGTTCCGTACGCTGGACCCAGATCGTACAGAACATGATTGCTGACGGTGCCGATGACTTCACAGAGTGTGGTCCAGGCAAGGCTCTGCAGGGTATGATCGCCAAGATCAACAAGGAAGTACCTGCACACGGTATCGAGTAAAGGTAAAAAAGGTGAAAAAGTAAAAAGGTAAAAAATAAAGAAAGGGACAAAAGGAGGAAGGATGGAGAAGGTTATCATCTACCAAGTGTTCACTCGCCTTTATGGCAACAGGAACACGACACGTCAGGAGAATGGCACCATCGAGGAGAACGGCAGCGGTAAGTTTGCCGACTTCACGCCTCAGGTGCTAAAGGACATTGCCCAGATGGGTGTCAGTCATATCTGGTATACGGGTGTCATCCGTCATGCCACGACAACAGACTATACCGCCTATGGCATTCCCCGTCAGCATCCTGCTGTCGTCAAAGGAAAGGCAGGCTCGCCATACGCTATTGCCGACTATTATGACGTAGACCCCGACCTTGCGGAGAATGTCACTCTGCGCATGCAGGAGTTTGAGGCATTGTTGCAGCGTTCTCATGAGGCAGGTTTGAAGGTCATCATCGACTTCGTGCCTAACCATGTGGCTCGCCAGTATCAGTCTATCTGTAAGCCAAAGGGTGTGAAGGATTTGGGCGAGGATGATAACAAAGAGTGTGGCTTCGATCCCGTCAATAATAACTTCTACTATTGTCCTGGTCAGCGTTTCGTGCCATACTTCGACCTCTATCATGGAGAGCAGGAGCCTTATTTGGAGGAGCCAGCGAAGGCGACTGGTAATGACCACTTCGATAACGCCCCAGGCAAGAACGACTGGTACGAGACCGTGAAACTGAACTACGGTGTCGACTACTATGCGGGAGGGGTGGGGCATTTCGAGCCGATTCCTGATACGTGGAAGAAGATGACTGACATCTTGCTGTTTTGGGCATCGAAGGGAGTTGACGGCTTCCGCTGTGACATGGCGGAGATGGTGCCTGCCGACTTCTGGGCGTATGCCACGACTATTGTCAAGAAGAAATACAAGGATATTGTCTTTGTCGGAGAGGTTTATAACCCCAACGAGTATCGCCATTATATTGCCTCTGGTTTCGACTGGATGTACGATAAGGTCGGCATGTACGACACGATGCGCAGTGTGATTTGTCATCATGCCCCTGCATCGGCAATCAGTAATGCCTGGCAGCAGACGGATGATATCAGAGGTCACATGCTCTATTTCCTGGAGAATCATGACGAGCAACGTATCGCCAGTGATTTCTTCGCTGCGGATGCCATGAAGGGTGTCCCCGCCATGATAGCCTCCCTGTTGATGCAACAGAATCCTTTCATGCTGTATGCAGGAGAGGAATATGGTGAGCATGGTATGGATAAGGAGGGCTTCAGTGGTAATGACGGTCGGACAACGATTTTCGACTACTGGAGCATCGATACGCTCTGCCGTGCAGCCCAGAAGAAACTGACGGCAAAGGAGAAGCAACTCTTTGATATCCATAAGCGCACGATGCAGATAGCACGTAAGGAGAAGGCGGTCAGAGAGGGCGTGTTCTTCGACCTGATGTATGTGAATCAGCAGTTGGAGCGTCAGTATGTGTTCCTTCGTAAGGCTGGGCATGACCTTTTGTTGGTTGCCGTCAACTTCGACGACTATGCCGTTGCTATCGACGTGAATATTCCCGCTCATGCCTTTGATTTCCTGAAAGTGAAGGAGGGCATCTATCCCGTTACCGACCTTCTGACGAAAGACAAGGATGAGATAGCCTTGAAGCGTGATGGTGCCGTCCGTATGACTTTGGATGCCAGAGGTGGTATCGCCCTTAAACTGAAAGTGTGATGGAAGACTATATCCTGAACGAGCATCACAAAGAGGAGTTCCCTCCAGCGCACACGGCGGAGCACCTGTTGAACCAGACGATGATACAGTTGTTTGGCTGTGAGCGTTCTTTCAATGCACATATCGAGCGGAAGAAGAGCAAGATGAGTTTCCATCTTGACCACAAGCCCTCCCGTCAAGAGGAGAAAGAGATAGAGCGTCGCATGAATGCGCTGATAGAGGAGGACTTGCCTGTGACTTTTGAGTTCGTGACACGTGATGAACTCCCAGAGGGAGTGAGTGCTGACCGTCTGCCTGATGATGCCTCGGAGACTATCCGATTGGTGAGAATCGGAGACTATGATGTCTGTCCGTGTATCGGAAAACACGTGCGCTCCACTAGTCAGATAGGACGTTTCGAGATGCTCGGTACCAATTGGGACGAGCACGAGCGATCGTTCAGAGTAAGATTCAAGATCGTATAAAAATAGAAACTCCCAACCTTTTGGCTGGGAGTTTTCTTTTTATGATTATTGCAGTGCAACCTTCATGAATACAGGGTAGTGGTCGGAGTAGGTCAACTTAGTCTTGTGATACTCCAGACCTTTCAGCGACTCACTATGGAAGATATAGTCGATGCGCACATTCTTCTTACCACGATAGGTGCCCATCCATCCGTCACCGCCACATTCCTTGAAACCGTCGACCAGATTGCCCAGCATGGTCTTATAAACATAAGAGTAGGGGACATCGTTGAAGTCACCACAGACAATACATGGAATCTCGGAACTGCGTATCTCATTGGCAATGATATTTGCCTGTGCCGCACGGAACATCATCCCCAAAGAGTAGTTGCCGTAAATAGCATTCAGCACACGGTTTGTGCTCACGTCATACCCCTGTGCCTCCAGTTTTCCAGCCTTGTAAACGGTACGGTTGATACCTGTGCTTTCCAGGTGAACACTGAAGACACGGATCGTCTGTCCCTTGACATTAATATCAGCATACATTCCTGCTTGGTTGGAGTCCTCGAAAAGGAAAGGCTTGGATTTCTTGATAGGATAACGGCTGAAGATAACGACATCTCTGCCTGCCATTGCCACATAGGGGAAATACTCTTTGTAGGAAGTGGTGTTCTTGACATCACCGCTGGTCTCCATATACTCCTGGATACAGAACACATCCACTTTCTGCCTTTTCATCTCGGCAAGGATGTCCTGTGCCAAGAAGCCAGAAGTCTCCCGATTGAATCTTGCTACGTTATAGGTGGCGATTTTCAGTCCCTCTTGCGCATCAGCGGCTTTCTCGTTGACAGAGCCAAACTGGATGACGGTTCCCATGTAGGGGATGCAGCATAGAATGGTGACAAAAGGCAGGATGGCGATGAACCAACGCTTGCGTACCAACCAGTAGATCAATAGCAGGAAATTTGCCACGATAAGGACAGGGAGGATATAGACAACCATCGCGCGAGCCATATTACCAGCAGGGTTGACATCACCTCCAAACAAGCCTAAGAACGTATAGGCAGATACAATAAGTTGTAGCACGAGAAACATCATCGCTACATACTTATATACAGCAAGTTTACCCATAAATATTAGATTTTCAAATATTTCTGAATCTTATCCAACAAGTCTTCCACACGGAAAGGCTTTGCCATGAACTCATTACATCCAGCCTCCTTCGCCTCTTTGATATTCTCATCGAAAGCATAGGCACTTAGTGCGATGACTGGCACATCATGGTTGACCTCCTTGATGATACGAGTGGCATCAAGACCATTCATGTCCGGCATGCGGATATCCATCAGGATCAAATCAGGATGCTCGTCCTCACAAAGGGTCACTGCCTCAATACCATTATGGGCACGGAGCAGACGGTAACGCTTTGAGAGTACAACCTTAACCAATTCGTAGTTGTTGTCCTCATCCTCTGCCACCAAGATCAATGGGGCATTCTGTACGTCAGTACGAGTGCTGACGCGAATCGTTCTGGAATTGGTTGTGATACGGGTATTCTTTGATACTCCACCGATTGTTCCCTCGAATGGCAACTTGAAGCGGAAAGTAGAGCCTTCGCCCAAGGTGGATGAGACAGTTATCGTTCCTCCCATCTTCTCCACGATGATCTTACTAAGAGGCAACCCCAGTCCATATCCGTTCTGCATCGTCTCCGCATCTTTTGAGACATACGTCTTGAAGATACCATCAAGGTCCTCAGGTGCAATACCGGAGCCTGTATCTGAAACGAAGAACTCCACCTCCTGCCCATCGCTAACCATGCGGTAGCCATAGGTGATACTTCCTTTAGAGGTATGCTTCAACGCGTTACTGATCAGGTTGGAGAATACCTGCATGATGCGGTTGGCGTCCGTATTGAGTGTGACAGACATATTCGGCTTGTTCCAAATCATCTGAACTGTGTCGGGACATCTGAACTTGAAAGTGTTCATCAGATTCCTACAGAGTTCGTTCAGGTCTGTCATGTTCTTCTTGATGACAACTTCTCCAGACTCTACTCTGGAAAGATCCAGAATCTCATTGATGAGGGTCATCAGTCGGGCGTTGTTGCTCTCGATAATCTCCATGTATTTGGTTCTCTCTTCCTGAGAGTCCGTCTCACACATCACTCTGGAGAAACCTTCAATGGCGTTCAGAGGGGTACGGATCTCATGACTCATATTAGCAAGGAAAAGAGACTTCATCTTGCTTGCTTTTTCTGCTTCTTTGGCTTTCTCTTCGTATTCAACCAATTTGTTCTTGGCAGCAAACAACTGTTGGTTTGCTGCATCTAGTTTGGCATTAGTCTCTGCTATTTTCTGAAGAAAAACCTCCCGCTCGTCTTGATTCATAGTTTCTAAGACTTAATATCGCTTTGCAAAAATAAGAAAATATTTTGTATTAGCAAAATTATTTACATAATTTTTTACCCTCTTTTTGCTTTTTCCCATGCTCCGCTACTTTTATGCTTTCTCAAATAAGCCATTCCACGGAAAACATTCAAGTTCATAAACAGGAAATAATAGGGTACATAGAGCAGTTTGTTCTTTTTCCCTCTCTTCTCAAGATAATAGCCTAAGAAAGCGGCAATATAGAACAATATCTGCAAACACCAGATCCAGTTGTAGACAGCACCAGCCTTGAGGAATACCAATGCCACGTTCAAGGGGATCAGTAAGAGTAAGGCAATAGGGGTGACGCTCCATCTTAACACCCGATGGGACACGAACTGGAAGGCTACCAAAGGCTGGTGGAACGGGTTCATCATATTGCGAAGCCACCAGATACTTTGCAGTCCGCCAGCGGCAATACGACGCTTGCGCTTCGACTCCTCGGCAAGATCAGCAGAACCATATTCCATGGCATAGGCGTCAGAAGTGTATGCGATTTTATAACCTTTGTCCACCATACGGAGCGACATGACGAAGTCGTCAAGTAAGGCGTTCTCCGGCATTGGCTCGTAGAGTGACCTGCGGATAGCACAAAGTTCTCCTGCGGCTCCGATGGCTGAATATAACTCTCCGTCCAGTCGCTTGAGGGTGCTCTCGTATTTCCAGTAGAGCCCTTCTCCTTCTGCGGCAGCCTGTCCCTCATGGCGAGCGGCAACTCGCTTCTCACCAGCGACGCAGGCTACTTGGGGATCCATGAAACAACGGACAATCTCTTGAATCGACGCGGGGTTCAGCATGGTGTTAGCGTCGGTCATGACAACCAACTCGTCTTTCACCTCTCCTAATCCATGATTAAGGGCTGCTGTCTTACCACGTCGTTCTGGCGAGTAGATGACCTGTACGTCAGGATATTTCGCCAGGAAATCATTCGTGGAGTCATTAGAACCGTCAGTTACCCATACAACGTGCAGTTTAGGGTAGGTGATCTGACGGGTGTTCTCCATCTTGATATCCACGATATCCTGCTCGTTGTATGCGCAAATCATCAAAGTCACCTCAGGAAGTTCTTCCTCTGAGGGGAGTTGCGGCTTTTTCGCTTTTCCCTTGAGAAGACGTTTCACCCGTACTAATACCCAGAGAAGGATGCCATATCCCAGATAGGTATAGAACACGAGGAAAAGACATATCCAGAAGATAACTTTCAATGTGACCATGACCTGACGACTATTCGTTTGTTTCTATCTCTTCTTGCATATCAATATACTGGCGGTCCTTGTCGTAGAACTCGTACTGCAGGAATGCCAGTTTCTGAGAGGGAACAATCCGGATGCCCCAGCCGTATTTCATCTGCCAGCGTCGTTTCAGGGAAATGACACCTTGGTTGATATATGCTGCGACATAGGGATGTACGTGTAATGCGAAGCATTTAATGCCTATCTTGTTGACTAAGCGGTCAATTTTGCTCTCCAACTGATCAGTAAACAGGATGGATGATTTGATCTTACCCTTTCCAAAACAGGTAGGACACGTCTCCTCCACGTTCACGTCCATAGCGGGACGTACTCGTTGGCGGGTAATCTGCATCAGTCCGAACTTACTCAGTGGCAGGATGTTATGGCGAGCACGGTCTTTCTGCATGTTCTTGCACATTCGCTCATAGAGCAGTTGACGGTCCTCGGCAAGATTCATGTCGATAAAGTCGACGACGATGATGCCTCCCATATCACGAAGACGGAGTTGGCGTGCCAGTTCATCGGCTGCGCCAAGGTTGACCTCCAGTGCGTTCGCCTCCTGACCGTTCTCGGAGCGAGTGCGGTTTCCGCTATTGACATCCACCACATGCATTGCCTCTGTATGCTGGATAATCAGGTAGGCGCCCCGTTTGTAGTTGACGGTTCGTCCGAAGGAGGACTTCAGTTGCTTCGTGACATTGAAGTTGTCGAAGATAGGTACATTGCCTGTATATTGCTTGACGATCCCTTGCTTGTCTGGAGCAATAAGACCGACATAGTCCTTTACTTGCTGGAAAATCTCCGTGTCGTTGACATAGATACCATCATAGGTGGGATCGAAGAGGTCGCGCAACATGGCGACAGCCCTTCCTGTCTCCTCAAAGGCAAGCACGGGTGTCGTGGTTGCCTTCTGTACCTTTGTGATGGCATCGTCCCAGCGTTTCACTAAGACTTTCATTTCCGCATCAAGTTCCGCTACACGCTTGCCTTCGGCTGATGTTCTGACAATAACGCCGAAGTTCTTGGGCTTGATACTTTGTATGAGTTGTTTCAGACGTGTACGTTCTTCGCCTTTCTTGATCTTCGAGGATACGGAAACCTTATCTTGGAAAGGAATGAGAACCATGTATCTGCCAGCGAAACTGAGATCACAGGTCAGACGAGGTCCTTTCGTCGAGATAGGTTCTTTGACAACCTGCACCAGGATCTCCTGTCCTTGCTTTAGCGTTGTTTGCACGCTACCGTCTTTGGGGAGATCGGGTAGGCGAGAGGCTTTTGAGATAGGGAAAAGCCTTTTCCTGTCACTTTGTACCTGTTTGAGATACTTCTCGTAAGAACTAAATTGAGTGCCTAAGTCCAGATAGTGCAAGAAAGCATCACGCTCAGAACCCACGTCCACAAAACATGCGTTCAGTCCGGGCATCAGTTTGCGCACCTTACCCAGATAGATGTTTCCAACGGAAAAAGATGCCTCTCGCTTTTCGTTCTGGTATTCCACCAGGTCCTTATCCTCAAGCAGGGCAATAGATATCTCTTTCGGTTGGACGTCGATGATTACTTCACTATTCATTCTTAGTTCATTTGTTTGTTAACGGAAAGGGTGCACCAACTCATCTTTCGATGTTGCCGGTACACTCCTTTCATTTCTTTTGTCTTGCAAGAATTTACTTGCTCTTGTGACGATTCTTGCGCAGTCTCTTCTTACGCTTGTGAGTTGCCATCTTGTGGCCCTTCTTTTTCTTTCCGTTTGGCATAATTCAAATATTTAAATGTTTATTGTCTTATTTCATTTTCGCGATGAAACTCTTTGCAGGCTTGAAAGCGGGGAAATCGTGTGCGTCAATCACCAATGTCGTATTCTTGGAGATATTGCGAGCGGTCTTCTTGGCACGATGCTTAATGGTAAATGTGCCGAATCCACGCAAATACACGTTTTCTTTCTGAACGGCCATGCTCTGACGAATCTCTTCCATAAAAGCCTCCACAGTGGCTGCAACGTCTTTCTTTGCAAGACCTGTGTCCTCAACAATCTTGTTGATAATCTCTGCTTTTGTCATCTTGATATTATTCTCTTAAATTGTTTACTTGTATTGTTATTTTATATTTTGGACTGCAAAGATACTGATTTTCAGTGGGAAACGAAAATATATTGGCACTTTTTTTGAAAAAATCTTTTTTTTCTTGATACCAGTGTGTCTCCTTATACCTTATTATATTATAGAGGACTTGCTATTTCAATTGTTGCAGTCGGGCAATGTACTTGCCAATAATGTCAAACTCCAAGTTGACGACACTTCCCACTTTGATGTCACAGAAGTTCGTGTGCTCAAAGGTGTAGGGGATGATAGCCACTTGGAAGGTGTTCTTGGTGGGATTACATACCGTGAGCGAGACACCGTTGACAGTGACAGAGCCTTTGTCGACGGTGAAGTAGCCATTGAGCGCCATCTCCTTGTCTTCCTTGTATTCGAAGGTGAAGTAGGTGGAGCCGTTGGCATCCTCCACATGGATGCAGCGTGCCGTCTCGTCGACATGTCCCTGTACGATATGTCCGTCAAGTCGCCCGTTCATCAGCATGGAACGCTCCACGTTCACTTTGTCTCCCACTTGCAGCAGTCCGAGGTTCGACCGTTCCAAAGTCTCCTTCATAGCCGTCACGGTATAGGTGCCGTCCTGAATACTGACCACCGTCAGACACACGCCATTATGTGCCACACTCTGGTCGATGCCCAACTCCTCGACGAATGAGCAGCGCAGGGTGAAGTCGATATTGTCCCTGTCTTTCTTGATAGCCACTACGGTGGCAAACTCTTCTATGATACCAGAAAACATAACTATGAACTCTTAACTCTTAACTATGAACTAAAAAGAAAGGGCCGCATCGAGGATGTGATGAAAACTCCTTTGTTATAAGATGAAGAGCGCTCTTAGCCTTTGTAATCCACTGGTTTTACAACTTCTCCGAGGAGATGTGGCCCGCCATTGGCATAAGAAACAACTCAGTTTTCAATGTAATTTGATGAGTATCCCGATCGAATCGACACGGCCCTATTTCTTGTTCTTAATACGCAAACAGAGGATAGTCCTTCATGCGCTCATTGACACGCTTGCGGACACTGGCGATAACCTGCTCGTCCTCTGGGGCATTCAGCACCTCCTCGATGAGGGCGGCAATCTCCACCATCAGGTCTTCCTTGGCACCACGGGTGGTAATGGCAGGAGTACCCAGACGGATACCGCTGGTCTGGAAGGCTGAGCGGCTGTCGAAAGGCACCATGTTCTTGTTGACAGTGATGTCAGCGGCAACAAGGGCATTCTCTGCTACCTTACCAGTCAGGTCGGGGTATTTAGAGCGGAGGTCAACCAGCATAGAGTGGTTGTCGGTACCACCACTGACGATGGTAAAGCCACGCTTGATGAGTTCCTCGGCGAGAACCTTGGCATTCTTCTGCACCTGCTTAGCCCACTCCTTGAACTCTGGGCGCAAAGCCTCTCCGAAGGCGACAGCCTTGGCGGCGATGACATGCTCCAGTGGACCGCCCTGCTGTCCAGGGAATACGGCGGAGTTGAGCAGTTGTGACATCATCTTGGTGACACCCTTTGGTGTCTTCAGTCCCCATGGATTCTCGAAGTCCTTGCCCATGAGGATGATACCGCCACGAGGACCACGCAGGGTCTTATGAGTAGTAGAGGTCACGATATGCGCATACTTCACAGGGTTGTCGAGCAAGCCAGCAGCGATAAGACCAGCAGGGTGTGCCATGTCAATCATCAGCAGGGCACCTACCTTGTCGGCAATCTCACGCATCCGCTTATAGTCCCACTCACGACTGTAGGCAGAGCCGCCACCGATAATCAGTTTGGGCTTGTGCTCCAGGGCGAGACGCTCCATCTCGTCATAGTCCACACGACCAGTCTCCTTGTTGAGGTTATAGCCGACGGGCTTGTAGAGAATACCACTGGTGTTTACCAGCGAACCGTGAGAGAGGTGACCGCCGTGATCCAGGTTCATACCCATGAAGGTGTCACCAGGTTTCAGGACGGCAAGCAGCACTGCGGCATTAGCCTGTGCGCCAGAGTGTGGCTGTACGTTGGCATACTCTGCGCCAAACAGTTTGCAGACACGGTCGATGGCAAGTTGCTCCACCTCGTCCACTACTTGGCAACCGCCATAATAGCGATGACCAGGATAGCCCTCAGCGTATTTGTTGGTCAGGTAACTGCCCATAGCCTCCATTACTTGATCGCTGACGAAGTTCTCCGAAGCAATCAGTTCAATACCTTTCAGTTGGCGTTGATGCTCTTTCTCAATGAGTTCGAAAATCGTGTTGTCTCTTTCCATTGCTTATTTAGTTTTATATGTTTAATGTTTAATCTTTAACGTTTAATGTTTAATCTTTAACGTTTAATGTTTAATCCTTATCCATTCATGGCAAGCAGGAACTCCTCGTTAGAGTGTGTCTGCACCAGTCTGTCGCGTACCGTGTTCATTGCCTCGATAGGATTCATCTCAGCGATAAACTTACGGATGATCCACATGCGGTTGAGCGTTGTCTGGTCTTGCAACAGGTCGTCACGACGGGTTGACGACTGTACGAGGTTGACAGCAGGATAAACACGCTTGTTGGCAAGCATGCGGTCGAGTTGCAACTCAGAGTTACCAGTACCCTTGAACTCCTCGAAGATCACCTCGTCCATCTTAGAGCCGGTATCTGTCAGTGCGGTGGCGATGATGGTCAGCGAACCGCCGTTCTCGATGTTACGGGCGGCACCGAAGAAACGCTTAGGCTTCTGCAGGGCGTTGGCGTCGACACCACCAGTGAGCACCTTTCCGCTTGCTGGCGCTACGGTGTTGTAGGCACGAGCCAGACGAGTGATAGAGTCGAGGAAGATGACGACATCATGTCCGCACTCCACCATGCGCTTAGCCTTCTCCAGTACGATACCTGCGATCTTCACATGACGGTCGGCAGGCTCGTCGAAGGTGGAGGCAATCACCTCGGCGTTCACGGTACGAGCCATATCTGTCACCTCCTCAGGACGCTCGTCAATCAGCAGCATCATGATGTAAGCCTCAGGATGGTTGGCGGCGATGGCGTTGGCGATATCCTTCATGAGGATGGTCTTACCTGTCTTGGGCTGTGCGACAATCAGCGCACGCTGTCCTTTACCGATAGGCGAGAAGAGGTCGACAATACGGACAGACGGATTCGTCGTGGCAGGATCGCCGCAGAGCGTGAACTTCTCCTCAGGGAAGAGGGGAGTCAGATGCTCGAAACTAACACGGTCGCGTACTTCCTGTGGCTGTCGTCCATTGATGGTCTGCACCTCCGACAGGGCGAAGTATTTCTCGTTATCGTGAGGAGGACGAACTGTGCAAGCGACCACGTCACCTGTCTTCAGTCCATATCGCTTCACCTGCTGTGGACTTACATAGATGTCATCAGGCGAGGATAGGTAGTTATAGTCGCTGGAGCGCAGGAAGCCGTAACCGTCCTGCAACATCTCCAACACGCCATTGCCCGTAATCAGGTCGTCGAAGTCATAACGCTCTGTGGGGGCATTGCCTTTCGTAGGTGCATAGGCATTACGGTCAGCCATCACGGGGTCAGGACTCATTTGCATCATGGGACGGTCGAAGATGTCCAACGTAGGACTTGCCTCACCATCCTCAATGGGGATGTCGACAACAGTGATGAAGTCGGTACCATCGCCGGGGTCACCTTCCCATACTCCCTCAGGAGTAGCAGGAGCCTGCTGGTTCTGGTTCATCTTAGCCTGCAACTCCTCAATCACCTCTGGGGCAACTTCCTCTTCTGCGTTTGCTTGTGTCTCAGGCGCCTCTTGCTCTGCCACAGGGGCATTAGCCTCAGCCTCTGCTTCAGCCTGTGCCTTGGCGGCAGCCTCCGCAGCCTCACGGGCGGCAATCTCCTCCAATTCCTTCTTTGACTTGCGACCGCGTTTCTTGGGGGCGGGCTTCTCTGCTACCGGCTCGGCGGCAGTCTCTTCACTCTGCGCCTCCTGCTGCTTCGCCTCAGCGGCATCAGCCTCAGCGAAGAGGGAGTCCAAAGAGGGCTTCTCCTTCGTGGTCTTTGCAGCCTTTAGGTCGAAGTTCTCTCCTTCTGCGCCATTGACAGTATATACCTTATTATTATCTTTCTTGGCAATTCTGGTGCGCTTACGTTTCGTGGCGCCTCCATTCGCGGCTGTGTCCTCTGCCGCCTTGTCGAGAATCGCATATATCACGTTCTCTAATTCGTCATCCTGCGATACTTTAACACCGAGGTCATTGGCTATCTCCATCAACTGGGGGATATCCATTTGTTCTAATTCATTCTTCGTATACATATACTATAATCTGTATTCGTTTTCGATTTTGTTTGAAAAATAGGGTGGGAATGTTTCACGAGTGGAAACACCTTTGATGAATTCAGATTCGCCCTTTGGAAGGACTTGATTCTGAAATTCGACTGCAAAATTACATAAAATAATCTGAACCGCCAAATTATTTAAGAGTTTTTATTCCTGTATGGTTTTAGAAACGAGTGGCGGTGGCTCGAAGGATGCGTACATCATTCAAGGGACGGTTGTTCCTGTCGGTGGGCATCTGTTGGATGCGATCCACGACATCCAGACCTTCAATGACTTCACCAAAGACCGTATATTGTCCGTCCAGATGGGGCGTGCCGCCAATGGTCTTGTAGGCTTCTATCATCTCTGGCGCGAGTTTCACCCTTCCATGTGTCAACGTGTCTAACCGTATCTGGATATTGTTAAGGGTTGGCTCGTTGTAGGTGCGCCCCCAGACGATATAGAACTGACATGCCCCAGAGCGTTGCTCGGGATTCACCCTGTCGCCCTCACGTGCCGCAGCCACCATGCCACGTCGATGGTAGATTTGCGGCAAGCGGAACTCGGGTTCGATGGTATAGTCCAGTTCTCCAGACCCTAGGAGTTGTCCTGGTTGGGCGTGCTTACTGTTCAGGTCGCCCCCTTGTATCATGAAATCCTTGATGACACGATGAAACAGCAGGGAGTCATACAGGTGTGTCTCCACCAGTTTCAGGAAGTTGTCACGGTGTTTAGGTGTCTCGTTGAAGAGGGCGATGCGGATATTCCCCTCCGTAGTCTCGAGGAGCACTTCCGCCCTTTTCTGTTGTGCCAGCATACAGATAGGGCAGAGTATCATCAATAATAAAATCAGTCGTCGTTCTTTCATGCCTGCAAAGTTAGCATAAAATTTCGACTTAACGAAGAGAATTCTAAGGAAATCCTTGCATCTTTTTCGTTCAATTCCTTTGTTGTTTGGAAAATATTGCCTATCTTTGCAATAAAAACAAGGAAATGCCCAAAATACTATTATATATAACCGCAAAAGTAATCTGGCAATTTTTGTTCTGGAATACTGATTACAATGAGAATAGGGCTCATGTTCATGTTGGTAAACGTAGTACAGAACATTTGTGTAAGATATGGTTGGAACCTCAAATTGAGTTAGCCCAACAAGGAGATTTGACAGATACTCAGGTAAAAGAAATTTTGGCGATTGTTAATGAATATCGCGACAAACTACTCCATCAGTGGAGTCTCTTTAAACAAGGTAAGCGTATAAGGATAATTACAGTAAAAAAGACTAAAAAGAAGTAATCTATGTATAAGAAAGATGGATATTGGGACGTAAAGCCAAAGATTAAACGACTTTTGTTCCCAAAACGTGGAAAGTTTCAGGTTGACCTTCAGGACGGACGTTCTGTAGTAATGCCAATCTCAGCCTTTCCTTCGATAAAGAAAGTTCCAACGAAAGAGCGGGGGAACTGGTATTTGATGGGTGGTGGAGTTACATGGGATTCATGCCCTGAGGTTATCCATATTGAGCAAATTTTGGGAAACTACCAGAATTATGCCCATGAATTAGTATAAATGATTGATAATGTCGAACCAAATAAAACGAAGTGCCTATGGGCTGAGATAGAAATAGACTAAAGGACATATAGGACAGAACGTCCACTTTTGATTCTTGTTCTCTGAAATCGGCAAAATTCCAAAGAATAATCAAGAACTGAAGTAGATAGTTCGCGCCAAAAGGGCGTGGGCTTTTACTCGTTTAAGATTATTGGGTGTTTGCCGATACCTAGAGAACGTAGACGAAGTAAATTGTCCACGTTTTCTTTTGCAGTCATTACAATAATTATAATTACCAAATAAGATGAAAAACTTGAAAAAGAATTTTTGTAAAGTAAGTATTTTGACAATTTCTGCATGTACCCTGTTTGCATGCAGTAGTGGTGATGATAGTAAAAACCAGCCACCCGTACAAGTGACAAAGACCAATGTGTCGGGAATTATAGAAAAGGGTCCTTTCGTGCAGGGCTCCAAGGTCACTTTGTATGAGTTGGAAAGCAATCTGTCACAAACGGGAAAGAGTTTTAAAACACAGACATCCAGTGACTTAGGCGTGTTCCAGTTTGATAGTCCCATACAACTTAACAGCCAATATGTAGAATTGGAGACTTCTGGGTATTTCTATAATGAGGTAAAAGGAAATCTCTCAACTTCTCAAATCACCTTGAATGCATTGTCTGATGTGACAAACAGGAATTCCGTGAATGTCAATTTAATCACGCATTTAGAGTATGGTCGTGTCAAACGACTTGTTCAAAACGGACAAAATTTTGCTGCCGCTAAGAGTCAGGCAGAGAAAGAGTTGTTGGCATGTTTCGCTATAACGGACGAGATTAGTCAACCCGAGAATATTTCTGTCAAAGACAATAACAAAGGGTCTGCTATCTTATTAGCCATATCATGTATCATGTTATATGATAAGAGTGAGGCGCAGTTTACGGAATTTATCTCAAAGTTCTCTACAGACTTTGCCGACAATGGTATGATAGATGCCTCAACTATATTAGATGAGATAACAGTTGGAAAGAAAAACATACATCCTAGTGAGATTATCAATAGAATGAAGGAATTCTATGCGGAAAAAGGTACCACCATCGAGTGCGATGACTTCTCAAAGTATATCGATTTTAATGGTGATGGTGTTATTGATGAAAATGATCAGGAAGAGGATACAACACCTTCTGAAATGACAGAAGAAACATATTTGACGACAGAAGAAGCCGTGCAGTCTGCGATAACTGGCATATATGCCCAGTTGGCTTCTTTTGAGACCTATCAACTGGCGTTAGAGGCGGTTCGTCTAGGAAAAATAGATGGAAATCAATATGGGATTGACTTAAAGTACACGAGCGACAATACTATCTATAAGGCATGGGGGCTTGCATATGCTGCTATTGCGAGGGCAAATGCGATGCTGAAAGTGCTGCGAGAGAATGACAATTACGATATTGCTCCATATGTTGCTGAGATAACGGCATTACGTTCTTTTGTATATTATAATCTTGCCGTGCTATGGGGAAATGTGCCTATGCCAACTGGCGAGGAGGGTATGCTGGATGTTGTCCCACAGAAAAATCAGAGAGAGGTGCTGCAATATGCGCTCACGACATTGCAGGAAGTGCTGCCTAAGTTTGCGAATGTCTATCCTTCTGAGACAAGTAAATATCACTTCGATGCCATTTGTGCAAGAGTGCTACTGGCAGAATTGTCGTTGACTCTTAATAATGTAAGTGATGCTAAATCCCATCTTCAGACTATAGGACAGGCAGGTAGTGTGGATTTTCCCATTAATGTATCTTCCATGGGTAGTGATGTCTCATATGCATTTGCTAATGCTATCCAAAATGGAGACTGGTACTCTGTCTATACTCCAGATTACTTTAACTTATTGACAGATGAGGCAAATGGAAACAAAGATGGTTTGGCAGATGCTTACTTCTCATCTTCAAGTTATTATGGTATATGGGCAGCCTTAAAACGGTTGGGCGCTACCCAATGTGAAGAGTATGAGTTGCTTTTGCCGATTCCTCAGCAAGAACTATCATTTAATTTGTATATTACTCAGAATCCAGGATATTGAGAAACACAATGAAAACCTAGGACTCAGAGTGATTTACTCAGATACAATCATCATTTAAGGGCAGGAGTATAAACGCTCCTGTCCTTTTTTATTCACTACTCCCTATATTTTTTTATTTCCAACAAAGGGAACATAACATTCCCACGGTGGGAATGAATCTTTCCCACGGTGGGAATGCCCTCGAAGGTACGGGCTTCGTGGCTAGGAAGCGGCACCTTCGTAAATTGACGCATAAAAAGTAATTTGCTATAACACTTTTTCTTGCGTGAGCGATGACGATGACACCTGTCATCGCTGTCATCGTCATCGATGTCCAGTAGGGGGTCTTATTTTATTACAATATCTCTCATGCCTGATAACCTATATCTTTTACACTCGTTCCGATAAGGGTTTAGGGGTGTAAACCCATATCCTTTGGGGGGTATAAGGATTATCGGAACAAGTGATAAACTATATCGGAGTGAGTGTAAAACTATATCTTTTACATGGGGAGGTCGAAAAAAGATTCTGTATTTATTGTGGCTTGCCAGATGTAAGAATCTGAGTTGTCATTTCGAAATCCTCTATGATCAACTACTCTTCGTCTTTCAATTGGGCAATGAGCCACTTAATGAATTTAGTGGATACACTGGAAATTTCTCCCTTATCATAGATTGTGAGTAGTGTTATCTCAAGAATCTCATTCTCTTTTTGGCTGATGCTAAATGTGATAACACGAGCACCACCGCTTTTCCCTTTACCTTTAGAGGCGATAGCCATACGTACTTTTCTGGTACCTCCTCCTAAATCCGATCCTTGTAGAGGGTCTGATTCAAGGTCTTTAATAAAAGTAATGAAGTCCTCTGTCAGAGACTGATACTTTTTAGCAAGACGCCTAAATTGTCGCTTAAACTCCTCGCCCAATACAATGTCTACTTTCATATGGTTTGCTCTGTTTGCAATTCCTTAATGAATTCGTCTGCACTCATCAGTTTTTTACCTTTGCGTTTGGCTTGATAGACCTCATCAAAGGCTCTCTCCAACGATTCCTTCACATATTTTTGTTGGTGAAGTGTCTTGCTGTCTGACGTGGTTTTATTTTGGAACACCATAGTCGACGCTACACCTCGCAAAAGTTCTATTGCCTTGCGAACCGATTGCGTGGCAACATCTTCGTTAAGCGTTACTAATATTTGTGTCATAATCGTAATGTATTTATTTTCTGTTTGCAAAATTAAGAATAAAAACTGGAATAACAAAATAAACAAAAGAAAAACAAATGTCAAAGCGACTTTGTCGATTTCGTAATTTTGAGACGATGTCTCGAAAGTAGGCTGCATCTCAGAAAAACTCAAATAAATTTGGTATTTCGTTCGATTTGCACTACCTTTGCAAAAGAATATGGACAACAAGCAAGCGACATTGGAGTTGGGAACGAAGCCGGTAGGTAAACTGTTGACACAGTATGCCCTGCCTGCTATTGTCGCCATGACGGCCTCCAGTCTCTATAATATCATCGACAGGGCGTTTATCGGACAGGTGGTGGGACCAGAGGCGATAGCGGGTCTGGGTATCACATTCCCCTTTATGAACCTGAGTGGCGCCTTTGGCGCCGCAGTCGGAGTGGGAGCCTCGACCTGTATCAGTGTGAAGTTAGGTCAGCGTGACTATAAGACGGCACAGTATCTGTTGGGCAATACGGTGACCCTGAACCTGATCATCGGTTTCCTCTTCATGGCGGTATGTCTGATATTCCTTGATCCCATCTTGCGCTTCTTCGGAGCCTCTGACGTGACGTTGCCATACGCTCGTGAGTTTATGGTGGTCATCCTGTTGGGTAACATGATCACCCACATGTATTTCGGAATGAATGCCGTGCTTCGTGCGGCAGGAAAGCCACGCCATGCGATGTATGCCACGCTCTTTACGGTGGGCATGAATATCCTGTTGGTCATCGCCTTCGTGTGGTGGTTCCGATGGGGCATCCGGGGAGCCGCCCTTGCCACGGTCACCTCGCAGACGTTGGCGCTCTGTTGGCAGATGTGGGTCTTCTCCGACAAGAAGGAACTGCTGCATCTGCGTAAGGGTATCTATAAACTGAGGTCCGACCTGGTGCGCAACATCATCTCCATCGGCATCTCGCCTTTCCTGATGAACGCTACGGCATGTGTCATCGTCATCTTCATGAACAACCAGTTTGTGCGCTATGGTGGCGATATGGCTGTTGGCGCCTATTCGATAGCCAATTCCGTGGTGATGGTGCTCTTCATGTTTGTGATGGGCATGAACCAGGGTATGCAACCTATCGTAGGGTATAACTACGGAGCGGAGAACTACGATCGTATGTTCCGTTGTCTGTGGTTGACTATTGCGGCAGCGACGACGATACTTTTGGTGGGATGGACATTCTCGATGCTCTTCCCCAGACAGATAGCCCGTGTGTTTACGACGGATCCCACACTGCTCGACATGGCGGCACGGGGCATCAAACTGAACATGATCGTGTTCTTCGTGGTAGGTTCACAGGCTGTCATCACCAATTTCTTCCAGTGTATCGGTAAGGTGAAGATATCCATCTTCCTCTCCCTCTCCCGTCAGTTGATATTGCTGTTGCCGATGGCATACATCTTCCCCCTCTGGTGGGGCTTGGACGGTGTGTGGTACTCGATGGCGGCAAGCGACTTCGGCTCGTTCTCGATGACGATTCCTTTGTTGATATGGTATATAAGAAAACTTAAAGCCTATGGAAAATAAACACATTATCATCAATGTCGGACGACAGTTGGGCAGTGGCGGACATGACATCGCCCGTATGCTTGCCCTTGACTTCAACGCCAAATATTACGACAAGGAGATACTGAACCTCGCCGCCAAGGAGAGTGGTTTCAGTCCGAAGATTTTTGAGCAGAACGACGAGAAGAAAGGATTCATCAGAGGGCTGTTCAGTATGGCGACTCCCCACGTGAGTAGTTCCTACGACTCTGGTTTCTCCCAAGAGAACCTGTTTAAGTTCCAGAGCGATGCCATCCGTAAGGCTGCCCAGGAAGGCTCCTGTGTCTTCGTGGGACGTTGTGCCGACTATGTGCTGCGCGACTTCGAGAATGTGGTGAACATCTTCATTACCGCATCGATGCACGACAGGGTGGAGCAGATTCTCAACAAGCAGAAAGTGACTCCGCAAGAGGCGAAGCGGATCATCCAGCAGGCGGAGGGACAGCGTGCCTCCTATTATAATTACTATACGGGTAAGAAATGGGGACATGCCGAGTCGTATGACCTCTGTGTGAACACCAGCATACTGGGAATGGTGGAGACGGAGAAGATGATCGCGGAGTTTATCCGCAAACGGTTTAGTTTATAGTTCATAGTTCAATGAAGAAGATAGGTATTATCAGTGACACGCACTCGTATTGGGACGATAAGTACCTGAAGTATTTCGAGCCCTGCGACGAGATATGGCATGCTGGCGATATCGGTTCTACGGAGGTGGCTGAGCGGCTCGCCGAGTTCCGTACGCTACGTGCTGTCTGCGGCAACTGCGATGGTGGAGACCTGCGGCTGATGTATCCGGAGATATTGCGATGGAAATGCGAGGATGTCGATGTGCTGATGAAACATATCGGCGGGTATCCTGGCAACTACGACTATAGCATCCGAGGACAAATCTATGCCTCGCCACCCCAGTTGTTTATCGCAGGTCACTCGCATATCCTCAAGGTGAAGTTCGACAAGACACTGAACCTCCTGCACATCAATCCCGGGGCAGCGGGAATGCAAGGGTGGCATAAGGAACGGACACTGGTTCGGCTGACCATCGACGGGAAGGAGTTCAAGGACTGTGAGGTCATAACATTAGGGAAACATTAAAATTTATAGATATGAAGAATATTGTGATTACTGGTGGCGCGGGCTTTATAGGAAGCCATGTGGTGCGCCTGTTCGTGAACAAGTATCCTGACTACCACATCATCAATCTCGACAAGTTGACGTATGCGGGCAACCTCGCCAATCTGAAAGATGTCGAGGACAAGCCCAACTACGAGTTTGTGAAGATGGACATCTGCGACTTCGACGCCTTCTACAAACTGATGCAGGACAAGAAGGTGGACGGCATTATCCATCTTGCCGCAGAGAGTCATGTGGACCGCTCGATCAAAGACCCCTTCACCTTCGCCAAGACGAACGTGATGGGAACGCTCAGTTTGTTGCAGGCTGCGAAACTGTATTGGGAGAGCCTGCCTGAGAAGTATGAGGGCAAGCGTTTCTACCATATCTCTACCGATGAGGTGTATGGTGCCTTGGAGTTGACACACCCGGAGGGTATCGAGCCTCCTTTCACCACCACCGCCTCCAGTGCGGAGCATCATCTTGCCTATGGCGACAAGTTCTTCCTGGAGACCACGAAGTATAACCCGCACTCTCCCTATAGTGCCGCCAAGGCATCGAGTGACCATTTCGTCCGTGCCTATCATGACACCTACGGCATGCCTGTCGTGGTAACCAACTGCTCGAACAACTATGGTCCCTATCAGTTCCCCGAGAAGTTGATACCACTCTTCATCAACAATATCCGCCACCGCAAGCCATTGCCCGTCTATGGCAAGGGTGAGAATGTGCGCGACTGGTTGTTCGTCGAGGACCATGCCCGTGCCATCGACCTCATCTTCCATGAGGGTAAGATTGCCGAGACGTATAATATCGGTGGCTTCAACGAGTGGAAGAACATCGACATCATCAAGGTGGTCATCAAGACCGTCGACCGTCTGCTGGGTCGCAAGGAGGGGGAGGATATGGACCTTATCACCTTCGTGACCGACCGTGCCGGACATGACCTGCGCTATGCCATCGACTCATCGAAACTCCAGAAGGAACTCGGTTGGGAGCCCTCGTTGCAGTTTGAGGAGGGAATAGAGAAGACCGTCCGCTGGTATCTCGACAACCAGGAGTGGCTGGACAATGTGACCTCTGGCGACTATCAGAAATATTACGATAATATGTATGCAAACCGATAAACAAAACCGTTATTTATGAAAAAGATCTTATTACTGGGAAGTGGTGAATTAGGTAAGGAATTTGTGATTGCCGCCATGCGTGCTGGTCAGTATGTCATTGCCTGCGACCGCTACGATAATGCGCCAGCCATGCAGGTGGCTGACGAGCGTGAGGTGTTCTCTATGTTGGATGGCGATGCCTTGGAGGCTGTGGTGAAAAAGCACCAGCCCGACATCATCGTGCCAGAGATAGAGGCTATCCGTACTGAGCGTCTGTTTAAGTTTGAGGAGCAGGGTATTCAAGTGGTGCCCTCCGCCCGTGCCGTCAATTTCACGATGAACCGTCGTGCCATCCGTGACCTCGCCAGTCGTGACCTCGGTTTGCGTACGGCAAAGTATTTCTATGCCAAGACCTTCGACGAATTTAAGAAGGCTGCCGACGAGATCGGCTTCCCTTGTGTGGTGAAGCCCCTGATGTCATCCTCTGGTCACGGTCAGAGTTATGTGCATAACGACGATGAGTTGGAGCAGGCTTTCCGTGAGGCAATGGAAGGAAGTCGTGGCGACGTGAAGGAAGTCATCATCGAGGAGTTTATCGATTTCGAGTCGGAGTTCACCTTGCTGACAGTGACCCAGAAGAATGGTCCCACGCTGTTCTGTCCGCCTATCGGACACGTACAGAAGGGTGGTGACTACCGTGAGTCCTGGCAGCCGTATAAGATCAGTGATGAGGCTTTGAAGCAGGCGCAGCACATGGCTGATGAGGTGACAAAGGCACTGACAGGTGCTGGTATCTGGGGTGTTGAGTTCTTCCTGACTCGTCAGGGAGAGGTTATCTTCTCGGAGTTGAGTCCTCGTCCACACGATACAGGTATGGTGACACTAGGACATACCACCAATCTCTCTGAGTTTGAGTTACACTTCCGTGCTGTGATGGGTCTTCCTATTCCTGCCATCCATCTGGAGCATGCGGGAGCCTCTGCCGTCATCCTGTCTCCAAAAGAGGCATCGACACCAGTAGACCGCTCGTTGCTTGACTATAATCTGGAGGAGGCACTGAGGGAGGACCGTACCCGTATTCGCATCTTCGGCAAGCCAGAGGCGCATAAGGGTCGTCGTATGGGTGTCGTCCTCTGCTATGGTGAGGTGGGCGATGATGTTGATGCCCTGCGTGATAAAGCAAAACGTCTTGCCAAGACCGTTCTTGGCACAGAGCCTTATATGAAGAAATGATAGAGACCCTTCAGTCCTTGCGTATTGTATTTGCGCTAACTGTCATGTTAGCGCATTTCTCGTATGCGGGGATTGAAGGGAAAAGTACAGGAGTCGGTCCCATGTTCTTCATGCTGATGACTGGCTTCGTGATGTCAAGGAGTTATGGGGCTAAGGTGCTGGATGGTTCTTTCGAATACGGGAAGTTTTTACTTCGCCGTCTGTTTAAGTTTTATCCCCTTCACCTTCTCTGCTTGTTAATCTTTATCGCCATCCACCGTCATACGTTGGAGGTGGCAGACTATCAGACGCTCTTGCCCAATCTCCTGTTGTTACAGAGTTGGATACCTGTAACGAGTTTTTATTTCTCAGGGAATGCGGTATCGTGGTATCTCTCAGACTTACTGTTTTTCCTGCTTCTGTTTCCTTTCTTATATAAAGGTATAGGACGGATGAGCGGTAAGAACTTGTTGCGACTGGTAAGTGGATTGCTGGTCATCTATGTTGTCTATGTCTCCTTCATACAGACAGATGATCTGAACTACTGGCTCTATATCTTCCCGCCAGTCCGTCTGTTTGACTTCATCTGGGGGATGGTGATGTGGCGTTGTTATGAGTTATATCCGATGGCAGGTCGATGGAGTCATCCTACAGTCATAGAACTTGTCCTGATAGTAGGAGTCGTGATGACGATAATCACCTATCCTCTGCATGACAGATGGCATGTGGCTCTCATCCATTGGCTGGTATTGATACCTGTGGTATGGGTGTTTATGCAAGGTGACCGGTATGGCGGATGGGTCAGCCGTCTCTTGAAGACACGCGCCATGGTATGGCTAGGTGGGTTGACGCTCGACACCTATTTGCTGCATCAGTTGGTATTTGCTGTGATGATGAGCAATATGGCGAAGCAAGATATCCAACTGCCTTATGCGGTGATGTTGCTGATATGCCTGACTATTGTCGTTTTTGTGAGTTATATCACCCATACATGGTTTGTTAATCCAATAAATAACAGGTTACTGACGTTATTTATAAAAAAGAGTAGACAATGAATGGAAAAATAATAGACCTTCCGAAGATCGTTGATGTGCGTGGTAACTTGACGGTGGCAGAGCAGATGAGGCATGTGCCATTCGATATCGCACGAGTCTATTGGACGTATGATATTCCAGGTGGTGGCAGACGGGGAGGCCATGCCCATCGTACCTGTGAGGAAGTGGTGATCGCTGTCAGTGGCTCGTTTGATGTGGAGTTGTTTGACGGACATGAGCGCAAGACATTCCATCTGAACCATCCCTATCAGGGATTGTATATCGGTACCAATGTGTGGCGTACCTTGGAGGACTTCTCCAGTGGTGCCGTCTGTCTGGTGCTTGCCTCAGAGAAGTTTGATGAGGAAGAGTATATCTATGACCATGACGAGTTTCTACAAATAACCCAGCATGTTTGAGATAGTCAGATATACAGCAGATAAGGCAACTGAATGGAATCAGTTCGTGGCACAGTCGAAGAACGGTACTTTCCTTTTCGACCGTCAGTATATGGATTACCATTCGGATCGTTTTGCGGACTACTCGTTGATGTTCTATCGTCAGGGAAGACTCTATGCGCTTCTTCCTGCCAACCAAGAGGGTGATACCCTTTGCTCACACCGTGGACTGACGTATGGTGGACTGATCATGGATGGGAACTCTACGGCAGCACGGACACAGCAACTGTTTCGTGAGATGAATGAGTACCTGCGTCAGGAGGGATTCCGTCGAGTCATCTACAAGCCTGTTCCACATATATTCCATCAGATACCATCGGAGGAAGACTTGTATGCGCTATTCAGTATTTGTGATGCTCATCTTATTGATCGCAGTCTGTCGTCTACCATCGATCTGGCTAAACCACAGAAGTGGCATCGTGATCGGAAGTATGGGGCTCATAAGGCTTTGGCAAATGGTATTGTGATAGGAGAGAGTGATGACTGGGCAGGATTCTGGGACGTGCTGGAGTATAATCTCAAG
Organism: Prevotella sp.; assembly: GCA_017458005.1. Taxonomy (GTDB): domain Bacteria; phylum Bacteroidota; class Bacteroidia; order Bacteroidales; family Bacteroidaceae; genus Prevotella. Next base: position 19,326 of record JAFTGH010000005.1, on the reverse strand, counting down.
GCGAAGTATGATGCACGACCAGTACATACCCTGGAGGAAATACGACTCTTGCACGAACGTTTCCCTCAGCAGATGCGTTTGTTCACTGCCTCGAAAGACTCAAAGATAGTGGGTGGTACCGTGTTGTATCTTACCTCGACGGTGGTTCATACCCAATATATCTCAGCGGATGCAGAGGGAAAGCAATGGCGTGTCATCGATGCGCTCTTTGACTATTTACTGCATGAGTGTGACTGGCAGAGACGCTATTTTGACTTTGGTACCTCAAACGAGGAAGATGGAAAGATATTGGTAGAGCCTTTGATCTATCAGAAAGAAGGTTTTGGGGGGCGTGGCATTTGCTATGACTGGTACGAATGGACGCTATGATAAAGTATTTGGATTTAAAGCAGGTGAATGCTCCCTATGAGGAGGAGATGCGGCAGGCGATAGATAACGTGTTGCAACGAGGTTGGTATCTTAAAGGAGAGGCAACCCGCCTATTTGAGGAGCATTACGCGGCATATATAGGTACGGGATATTGCGTGGGCTGTGGTAATGGGCTCGATGCGCTCACCTTGATACTGCGTGCTTATAAGGAAATGGGAGTCTTACACGATGGTGACGAGGTGATTGCTCCAGCCAACACCTATATTGCCTCCATCCTTGCTATCACTGAGAATGGATTGAAACCTGTATTGGTAGAACCAGACATCCATACGCTACAGATTGATGAGACCCTGATAGAAGAAGCCATCACAGAGCGTACGAAAGCCATAATGATCGTTCACCTCTATGGTCGTTGCGCTTATACTGAAAGGATAGGGGAGATATGTAGAAAGTATCATCTCAAACTAATTGAGGATAACGCCCAAGGTCATGGCTGTAGATATGGGAAGAAACGTACGGGGACTCTAGGTGATGCCGCAGGACATAGTTTCTATCCCACCAAGAATCTTGGCGCCTTAGGAGATGCGGGTGCTGTAACGACTGATGATGCCCAACTGGCAGAAGTGATCAGTGCCTTGGGCAATTATGGCAGTCGTCAGAAATATGTGTTCGACTATCAAGGTCGTAACTCCCGTATTGACGAGACACAAGCGGCAGTCCTTGATGTGAAACTGAAATATCTGGAGGAAGCAAACGCCAAGCGGAAGGAGATAGCCTCCTTATATATTAATAAGGTGTATCATCCGCAGATAGTTATTCCTCAATCTGATAGGGATAGTGTATGGCATATCTTCCCCCTATTATGTGAGCGACGGGATGAGTTACAACACTATCTGTATGAGAATGGGGTGGAGACACAAATCCATTATCCCATACCACCTCATCAGCAACATTGTTACACTTCGTGGAATACATGCTCTTTTCCTGTTACGGAACGTATCCATCAGGAGGAACTGAGTATACCCTGTCATCCTGCTATCACAGAAAAGGAGGCAGACATCATTGTCCACCTCCTCAATGCTTTCTAGTCTTATCAGATCACTTTTGTGACTTTAAGGCTGCGATAGATTCTTTAAGGGCAGCAATCTTCTCCTCGGAATCACTCTGCTTCTTGCGTTCCAAGGCAACGACAGCCTCAGGCGCATTGGCAACGAAACGCTCGTTGGAGAGTTTCTTCATGACACCGGCAAGGAAACCCTCAAGGTGTTTCAACTGTGCCTCCTGCTTCTCAATCTCAGCATCGATGTCGATCATGTTGCCAAGGGGAACAGCATACTCTCGTGTTCCTACCATAAAGGCACTGGCAGTACTGTCTTTTTCGGTTACCTCAGTGATTGCCTCCAAGTTTGCCATTTTCATGACAGCAGCACCATAAGTACCTCTAATAGTAGCACCTACCACCTGCAGGGAGAGTTTTTCCTTGGGGGCGATATTCTTTTGGTTGCGCACGGTGCGGATACCGCTGATGACAAGTTTGATGTCCTCCACATTCTGAAGAACGACCTTTTCGTCCTCATTGGGTGCCTCGAGTTTCAAACTCTCACGCATGATGCTCTCGCCAGTCTTGCGCTCATAGAGTGCCTGCCATAATTCCTCCGTGATAAACGGCATGAAGGGATGTAGCATCTTCAGCAGGATATCGAAGAAGCGAAGGGTTGCCTCATAGGTGGTTTTGTCGATAGGTTGCGCCTCACCATTGATATAGGCAGGCTTCACCATCTCCAGATACCAACTGGAGAACTCGTCCCAGAAGAGTTTATAGACAACCATCAATGCATCGCTGATGCGATACTTCGAGAAGTGGTCGCTGAGTTCAGCATTAGCCTCCTTGAGTTTCGCCTCAAACCATGCTACAGCCAACTTGCTGGCATCTTCCTGTGGGGTGTCAGCACTTACCTTCCAACCCTTGACGAGACGGAAGGCATTCCATATCTTATTGTTGAAGTTACGTCCTTGCTCGCATAGGCTCTCATCGAAGAGGATGTCATTACCGGCAGGAGCGGAGAGCATCATACCCATGCGCACACCGTCGGCTCCGAATTTCTCAATGAGTTCGATGGGGTCTGGACTGTTGCCCAGCGACTTCGACATCTTACGACCTAACTTGTCACGGACAATACCTGTGAAGTAGACATTCTTGAAGGGGAACTTACCCATATACTCCTCACCAGCCATGATCATACGCGCTACCCAGAAGAAAATGATGTCGGGTGCTGTTACAAGGTCGGAGGTGGGGTAGTAGTAGTTGATCTCCTCGTTGCCAGGATTGTTGATGCCGTCAAAGAGGGAGATAGGCCATAGCCATGAAGAGAACCATGTGTCAAGAGCGTCCTCGTCTTGCCTTAGGTCTGCGTCAGTAATGGCAGGATTCTTCTGCTTGGCAAGTTCCAATGCTTTCTCACGGTTCTCTGCCACAACGAAGTCACCCTCCTCATTATAGTAATAAGCAGGAATACGATGTCCCCACCACAGTTGACGGGAGATACACCAGTCTTGGATGTTCTCCAGCCAGTTCTTGTAGGTGTTGACATATTTCTGTGGGTAGAAATGCATCTCCCCATTGAGTACTGGCGGAAGGGCAATATCTGCAAAATGCTTCATCTTCAGGAACCATTGCAAAGAGAGTCGTGGCTCAATAGCGGTATCAGGGTTACGCTCAGAGTAGCCGACTTTATTGGTGTAGTCCTCAATACGTTCCATCAGTCCTGCCTCTTGCAGGTCCTTGGCAATCTGCTTACGGCAGTCGAAACGATCCATACCTACATAGATGGGCGACTGCTCGGAGATGGTACCGTCAGCATTGAAGATGTCAATCGTCTCCAAGTTGTGGGTCTTCCCCAACATATAGTCGTTAGTGTCGTGGGCAGGAGTCACCTTCAGACAGCCTGTACCAAACTCAATGTCCACATAACGGTCCTCGATGACAGGAATCACACGGTTGACCAAAGGGACGATGACCTTACGACCTTTTAACCACTGGTTCTTCGGGTCTTTCGGATTGATACACATCGCCGTATCACCCATAATCGTCTCAGGACGGGTGGTAGCGACAACGGCATAATAGCCTTTGGCATCCTTGTGGATGATGTTGCCCTCGGTCTCTAGAGACTCTAGATTATCTAGGCTTTCTAGATCTGCTACATAATATTTCAGATGGAACAGATGGCTTTTCTCCTCTTTATAGATGACCTCTTCGGTTGACAATGCCGTCAGAGCCTTGGGGTCCCAGTTGACCATACGCAGACCACGATAGATCAGCCCTTTGTTATAAAGGTCTACGAAGACCTTGATGACACTCTCAGAGCGCTTCTCGTCCATGGTGAAGGCTGTGCGGTCCCAGTCACAGGAAGCACCTAGGCGGCGTAACTGCTTCAGGATGATGCCTCCATGCTCGTCCGTCCAGTCCCACGCATGTTTTAGAAACTCCTCACGAGTCAGGTCATGTTTCTTTATACCCTGCCCAGCGAGTTTCTTGACCACTTTCGCCTCCGTAGCGATAGAGGCATGGTCGGTACCAGGCACCCAGCAGGCGTTCTTACCCTCCATACGGGCACGACGTACCAGGATGTCCTGAATGGTGTTGTTCAACATGTGTCCCATGTGCAGCACACCGGTTACATTGGGGGGAGGGATAACAATAGTGTAGGGCTCACGTCCGTCAGGCTTGCTGGCGAAGAGTTTGTGGTCCAGCCAATACTGGTACCATTTGGATTCGACCTCTTTGGGGTCGTATTTACTTGCTAATTCCATACTTATTTAATAATGACGTGCAAAGGTACGAATTATTTATTAAATCACCAAATTTCCACAATCTATTTGGCAGTTTCCTATTTATTTTGTACTTTTGCAAGGATTATGGAACAGATGCATACCAGAGAAGAGAAAATTGCTGCTTTCGGGCGACTGCTTGATGTCATGGATCGCCTGAGGGTGGAGTGCCCGTGGGATCGTAAGCAGACGAATGAGTCGCTGCGTCCGAATACCATCGAGGAGGCGTACGAGTTGAGTGATGCTATCCTGCAAGACGACTCGTATGAGATTTGCAAGGAGTTAGGTGACGTTCTCCTGCATATTGTTTTCTATAGTCGTATTGGTGAGGAGAAGGGTCAGTTTGATGTAGCAGATGTGTGTAACAAACTGTGTGACAAGATGATATTCCGTCATCCGCATGTCTATGGTGACGTGGTCGCCAAGAATGCGGAGGAAGTTCTTGATAACTGGGAGCAGATCAAGCAGAAAGAAAAAGGTGGCAATAAGACCGTCTTAGGTGGAGTCCCCCAGTCTTTGCCTTCCGTCATCAAGGCTTACCGCATCCAAGATAAGGCTCGCCATGTGGGCTTTGACTGGGAGGACAAGCAAGAGGTGTGGAAAAAAGTGCGTGAGGAGATTGACGAGTTGGAGGCGGAACTGAGGCGTGAGGACAAGGAGCGGTCAGAGCAGGAACTGGGCGATTTCCTCTTTGCGGTGATTAATGCCGCCCGTCTGTATCATCTGAACCCCGACAATGCTTTGGAGCAGACGAACAAGAAATTCATTCGCCGTTTCAATTATATCGAACAGCATAGTATTAAGTTAGGTAAGCCTTTGACAGAGATGACTCTTGATGAGATGGAGGCGTTATGGGAAGAGGCAAAGAGTAAGGAGAAACAATAAATAAAATAACTATGAAGAAAAATGTAATCGTAATAACGTTGGTGACTGCCGTCATCATGGTGATGAGCAGTTGTGGTGGCAAGACGCAAGCAGTTCCCTTTGATGATGGGGATACAATAGATGTGGCAGCAGCACAGGATCCCACTATCTATGGAGTCTGCGGGGAAGGTACTGCCATGAACACGCTACAGATAGTCACAGACCTGGGTGATACCATCCAGTTGGATATCACTTATGCCAAAGAGAATAATCAGGTGTTTGGAGGACTCCAGGCTGGTGACCGTATGGCGGTGGTTCCTAATAGCACAAAGAAAGAGGCACTTATCGTTGTCAACCAAGTCGCCCTGTTGGGTAACTGGGTGATGCCAAACCCGTTGGACGGCAGTGATGAGATTGGTTTCCGTATCAAGGAAGGCGGTATCGTGGAGGGTATTGAGCAGAGTACCCTGACTTATAAGACATGGCGACTGGTTCGTGGCAAGTTGGAGATGATATCAATCCGTGAGGGTGCTGGCGAGGAAGAGGAGGTTAACCTCTATGATATTGTCAAACTGGCTCCCGACTCACTGATTCTCAAGGATAGTGAGGATACCTATGAGTATGGTCGCCAACAGGCAAAGAAGCCTCTGTCTGACATAGAATTGGAGAAAGTCTCTGAGGAAGACTATAAGATATAATCTTACGTGGAGCCGTTTCGGATTCATATATTAGGCTGTGGAAGTGCTCTTCCCACACTTCATCACTATTCCTCTGCGCAGGTAGTGGAATTGCGGGGAAAGCAGTTCATGATAGACTGTGGAGAGGGGACGCAGATGCAATTAAGGCGTTCCCGCATCCGTTTTACCAAACTGTCAGCAGTCTTTATCACCCATCTGCATGGGGATCATTGTTTTGGACTGATTGGTATGATCAGTACCTTTGGTCTTCTGGGGCGTACGGCAAAGTTGGATGTCTATGCTCCTGCGGCATTAGAGAAAATGCTGTATGAGCAGATGAGGCTGTTTTGCCATGGATTGGAATACGAGGTGGTCTTCCATGCTGTTGACACCACCCAGCAGCAGGTCATCTACGAAGATCGTAGCCTGACGATAGAGACCATTCCCTTGGAGCACCGTGTTCCTTGCTGTGGCTATTTGTTCCGTGAGAAACCTACTTATCCCCACATCAAGCGTGACATGATAGATTTCTATCAGATACCTATTAGCCAGATCAACAATATCAAGGCAGGAGCCGATTGGACGACAGCAGAGGGAGAGCATGTGCCCAACAGTAGGCTGGTGGAGCCTGCCGACACGCCTCGTAGTTATGCCTATTGCAGTGACACCCGCTATATCCCTACATTACATGAGCGTGTCAAGGGAGTCTCGATGCTCTATCATGAGAGCACCTATGCTGAAGACAAACTTGACGGGGCAGAGAAATATTATCACTCTACGGCACGACAGGCTGCTATGGTGGCACGTGATGCGAAAGTGGGGAAACTTCTGTTGGGTCATTATTCTTCCCGTTATGAGGATGAGAATGTGTTGCTAAATGAGGCAAAAGAGGTGTTCAGTAATAGTTTTTTGAGTGACGAACAGATGATTTTCGACCTGTAGGCGCATTTTTTCTTGTTAAAATTTGGAAATTCCAAATATTATCCCTACCTTTGCGATGTAATATGTAATGCTTATGACAAAACGGTTACTTACTTTGATGCTTTTTGCCGCATGTCTCTTCATGCTTCCAACCAGTGCTCTGGCGACTTCGTCTGAGACTTTTGGTGTTGAGCAGATTGAAGAGAAGAATGAGGTGCAGATTAATCTTTCAAAGTCGGTTGTACATATCAACAATGCGGAAGGACAGGTGATGGAGGTTATCTCGCTGACAGGTCGCCACGTGATGTCCGTTCGTATTGAGAGCCCGGCGCAGAGAATTGAATTAACAAACATACCTAAAGGTTGCTATATCATAAAAGTTGGAAAGGTTGTCAGAAAGATTGTCATCTGACAACACTTTTGTTTCTGTTGGTGTCTTGGCTCTTAGTTGGATGCTCTGAGGACATTATTCAGAAAGGCGATGTTACAATGGAGGCGTTTTCAGCATTGAAGACGCCTGTTTTTCAAATGGATCCTGCCGAAATCCAGTCTTCCTTGCAGAAAATGGGACAAGGAAAGAAAGACACCCTTTCCCCAGAAGGTCATACCGCCCAGTATTATCGTGAGGGAGGAAAGATGATGTGGATAGGACGCCAAGGCGTCACAGCCATGGCAGATACGTTACTCCAGCAGTTATATCAAGTCAACCGCATAGGTCTTTCGGATGCCTATTTCAAGGTGAGGGAGATCGATGAGGACCTGCAGCGTTTTAAGTCTTTGGATTTCGACCAACAGCATACCGTCAATGATGTGACGGCTCGTTTGGAATATCAGTTGACCCGTGCTTACCTGACCTATGTGGCAGGACAGTATTATGGATTCGTCAATCCTAAGAGTGCTATCAACAGGATGGAGTCGAAGCCTGATTCAACGGGAAAGGTGACAGTACGTTATGCCAATCTCTACGACATATCCGTAGAGCGTCCCACACCAGCATTCTATGCGCAGGCACTCCGTAAGATAGGAAATGACAGCGTCGGGAATATGATGCGGGAGGTGGAGCCGAAGTCACCGCTCTATCGCCAATTGCTCCGTCAGTTGGCTGACTCCACGTCAGAGGCGAGTCGTAGACGTATCCTGGTGAATATGGAACGTTGCCGTTGGCGTGAGCCGAATCCGATGCCCACATCGGGAAAGCGCGTGGTGGTTAACGTGCCTGCCTTTATGCTTTACGCCTATGGTCCAGACTCCACGATGGAGATGCGTATCGGATGTGGTAAGACGACAACGAAGACTCCTTTGTTGACGAGCGAGATAGAGTACATGCAGATCAATCCAGAGTGGAACATGCCGCAGAGTATTGTCAATAACGACGTGTTGGGGCATGCGGGCGATAGTAATTATTTTGCCCGTCACCGTTATTATATCGCAGAACGTTCTACAGGAAAGAAAGTGCCTATCTCCAGTGTCTCCCGTGCGATGCTCGCAAGTGGTAAGTATCGTGTCTCACAGGATGGCGGGCGTGGCAACTCGCTGGGTCGTATAGTGTTCCGTTTCAAGAACAATCACTCTGTCTATCTGCATGACACCTCGACGCCAGGCTTCTTCCAGAGCAGTTGGCGTGGAGTGTCTCATGGCTGTGTCCGCGTGCAGCGTCCTTTCGACCTTGCCCAGTTCTTGTTGGGTAATACCGATGAATGGACACTGGACAAGATCCGTATCTCGATGGATATTCCCCCTGTGACGGGTCAGGGTAGAGAGTATATCCGCACACATACTCCAGGTGAGAGTGAGAGTGGCAGGAAACTTCCCCATAAGTTGGTGAGTTATATGCCTATACAACCGCATGTGCCTGTATACATTACTTATTATACACTCTATCCTGATCTGAGCGGACAGATTCAGGTCTATCCTGATGTCTACGGCTATGACCAGTCTGTCTGGAATCATTTAAAGAAATATATCTGATGGCGATGGATGAGAAGCAGTTGACTGCGATGCTCTCAGACCCTGTTACTCAACGAAAGGCTTTTGAGATAGTAGTAAGGCAGTATAGTGAGCAACTATACTGGCAGGTGCGTCGTATCGTATTCTCTCATGAGGATGCCAATGATGTGATGCAGAACGTGATGGTCAAGGCATGGACGAATCTCGATACGTTTCGTCAGGACTCCAAGTTGTCCACATGGCTCTATCGTATTGCTATCAACGAGAGTCTTGACTTCATGCGTCGTCAGAAGAAAGTGACGATGGTGAGTGCCGACGATACTCCTGGTGTCGCCAATACCCTGCTTGCCGATCGCTATTTCGATGGCGATGAGACAGAGGCGCAGTTGCAGGAGGCGATAGCCCAACTTCCTGATGTGCAACGAACCGTTTTCAATCTCCGTTATTATGAGGAGATGAAGTATAGCGATATCAGTCAGATCCTCCACACCTCAGAAGGTGCGTTGAAGGCATCCTACCATATCGCCGTAAAGAAAATCTCCGAGTTTTTTAAGCAGCGTGATTAAACCTTCAGGTGGCTATCACGTCAAACCAACAAAGAAATAAAGAGATGACAGAAGAGAAGTATCTTGAAGAACGAATGACAAAGCAGAATCCTTTCCGTGTGCCGGAGGGCTATTTTGACAGTTTTGCTGATCAGGTGATGGCGCAGTTGCCAGAGCGTGAGAGCAAGCCTGTCGCCAAGCGTGTGGCGCTTCGTCCGTGGATGTATGCTGCTGCGACCCTTGTTGTCGCCATCTTCAGCATCGCAGTCTATTTCACCCGTATTGCAGGCGAGGAGGAGTCACCCCAGCAGGTTTATGCCACTAGTGTGTCAGAGACCTATATGGATGAGGCCGCCGACTACGCCATGATTGATAATACAGAGATCTATGCCTGTCTGGCAGAGAATTAAATAAGATAGGATTATGAAGAAGACCATCGTTTTACTGGTTTGCCTGACGGTCTCGCTACTGGGCATGTCGCAGGATAAGCGGAAGTTCTCCCCTGAAAAGTTCCAGGCTGAACTGGAGGCTTTCATCAAACAGGAGGCCAAGTTCAGTGACGAGGAGGCAGCCAAGTATTTCCCCTTGCTCCGTGAGATGCAGCAGAAGCAGCGCAACCTCTATAGTCGTATGCGTCAGGCTGGGAAAGAAAAGCCTGCTGACGAGAAAGGCTGTGAGGCGGCCATCCGTGACTGCGATAGGATCAATATCGAGTTGAAGCAGTTGGAGCAGACCTATCATAAGAAGATGATACAGGTGCTGCCAGCCTCCAAGGTCTATGATGCTATCAAGGCGGAGAATCGTTTCCACCGTCGAATGATGAAAGGGTGGCAGCGTCCTAAAGGCAAGCCGAGGGACAAACGCTGACGAGTCCGCACTTCTCACAATGTGGACGACGGGAAGTACAGATATACCGTCCGTGAAGTATTAACCAATGATGTGCCCGTGGAATATCCTCCGCGGGTATATTTTTTACTAGCATCTGCTCTACCTTATAGGGGGTGTCGTCTTTCTTCGATACCAGTCCTAGGCGATGGCTCACACGAAAGACGTGCGTGTCGACAGCCATGGTCGATTTGCCGAATGCTACGCTCTGCACGACATTTGCCGTCTTTCTGCCTACACCAGGCAGGTCGAGCAGCAGATTCATGTCCGATGGCACCTCTCCATGGTGCTTCTCCACCAGTATCCGTGCCATCTTCACCAGATGTTCAGCCTTTGAGTTGGGGTAGGAGACACTCTTGATATACTCCAGCACGTCCTCAGGCTCCACCTCTGCCATCGTCTTGGCGTCTGGATAATGACGAAACAACTCGGGAGTCACTTGGTTGATGCGCTTATCCGTACACTGTGCGCTCAGTATCACGGCAACCAGCAATTGGAAAACGTTGCCGAACTCCAATTCTGTTTGCACCTCAGGCATCTCTTTCCTGAAATATGCCAGCACAGCCTCGTATCTCTCTTTTCGTGTCATGGAGAATATGTTTAGTGGCAGTCCTTGATTTGGACATCAACAGGTTTCTCAACTTCCTTACGCCATGCCTTGAGGAAGTCAAACCACTCCTTGGCGGCATGGTAGCCGAAAGTCTCGTTGGCGGAGGTATAGATCACTTTATATGCCATGTGGCTGCCGTCAACCTTGATGACGTAAGCGTAGTTGTCTTTGTTGGCAGGCTCCTCACTGGCGATGTTCTTCTGAGGCACTAGGACGGCAAGTCCTACCGTCTCACGCTTGCCGTTGATGGTGTCGTTGGTGGGGAAGTCCGAGCCCCAGCAGGCACGCAGTCCCTTCTTGTCGCTGAACTCCTCGGAACCTTTCACGTTGATGATACCTGTGGAGAAACGGTAGTCGCTGACATCCTTGTTGAAGAACACGTCGACATCCGTATCCCTATGACCAGCATATTGCGTATAGCGGATCGTCATGTTAACAGGTGCCTTATCGGTGTCAGCCTTCCACCCACGGTCTACTAACTCGACGATGGTACGTAGTGGACCATAAGAGATGATGCGCTGAGTACGGCTTCGGACAGGTTCTACGAGGGTGGGCTTTGCGCCGTCCCATCCACGGAAAGCACCCAGTCCGAAAGTCTGTCCCACCCATAGCACGTCGTCGCCATAGCCTTGCGCCTTCTGGTCCTGGTCGGTATAGAACTGGGTATCCTTCAGTTCCAGTTGCTTCTTGAACTTGCCATAGAGATCGAGGGTCTGGCGGGCATCGAAATAGATTCGAATACCGTTCAACTCGCTCTCGAAGTCCACTCCGTGATGATGCTGCAGGTTATAGGTGTAGGCAGCGTCCCCACGAGCCGTGATCGCCTCGATATAGTTGTTCTGCTGGTTCTTCTTCAGTTTCTTGTCCTTGGTATTCGCCATCACCATCTCCGCAAAGACACGGGCGGGGTAGTTGCGTGGCTCGCCCGTCTCATAGAGGGTGACGGTATATTGCTTCTTCTCCTTCTTGCCAAGGTCGGCAAGGAAACAGAGTTCCTCGAAAGTCTCATCTTGATTGAGGTCGTCTAACTGGTAGGGTATCTCTTGTCCGTCGAGGGTGACAACGGCAGAGCGGATATCACCATAGGGGGCAAGTTGGATAACGACGGGCTGGTCGTTGCGTACCATATTCGTTGTATTGCTCACGCTGACTGTCAGGGTGCGTTGGGCGGATGTCGCCATGCTGCACATGGTCAACAAACAGAAGATTAGTTTTCTCATATATATATAAAGGTGTTGTTCTTTCTTGCAAATTTCACACAAATAAACGAAAAACCCACTATATTGCACTTTTTTTTATCTTTTTTAGGTTAAAATTTGGAATTTAAAATATTTTTTAGTACATTTGCATCGTTTTTTAACAATAATAAATCTTTTTGTTCGTTTCTAAATCGTGCGTAAGGTATATTTTCTGTTGGTAGTCATCATGCTCATCTGCTTAGGCTGTGAGTGGCGTTTGAAGTCTAATGAGGAGGTTTCAAGCGAGCAATTGGTGTCTATCGAGCGTTACGACAGAATCGAGAGTCTCTATCTGACGACGGGCGACTATTCGGCGCTTCTGCAGATGAACAAATCGTATCCGATGCAGACACGCACTTTGATAGAGGATGTCTTGCAACTCGGACAGGTGAATGAGCCGGACATCAACCTCAAATTCCTGCACTTCTTCCGTGACTCCACCCTTCAGCGGTTGATTAGTGACGTGCAGGAGCAGTATGCTGATATTGACGACCTGAACAAGGAGTTGACGGATGCTTTCGTACAGTTGAGGAAGGCGATTCCCTCAGTGGAGTTGCCACAGGTATATGCCCAGATAGGCTCTTTCGACCAAAGCATCATTGTGGGTCATCGGATGCTGGGCATCTCACTGGATAAGTATTTAGGAGCCGACTATCCTTTCTATGTGGAGCATTATACGGAACGTCAGCGAAGCATGATGACACGCTCGATGATTACTCCGGATTGTCTGGGCTTCTACTTGCTCAGTCTCTATCCCATGCCTGCGAAAGAGGACTTGACGCAAGAGGAGCGTGACATGCACATGGGGAAGATACAATGGGTGGTGAACCAGGTGACGGAGCGTCAGATCTTTGACAACAGCAGGGTGTCAATGGTCGACAGTTTTATGAAGCGCAACAAGGGTATGAATATGGAGCAGTTGCTCAGCGACAACAACTATTCAGCGATCTATTGACACATCTCCCTGACACATTCCTTTCTCTCTCATATAGTTGACCAACAGGTTGGTGAACTCGTGGTTCTTTAGTCCCCAATGGGGAGCAACCACCTTGTCGGAAGGCGACTGGGAGACGAAACGCTCTACCACAATATCCTTCCTTAGATGTTGCAGGTAGTTGGCGATCAGGGCGATATACTCATCGGGAGTAAAGAGATGGAAGGGCTTTTCCTCGTATTGTCTTGCCAGCGCCGTTCCTCGGATAACCTGCAGTTGGTGGATTTTCAGCAGATGCAGAGGCAGCGACGAGATGGTGTCTGCCTGACGGATGCTCTCCTCGGCATCCTCACCAGGGAGTCCGATAATGACGTGCCCGCCAGTCAGAATACCTCGCTCCGCAGTTCGCTCCACGGCATGGCGAGCCTCCTCGAAGGTATGCCCCCTGTTGATGCGCCTCAGTGTCTCGTCATTGGTACTCTCAATACCATACTCCACAATGAGGAAGGTCTGCTGACGGAGTGCCTCCAGATAGTCGAGCACATCGTCTGGCATACAATCGGGGCGGGTGCCGATGACCAGTCCCACCACGTCCTCGACAGCAAGCGCCTCCTCATATCGGCGTTTGAGCGTGTCAAGGGTATCATAGGTATTGGAGTAGGCTTGGAAATAGGCGAGGTACTTCATGTCTGGGTACTTACGGCGGAAGAAATGCTTCCCTTCCTCCAACTGGTCTTTGATGGGTTTGCCATGGTCACAATAGGAGGGGTTGAACGTGTTGTTATCGCAGAAGACACACCCCTGTGAGCCCACTCGTCCATCACGGTTGGGACAAGTGAAGCCAGCGTCCACCGATATCTTCTGGACGCGGTAGGGAAACTGCTGCCGAATCCATTTGCCGTAGTTGTTATATACCTCTTCCATATCTTATCGACTGCAAAGCAATAACAAATTTCTGAAATAGCCAAATCTTTTTGAAATTGTTAATATATTCCTTTGCGATTTTGCGGTTTCGATTTTTCTTTATACCTTTGTCAATCAGTAATGACAAAACAAGAATCATGAGAAGAATCATAGGATCAGTAATACTGATGTTGCTGCCCTTGACGATGATGGCAGCGCAGCAACTGGACTTGAGGGATATCACACGTGGCGTTTATCGTGCCGATGGTATGCGAGCCGTTAAGCCCTCTGCCGATGGAGAGAGTTATACCCAGATGAGCAGTGACTATCAGCGCATTGTCCGCTACTCCTTCAAGACGGGCAAGGAGACAGAGACGCTGTTTGACGTGAAGACGGCGACGGGAGCGAAACTGGAGTCGATAGACGACTATATCATGAGTCCTGACGGCAGGCGGATGCTGATACAGACGGAGACATCATCCATCTACCGCCACTCCTTTACGGCAAACTACTACATCTATACCATTGCCAGCAAGAAACTGGTGCCCCTCTCTAAGAACGGCGCGCAGCAGACTCCCTTGTTCTCGCCCGATGGTACGTTGATATCCTTCGTGCGTGACAATAACATCTTCCTCATCAAACTGCTTTACGACAATGCGGAGAGCCAGGTGACAAAGGATGGCAGGAAGAACGAGGTGATCAATGGTATTCCCGACTGGGTCAATGAGGAGGAGTTCAGCAACGACCGTGCGGTAGTATTCTCAGCCGACAGCAAGCAACTGCTATGGGTGCGCTACGACGAGAAGGCTGTCAGGGAGTATTCCATGCCGCTATATAAGGGACTTGTACCCGAGTGTGAGGGCAACAGGGAGTACCCTGGCGCTTACACCTATAAGTATCCCGTGGCAGGTGCGGACAATGCGCAATGCAGTGTGTGGAGTTTCGATATCGCCAGTCGACAGACCAGGCAGTTGCAGGTGCCCCTTGACGCTGACGGCTATATCCCCCGCATCAAGGCGACGGGTGACGCCACGAAGGTGTTGGTGCTCACCATGAACCGCCATCAGGACTGCCTTCGTGTCTATATGGTCAATCCTCTCTCTACGGTGAGTCAGTTGCTCATCGAGGACAAGACGGCTAAGTATGTCAAGGAAGAGTGTGTCGACCATTTTATCGTGACGGATAAGTATATGCTTCTGCCCAGCGAGCGTAACGGGTGGATGCACCTCTACCTATATAATATGAACGGTCAGTTGCTTCGTCAGGTGGAGCAGGGCGACTATGAGGTCAGCGAGGTCTATGGTGTCGACGACCAGACGGGCGATGTCTATTACGCTTCCCACGAGCAGGGTGCCACCGACCAGCGTGTCTATGTCGCCCATGCCAATGGCAAACGTACCTGTCTGACCGACAGGGCAGGGTGGAACACCGCTCTTTTCAGCAGCAATTATAAGTATTTTATCCATTCGTGGAGCAACCTCCAGACACCTCCTGTCATCACCCTTTGCAATGGCAGTGGCAAGGCATTGGAGACTCTTGTGGATAACAAGGCATTGCAGGAGAAGTTGGCGCAGCAGCAGTTAGGCACGAGAGAACTCTTCACGCTCACCACTTCTGAGGGAGTGCGACTGAACGGCTGGATAGTGAAACCCGCTGATTTCAGTCCCTCGAAGCGTTATCCCGTCATCATGTACCAGTATAGTGGTCCTGGCAGCCAGCAGGTGAGGGACGCATGGAACATCGGTATGAACGGACAGGGTGCCATCCTTGAGCAGTATCTCTGCCAGCAGGGCTTTGTCTGTGTCTGTGTCGACGGACGAGGAACGGGCGGTCGTGGTGCCGACTTTGAGAAATGCACCTATCTGCGTCTGGGTGAGTTGGAGTCTCGTGACCAGGTGGAGGCGGCATTATGGCTTGGGCAGCAGTCGTATGTCGACAAAGACCGTATCGCTATCTGGGGATGGAGTTATGGCGGTTTCAATACCTTGATGTCGATGTCAGAGGGTCGTCCCGTCTTCCGTGCGGGCATCGCCATCGCCCCAGTCACCTCATGGCGTTTCTACGACACTATCTATACGGAGCGGTTTATGCGTACCCCGAAGGAGAATCCCAGCGGCTACGACCAGAATCCGATAAGTCGGGTAGGGCAGTTGCAGGGTGCTCTCCTGCTCTGTCACGGCAGTGCTGACGATAACGTGCATCTCCGTAACGCTGCGGAATATACCGAGGCATTGGTGCAGGCTGACAAGGACTTCAGCCAGTTGGTATATACCAATCGCAACCACAGCATCTATGGTGGCAACACCCGTAACCACCTGTTCCGACAGTGCGTGAATTTCTTTGTTGAAAAGGTAAAAAGATAAAAAAGTAAAAAGGTAAAAAATCGAGCGCATCGGTCTTTTACCTTTTTACTTTTTTACCTTTTAATAGTTCTCTGCTTTCACTTGGAAGTAAGCCTGCGGGTGGTTGCAGACAGGACACTCGTCTGGAGCCTTCTTGCCGACAACGATATGACCGCAGTTGCTGCACTGCCAGATGACATCACCGTCCTTCGAGAACACGCGCTCCTTCTTCACATTGTCCAGCAATTTGCGGTAACGCTCCTCATGTGCCTTCTCGATGGCTGCGACACCCTCGAATTTCTCGGCGATCTCGTCAAAGCCCTCCTCACGGGCCTCCTTAGCCATACGGGCATACATGTCGGTCCACTCGAAGTTCTCACCACCAGCGGCAGCCTCTAGGTTAGAGGCGGTGTCCTTGATGGCGCCACCCTCTAACAGTTTGAACCACATCTTGGCGTGCTCTTTCTCGTTAGCGGCAGTCTCCTCAAAGATAGCGGCGATCTGCACATAGCCGTCCTTCTTAGCCTTCGAAGCCCAGTATGAATACTTGTTACGAGCCATGGACTCTCCTGCAAAAGCCTCTTGCAGGTTCTTCTCTGTCTTTGTTCCTTTTAGTTCTTTCATCTTCGTATTTGTTTAGTGTTACACCTATTTGTTTGCGAAGATACGAACTATTTTTGATACTTCCAAATTATTGCAGTTCTTTTTGTGTATTTCTTACTTTAGTTGTTTGACAGGGAAGGTGAAATAGGTATCGGGGAATGGTTCGTCCTTCAGTGTGAAATGCCACCACTCAGTGTCGAGGGGCTTGAAGCCGTGGGCGAGCATGGCACGGCGGAGGATCATGCGGTGCTCGAACTGCTCGGCAGTGATGCTACGCTTAGGATCAGAGGGCGATTTGGAATTGTCGCCCGTGTATTCGCCCGTCTCGGGATTGCCGCAGAAATCAGGGTGACTTTCAGGACCGAACCAGTCGAAGGTGCCACCCATGTCGAGTTCCTTCTCCGTTGCCATGTCAAAGAGCGTCAGGTCAACGGTGGAACCGCGTGTGTGACCGCTGCGCTCGTAGATGTACTCCTGCTCAAAGAGCACGCTTTTGTCGAGGTCGGGATAGAAATAAGATTTCATCTTTGTGTCGGTCAAGTCCTGTGCCCAGCGTACGAAATGATCCACGCCCTGCTGCGGGCGGTAGGCATCGTAGATCTTCAGGCGATAGCCCTGTGCCATCACATCGTCGCTCACTTCTTTCAAGGCGGCAGCGGCCTGCTTGGTCAGCAATGCCGTCGGCTCCTCATATCCGTCGATGCGGGTTCCCACGAAGTTGTACGTGCCGTAATAGCGAATCTCCAGAATGGCATCGGGTACAGCATCGGTTAGGGTTACAAACTGGCTGCTGTCGTCGGTCAGGTTGACCACAGAGTCCTCGTCGCTGTTGCAACAAGTAATCACACATGCGCCGCAAATGATGACGAGGATGGCGGCAAGCATCCATAATTGTACTTTTCTCATATTCTCCATTATTATATGTTATCTCACACTCTTGCGTCCATCCTCTATGACGAGGCCGCGAGTGCCGTCAGTGGCGGGAGCGCCATCAAGTCGGTAGCGGCGGATGGGCGACTGTCCTGTGGCTTCATGGCGGACAGCACCGAGACCGGTCGTCTGGCCGTCGAAGGCCTCGCGCTGCAAGACCTGTGTCATGCAGTGAGCGGCGCCGTAGCCGTCAATCAGGCTCTCCAGGGGAATCCACTCCACAGTGACACCAGCCTCGCGGAAGCGCTGCTGCAGGGCCTCGCTCTGACCGCCGACGGCCATGATGTGGCGCGGGGCGATGGTCAGGAAGTTGTTGGCGTAGTGCATCTCGTCGTCGTAGTCGATAGGGATGATCTCGAAGCCGCGGCTCTTGATGTACTCCACGAAGGGCACGTCCTGCCGCCAGAGGGAATAGCCGGGCGTGCCGGGCTTGCGGGTCCAGATGTCGCAGGTGTTGTATTCGGGCTGTCCGGGCAGCGCCTCGTAGCGGCTGCGCACCATGGTGCAGAGGTCGCGGTCGATGATGTTGAAGTGGGTGTCGAGGTGCATCTGCATCTGCCACAGTTTGTGGTCGCGCACCACGACGACGGTGTCGTGACCGAAGGCGTCGGCCTCCATCAACTGGCGGATGCCCTCGTCGTTGGTGCGCATGCCGCAGCCGATGAGCGAGACGGTGCCCGCCGGAATGTAGTCGCCGCCCTCCAGCCGTCCGTCGCCCTCGATGCGGAGGATGGGCTTCAGGCCGAGGTGCTCGTAGCAGAGCGAGATGATGTTGGTCTCCGCGGCGCGCTGGCTGGAGTTCATGCGGCAGATGACGTGGCCGCGCGGCGTGGTGATGCTCTGGTCGCGGGTGAAGTAGAGGTTCATCAGCGGGTTCTGGAGGTACTGCGCCTCGTAGCCCGTGTTCGTGTCGGTGCGCGATAGTTTCACCGTGGGCTGCAGCAGGATGCAGCGTATGAGGTCGTTGCGGCTCATCTTCGCGAGCACGTCCTGTCGGTAGGCCTCCGTCTCGTCGGCGCTCTCGTCGGGGATGCTGCTGATGTCATACGTCAGCACGTCGGCAGCGAGCCTGCGCAGGCTGTCGATGCCCACCTCGGCCAGGATGTCGGCCACGGTGTGTACGCGGATGCCGTTCTTCCGCAGCATCTCGATGTAGCCGCGATGCTCCTCGGCGGCCTTGTCCACGTCGAAGTAGTCTTCGAAGAGCCCCGCCGAGGGATGGATGACGCCGTTGAACAGTTCCAGTCCGGGTGTGTGCATCAGGATGTCGCCTGCCCGCGACCATTCCGCCTGCGGACAGGCCATCGCCGTCTCGGCTCCCTGCTGCGCCCGGCATACACTTGCGCCGCTGATTACGAGGATGGCGGCGAGCATCCATAGTTTCATTCTTTTCATTGTATGCTATGATTTGTTGTTCCTATAGTCGGTGATGGGAGCCAGATGCAGCGGATGGCGGTCAGCCACCTCGGGTGTCAGGCCCAAGACGCGGAGTTCGTTGAGGAAGGCATCGAGATAGGCATCGGTGGCGAAGCGGTGGCTGAAACTAATGGTGAACAGTCCGGCGGCGGCGCTCACCTCAAGCACCAGCATGTAGGCAGAGTCTGCTTCGGCGACCATCTCGCGGACGTAGCGCTCGGCGATGCCCAGACGGGCCTTGCCCACATAACTCAGCATGCACGAGGCCATCTGCCCCATCAGCGTGTTCACCGGCGCAAAGGCCTCGTAGCGGG
>JAFTGH010000042.1 GCA_017458005.1 Prevotella sp. | reverse complement strand
TGGTTCTTCGTCAATTTGGGTGATAATTATATGAGCATTTATTGTTCGCATATAGTAGTTTTGCCCTGAAGACACTCGCCTTAGCCCTATTGTACATTGCCCTTTTGATAGCTTTTGCTTTATTGACCGTACCTTCTAACAACGCGTTGCTAAAATTCGTTGCGCAGGCTTGCTCTATAGCATTCCTGTCCCTTTCTACATGCTTTGCAAAAGCCCTCATCTCTTTCAGTTTACAATTCCCAGCCTCTTTCAGCCAGTCGTCCATACTTGGTGCGTCCTCCTCATTATGAAGCATCTTCCTAAAGCCTATGCAAATTTTCATCAGTTGGTCAATCTCCGGATGTGTCTGTCCCAATTCCTCCAGTCTTTTGGAGCATGTCTTCCCTGTAACAATATATTTCCAGATGCTGCTGCCCTTGACTGGTGTCGTTTTTCCCTTATCTCCTAATGCGCGGTTCTGTCTGCGCACCTCATCAAACAGTGGTCTGTAATGGTCGTAGAGTGTTCTCATGCATCTCCTGACTATTCTCGGCTCAACTTTGCCGCCCATGTTTTTAACGACGGATTCCGGCGTTATATGCCCCTTGCTTATCGTGCTTGCCATCTTCCTCGCCGCCTTCATAGCCACCTTCTGGTCACGGCTGAGCAGGAACCAGATGTCCGTACGGAATACCTTAGCCGCCCTGCGCGTACTAAAGGCAAGCGCTGATGCTATCTGTGCCGTACTCATCCCCTCGTCCTTCAAACGGCGGGAGTCGTAGTAGTCCTTCACCCTCCTCCTGTGCCTGGCATCTCCCATCTGGAGGATTTCCCCAAAAATGAATCCGTAGGCCTCCTCTTCCGTCGGATAGGGATAGTGCCGTCTTTGCTTCCTCTGTCCGAGTAATGTCCTGATAGGGTCTACGGACGCTTCCTTGAGATTCTTCATCAGGTGAAAGCGGTCGGAGACCTGGATGATCCCTCCGGATGCGGCACTGATGATCTCCCGATAGCCCTGACTCCCGTCACGCGTGACGACCTTTATCTCAGGATGAGCGCGCAGCCAGTCCGTTATCTCACTGCCGTATCTGGAATCGAATACCGCAACGGGAGCCCTCGTGTAGTGGTCTACGACAGCACACATATACTTCTGTCCCTTCCGTTTGGCAAAGTCGTCCAGCCCGACAAATCCACTCGTGCGTACCTCAGGATTGGCATGACCCATCCGGCGCAGTGTACGAATAATAGCCGAAGGACTGACCTTTATATGCTGCATGCCCAACGTCTCGGAAGCCCTGCGTGCCGACTGCCCCAAAGCCTCATGACGTATACGCTTCTCCACCTCATGCGTATGGCGACCGTAGAGATGCGTCATCGCCAAAGGCTCGACGAATGTCTTCCGCCTACAACTGGGATTAGTGCATACAAAATGGCGGACATCGAGTACCAGTATCGTCCGACTGCCAAGAAACTCCGCACATTGTATCTTGCGCAGACGATGGCTGTGGACTGTCCTGCTACGCTTGCCGCAACAAGGACATACGCCCGTCTTTCCTGTTGTATGAGCCTGGATGCTTGTGTATGATTCTGCACTGGTCACACCGTCAAGGCTGATACGCCAGGCATGACATTTTTCACTCACCGATGATTTTATCCGGGCAATTACTTGTGAGAGTCCAGATTTCTTAGTACATTTGCGCTCTGTAGATGGGCGCTTTTTCTTCTTTGGGTTCACATACAAAGATACGAAAAAATACGCACATCTACAACTTTATTATGTTAACTAATATGTTGATTATCAGATAGATAGTTAAATTTTGTAATGTTTGTTTATCACCCAAATTGACGAAGAACCAAAATCCTTTTTTATGCGCCATTTTACAAAGGTGCCTCCTCCTTGCCACGAAGCCCGTACCTCCGGGGGCAGGAGGTGCCGCCTTCGAGGGTCGAAGGTACGGCCTTCGAAGGGAGGAAGTTGGGGCTATTTACTCTTCCAATAACTGATTACAACGGCACTTCACATCGAATACATAGGGACTAATAAACGCATAGGATGGCATTTACAATTTCTAAAGTGGATTACTGAGAACTGTCCCCCAGTTTTCGCAAAAAAGGTTACACCCCAGTAAAAGATATACTTAATCACTTACTCCGATAGTCTTTATCACTTGTTCCGATAATCCTTATACCTACACTCCGATATGGGTTATACCCCCATAACCCATATCGGAGTAAGTCATTAACTATATCGGAGTAAAATCGAGACCTCTTTGGAACAAAATCTGATGCCGACTGAAAGGCTCTCCGTCGGTAACTGATTGCCTTTCAGTTGCCGATTGATTTTTGAACGAATTGCGAAAAACATGTAACTATATAACATCATGTGGTTCAATCCCCGATAAACACTGGGCTCACACCATGTTATATGTTTGTCGAACATATAACATACTTCTAACATACACCTCACTATGGTACATGTATGTTACATGTTTAGGCAACATGTAACATACCTCAAACCCTTTGTACAAGGTCGTTTGAGGGCTGTCGTGTTATATGGTTACATGTTTTTCGAAAATCCTTTTTTTATGCGACACTCTACAAAGGTGCCTCCTCCTTGCCACGAAGCCCGTACCTCCGGGGGCAGGAGGTGCCGCCTTCGAGGGTCGAAGGTACGGCCTTCGAAGGGAGGAAGTAGGGGCTATTTACTCTTCCAACAACTGATTACAACGGCACTTCACATCGAAGACATAGGGACTAATAAATACAAAGGATGGCATTTACAATTTCTAAAGTGGATTACTGAGAACTGTCCCCCAGTTTTCTCGTTTAAGGTCGCAAATTGCGACCTTGAAGAAGCGTCGCCCTATTGGATTTATACAGCCCAAAGAAGAGGATTAGGATTCATCTCGGAAAGTTCGTAAAGCCAGCAAACCTACCGATTAGGATACTTCCAACAACTGATTACACCGGCACTTCACATCGAATACAGAGAGGCTAATAAATGCAAAGGTTGGCATCTACAGAACGTAGATGTCATCCTTTTGATTCCTATGATGTGTGAATCATCAGTCATCGACAAAGTCTCTTGCCAAAGCAAGAGTCCCGCTTTTCTCAAAAGGTGCAGGGTTGTAGCCTAACCCTGCTACAAATTTTCCTTGATTATCAATGAGTTATGCAGATTGTAGCAGGGATAGCAGGGTTAATTGCTGTTTGTAGTTTATTAGTTATTTACTTCCTTTCCTACGATTACATTCACGACAAAGCATCTGGCAGTTCTCCACTATAGTTCGTCCGCCTTCACGCCAAGGAGTGATGTGGTCACCCTCCATAAACTCATAGTCGAACTCCTTTCCGCAGAGCACACATCGATGGCTTTGCTGTTCCCATACAGCCAGTTTGATATCCTCCGGGAAGGCACGCAGGTCGAGATAATGCTCATCACCAGTCAGTACATAAGGAATAATACCCGACTGCTTCTGTATCTCGCTGTCGCGCATCAGTTCTGAGATACGCTTTCCCAATGCTACCACATCCAACGTCTCATTATGGTATTTGTCA
Organism: Prevotella sp.; assembly: GCA_017458005.1. Classification (GTDB taxonomy): domain Bacteria; phylum Bacteroidota; class Bacteroidia; order Bacteroidales; family Bacteroidaceae; genus Prevotella. The sequence continues at coordinate 37,273 of JAFTGH010000042.1, read as the reverse complement.
TAGAATAACGCCCAATCCAATCCCTTCATGATCTTCTTGAACTTCTTCATGTCGAAGTTATTCATAGCCCAATTGAGTACCGTTTGGAAGTATTGCCAGAGGTTATTGGCATTCGGGTCGTGCTGATGGGCAGACATATAACTCACTGCCGTCATCCGATGTCCTTGTCTTGTCTCATGGTCTGCCATCCATTCCAGTGCTTTCTTCAAGAAGTCCTGACGGATTGGTGTACCGTTTACCAAGTCTTTGCCTAAGCGATAGGCACCACAGTTTGATTTTGAGAAATGACGTTTGGCATCACTGACGAAAGGACCTGCAAAGATGGCATTGTTTATCTCCTGCTCGTTCAATGGCTTTCCTGCAATGTTGATTGTCTGAAACCATTCCAGTTTCTCTGATGCCTCGCCTTCACAGACATACACGGTCAAAGGATAGTTCAATATCTTCCGCTGTACATCCTCTGGCTGGTTGAAGAAGTTCTTAAACTCATACGAGAACTTACCTGCTACATACTCACAGAGTGAGAGCGTACGCTGCTGTCCGTCCATCACCTCGTAGGGACAATCTGCATCGTCTGAGCGTTTTACCCAGTACATCACGTTCAGCGGATAGCCATGCAGCACTGTAGTTATCACTGCCTGCTGCTCCTTCTCGTTGTAGATAAACTCACGCTGATAAGGTGGGCGGATGTCGAGTTTTCCATTATATCCACGAACGCCTTGTTCATCGTTGTTCACGTAACCCAAGGTTATCTCGCCAACGGTTACTTCTATTTGTTTAATCGTCATCATATAGTTTTAGGATGTCTGTTGCGGATTAAAATTCTGAAATATGCTTTTTTCGGTTTTCCTTTGTAGGTTAAAACGAGTGTTCTCATATTAGCAGTGTAATGCCCTGTACCTCCTGCTTTACGATAACGTTCCATCCATTCTTTGCCAATAGGCTGTATTCCCAAGGATTCAGCGAAGTCGTTTGTTTCTGCACCAATTAATTCAAATTGTTCAGGATTATGTTTGTCTAAGAATGTTATGGGTACTCCCATTATTCCAGGATAGTCACATGGTATATCCATTGTACTGCTTACATCAATAGCATCATAGTTATCATATTTAGGATATTCTTCTGGTGAGTATCTGCAAACCAAATCAAGTTCCTCATTTCGTTTAGGAATTTCAAGATTAGTAAACCAATTGACTCCTGAAACGCGAATCATGTCTTTTTTGTGGTCACCTGCTGTTGCAATGTCTTCATAAGGAGAAAAGAAATGTGCAGCCCCTCCTTTAAATCCATATCCAAGCCATACTTTGTTATCTTTTATAAGAGGGAACACTTCTTTATAGGTAATCGCATTTTGATGACCTATTATTAAAAACTTCTTGTCATACTCCATCAGTTGCCCAATGTACTCACGGAACAAAGAAAACGGTGGGTTAGTCACAACGATATCTGCCTGCTTCAGCAATCCAATGCACTCAGGGTCTCGGAAATCACCAGTCTTTAAAGTTGAGAGTACATTCTTATCGTTCTTCATTAGATATTGAACATCACTGAGGTCTACAGCCCCGTCGCCATTTAAATCCTTCACCTCTGTTATCTCCACCTTATACGCAACCTTCTTCGGCTCGTCCTCAAAGTCGCCGAAGTCAATCATCAGTTCATTGCCCTGCACAGGTGAACCATTATAACAGGTGCAGATGAGTTTCTTCAACTTCAGTTGGTTGAAGCGAAGAGCGAAATACTTGAAGAAGTTACTCTCGTAAGGGTCATCACAATTGCAAAGTACTGTCTTGCCATCGAAATGCTGCCAATAGTGTTGCAACTCACGTTCGATGTCAGTCATTTGAGTGTAAAACTCATCTTTTTTCGCTGTCTTTGCAGCATTCAGATTCTTGTTAGCCATACGCCATGCATTAGTGCGTATTGCTTATCTTCGGAGATGAGGCAATAATAGAGCAAAAAAGACATGGACGTTTCCAATCCACATCTTACGGCTCTACCACAAGCCTCAAATACCAGATAAGTCACGCCCATGCATTACGCACAGACGTTTGCAACTTACTCTTCGGTATTTGGTCTTTTGAATGTGGTAGATTCTAAGATGTTCCGAATAACAGCAAACGCTTGTTATATTTCCACTAAAGTCACACCACCCACTTTCTCTAAAGCATTCGGGCAATGCAGGAGCAAAGATAGCGATTATTTTTGAAACAAAAAAGAAAAAGGGGAAAATAATTATTTCACTATCGCACTCCATCCACCGCATAGGGCGAGATGGATCTGCAGTGTATCCCCTTTCTTGACTGTTTGTGTGGTCTTTAGTTTCCCTAAATCGGCTCAAAACACGTGATATTCATGTGTATTTTTAACTCATAATGAGCCGATAATTGGAAAATATTCACTAACTTTGCACCGATTTAAAGTCTTTAGAGATGGATACATCAAGAGAGATTTTACAGTTTCTGCACTACCATCCGCTGTCTTCGCGTGATGAAATTGCAAAGGGCATAGCCTTCGAAGGAAGTGATGCCACTTTGAAGCGTCTTATTGCGGCAGGTGTTCAGAACGACGATATTGTCGTCGAGGGCAAGGCTCGTGCCACTCGTTACCGTCTTTCTGATCAGGCTCATCTGTTGATGCCGCTCAATCTGGATACATACTTTGCTGTTGATGTGGATAAGCGGCAGGTTCAGGCATCTTTCAACTTTGAACTGATTCGTGAGCAACTTCCAGCCGTCAGGCTTTTCACTGCCGAAGAGAATGCACATCTTCAAGAGTTACAGGCAGAGTTTCGTCAGCATGTGAGTGAGATGAGCGAAAACGAATATCGTAAGGAGATGGAGCGTTTGGGCATTGACCTCAGTTGGAAATCGTCGCAGATAGAAGGCAATACCTATTCTTTGCTGGAAACTGAACGTCTGCTTCGTGAGAGTAAGACTGCCGATGGTAAGACCAAGGAAGAAGCCGTGATGTTGCTCAACCATAAGGATGCCTTGCGTTTCATACTCGATAATCCTGATTATCTGCGGACCTTGACGGTCAGCCACATTGAGGATATTCATCAGTTGCTTACCAAGGAACTCTCAGTAGATAGAGGTATCCGTCATCGTCGTGTAGGTATCACAGGAACGAATTATCATCCTTTAGATAATGAATTCCAGATACGTGAGGCGATGCATGATACATGCGACTTGATAAACAGCAAGGGCAGCATTTTCGAGAAAGCATTGCTGACGCTTGTGCTGCTGTCGTATATTCAGGCATTCTCTGATGGCAACAAGCGAACAGCCCGCATCACCAGCAATGCCATTCTGATAGCCAATGGTTATTGTCCATTGAGTTTCCGCTCTGTCGATTCTATCGACTATAAGAAGGCGATGCTCATTTTCTACGAACAGAATAATCTCTATGCTTTCAAACAAATCTTCATCGACCAGTTCGAGTTTGCGGTAAGAGAATATTTTTAAAGAAAACCGTTCTCATCATCCATTAATTGAAATAGATATATAGTCCTATCATTACCACTGCCAAGGCTATCCATAGCCCTATGGCAAGTCTCGACTGGCTCTCATGTACGGGAGCCGGTATTTCGTATTCACTATTGCCTTTTGATCAGAAGATTCTGTCTTACGCTCAGACTCTATCCAAGGTTGCGAAGTTTGGAGAAGGTCAAATCAGCATTCGTAAACACCAATCAATATATATGCGTCCTGCCCTGTCCCAACAACGGAAGTGCAGTCTGCGACTGCAAAGTTAGTTATTTTTCCATATTTCTTTCACCTTTACGCAGAAAACTCCCCAATCATAGGCATTTAGAGAACTCAAGACATCAAGAATTATTAGTTTTGAGTCATAGAAGGGACTATGGTTTACAAACGACATCGTCGAAGATTAAATGTTCCACAAAATGAAGTCTTGGTACAGATGTGTTTACAAGGACAAGAAAGAAAAAGAGGAAAATAGTTTGGAGTTTAGATTTTTATTTGTATTTTTGCAAACGAAAAGTGTAAACAGTGTTTTACATATTTTGCTTGAATATGGTAAATCTGATTTTACATATTTTGCAGATAGATGCAAACTGTCTTTTACGCATGATAGAAAATAATATCGGAATTATGGAAAAATTATTTGAACGCCACGATACCTACCTCTCTGAAGTACCGATGGATTATATCAGAGATTTCATGCATCGTATTGATTGGGATTCGCGTCTTGTCATTGTGAAGGGATCCAAGGGAGTTGGTAAGTCAACGCTTTTGTTGCAGTACATCAAAAAGAACTTTGATGCCGACGACCGTCATGTGCTCTATTGTTCAGCAGATACCAACTATTTCACTACCCATACTATCGTTGATCTCGTCGACAAGTTCGTAAAACGGGGAGGTCAATGGCTTTTCATTGATGAAGTGCATAAATACGAAGGGTGGAGTCGTGAAATAAAGGAGGTTTACGACCTGTATCCGAAACTGCATGTCGTACTCAGCGGCTCATCGCTCATTCAGATTAATGATGGTCAAGCCGACTTGTCTCGGCGCATGATGCATTATGAGATGCCTGGTCTTTCTTTCCGTGAGTTTCTCAAATTAGACATGGGGCTTGATATCGACTCTATCGCTTTGGAAACGTTGTTGGATACTCCCAACAAGTTTTGTTCGTACATCCGTTCCTTATGCCATCCGTTAGAGTATTTCAGCCGTTATCTGAAGGTTGGCTACTATCCTTTTTATTTCGAAAATAAGCGCGTGTATTATAACCATCTGGAGGACGTGGTCAACTATATTGTCGACGTGGAACTGACTAAGTACCGCAGTATTGACGTTGGCAATACGCGTAGTCTAAAGGCTCTGCTACAAGTTATCTCGCAGATGACGCCATACGAGGTAGATATCGCCAAACTGTCAAAAGCCACGGGTATATCACGCCCTTCCACTTTGAAATACCTGACACACATGGAGGAAGCCTGTTTGATTCGCCGTCTGTTTGCTGACTTGAAACATGTCACCGACCTTCAGAAACCAGATAAGATATATCTGGACAACTCCAATCTACTTTATATGCTGTGTCCACAGCAACCAGAGATCGGTACCGTTCGTGAGACATTCTTTGCCAATCAGTTGACCTCGGCAGGTCACACCGTGGAATATGCTGGCTATAAAAGTGGTGACTTCCGCATCGACGACAATACAGTGATAGAGATCGGGGGAGCCGATAAAGGATTTACCCAACTGGAAGGACAGAATCATTCCTTTGTGGCAGCCGACGATATAGAGTCCGCCACCATGAGAAAGATTCCCCTTTGGGCGTTCGGCTTCCTGTATTAACCAATCAATCTCATCATCCATTAATTGAAATAGATATATAGTCCTATCATTACCACTGCCAAGGCTATCCATAGCCCTATGGCAAGTCTCGACTGGTTCTCATGTACGGGAGCCGGTATTTCGTAGACGGTCTTGTCTTTGTCCGTCAGACTGATTACCACCATCGAGGCAACAAGGATAACAAACAACTCGAACGACAACAGCATGAAGTGCGGCCAAGGGAACTGAAGCCATTCGGGCGGCCATAGATAGAGGATACCGACGGTCAGGCAGAAAATGGTGCCAACGGTCAAGGCAAAGTTGGCAGCACGTGTTGTGGTGCGTTTCCAGAAAATACCAAGGACGAAAACTGCCGCCATCGGGGGAGCGATGAAGCCCAGGACACTCTGGAACACATTGAAGAGATTGAGTCCTTTGATGGCATCAATGGCAATGGTGAGGACGATGGCAAGGGCGGCACCGATAAGAGTGACTAATCGTCCTACCATGTTAATCTCCCATTGTGGAGCACCAGGTTTGAAGTTCTTAACGTAGACATCCATGGTAAATACAGTGCTTAACGCATTGAGCGCAGAACCTATCGTGGATACCAGACATGCTGTCAGCACGGCAAACACCAAGCCGACCATTCCCACAGGAAACAGGTTCTCCACCATCGTCAGGTATGCCTCGTCAGGATTCTCCAATGTGGGGAAGAGGGCAAAGCAGATAATACCTGGAAGGATATAGAGGGCGACATCCAGAATCTTCAACCATCCCGTGAAGTTAGTACCCAGTTGTCCCTCCCGTAAATCCTTAGCGGCAAGGACAGGTTGCACCATACTCTGGTCAGTACACCAGAACCAGATGCCCATCACTGGGTAGCCGAGGATGATAGGTAACCAAGGGAATGCCTCGTCGGTGTTGGGCTTGAACATCACCCAATAGTCGGCAGGAACCTTGGCGACCAAGGCAGAGACACCTCCAACACGGTCAAGACCGACAATCACCAAGATCAGTGATACAACGATGAGCAGGATCATCTGATACACATTGGTATAGGCGACAGCCTTCAGTCCTCCCAGCATCGTGAAGAAGGCGGAGATGATCAGCAGTACCAATGCCGACATCCACATCGGGATATCGAATACCTGTCGGATTAGGATGCCTCCGGCAAAGAGTGTCAGGGCAAGCCAGGATATGATGATGGTGGCAATGGTATACCAAGCGAGGATATTCCTCGTAGACTGTCCGAAGCGCAATCCCATGAACTCAGGCAGCGTATGCACCTTTGCTCCTAAGTAACGGGGAGCAAAGACAAAGGCAAGCAGGGCGATGAACACAAAGGCATACCACGCATAGTTGCCGGAGACGATACCTGTCGTGAATCCCGCTGAGGCTGATGCTATCAGCATGGAAGGACCGACATTCGTTCCCCACATGGAGAAACCGATATGGTGCCAGCGCAGGGAGTGCTCAGCGAGGAACAGGGAACCCTCTTTCTTTCGTTTGGTACTTGCCCATACGCCGATGGCGAGTAGGATGATGAAATAGATCGCAAGGATCATCCAGTCAAGAGACTGCATGTAATGTGTATTCATAGTGTGATGCCTTTAAAGTTGTGTGTAATGGTGATATCAGTAGATTGTGAGAGATCCATATCGTCGGTGGAGTCGACATCATGCGGGTACATCTTGATGACAGCGTCAGGACGGACAAAGACGGGCATCTGGTCGAGGGGCACCTCCACCTGATAGTACCAGCGACCGCCCTCCAGGCGCTCACCTGTCAGGAAGTTGACCCATGGTCCTTCGGGCAGGTAGATATCCCGACGGTTGTCTGCATTCATCACGGGACATACCAGCAGTTCATTGCCGAAGTAGTACTCATCGTCGATATGCCATACCTGTCGGTCGTGAGGATGGTGGAACAGCAACGCCTGAACGAGAGGAAGACCACTCTGGCAGGCAAGTTCAGACTGCTCTACGATATAGGGAAGCAGGCGATAGCGGAGTTTCCACCAACGCTTGACAATCGGGGCAATCTCTGGGTAATGCCAAGGCTCCCGCTTACAGGTGCCATGATAGCGCATATGGGAGGTGAACACTCCAAACTGAGTCCATCGCACATAGACTTGCTCATCAAGGGGGGAGTTCATGAAGTCGGGCGTGGAATGGAATCCAGGTACGTCATGACTCCAGAAAGCGAAGCCTGAGAGTCCTAAGTGGAGTCCACCTTTGAGAGAGCCAGCCATACCAGCCCATGAACTCTCGCTGTCACCGCCCCAATGGAGAGGATAACGCTGGCAGCCCGCCCATCCGGCACGTGCCCAGATAATACCGTCGCCAGTTACCTCACGGGTCACCTCATAGGCTGCTTTCTGGTAGAGCAGGGCATAGATGTTGTTCAGTCTCTCTGGTGTCGACGCATGGTACTGGTGATCCATGTGGATATTCTCTCCGAAGTCGGTCTTGATGCACTTCACCCCCATGTCCAGCAACGGTTTCAGTAAGGTGTACTTATACCAGTCGGTTGCCTTGGGGTAAGTGAAGTCAATCGTTCCCGCATAGTCGAGGGCGGAGAAGTTGGAGGCTCCACCTGTTGATGTGTCCTCTTCCCTCGTCGGTTGACTGATGTATTTGTTCTGCTTTGCCTCCTCCAACTGCTCGGCACCTTGGGCGATATAAGGCAGTTGCCAGAGGGACACCTTGAAACCTTGCTCCTTCAGTCTGCTGATAAACGCCTTGGGGGCAGGGAAACGCTCAGGGTTGAACTTCCATTCGCAGAGCCAGTCGGTACGGAACCAGCCTGTATCGAGGTGAATGACATCGCAGGGGTAGTGCTCCTCTCGCAGGCGGTGACAGATATCCTCCACCTCATCAGCGGAGAAATAGGTCATACGGCTCATCCAGATACCGAAACTCCAAAGGGGAGGCATGGCAGGAAAGCCCGTCAGCATGCGGTATCCTCTCAGAATCTCCTCAGGGGTCTGTCCACCGATGAGGAAGACATCCAGTGTAGCACGGTCGCACATAAACTGCACACTCCTTGCGCTATGGTCAGCGAGGGATAACTTGCAGTAGTCGGAGGTGTGGTAAAAGACACCATACATACGACTGGACAGGTAGAACGGGATGTTCTTATAGCAGCGACGGTTGTTGACACCCTGTCCGTCCTGGTTCTTCAACTGGAACGTCTGTCCGCTGAGGTCCATCTTACGGAACCGCTCGCCAGTACCCACAAAGTGCTCGTTAGCGTCACATCTGAAAGAGATGGTGGCTCGCTCGGTGGTGGTTGCTGTGGCACAGCAACTAACAGAACAGAAGCCGAGCGGCAGGGCATCATAGCGGGGTGGTGAGAAATGGTCGTCGCTGAGGGCAACAGGCTTAGAGGTGTCGCCATCAGGATAGAAAGTGATAAACGGTGCTGGTTGCGGAGCAGGCAGGAGGTCGCTCCAATGGTCGAGGCGAGGGGCTTCCAGATTGATGGTGGCGACTTTCTTGTCATTCGCTGCGACAATGTCGCAGCATACGGAACCATGGAGACGGAGGGGCTGGCGCTTCACGGCTGGTGCCATCTGTAGCATCTCGTCATGGTCCGTCATCTCGTCATCCGTCATCGTCGTAAACAAGCGGATGATGTTAGGCTCATAGGCACGGATGATGAGGTCATAGGTCTGCTGGGGAGTATCCGTGTCAGGCTCCATGTCCTCTTGATGTCTCTGTTTCTGGTAAGGGATGGTGATGATGATATCCCCGTCACGCTCTACAATCTTCGTAGGCGCATAGGCTTTCCACAGACTCTCGTCCCGCTGTAGGGTCGGGTCGAAGTCCATGAAGTCAAAGAGATGGTAGTTAGTTTGTTTCATTGTTTGAATATAAGGTTAGGACCAGGGTGGTTGTCGCCAATCTCGTCACGACGAATCAGTCGGTCATCTGTTTGGTTGTTCTCTATCGTAAACCCGTCTGTCCGTGCATCGAGATAGATGCGGAAACCACGGTTGTTGGTAGCGTATGGGGCAGGATGGGGCTGACTGATCTCATTATCCCTGATGCTGGAGTTCGGTTGGTTGGATAAGGTGTAGATGCCACCTGCGTCATATAGTTGGCGGGCATAGTCGCTCACCTTATTATTAATAATAAGATTATTCCGCATGCCTGTGTCAAGGGGTGTCCATCCCCAACCGATGCAGATGCCGCTATAGTTGACATGACTGACGGTATTTTGGGAAATGACGCAGTCACGTACATAGCCGCAACTGATGGCGGCGGCTCCCCAATCTTCGTTGGTGGCATCATGGATGCTGTTGGCTGATATGTTAAGCATCTGGCATTGCGAGGCAAGGTCGGTATATGGACGATGAACTTCACGAGGACTTTCTGCGAAAGAACCGACCATGATTGCCGTGCCACCTATGTGCTCAAAGATGTTGTTGACAATAGAACTTTCGCTGACACCATAGAAGTCTATAGCAGTTGCAGCAAGATATTGGAACCTGCAACTGATGATACTGACCTTTTTTGAATTCCTGACGGTGACAGCACTGACAGGACGTTCTATCCATGCCTGGTTCTCCAGTCCTTCGTCCCAGGGCAGTCCTGGGCTCTCCTTTAGTTTATAGGCATCAATAAGAGGAAAACCACCTTGCAGGGTGACGTGTCCTTTGTGTAGGGGACGGTTCCAACAGGTGTTCTCAAAGGTCAGGGTTCCGAAGATAACACAGTCGGCACCATCGACGATGACCAGTTGCTCCACACCGTCTCGCTGTTCTGTCGTTCTCAAGAGGAAGGAACTATTGCCACGCTCCCCACCGATGACGGGTTGTGGCCAAGGATGCTCGAACTCCAAGCGACTCTCAGGTTCCATGAAAGAGACAATCGTCTGGTCACCCTGCACCTTCATCTCTTTGACTCGGAGAATGGCAATCGCCCAACGCTGATGCACTACCATTTCCAGATTCTTCGTTTCCAACACCTCTTTAGGGGGCGTGGGAATGGTGATGGTACGATCGGCAGTATTGAAATCGATCATGCGTTCCATGCCTTCCTTTGGGAAGAGTTGGGTGTGCTTTTGCTTGACATCACCACAGATAACGGCATCCCGCTCACCTTGGATGAGGAGTGGTGAGTCTTCCGTCCCACTATCCTCCGGGCGCAGGAACAAAGGCTCATTCATATAGTAACGTCCAGCCTTCAAAGTGATGATAATACCTCCCTCACATTGTGGGGCATTGGTGCGTCGCCATTCCCGTGCTTTTCGCAAAGCGTCATGCAGACTCTCACCAGGGTTGACGACAATCTCACCTGCATGAGAGACATAGGCGACAAGTAGTAAAAGGATACAGGTTAGTGTTCGTTTCATATCTTAAAGACGTGAAGAACCTTGAAATGTCACCACCACAACAACATTAAACATTAAAGATTAAACATTAAACTTTGGATAGTGACAAAACAATAGTTTTGTCGTCTTTAATGAAAAAAGCGGAACAGATGAAGCGGAATATGAGACAATGGATGGCGGATGTCATCCAACGGAAAGAGGTCATGGCATTGCCTGTGATGACTCACCCAGGTATCGAGATGAATGGCAATACCGTGCGACAGGCAGTCAGCAATGGACGGGTTCATTATGAGGCTGTGCAGACCTTGGTCAATCGTTATCCTACGGTGGCTGCTGCTACCATCATGGACCTGACGACAGAGGCAGAGGCTTTTGGTGCGGAGATTGCTTTCAGCGATATCGCGGTACCTGCCGTGGTAGGACATCCTTTGGCTGATGTGGCGGCTATTGAGCGTCTGGAGGTTCCCTCTCTCTCGGCTGGTCGCATTCCTGCCTATCTGAAGGCAAACCTGCTTGCTGCTCGCCATATCACCGACCGTCCTGTCTTTGCAGGTTGTATCGGTCCGTTCTCTCTTGCAGGTCGTCTGTATGACATGTCGGAGTTGATGATGCTTATCTATGAGAACCCTGACGCCGCCCATCAACTGCTCAGCAAGTGTACGATGTTCATCAAGAAATACTGTCATGCCTTGAAACAGACGGGAGTAGGGGGTGTCATGATGGCGGAGCCTGCCGCAGGACTGATGTCGGACAAGGACTGTCAGACGTTCTCCTCTGACTATGTGCGCTATATCGTGAATGAGGTGCAGTCTGACGACTTTCTGGTGATTCTCCATAACTGTGGTAATACGGGTCATTGTACTCGCGCGATGGTCAGCACAGGTGCGGCGGCATACCACTTTGGTAATAAGTGCCGCATGGAGGAGGTCATCCGTGACGTTCCGCCCACAGCCCTTGCTATGGGTAATATCGATCCAGTGAGTGTTTTCAAGGACGGGATGCCCTCGCAGATGCACCAGACCGTGACAGACTTGTTGGAGAAAATGCGGGATTATCCTAACTTCGTCCTCTCCAGTGGTTGCGATACACCACCGCATACGCCACAGCATAACGTGGATGCCTTCTTTGAGGCACTCAAAGAGTGGAATGAGCAATCATGACGGAGAAAACACTGGACTATGATGCTTTAGGTATAACCCCTGCTAATCTCTATGAGCAGATGGGCTATTATGACGTGGAACCTGATGAGGCGACACGACGGGAGGCATTAGCCATCATGGACGAGGTGCGCCCTTGGCTGCGCCCCCAGTTCTGCTATCAAGTCGTGAAAGACCTGCCCGCCTTCGACACGGGTAAGATTATCCCGCGTCAGTTACGTGGCGCAGAGGCTTACGCCCTCTTTATCTGTACGAGTGGCACGGCGTATGAGGCATACCAGCAACGGCTGAAGGACGGGGGAGATATGGTACGTGTATTCATTGCCGATGCCCTCGGCTCTGTCATTGCCGAGCATTGCGCCGACCAGATGGAGGTGAGTCTGCAAGAGAGTATCGATAAGTTAGGTTGGCATCATACCAACCGTTTCTCCCCTGGCTATTGTGGCTGGCATGTGTCCCAACAGCAACTGCTCTTCCCTTTGTTCGAAGGACATACCTGTGGAGTCCGCCTGACAGACTCCTCCCTGATGGTACCCATCAAGTCAGTCAGTGGCATTATCGGACTGGGCAAGGATGTCCGCCATCTGGACTATACCTGTGGACTCTGTGATTTCAAACAGTGTTTCAGGCGGAAACTACGCCCGACACACTGATTGAATCTTACAATTTCCCTAATAACTGTTTGGCGACAGTGACGGCGGAGTTGGCGTTGTCGCTATAACCGTCGGCTCCTATCTCATCAGCGAAGCCTTGGGTGACGGGGGCACCACCTACCATCACCTTCACTTGGTCGCGGATGCCAGCAGTCTCCAAGGCATCGATGACCTCCTTCATATATCCCATCGTCGTGGTGAGCAGGGCACTCATGCAAAGGATATCGGGTTGATTCTCCTTGATAGCCTCGATGAAGGTGTCGGCAGAGACATCAATACCGATATTCACCACCTCGAAGCCACAGCCTTCCAGCATGGAGGCAACGAGGTTCTTGCCGATATCATGCAGGTCGCCTTTCACAGTGCCAATCACTACCTTTCCCAAAGACGTACTTGCCGTACCAGCCATCATCGGCTTCAACAGTTCGAGTGCCGCCTTCATGGCACGTCCTGCCATCAGCAACTGAGGCACGAAAGCCTTGCCGTCCTGGAAACGTCTGCCCACCTCGCTCATCGCACGGATCATCTGTCCGTTGATGAGGTCTTGCGGAGCGATGTTCTGGGCGATAGCGTCCCTTGTGGCTGCTGCGGCATCATCGCTCTTACCATCGAGGATTGCTTGATAGAGACGTTCGGAGGGGGTGTGCTCGGAGGTACGGGGGAACGAGGGAGCGGGAGTGCTAGGCTTACTAGGATTACTAGGTGTACTAGGTATACTAGAGAGACTAGGACTCTCCCCAGGACGTAGGGGTGACAGGAAAACCCCGGGGACAGGCTCTACCGCCTGTGCCATCAGTCGGATATGTGCATCTGTCGTACCGCAGCATCCTCCGATGATGTTCAGGCAATGGTTTTCCAACAACTGCCATACATCACCCAGCAGGCTCTCTGGTGTCTTGGTATACTGTCCTTTGGCATCGGGCATTCCAGCGTTGGGGTAGAGGCTTACCCTCGTTCCGAACTGTGACAGTTGACAGATCAGTGGAGTCATCTGCTGGACATCAGAGAGACAGTTGATGCCGATGGAGAAGAATTCCTTCTTCTCCTCATGGAGGAAATCAAGAATACTCTGCCCCAGCATGTTATGACCATCAGGAGTAGAGACGGAGAAACTGAGCATGATGGGGAGGTCGGGGGCGATGCGTGTTGCCGCCTCAATAGCGATACGGGCATTCTCCACATCAAAGATGGTCTCGATGAGTAGTACATCCACACCTCCTTCTGCAAGTGCCTTGATTTGTTCCTCGTAGGCAGTACGTAGTTCTTCCTTGGACAAGGGAACACCAGAGGTGGCTACAGAGGTCGTACGACTGGTCGGACCAATGCTGCCTGCGACATAGCGTGGTTTCTCTGGCGTCGAATACCTCTCCGCCATCTCACGGGCTATCTTCACAGCGGCAAGGTTGATGTCCCGACAATAGTCCTGCATCCCATAGTCACCCATCGAGATGCGCTGGGCATTGAACGTGTTGGTCTCAATGATATCAGCACCCGCCTCTAAGTATTTGCGGTGAATATCCCGGACGATGAAAGGACAGGTCAGCGACAGTACGTCATTACAGCCTTTCAGGTCGTAGTCATGATGGGCGAAGCGTGACCCACGGAAGTCCTCCTCCCGCAGTTGGTATTGCTGAATCATCGTTCCCATCGCACCGTCGAGGACGAGGATACGGTTGGTGGGGAAGGCGGGTCTGTCAGTCTTGACGGTCTCAGTGGGGGATTCGATGAGGCGGATAATCTCTTTTACCTCCTCGTCCACCTCGTCATGACTTTGGTATTCCTCGATGATGCGCATTGCCTGTTCCACCTCTCGCTCGTTATGGAAGTCCATCTCCAGATGTACGCCATCGCCACCAATATTGTCGAGCAACGGACGTAACTCGTCGAGTATCACCCAACAAGCCATGATACTCTTGCCGTGGGCAAGGATTTTCTTGTAGAGGTCGTACCACTTAGGACTGCCTCCCTGTGGCTCGCCCACACCAGGAGTCCACTGGATAGCGTTCAACTCCTCAATCTCCAAGAGAGCGTCCAGATGATGCATGGCACCCACACCATCCAGATGGTAGAGGGTATAGTCAATCTTCTGACACTGTTCACGGATAAACGGCTGTACGAAGCGGCGGTAGTCGTCCACACTGATCATCGTAGAGATGTCACTCTGTAGTTTCGACATCTTGCCTGGAGCCCATGAGGAGAAATAGCAGAAAGCCATTTCGTCACCCTCACGGATGATGTCGTAGAGTTCGTCGAACACTTGGAAATAGATATCGTTGATCTGTTGCATCTGGTGCTCCAGTACCTCTGGTTGCATCACGGTGTCAAGCAGAACCTTGTCAGTACCCTTGATGGCGGCAAGCACGTCAAGTCCTTCCATCAAGTCGGGCATGCCCACATAGTAATGTCCCTGCGCCTTCTGCTTGCAAGCCTTTAACAGTTCCTTATGCAGCAGGTAGTTGGGATGGTTGGGGTCAAAGACGATATCATCTTTATAGTGAGGGTCGGGATGAATCCAGATCGTATCCTCACCCCCCTCAAAGACACCACCTAGGATGGCGGCAAGGGAACCTGGTCCCAGTTGGGTGTTAGCCACAGGCAGCATGTCAGCCATCAGTGACGAGTGTGCCACATACCAGTCGAGGTAGTCGGCACGCCATTGCGGGTCGAACCATTTCTGGTTCAAGTCACGGGGTGCTGGCGGCATGGGAATGTCAGCATGAGGAGTTACCCCCTCTTGGAAGTGTTCCCACATATTCAGGATAATACCCTTGTGGTTCCACCAGTTGATGTATCGTTTCTTTGTCTCCTCGAGATTCGGTTTCCAAGTATTCATCATATCTTCACTTTTTGATTTTCAGTATGTGTTGTCCCTCGCCAACCACGGTCGTCAGTCCGCTATAGGGGAGTTGGATGGTTGCTTTCCTACCAGCAGGAATGTCCACCTTCAGCACAAAGGTGTTGCCTTCAAAATGCCAGTCAACCTTTACGTCTTCCATCCGTCCTCGGCACCAAGTAAGGTCGCCCACGGGATGAGGGGCTATCGTGATACGGTCACCCTCCCGCCAGATGCCTAGGAAATAAGGTATGAGCAGGTTGTTCAGGTGTCCCATCATGAAATGGTTCATGGAGGCACCGTGTTCTGGGTTCCATTGCTCCGTCAGCGTGGTATGTCCGAGTTTGATCTGATAGCCGTAGCCAGGTACGTCGTAGTGGTTCAGCATCTTGTAGAGCAGTTCCTGCTGTCCGTTATGGATGAGGGCGTTAAACAGATAGCGGTTGCCTACGTCACCCGTCGTCAGGCGGTCTCCATGGGCATGGATATCGTTAATTAGTTGTTGTAATACCGCCTCACGGTCACCTTCTGGTACCAAGTCCATCTCAAGGGCAATCGCCTGTGCACACTGACTGCCTGTGGCATACTGATGGGTGGTAGGGTTGTAGAACTCCTTGATGAACGCTGCCTTGATACTGTCTGCGCGTGCCTCACCCATCAGGTGGTTCCACCAATAGTAATGAGCCGTCGAGACAAGCGGCATGGGAGTGTTCTGTGCAAATCCCGCACGCCCTGGTCCGTAGTCGTACCAGTCGCCCAGTCCCTGACGAAGGATATAGCAAGAGTCCTGCGTCGCCAGATAATCCACATAGCGTTTCATCTGCTGGCGATAGCGAGTGATGAGTTTATCGTCACCATAGAATGACTGATAGAGGAAGGGTAGGGCGATGAAGGCTCCTCCCCATTCAGGCGACTCTAGGAATGGAGGTGCCCATGAACCCTCAAAGATTACGTAGTTAGGGGCTATCTCAGGCAAGGCGCCATGGGGGTATTGTGCGTCAGCGATGTTCTGCATGGTCTGCTCTATCATCGCACGACAGTCGTAATTAGCAAGGAGTCCCTCTCCGTTCAGCCAGTCTTGTTCCAGCCAACCCAGTTTCTCACGATGGGGACAGTCTGTCCATACTGCCTGCCAATTGGAGCGGATGGCACGGTCTATCAGGCGGTAGGCATCGTTGAAGAGAGCATTGGAGCATTCAAAGTCGCCCGTCTTCTGTGCAGAGTTATACACGAAGCATGACTCGATGTTCTTCAACACGTCAAGGTCGCCCTCTACTTGCGCGTAGCGATAACCATAATACGAGAAACGGGGATGCCATCTTTCTGGCTGTTGGTTGTCACCTTTTAATATATAAGTATAATAATGTGGGCGACCCGTTTGCTTCTGATTCACTAGTCCGTCTTTTGTCAAGGTCTCGCCAGGAGTCAGTCTCAGCCATTGTCCCCGTTGTCCTTGAACGGTAATCTCTGGGAATCCCGCCAAGTTCTGTCCCATGTCGAGTACTAGGACGGAGTCATTCTTAATAGTATCCTTGACAGAATAGCGTTCCATGATTTTGACAGGCTCTGCCATCTGTTGGCGGAGGACACCCTTAGGAGCCTCTTGGATGACGACAGGGTGCCAGTCGGTAGCATCCTCCAAGCGAGCGTCATAATCCTCACCGCCATAGATGCTGTTAAAGGTGACAGGTGATAGCGCCCACTGCCATTGTCCGTCACTGACGATATCCTCTGTCTTTCCGTCGAGATACTCAATGTGCATGCGGAACAGCAGGGTGGGAGGACCAAACGAGATCTTCATCTTGGCATAGCGTCGTCCCTGTTCGTTGTAGAAACCATTGCCTAACAGAACTTGCACGGCAGTTGGCTTTTGGCTGAGGTAAGAGGTGACATCGTAAGTATTGTAGAACACTGTTTTGTCATAGTCACTCCATAGAGGTGCAAAGGATGCGTCACCCACCTTCTTGCCGTTGATGGTGAGTTCATAGAACCCCAGTCCGACGATAGAGACGGTTGCCTTGAATACTTTCCCTTTGAGGGGAATGTCTCTGCGTAGCACGATACTCCGTTGACTTAGGGTGTCGACATTCTTCCACGCCTCTTTCACCAGGGGCTCTTTCAGTTTTGCACCAGTGTAGTTGCGCCCCTCAGGTAGTCGTGCATCCTTTTTTGTGATGGCACCAATCCACTGAGCCTTCTCAGGGACTTCTATATCATCAGAGTAATCAACACCGTCGATGGCATAGGTAATCTTGCCGTCTTTCACTTCCGCATCGACACAACGCTGTCCAGAGAGATAGAGTCGGAAGCGACAGTTCCACTCACGAGACCATGCAGGGAAGAGGATGGGATTGTGATCGAGGTCTTCCTGTAGCAGCATCTCTTGCAGTCCAATCATACCAGCGCCCCCTCTGTTATGGTCAGGAGCCCAGTCGAAACCAGGGTCCCAGAAGGCGGGGAAGCGATAGGGACCATTACCCAACTTCTCCGTATTCAGACGTGTCGCCTCGTCGGTCATACCCAGACAGGCCGCCCAGATATTATCCTGTTTCCATCCCTTTGTACTACGCATCTCGATGGCGTGCGGATCTTTGAGATAGGTATTACGGGCGATATCAAGGTGTGGTCGTCCCATACCGTAGATGCGCCAAGGAAATACAGGGTATAGTTGTGGTGTCTCCGTGTTCTGTATCCGTTCCCAACTGATAGCAGGAGCGATACAGGTGTCACCGTCAATCACATGAAGGGGAATGTCGGGAATGGTGGAAATATCTGCACCAACATCGACGAGATAGTCTTTCAGTGCTTGCAAGGCAGCGACGGTATTGGAGGGATTACGTGCTATCTTATAGGTCTCACAGCCCGATCCGGGATAGATAATGAGGTTAGGGTAGTGCTCAACGAAGAAACGCAGGGGCTCAGTGACGAGGGCACGGTATTTCTCCAGGGTAGAGTCAGGGTACCATGGCAACATATCAAGGTACATCTTTCCAAACTCCAAGGCGGTGTCCCACTCATACTCCAGCCATTTGTTCTTCTCTACGCCCCAGTCGTCACCATCCTTGTGCTTGCCATATTCGGCAGGATTGGGCAGTCCGAAGTTCTCTATCTGTTCACTGAAGCATGCCCCTCCGTGTCCCCAGTGGTGGCGTGTCCATGCTATGGCATTAGGTAGCATCCGCAGATAGGTGTCGAGTTGAGGCTTCAGTACCTCGTAATCACCACTTTTAAGCATAGGCCAATAGACCAGACGTTGGTTCTGTGCCGTCATCGTACCGCCACCCCATTTACGATAGTCAGGGGTGAACGTCATCGTAGAGTCGACATAGACGGGGTCAAAGGTGAAGAGACCGCCATTGAATTTCGTAGGCCACTTACCATAAGCGTTACATCCCAGCATATACCGCATCAGTTCGTAGTTGCGGATTATCTGTGTCACCTCCTGCTGTCCACAGTCAGTCTGTATGTAACTCCGTTGCCAATATTTATGCCACCATGATGCGCTTCTCTCCTTTGATACCGTTGCATTGACAGACGAAGTAGGTGCTTCACCAGTATATAATTGAATAGAGATAACTCCTTTCTTCATCTTCTTTCGTTGGAAGTTCCAACTGCGATAGTCTGTCGAGGCGTATATGCCCTCCGTAGTCCCTATGTACGAGAACCCGTCGGCATGCATCTTTCCACCCATTCTCAAATTGCCGATGGGGTTATAGAGGTCGTCCTTGATGGCATCCAAACGCTCACGACTGACCGTGAAGTCGAACACCGTCTCTGCTTTATTCTGATGGGTAAAAGTCAAGTGACTTCCTTTTGCGTGGATTTCGTCTGCGAATGTCTTGCAGTCAGCAGGTAATACCCACTTATAGGAACACTGTTGGCACTCTGCCTTCGTCACAGGGCGGTCTTTGTATCGCCAACTCTCATAACTGAGGGTTGCTTGTCTTGCATGTGGCGATGACATCTCCACAAACACGACGGGCTCATAGACATCCACCCAAATTCGGATATTGACATCCTTTCCCTTGATATAGACGGCTCCCTCATCAAGACATAGCCGTTGCTCGAAGTGGGTATCGTTGAAAGGATTCCCTTCCAGATGCAGTCTCCAGCGTCCAGCCTTCAACAGGGTGTTGTTCTCATCAAACCATCCGCTTTGGGCGATATAGAAAAGCACATCCCCATTCTCTACCCATATGTTCATGCCGATGTCATGACCTCCACAGGGCATTGACTCACTGGAGTTCCTGCTGGGTGTCTGCCACACATAGTCCTTTGGGATATAGTCGGAGGCGTTGGTAAGCGTTGAGAACGCTAACAAAAGGGAGAGGAGAATGCCTTTTTTCATATAGATTACCAGTTATCAGTTCGGAAGGAAGAGACGGGGAGACCGTCGTGCATCAAGTCCCCATCCGCCCAGTCTTTGAAGGCATAGCGTACGGCGACAGGTTGTCGGACGGCATCACAGGTGATATAGACACGATTACGGGACACCCATACCTTGGTGGCGGGGTGGAACACCTTGTCTGAGCCTGCCACCTCGAAGTTGTTGGAGGTAGTGCCATGCTCGAAATAGACCCATTCCTTAGAGCGGTCAAAGGCTACGACAGCGGTATCGTTCTGGAAAGTCACCTCCTTATAAGACGCAAACTCAGGCAGTCCCTTCACGTCATAGGTGTTGGCAAGGGCGAGCAAGGCAAGTCGCTCACCAGCCTGACGCTTCTTGCGGGGGTGGATGCCATATTCCAGACCAGCATCCATCAGCACTGCCATGCGTGCATTGGGAATCATGGTCTCAGCCTTCGCCTGTTGTTCCCTCAGGTACTGACTGTCTTTCCAGTCTATCAGGGAATAGTCGTAAGGGGCTATCTGACAGTAATAGAAGGGGAAGTCGCCTTGTCTCCACTCACTACGCCAGCCCTCTACCATCGTTTTCAATAGGGGAGCATAGTAGTCGTAGCGGGGTACGTTATCCTCTCCCTGATACCAGATGGCGCCTTTCATGGTATATCCAATGAGGGGATGCAACTGTCCATTAAAGAGAGCGGTAGGACAACGCTGCTCTAACTTCTTGACATCCGCCTCCGTGATCGTTTGTTGTACCTTCGGGAAGACACGCAACCAGTCTGCCTTCATCCAAGCCTCACAGGCAGAACCGCCCCATGCAGTGACGATAAGTCCTACGGGTACATCCAAGGTGAATCGTAAGGCACGACCGAAATAGTAGGCGGTGGCGGAGAAATCACGGACACTGGCACTGTTAGCCTCGCTCCATTGTCCCGTCACGTCATATTCTGGAGTTAGGGATACGTGGCGCTTGACAGTGAATAGTCGCAGTTGGGAGTCCTTGCAACGCAGCAGTTCCTCTGTCGTTCCCTCGACGGGTTGTTGCTTGAATCCTTTCATCTGCATCTCCATATTCGACTGTCCGGAGCAGATCCATACCTCACCGATAAGGATATTATGCAGGGTCAGTGACTTGCCGTCGTTGAAGGAAATCTCATACGGTCCACCCGCCTGAAGAGTCTGTACTTTCACCTCAAACTGTCCGTTCTGGTCAACCTTTACCTGATAACTCCTCTGATTCCATGAGGTCGTGATCTTCACCGTCTTACCTTTATCGGCTGTTCCCCAAAGGTTACACTCGGTTTGTTGCTGCAACACCATATTGTCGCTAAAGAATCTCGGGAGTCTTACCTCGGCAAAGGAAGCACTGAGGGATAACAAATACGTGATCAAAAAGAATGTGATGCGTCTCATATTATTGTTCTATTTTTAATTCAGGTTGTGCTAACAGACCGGCAGGCAACAGGTTGTCACCTTTCGTGCGGTATTTGGCATTAGTCCAGATACCCTCATAGGGCGCCTTGCCTTGGTCCATACCCCGTAAGGCGTTGTGCCAGGTGTTTACCACTTCTATCTCCAAGGTGTTCTTTCCTTTCCTCAAAGCCTTGGTTACCTCCACCTCGTAAGGTGCTGTCCAAGCAATACCGCAGTCGATGCCGTTTACCCAGACATGGGCGATGTCCCTGATATCGGGGAATACCAGCCATGCATGCCCCTTGGGTAGTCTCTTCTGCTTGAAGGTCGTGGTATACAAAGCATGTCCACTGAAATAGCGGATTCGGTCGTCTGTATGCTTACTCCAGTCGAAGAGTTGCTGGTTGTCGAGGGTGATATTACCTTCTTTGAAAGTGATACGATAGGGCGTAGTGATTATTCCCACGTTGGGAATGTTTTTTTCCCACGTTGGGAATGTTTCTTTCCCACGTTGGGAATATTTCTTTCCCACGTTGGGAATGTTTTTTCCCATGCTGGGAATAAATACGGAGCCATAAGCAGGCATCGTGAAGATTACTTTCGTCCTACCGTCCTCCTCCGTATAAGCGACCTTATTCCATTCATCCGTAATGGGGTTATAGACAGCAGGAACACCTCCTGTACAGCGGAAAGACGCTGTTATCTGGCGCTCCTTGTCCTCTTGGTTAGCGAGGAAATAGATGTCTTGGTCGTCAGTGACTCGATGGGTATAGGCGATTCCTTCTGGCAGGATGACATCAGGCTCCACCCCCTCAAGGGTCTCGGCATGGTACGGTTTGTCGATAATCAGGACACCTTGTTGGCGTAATTGTGCTATTCGCTCTTGTGCCTCTTTGGAAATCAGACAGCCCTGAGGGATGACCAATGCCTTGTAGTTGAAAGACCGTGTCAGCAATGCGTCTTTGTTCATGGAGTCATACTGATAGCCGTGAAGCGGATTGATCCAGTCCTTCAAATCGAGGATACCCGCGGAATGGCGTACGCCCACAGGACTTTCCTCCATCGGCTGTCCAACATTGGCAAGTCGTTTTTGTTCGGAGGCGACACGCTCTGGACCGAAAAGTCCTGGCAACATTGGCACGAGTCGGTCTGGTGTCAGTGCTCGGGAGGGCATTTCCTCCCCCGTATAGACAGCGATGTCAACGACAGGCTCACCTTTTTGCAGCATGGTCTGGCAACGGGTGATATAGTCAACGAATGCCTTTGCCTCTGGGAACCATGTCTGGTCACGCTGGAAAAAGAGACCAATGCCGTCGAGTGTCATACCTGGTTTCTTGTCGAGCCAAGGGTTATGGGTGTTGACATGGAAGAAAAGACGGTTCATACCCAGACAGAAGTTACGGTCGAGTAGGGGCTTGATGCTTGCAGGTGTCTCATCCCATACCCCACGAACCTCTGTAAACCCTTCTGCTTGGATGACGTTCTTGCCATAGACATGTCCGCCATGAATGGCATCGAGCATATCATTGGGCTTGTCATGGGTAGGGGAGTTCAACCAGAACTCGCCCATCGGCAGGTCGACATATTTATAATGCTCCATACCGTCAGAGACCATGGTGGGTGCGACACTCTCAGAGGAGAGTTGTATTCCGTATTCCTTAGCCCGTAATGCAAGGGTTGTGAAGAACACCTCGTTGATCAGTTCGTTGATAGTGATGCGGATATCCCGTAGCACTTGCTCGGCATGGTCCATCGGGATACCGGCATAGACGGGCAGGTAAGGAAGTAGGTCGTAGCCCCTTCGTTGCTGAAACTCATGGGCGAAAGTCTTAGACCAGTTCTGGGAACCACACTCCCAACTGTCAACATGCATATACTTAACGACGTTGGCATGCGGACGTTTCATGAAAAGGTCAAACCATCCGTCAATCTGTTTGTTGACAGCACTGACAGAGAACTTGTCACATTCCAGTCCTTTTCCTCCGCCAGCCGTAGCATTGGTATGTCCTGTGGAGGTGTGTCCGAAGCGGATGATACGCCAGAGACCTGTAGGAAGGACGGTCTGGGGAGTGACTTTAATGACCTTGGGAAGTGATGATGTAGTCTGATAGGCTGCGGCTATTCTCCATACGGACCCGTTCTTGGACTCATACTGGTCGATACGTGGTTCTGCGGAGAGACGGAGATCCTTGATCTTCAGTACAGGCGACCATTTGGCGGCGTCAAGGTCCTCACTGCCTGGCTCTGTTCCTTCTGGGGTCCAATAGAAACGGAAATACCTTGCCTTGGTCTCAGGCAAGGAGTAGGTATAGTCTTGATCTGTGTTCTGCCAGCCCTGACGGGGAGGTGTCAACTGGCGGATGTCATGGTAGGTGAGTCCGTCATCACTTGCCTGTACGAGCAGACGCTGTGCCTGTACATTATTCCCACTTGGTATGATCTCCACACTTCTGACCGTCTGTGGCTGCTCATAGGATACTTGGATATATCCTGCTTCTTTGGAGCGGAACGTCCCTTTCTCATCCCGTACGATAGTACCGGAAAACTGAGCGGCGGGTAATGGCTGCTCTGCCTGAACGGCGAAAGTGGCGATATCCTCGTAATATCCCTCATAACCAGTAGCGGCACGAGGCACAGGTACCGTGGCTCCCTGACGGGTGATGGTGACAAGGGTATCGCTCCACACCACTTTCTGCATCGACTCTGCTGGGGTAATCCAAGGACCGCCAGCCAGTGCGAAACCGTCGCAGATATGAATACCCATCTCCAAACCAAGGGAATCGGACTGTTGCATGGCATAGTCTACCATCTTCCAGAACGCTGGAGTGAGTTGCTGCGCCCTTCCTTGGTATTCGGGTCTTTCCTGTGTTCCACGAATAGGCATCAGGTAACAGCCGCCTAATCCCACGTCCTTCATCGCCTGCAAGTCGGCATGGATGCCTTGCTCTGAAACGGCACCATACATCCAGTACCAGAATGTCCAAGGACGCTGTGCGCTTAAAGGTAAAAAGGTAAAAAGGTAAAAAGGTAAAACACCTATTACCCACCTTCGTACCCAGTTATTATTGATGACTTTCATTCTTGCTTTTACTTTTCTACCTTTTTACCCTTTTACTACTCAAACCTTAGGATTGCATTGATGGTGCCTTTTCCTTTACTCCAATAAGGCTGTGCGGAAGGACCGTTCAGATCGGTGGTGTTCACCTTGTTACGCACGGCAGGGATTGCCTTGAGGAAAGCAATGCCCGTCTCGGGAAGGGTATAGAGAAGATGGTCACGACCGTCACGAGGGGGATAGATGCCGACATAGTCGGAGGGGTTGATGATGCCAATCTTACCTTCTGTTGTCTCTATTTGCATCCAATCAACATCGGTAAAATAGCCTTTGAACTCCGGATACTCGAACGACTCACCTGGTATGGGGTCGTTATAAGCGGTCTGCCAATAGCCGTATTGGGGACCTTCCAAACGGTTCTGCCATACACGATAAGGTCCTTTGCCTACCCATTGTTTAGACTTTACCTTTGTCTCTGGATAATCGAAGGCAATGCCCAGAAGGTCTACCACACCATTGAAATAATAGTCGGCATGCAAGGCGACTTCGCCATTGCTGTTGAAGGACCATGTAACGGTATTCAGGGAACCGTGCTGATAGTGAGCCGTCAACACGCCTTCCTTGAAGTCAAAGCCGCAGAAAGCACCTTGGTCGGCGTATTCTGTATAGTCGGTCTTCTTCTGGAAAGCCTCCTTGTCATCGTGGTTATAGAAACCGTCTTGTGAACGGTCAGAGCGCTTGGCGGCTACAAAACGGGGACCGTTATTCAATGTGATGGTCTTTCCACCAACAGAAACATATTTTAGACGACCGTCTTTCTTCGAGAAAGTATAGGTCTTGCCAGCAGCCTTGACCGACAACTCGTCAACGGTCTCTGTCTGGGTGCAGTCTGTACCGGCACCATCACTCACGGCAATCGCATCAGACTTGAAAGACCATGTGTAGACTTCCTCGCCTTTCGGATTGGTGGCTGTTATTTGAAGTACGTCACCAGAGCCTTTAGGCTTGTCAATTGTGGTAGAGGCAAATGGCTCTACGCTACCTATATTCAGGGTTCCGTGACTGACGGTCTTTACAGTCGACTGTCCAAAGGCAGGCATTTTCAGGTATTGGTAACTGAACTGACATTCTTTCAGGTTGGTGAAGTTATAGCAATTGCTAATCTCTAACTTCTCATCTCTCATCTCCACTTGTATCGGGCTCCACACCTCGCGGATGGTATAGAATGAGCCTTCCTTCTCCATATGTGGTCCAACGATACCGTCAGAGCCGAAGTTACCCATGCAGTCCACGATGTTATTCATATCGGTACGTACCACGCCTTGGTCCATCAAGTCCCAGAGGAAACCACCGGCACAACGGGGATTCGACATCATCAACTCCCAGTAGTCCTTCAGACCAGCGCCGTGTCCACCGTCGTACAGACCATGCAGGAACTCGGTGGGCATGAAAATCTCCTTTTGGCGCATATACTCAGCCGTCTCACCCCATGAGCGGTAATGCTTGGTCTCAAACCCGTTGCGGTTTGCCCAAGGATAGAGAACCACACGTTGCTGAGGGTCGAACTTCCCAAAGAAAGGCTCTAATTCGTAGTTGAAGCCTCCTTCGTTACCATTGCTCCAGAAGATAATGCTGGGGTGGTTGACATCACGGGTCACCATCTCCTCTACCAACTGGGAGCCAATGATGGTCTCATGTGCCCAATGCCAACCAGGCAGTTCACACTCCACATAAAGACCTAACGAGTCGCAGGCATCCAAGAACTCTGGGTCAGCAGGGTAGTGGGAGAGGCGTACGGCATTCATGTTCATCGACTTGATGAGTTTGACATCCTCGATATTCTTAGCCTTGGAAAGGGTACGACCAGTCTCGGGACGGAAGGAGTGGCGGTTAGCACCCTTCACGATGACTTTCTTGCCGTTGATAAAGAGACCATCCTCCTTGTCACCAGCATATTGATGCCGATACTCGATGGTGCGGAACCCGAATTTCTGGCGTTCGATATGGAGTGTCTTGCCCTGTTGGTCTTTTAAGGTAAAGATAGCCGTATAGAGGTTAGGTTGTTCCGCATTCCACGTCTTGATGCCCTTAGTGCTGAAGTCTACCTTCGTCTGGTCGCTGGTAATCGTGAAGGCAGGACTTTGCGCCACCTTCGCTCCGTTTGCGTCAGTGATACAGACACTTACAGAACTGCCTGGCAAGGCGCGATTCAAAAAGACATCCGCCATAAACCGTCCGTCGCCCTTGGCATCAATGGCGACACGCTGGATATTCTGTGAAGGCTTCGAGATGATAAACACAGGGCGCCAGATACCACCGAAATTCCAGTAGTCGGCACGACGCTCTGCGAGATTGACCTGTGGCACAGTGCTCTCTTTCAGCACCTCTACCTCCAGACGGTTCTTCTTTGCTCCGAAGAAGACACGGTCTGATACATCGATAGTATGACGGGTATAGCCTCCTTGATAGGTGCCATTGCCTGCCTTGCGTCCGTTAATCTGTACTTGGATCTCCGTAAAGGCAGCCTCAAAGACGAGTAGGATTTGTCGTCCAGCCCATTCCTGCGGCAGGGTGAACTCGTGTTTATACAAACCTCTCTCGTCGGCGATACCCTCTGGAGTCGCTTTACCATAGAAACGCATCCCATATTGGTAGGTGCCGAATCCCTGGAGTTCCCAGCAGGAGGGCACGCCTAT
This sequence comes from Prevotella sp., assembly GCA_017458005.1. Taxonomy (GTDB): domain Bacteria; phylum Bacteroidota; class Bacteroidia; order Bacteroidales; family Bacteroidaceae; genus Prevotella. The sequence continues at coordinate 10,482 of JAFTGH010000042.1, read as the reverse complement.
CTTCGTCCATATACCACTGTTTCGTCCATCGGTGCATTTGAAGTCCCACTGCACCATGTCGTCACATCCTGTTCCACTTAGATACTGCCGATGAGTGTTTACGTCAGCAGATTGCGCTTTCATGCCCATTTGACATGCTGCCATGATGAGCATTGCTGTTATATGCTTTTTCATAAGAATCATTATTTATAAATAATGACTCTGTAATATTGCTTTTGTAACCGCTCATCATTACAAAAGCGAACAATCTTCGTCTTTATAGAAAAGTTAGTAAGAAAAGATTATGATTAAAAGTTATCCCCTAAGCGGTATTATCCCGCCCCTTGTTACTCCATTGAAAGACAATGAGACACTTGATGTGGAGAGTCTTGAGAGATTGATAGAGCACCTGATAGCAGGTGGTGTTCATGGACTTTTTATCCTTGGTACAACTGGTGAGGAACAGAGCCTTAGTTATGGTGTGCGTCAGCAGATGATTCGTGAGTCTGCGCGTATCAACAATGGTCGTCTGCCTCTGTTGGTCTGTGTGACAGATACCAGTATTGTAGAGAGCATTAAACTTGCTAAGGTTGCCGCAGAGTGTGGTGCCGATGGTGTGGTCTCTGCTCCCCCCTATTACTTTGCCACAGGTCAACCGGAACTTGCCCAGTTCTATGAGGAGTTAGTGCCCCAGTTGCCATTGCCAGTGTTCCTGTATAATATGCCCAGTCATGTAAAGGTCAGTTTCGCCCCAGATACCGTTCGTCGTATCGCCCGGAATCCTCAGGTGATTGGTTTTAAGGACTCTTCTGCCAATGCGGTTTATTTCCAGTCTGTGATGTATAAAATGAAGGAACGTCCTGATTTTGCCATGCTGGTCGGACCAGAGGAGATAACAGGTGAGTGTGTGCTGCTGGGTGGTCATGGTGGTATCAATGGTGGTGCCAATATGTTCCCGGAATTATATGTGGCAATGTATGAGGCAGCACGTAATCGTGACATTCAGAGAGTATTGGAGTTGCAGCAGTATATCATGCAGATATCCACTTCTATTTATACGGTAGGCAAGCACGGTTCCAGTTACCTAAAAGGTCTGAAGTGTGCCCTCTCTCTGTTGGGTATCATCAACGATGACTTCGTCGCCTCTCCCTTCTATAAGTTTGAGGAGCCTGAGCGGGAGAAAATTCGTCAGGCACTGGCAGCACTACCTATCAAAGACGGCAAACTATGCATCTGATAGATTTTATTATCTTTATCGTCTTTACACTTGGAGTAGTAGTCTTTGGCTGTTCCTTCTTCAAGAAAGGAAGTTCTGCGGATGAGTTCACCTCCGCAGGACACTCCATTCCTGGTTGGGTCGTGGGAATGTCTATCTTCGCTACTTATGTGTCGAGCATCAGTTATATTGGTTATCCGGGAAAGGCCTTTGCCTCTAACTGGAATGCCTTTGTCTTTTCCCTGTCAATACCTATTGCCAGTTATTTTGCCGCTAAGTACTTCGTGCCTTTCTACCGCCATAGTGGTTCGGTGTCTGCCTATACCTTCTTGGAAGAGAAATTCGGGGCATGGGCACGTCTTTATGCCTCGGCATGCTATCTGCTTACCCAGATAGCCCGTATGGGTAGTATCCTTTATCTGCTTGCCGTCCCGATGTATATTCTGATGGGATGGAATTTGCATATCGTCATTATTGCCACTTCCATCGGTATCATTATCTATTCGATGTTAGGTGGATTAAAGGCGGTTATCTGGGCGGATGCGATACAGGGCATTATCCTGATAGGAGGAGCGGTTGTGTGTCTTGGCATCCTGATGTTCTCCATGCCAGAGGGACCTATGCAGACATTTGATATTGCCATCAACTCTCCAGAGGGGAATAAGTTCTCGCTGGGTGCTTTCACGTCAGACTTGACGACCTCTACGTTTTGGGTGTGTCTCATCTATGGTATCTTCATCAACTTGCAGAACTATGGTATTGACCAGAACTATGTGCAGCGATACCATGCGGCGAAAACAGATAAGGACGCTAAGTTCTCGGCACTCTTTGGCGGTTACCTCTTTATTCCTGTATCGGCTTTGTTCTTCCTGATAGGCTCCGCATTGTATTCCTATTACACGGCGGGAGTGGCTCCATTGCCTGCAGAGATAGCGGAGAAACCCGACTATGTGTTTCCTTATTTTATAGTCAATGAGTTGCCTGTCGGTCTGCGAGGGTTGCTGATAGCCTCTATCTTCGCAGCAGGTATGAGCACGGTGTCTACCAGTGTGACCTCTGCTGCCACCATCTTGTTGACGGACTATTTCCGTCCGTTTTTCCTAAAGGCACGTTATGTTACAGACCGTCTTCGTCACCACGACCCCAATGATCATCACAAGCATCAGAAGTTAGAACTTGCCATCTTACGCCTGTCGTCGGTAGGTGTGGGAGTGCTGGGTATCATCGTTGCCATAGCCATGCTGAGTGTGGAGAGCATTATTGACGCATGGTGGACACTGTCAAGTATCTTCTCTGGGGGAATGTTGGGACTATTCCTCTTAGGCTGTATGCCTCGGAAAATCAACAGGACTGCCGCATTGATAGGGTGTGTCTGTGGCGTGTTGGTCATCGCATGGATTTCTCTGGCTGGCATGTGGAGCCTTCCCGGTATCCATCTGCATGAATACCTTGCCATTGTCTTAGGGACATGTACCATCTTCCTAGTGGGCTTCTTGTCCACTTGGCTCTATCAAGTTGGTAGGAAGAAATAACTTAACGGTTTATTCAATAGGCAGAATACGAATCCGTAATGTTTGAGGTGTTGTGGGCACGGTGTATTTCTTAAGTACTCCAGGTCCACAACTACTGTTTCCTAACCCCATCACAGCACAGTCAATGGAGAGATAGACCTTCCCTTGGTCTTGCAGTTCATAGTCATGTGACTTACTGGCAAGATATGGTGCGGAATAGGGAAGTGCGGAGAAGGAGAAGGGGGCATCGACAGCCTCAATGCGTATTCCTCTTCCTTTCTTGGTCTTCAACTCTACAAGCGTACAATCCTCATGGTTGCCTGAGTCTTGCGGACGTGGGTAGTGGACATACTGTTCACTGACGGTCGACTTCCACATGCCGATAGGACATGACTCTTTACGATCGGGATAGTTGTCCCAAGGACCGCGTCCATACCATGACAGTTGCTCATAGTCACGGGGTAACTCAATGACGATACCGAGACGGGGAAGAGGTGGCAAGCCCTCAGGAATTGTAAACGTGAAGGTCAGTTCATTACCTTGTTGCTCCATCGTCATGGGAATGGTCAGTGTGTCGAGACCGCAACGCTTCCAGTCTTTGGCAAGCCAGTTGCCGAAACTCTTGTCATTATCCGTGGGAGCACGGAATACCTGAGGCTTTATAGATGTCAGAAGAGAAGCGGGGAGAGGTTTCGCCTTGATGCTTCGTGGCTTAGGCAGGGATGTCTCAGGGAAAGACGGTGTGCCATTGCCATAGACCGCTTGAACCTCATAGTATTTGGGAGTCAAGGTACGGTCGCTCATCACAACACCATTCATACAGAAGGCATGGAGATTGGGCTTGTCACCGAAATCACCACCATAGAGTACTTTCTCTATGATTTTGTCTCCTACTTTCTCCTTCACGATGATACCCTGGTCTACCCAGTCCCAGATAAAGCCACCCAACATTCGCTTGTTGGAGTTGATCTCGTCCCAGTATTCCTTGAAATTACCAAGGGCATTACCCATACAGTGGGCATATTCACTGGTCAGCACGGGGCGTGGACCTCCATCAGAACCAATCCATGTACAACGGTCACCCTCTCGTTGGGCAATCTCCAGCAAACGTTCCCAACGGGCGTTCTCGGCACGTTCTTGGTCTGATCCCTCAGGAATGCCAGGGTTGAGATATTCCTGCATCACACGGGGATAGAAACGGGAGATGACATCGACGGTGGAAGGGTCAGGAGCACCTTGTGCCCCTTCGTAGTGAACAGGGCGGGTAGGGTCGAACTCATGCAGCCATGCTGACATGGCGGCTTGGTTGGGACCATAGCCACTCTCATTGCCTAAACTCCAAAAGATAACGCTAGGATGGTTCTTGTCTCGCTCTGCCATACGGACGGCACGATCTATGAAGGCGTCTGCCCAGTCGGGGGTTGATGCCAATGTGCCACGTAATCCATGTGTCTCACAGTCTGCCTCGTCCATGACATACATACCCATAGAGTCACATAACTCATACCAGCGGGGACAGTTAGGATAGTGTGAGAGACGGACTGCGTTGATGTTGGCTGCTTTCATCAGTTGCAGGTCTTTCACCATCAAAGCCTCCGTCATGACACGTGCCTTATGAGGATCATGCTCATGGCGGTTGACACCCCGTATCTTAATTGGTTGCCCGTTGATCAGCAACTGACCGTCTGCAATCTGAATGGTACGGAATCCCACCTGTTGGGTGACTTGTTCTATAGTCTCTCCATCAGCGTTCTGCAACTGCATCAACAACGTATAGAGGTTAGGATTCTCCACACTCCATAGCCGAGGTTTGTCTACCTTGATGGTCATGCGGTCGAACTTGCGGTGTCCTCGTTGAGGATACCATTCGTTCATGCGTGCTGCCTTGTGCTGAAGGTCGAGAACTTCCTGTGTTGCGACAGTGTCGCAACACACAGGGACAGTGCCATCCAGGAGGGTAGCCACGAGGTGGTAGCCTTCACCGGTCTCATTGTTATATACGCTGAACTGTGGGTTGATTTGTAATACGCCGTCCATTGAGGAGCGGATAGCCACATCACGTAGTCTGACATCAGGAGTGTGATATAGAAGGACATCCCGGTGGATACCACCGAAACGCCAGAAATCCTGATCCTCTAAATATGAGCCGTCGCTATATTTGTAGACCTCTATGGCAATTTGATTACTCCCCGTTTGTAGGTATTGGGTGATATTGAACTCAGACGGTTCCATAGACCCCTGTGAGTACCCGACCTTTTTACCGTTAACCCAGACATAGAAAGCACTCATGACTCCCTCAAAGCGTAAGAAAGTCTGTCCGTTATTCCAATCCTTGGGTAAAGTGAATGTCCTTTTATACTGTCCTGTGGGGTTGCGTTCCTCGTAGGTCGTCCATTCCTTTTTGGGTTCCTTCATCACGTAGGGAGGATCTATCTTGAAAGGATAACCAGCAGAGATGTAAATAGGAGTCCCGTAGCCATTTACTTCCCAGTTGGCAGGAACCTCCAAGGATTTCCATGAAGAGGCATCGAAGTCTGTCCGCCAGAAGTCTTTGATACGCTCATCAGGAGTCTTCGTCCACCGAAATCTCCAGGTACCATTAAGAGATAACATACGGTCACCCTTTTGTTTATCAAAAGGAATGAAATAAGCGCGTGCCGGCTCTCGGTTAATCTGTAACACATGGTTGTCTTCCCAGTCGTGATGGTTTTGTGATACAACGGGAAGAGAGAGCAGTAGGGAAAGTATTAATAGCAGTTGTTTCATTTTTTATTCTATAGTGAGGTTGTCAAATATCATATGGTCGATGCCGTCCCCTTTGAGTGACACATGATAGTGACCGGCATTAATCTGGGTTCCTGTTGTGATACTGGTCATCTTACGCTTGGTCTTCTTTTGCTGGGTTTGTAAGAAGGATATATCAGCATCTTTGTACACGACTCCTTTTGAATCGGTAATACGAACCCGTAACTGACGTGTCTTCTCTGGGTTATAGTATTTCCACCTTAGCGCATAGACTTTTGCAACTCCAACGTTAAAGTCCCATTCCAGATGGTCTTTTACCTTTCTCCCCTCTACTTCAATAGCGGTTTTTGCTCTTGCAGGCAACAGGGAGTCTGGGGTCTTGACAAGGATGTCGTTGTTGAAATCTGACCATAATGTCTTAGGGGTGGATAGGAGTTCCTGCTTCTGGTTTGTCGTCATAGGCTTGCTATCATCAACAGCAATGGCTATTGCGGAGATCATTGCCTGACCTGCTTTTACCTTGGGGAAATCAATCACAATCTCATTCCCTTGGTTTTCTATCTCTATGACTCTTTTATAAGGTTTCCCATAATGCACTTGTGCCCAGATATCCAAGTCATGAATACAGGTTTTCCCATTGACGGCAACATCAAAGACACGGAGCCCTTCCGCATCATGCTGGCGATACCATGGCTCTATGAAGTAAAGTTCTATATGGTATTTGCCTGGAGCGGCAGGGAAATGGAAACTCAACTGATGGCGACCGAAACGGGAGGTCTTGAAGAGAGGTGACGAAATGGAGTCGTTAAAGGTCTGGGATGCCTGATAGGGTGAAAGGTGCAAAGAGTCGCTAATATACTGTTCTGCCCATGAGTGTGACCACTGGGTATTATCCTGCATCCAGCGATTCCCCATCTGATCTGTATAGGTGTCCCCACCACAGTTTAGACGATAGATATACTGGTAACCTTTTATGGGTGATAAAATACGCTCATCAATAATGCTTGCAGCAGGGACAATAGGTTGTGGGTTATAATGCTGTTGGTACATGTAGAAAGCATCAGTGGGCTGATCCCAGATAGTAAGGAGTCCCTTATAGTTGAACGGTCCTGCTTTGTCGACACGACGTAGCGCCTCATCAGGTTGACGACGCCCTGGATTGTCATGGCTGACCAATAGCCAATGGAATTGTCCACAGATACTATCCTTAACGCTTTCTGCAAGCAGGATTTTCTTCTTTAGAATCTCACAGAATCGCTCTTCTGTATAGTTCTCACCAGTATGGTTACCGAGTGTCCGCCATGCGCCATACTCGCCATTGAGTAGTTGCTCAGGCGACTTCATCTCATTGCCATAGTTGTCAATATTCCCTCCATAGGTGCCGCTCCAGTTCTGAACGACGTTCCAGTCTGTCCCTTCACCACCATTGCAAGTAGTAATCAACCGTTCGGTACCACAACGGGGGTCCATCTCACGGATGATAGCACAACATTCCTCTGCGAAATCCTTGGGTAGCGTACTCTCGTTCTGGAGGCCCCATAGAATGATGCTTGGTGAGTTACGCCTTTCTTTCACCCACTGCCGTAGGTGGCGCTTGAATGACTCACGGAACTCAGGGGTGTCATACCAGATATGCGCAGAGAATTGGGGCCACCAAAGTATGCCTTCTTGGTTGAGTAACTCTTGGTAGTGGAGATGATGGGGTTGATGGGCATCACGGAAGGCATTGAAGCCGAGATCCTTTACCAGTTTAATACGAGCCTCAATCTGCTCATTGGAAAAAGCATGACTCTGTCCGAACTCATGCTCATATTCGCATGTTCCATTGATAAAGACTGGTTGACCGTTAAGGAAGAAACGGTTATCCCCTGTATAATCGGCGTGTCCAGTGGAACGGGGCCAGGAAATAGTATTGAAACCATAAGGGGTGTCGGTACTTTCTCTTGCCTTGCCTTCTCGCTTAAGGATGGTGTTAACATGATATAGATATGGCTTTTCCAGTGTCCAACGTTTAGGATTACTGAGGAGTGATGACTGGTGGACAATTCTGGTCTCTCCAGCCTTTAGCGTGATAGTGTCAGTAAGGCGTATGACTTGTTTGCCACTCTTTTCACAGAGTTTGTTGATGAGGTCGATAGTGACAGATTCTTTACTGTAGTTCTTTACCTCGGTATCAATAAAAAGTGTGTCACAGTCTAGGTTATGCCAGACATGAACCCCAAAAGGCTCAATGCGTACAGGGTCGGTCACTTCCAAGGTTACAGGACGGAAGATTCCGAAAGGCTGACTGCCTTCGCTGAAGCCCCATTCACTGCTGCATCCACCACATACCCATGGCATGTCAGTGATACCAGCGGGATGGGAGATATTGACACAAAGTGTATTCTCTGTTCCAATCTTGACAGATGGGGTGATATCAATAGTCTCTGTCGTCCGTCCAATATCGTAGTGTCCGAGGAAATTACCGTTAAGTGTGATGTCAGCGTAAGTTCCAACACCTTCAAAACGGAGAAAATATTGCTTATCAGGAAGATTGGGGGCTACGAAGGTCTTTGTGAAAACTGCTTTACCGTGGAGATTGCCATGTTCTTTTTGGAGAGCACCGTAATAGTCATCAAGGTTGATGGGAATGTCATGGGTAAAGGTGTTCCCGTTGAAGGTGATCTCCCAGTCATTATTTAATGATTGTACATACCGATGTCCTGTAGGCTCTGGGACAGGGAAGTTTACCTCACTTTTGCCCATATGCTTACTGGTGGCAACGGCAATGCCACGTTGTCCGGCATTGTTCACGGCACAATAATAGTGATACACTACACCATCGTATTTCACCACGTAACTCTTGTGGGCAAACATCTCATCGTATGGTTTGGAGGGAATGATCAAGTCGTCTCCTGTCCAGTCGGTCCAGTGAACGAGGTCATTGCTGACAGCGAAAGTATTGAAAGCGTTGTATTCACGAGTCGGATTGAAGGCAGAGAAATAGAACATCACCCAGATATTGTCCATTCTGACAATCTGTGCGTCGCCTGTGATAGTGCCGTCACTGTCATGGGCAAAGACCGGATTACCCTGATAGCGCTTCCATTTTCTTAAATCCTTGGATAATGCGATGCCAATACGCTCTCCTTTGGGATGTGTCTCGTCCTTGCCGCCGGCATTGTAGAACATGACAAAGGGATATTTCTCTTCTCCCTTGATGCGTTGCTTGGAGTCTTTTATCCAATAGATGGTGCTCTTATACTGGGTCATACGCTCCCACCACTGGGCATCCTTGTCGTCATAACTCATTAAGGGCATGGACTGGGTGTCCCATTGGTGAGCCTTCATGATATCTTGATCCGTTGAGGCGATGCCGATGCTGAGCGGGGCGTTGACAGCCTCATACCCCGTACCAGGACCACCGATGTAAGTCATGTAGTGACGACCCTTATAGGGAAACATCTTGTAGGAGCCATTCCAGTTATAGTCGATGAGTGAGGGGAAACCGCCTCGTTGGTTCTGATCCCATAGGTTGGCTCCGTCGGCAGGGTAGGCAAGGATCCGTCCCAGTGTCTGCCAATGTAACAGATCATCACTCTTGGCAAGCCATGTCTCGTAGCCTCGTCCGTCAGTGCCGTCTTTCCCATTATAGCAGACGTAGGTCATATACCACGTGTCACCCTCTCGGAAGACGGTAGGACAGTCTATCTTGTGGTAGTTATCCGTCGGTGCCACTACCATTCCGTATTTATAGGGTGTTCGTACCTCTTGGTAAATGCGGCTCATCTCCTTCTGTGTGATGGACTGAGCGGTCACAGCCATAGGCAAAAGGGTTAGCAGGTAAAGGATAATCTTCTTCATCTGTCTGTCGTTTTAGTAGAATTATAGGGCAAAGGTACAAATAAGCGAGTGAAAAACCAAATTTTGGAGCAGCGAAAACATAGAAATACTCATATTTCATTTGTTGAGTCGCGACAAAATTCGATCGAAGGTCAAATTTATTTGAGTTTTTCCAAGCGAGAGTACTTTCGACCGAAGCCTTCATACTAAACTTTTTTATGCAACCTTGTGCCAACCTAGACGACCTCAAAAAGGTTGCAAAGCCAGTGGCTATCGGTGCTTTGTGTCCTTTATCAAGTATGAGGTTATCATCTTAATCCTTTTCTGGAGGAAGTAAAGGCTCAGAGGCAAGCATGGCATTAGTCTCATAAGCATGTGACAACTCCTTTTGTACCGCACGATTAATAAAATCGTTGATAGTCAAACCCGTAGAGGCTGCGAATGCAGCAATGCGAGAATGCAATTCTGAGGTCATGCGGAGATTTAACCTACCACTGTATGGCTTACAAGGCTCAACACCATCAGCCTTGCAACCTTCCAGATAGTCATCAATGCCATCCTCGAAATCTTTACGAAGTTCCTCAAGAGTCTGACCTTCATATAGTATAAGAGCCTTACTTAATCCTTGAACCTTGCCTACTAAGCAATTATCTTCCTTGCTATATTCTACGGATCCTTTATATCCTTTATACTCTAAATAATCCATAACTTTCCTCCTTATATTAATTGGTTATTTTTCAAATGTCTGTAAATGTAAAGTCTTTGGGGAGTCTTTTGAATCGTTCCTTCAGTTTATTCTTTGCAACCATTATGATATGATTTTGTCGCAAAGGTACTAAATTTGGTACTAACCTCCAAATAAATATAGAATAATTTCATGCGACAATCTACGGAGGTACGGCCTTCGAAGGGAGGATGTAAGGGCTTCTTCCGTGAGCAGCCTCCTCATGAAAATTAGTAGGCTTCTCACTGAAAATACCAGCCTCCTCACGAAAAATAGTAGCCTCCTCACGAAAAATACCAACCTCCTCACGGAAATCTACAACCTTATGACAACACAATTCGTCGATGTCTTATTTTAAATAAGGTTGACACCAAAAGTTTGAAAAAGTATGGTGAGACAACCTAACGAAAGCCGTTATGCGAAGGACACAGATCGCATAAACGAGATGAAGGAGGTCTATGAGATGTTCCACATCCAGCACCTCC
>JAFTGH010000041.1 GCA_017458005.1 Prevotella sp. | reverse complement strand
TGCCGAGCGCATAGAGGAGATGAAGGCCCTGCATGAGGCTGATCCTGAAGGCTATATTTACGATGGACATATTGTTCCCGGGAAGGGGCACTGGATGGATTGGGAGGACGATGCTGCTGTACCCTGGATGGCTCAGTTCAAGCGTAGTCCATACCCTAAGCGAATAGTATGGCAACAGGAAGAGGTGCTGCAAAACAGTTTCTACTGGATAACTGCACCTGCTGACGAACTCCAGCGTGGCAAGAAGGTGATAGCCGATATCGTCGGCAACTCTATCGACATCAGTCAATGCGATTACTCCAAACTTGCGCTCTCACTCTGCGACAAGATGCTTGATTTGGACATGCCTGTCAAAGTAACATCCAAAGGCAAGACACTTTTCGAGGGCATTGTGAAACGAGAACTATCTACTCTACGATCTACACTCTATGAGCGCAATGACCCGTCATACATTTTTCCTGCCCAAATTGAGATTAAGTGTGGAGATTAAGCGACTAATATAACCATTTTTTAAATATGATGAAAACTTTAATTCTTTTCTTAATGCTGTTGGTTGGTGTTGGGGCACAGGCAGCAACAAACGACGGTCACGTATGGCTGAAGTTGCAGAGCAGTAATGTCCGTATGGATGAGGCTGTCAACCATTTCGGTGAGTGGATTAACCTGCCTGCCGAATCGACTTTCGAATTATTGAGTGACGAGACAGACCAGATAGGCATGCGCCACCTGCGCTATCGCCAGTATGTGGCAGGCGTGGAGGTTCAGGCATCGATGCTGATTGTGCATGGTCGCGACGGTCTGGTGACCACGGCTAATGGTGTGGTGATGGAACAGCAGGAACAACCAAAGACTATTCGACGCGCTGCAGCAACACGAGGCGGATATGAGAATTGCTATCTGGTAAAGGATGACGACGGCTATCACTATGCCCGATTGGACTATGACATCTTTGGTAATGCCGATATCTATGTGGATATAGAAACAGGTAAGGTGGTGAAATCGCTGCCTCGCATACATTCTGTTGATGTGACAATGCAAGGCCGTTCTATGTATAGCGGAACTGTTCCCTTTTCTGTTTCAACATTAGAAGACGGCAGTCGTGTAATGGTAGACGCTACGCGCAATATTTACACTTTGAATGCCTTGGGGGCTGTTGGAGATACTGATAATTACGAACTAGGTATAAATGAAAAAGGTCAAATGATATTAGACAGAGAACGCTACATACAGGAGAAATTGGTTCCAATGTCAACCTCATCTGACTTTTGGACTATGCCGAAGTTGGTGGAGGTGGCACTCGACAAGGTTGTTCCACAAGACGACCCCTTCGCAGAAGTATATATGGTGCTGCGCAGTACGAGCTTGACTAATTCATATGTTGATGGTAGTGAGATTATACGGAAGAAAGAAGTTGCAGATACTACTTCACATACATACTTAAACTCGCTGCCACTTCGATTAAAACAAACAGCATTAGGCGGTCAAAAACTTTTCTATAATTTGGGATCGTTTAGCATCGAAATTTGGTTGTATCAATACAACGGAGACGATGTCCTTCTTGACAAAATTGATATGAGTAAACTGGATGCAGGTCAGCACAAATGGAGTACAGGCGTTACATCGGGGACGGTCACAATAGAAGCTTCTGCACACCCCGCAGTTGACATACATTGGGGAATGCAGCAGACCTACGATTGGTATAAAACTGCTTTGGGACGTGATAGTTACGATGCCAAAGGAGGTCCTATCTATAACATTCTTTTTGCTCCTGAATTTGATAACGATTTCATTAAACTCAATTCTGGTAATAATAATGCTTTTGCAAACTATGAACCGAGGTTTAATTGCTATGTGATGGAATATGGTATCGGTGATGGTGTGGTAATGCGTCCTGTTGTAGCTCTTGATATAATGGCTCACGAATTCACGCATTTGGTAACAGCATGTACGGCGAAACTTGAGGGAGATAATGATGAATCAGGAGCACTTAATGAATCCTTTTCTGACATTATGGCTATCAGTATAAAGAAGGCTGTTAGAGGTAGTAAGGCAGATGACAACTGGATGATTGGTGACGAGGTGATGCTGCAAGTACCATGTTTGCGCGATATGAGTCACCGTGTACAAGGAATAGAAAAAGGAACACTACCCATTTATTATCAAGGAGATGATTGGAAAAACGGTGCGGATCAACATACAAATTGTAGTGTACAGAACTATTGGTTCTACCTGCTCTGTAAAGGCGGCTATATTAAAGACATACCAGGCCCTTGGGGATCAGGAGTTGAGGTGAATGGCATCGGCATAGAAAAAGCTGCGATGATAGCCTACCGCAACCTGACTCAATACATGACACCAACCTCAAACTATCCTGATGCGCGAGAGGGAGCATTACAAGCTGCTTCAGACCTTTATGGAGAATTTTCTAGCGAATATGATGACGTTGATAATGCATGGTGGGCAGTCGGTGTTACCCCATATTCCCAATCGACGGGAGTCCTGCCAATTAGCCTGGATTTGGAGCCAATATCTGAAAGCAATTGGTATAACTTGCAAGGCCAGCGCATTGACAAACCTTCACAGGCAGGCATCTATATCCGAAACGGAAAGAAAGTAATCATCAAATAAGAATAACAACAAAAGATTATAGTGAACCATATATTTTATAAACAAAAAAACAACAAAATTATGAAAAAGTATTTAATGACGCTCGTAGCCGTCCTTTGTTGCGCAATGGTTTCTGTAGTATTCACATCATGCAGCAAGGATGATGATAACAGTGACAGTGATTTGTATAGTTATGTTGCCGTGGGCGGCGCGACAGTGAAAGATGCATTTGTGGTTCCTTTAACAGACTATACCGATGCCATTAAGTCGGCTGTGGGTAGTGGGTTGGTAAAGCAGAATGACCAGAAGGTGATTCAGGCCTGTGATGCTGTTTATTCCAAGCACAAGAGTGTTTACGGATCTTCCATTAGTGGAACCATTCAGATTACACGTAGTAAGTTGGGAGATTCCAATAGTGAGCAAGTCATTAAGGAATATACTTACTAATCAGTCAAACTTTGATTGATATGTACTTAGAAATAGCAGCCCGTATTTGGACTGCTATTTCAATTTTTCCCGTCGGAAGTACAAGTACATTGCGCCTGTACTCATTGGAGTGAAGCCACCCACAATAATTGATAGCCTGCCCGTGTAGCAGTTTGTCGGTCTGTTCCTCGTTGAAACCGCATTGCAGACACTCACGCTCCATATTAAGGAAACGCTTGAAACTTGGAAACCATCTATAAGCCTTGTTTAAGATACGCTTCAAGTTGCTCACCTCCTGCTGGTGTTGTTCCTCGGCTCTGTTTTTTTCTTTGCGTAACCTTTCCCAGCGTAATCAGATTGTGATAATTATACGAGGAAATCCTATTAATCACACATCGTTCTGTAGTCGGGAAGTTGTGTGATAAGGTGGTAAAACTGTAGAATTACACACCCCGTCCGTGCCTCTGACTTTTGCCTTGACCATACAGTTCCTTTGTGCGTAGTTCATCAAGCGCACTAAGAGTACCGTCCTGCCAATAATACTCAACCTGGGGCTTGGCTTTGTTCCAGATGTCCACGCATAACTGGTTCCTGTCGCCTCCGTCGAAGGCAAGGAAGGCTTCGATAGTATTGGCCTGTTCTTGGTTCAGA
>JAFTGH010000004.1 GCA_017458005.1 Prevotella sp. | reverse complement strand
TATAATATATATAATAATATATTTATACAATAAATATGCGCCAATTTCATGTTTTTCTCATTTTACTAAACTGTAAGTGTAAGACTGTAAGATTTTGGTGTGGAGACTCCGATAATCGGAGTGAGTGACTCTGATAGTCTTAGTGGGGGTACTCCGATAATCTTAGCAGGGGTATTAAGATTATCAGAGCAGGGAACTAAGATTATCGGAGCAAGTGACTAAGATAGTCTTAGTCAGTCCGAAAACTCGAGGAAGCCCTCGACCCACTCGACACGGTGCGCCTCAGCCTCCTGTGAGGGATTGCTGACGGAGAGTCCCAACAAGCGGATCGGATGCTCGGCACCGTAGTCGACCTCCTGCAGCAGTCGCTTCGCCAAGGGCAGGATGTCGTCTTTCGTCACGAGGATGCGCTGCTGGGTAAGCGAGCGGGTAATCTGCGTGAAGTCACTGAACTTCACCTTCAGGGTCAGCGTACGCCCGTCAAAGTCGTCCTTGGCAATGCGTCGCACCAGTTCCTCCGTGGTGTGGTAGAGTTCTATCAGCAGTACCGACGACTTGTAGATATCCTCCAGGAAGGTGCGCTCACAGCCCACCGACTTTCTCACCCACTCCGTCTCGACGGGGCGTAGGTCGATGCCACGGGCGAAGTCGTAGTACGTCCTCCCCACCTTGCCGAACACCTCCTGCAGATGCTCCAGAGACACTTTGCGCAGGTCAGCGCCCGTAAAGATGCCCATATAGTGCATCCGCTCCGCCGTACGGGGACCCACACCCCATAGTTTCTCGATGCGCAGACTACTGATGAAGTCGAGGGCACGGTCAGGATGGATGGTCGTCAGCCCGTCGGGCTTGCGCCAGTCGGAGGCTATCTTCGCCAGCAACTTGTTGTACGACACACCTGCCGAGGCAGTCAGATGGACTTCCTCACGGATGCGCTGCCGTATCTCCTTGGCGATGTCCACGGCGAGGGGGACATGCCGTTTGTTATCCGTCACGTCGAGGAAAGCCTCATCGAGTGAGATAGGCTCTATCAGGTCGGTATAGTCGTGGAAGATGGCGTGGACCTGTGCCGACACCTCCTTGTAACGCGCATAGTTGCCACTCACCACCGTCAGATGGGGGCACAGTCGTTTCGCCCGCATCATCGGCATGGCGGAATGGATGCCATAGCGGCGAGCCTCATAGGATGCCGTCGACACCACCCCACGGGGACCGTCGTAGCCCACCGCCAAGGGGATGCCCCTCAACTCGGGGTGGTCGCGCTGCTCCACGGAGGCGAAGAAGGCGTCCATGTCCACATGTATGATTTTCCGTTCTGCCATCTCCCTGCAAAGATACGCACTATTTCCGAGAACGGGAAAGAAAAAGCGCAAAAAAACCACCATCCTGACCTACAGGACGGTGGCTGTTTAATGGTTTATCACTATGTATTAATTATTTCAGACCACGGTTGCTCATTGTCACGTTCAGCAGCATGACATAAGTCTTGTACTGGTCGTGGTTGAGGATGTAGTTCATGTAACCCAGATCCTTCTTGATGGCTGCGTTGACACGAGCGTCACGCTCCTCCTTGGCATACTGTGCGGCAAACATCATCTCAGCGCAGAAGGTCTTGTGGATCTCAGCCACAGCCTCTTTCTGATCAGCGGCGAGGTTCAGCGCCTTGCCCAACTGGTTCATGTTCACGCTCAGGTTGTAAGCCTCTGCATTGTTAACACTGTTCATGTTCTCGTTCTCAGCGAATGTGAGCGTCATGCTCAACATGGCTACTACAGTTAAAAACAATCTTTTCATTTTCGTTACCCTTTCTTTTCTTTAATTCTACTTATGCCCCTTTTCTTGTTTTGTGTTTACCTTATTTATTAATATGGGGCTGTTATCCTTTAAATTTAGTCGCCCAGTTTTATCTGTTTTGACGATGCAAAGGTACGACGTTTTCCGCTACCCTCCAAACTTTTCAAGGTGTTGTGTGCGGAAACAGCCCTAATTCTTGACCTCAGTCAAAGAATCGCCCGAAAATGGAAAAATTAAGAATTTCGCATTAAACAGCGTCTATTTTTGCCTATTTCAAAATAAATTCGTAACTTCGCAGCCAAATAATAAACAAATGCAGACTATGAGCAATACTCCTAATAAATACATTGCCGTAAGTTACCGCCTCTACATCGACGGGGAGGACGGCAAGGAGATGGTGGAAGAGGCCACGGCAGAACAGCCGTTCCACTTCATCAGCGGGTTCGGCATCGCATTGGATGCCTTCGAGAAGAAACTTACCGACACGCATAAGGGCGAGGACTTCGACTTCTCGCTGGCGAAAGAGGAGGCGTACGGCGACTATGTGCAGGAACACGTCATTGACCTGGACCGCTCGATATTCACCATCAACGGGAAATTCGACACAGAGCATATCTACGTGGACGCTGTTGTCCCCTTGCAGAACGAGGACGGCAACCGCTTCTACGGTCGTGTGCTGGAGGTGGGCGAAGAGAAGGTGAAGGTGGACCTGAACCATCCGCTTGCCGGTGAGACACTGCATTTCGTTGGTAAGGTGCTGGAGAACCGTGACGCCACCAACGAGGAGATACAGAGCCTGATGGCAAAGATGAGCGGCGGCTGCGCAGGATGTGGCGGCGGTTGCGGTGACAAAGGCTGCGACAGTTGCGGAGGATGCCACTAAAAGGGAAGAGTAAGGAATGAGGAATACATTTGGCAACATATTCACACTGACCACGTTTGGAGAGAGCCACGGTGAGGCTATCGGTGGCGTGGTGGACGGCATGCCGGCAGGCATCCGCATCGATGTGGACTTCATCCAGAGCGAACTGAACCGTCGTCGCCCTGGACAGAGCACGATAACGACCAGTCGACAGGAGGGCGACGTGGTGGAACTGCTCAGTGGCGTGTTCGAGGGCAAGAGCACGGGATGTCCCATCGGCTTCATCGTGCGGAACACCAACCAGCACTCACAGGACTATGAGAATATGCGCCAACTGTATCGCCCGTCACACGCAGACTATACCTACGCCCAGAAATACGGACACCGTGACCATCGGGGCGGAGGCAGGTCGTCGGCTCGTATCACCATCAGCAGAGTGGTGGCTGGAGCCTTGGCGAAACTGGCACTCCAGCAGATGGGCATCCGCATACAGGCATACACCTCGCAGGTGGGACCTATCCAACTGGACAGGGACTACAGGCGTTACGACCTTAGTCTGACAGAGACGAATATCGTGCGATGCCCTGACCCCGTGAAGGCTGCGGAGATGATACAACTGATCTCGCAGGTGAAAGCGGAGGGCGACACCATCGGCGGAACCATCACTTGCGTCATCAAGGGATGTCCCGCAGGACTGGGAGAACCTGAGTTTGGCAAACTGCATGCCGCACTGGGTGCTGCCATGCTGGGGATCAACGCCGTGAAAGGCTTCGAGTATGGCGAGGGCTTTGACGGAGTGACGGCACGCGGCTCTGAACAGAATGACGTCTTCGTGAACCGCAACGGACAGGTTGCGACACTGACGAACCATAGCGGCGGCATCCAAGGAGGTATCAGCAACGGCGAGGACATCTTTTTCCGTGTTGCCTTCAAGCCCGTGGCTACCCTACTCCGTGAGCAGGACACTATTGACATCTACGGCAACGCCACGAAACTGACGGCAAAAGGGCGGCATGACCCATGTGTGCTACCTCGTGCCGTGCCTGTAGTGGAGGCAATGGCGGCAATGACGATTCTGGACTATTACCTCATTGACAAAACGACAAAATTGTAGATTTTTCGTATTAAAATGCAAAAAAAATAGACAAAGCCTTGGGAGTTTAATTTTTTTGTACTATCTTTGCAATTGCTATTGCAGGGTTTGTGAAAATCCCAATATGCTTTAGTTAAGTCTAGTTTAGTTTTTGTGTTGGTTGAGAGCAGTCCTTTGACTGCTCTCAAATTTTTTATGCTATACAACCGATAATCTCAGTGATGGAGCGGCATCCGTGCTGGTCGAGCCAGTCGCTGATACCATCACGCACCTTGATAGTCACGGCAGGGTCGATGAAGTTCGCCGTACCTATCTCTATCGCCGTGGCTCCCGCCATGAAGAACTCAATGGCATCACGGGCATTCATGATGCCCCCCAAGCCGACAACGGGTATCTTGACAGCCTTTGCCACCTGCCATACCATACGCAAGGCGACAGGTTTGACGGCAGGACCACTGAGTCCACCCGTGTTGATGCTCAATACGGTACGACGCCTCTCGATATCTATCGCCATACCCATCAGCGTGTTAATCAGCGAGACACTGTCGGCACCCTGCGCCTCACAGGCACGGGCTATCTCCGCGATATTCGTCACATTGGGCGATAGTTTCACTATCAACGTCTTATGATAACGCTCACGCACTGCCTTGACGACACTCTCGGCTCCAGCGCAGGTCACACCGAATGCCATACCACCGTCCTTCACATTAGGACATGAGATATTCAACTCGATGGCTGGAATCTTCTCCAGCGCGTCGATACGGGCGGCACACTCGGCATAGTCCTCGGGGGAGGAGCCACTGACATTGACGATCATATTCGTGTCGATATCCTTGATCTGCGGATAGATATGCTCACAGAAATAGTCAACACCCTTGTTCTGCAACCCCACACAGTTGAGCATCCCCTGCGGGGTCTCAGCCATACGGGGATAGTCGTTGCCCTCACGGGGATTCAGTGTCGTACCCTTGACAATGATACCTCCTAAGCCATCCAGGGGGATAAAGTCGGCGAACTCCACACCATACCCGAACGTTCCTGATGCCGTCATCACGGGGTTCTTCAGCGCGAGACGACCTATATTGACTCTTAAATCTGCCATAACAATTGTTTTACGTTAAACACTGGACCTTCCTTGCAGACGCAAAGATTACCCTTCGTGGTCTTCTCGACACAGCACAAGCAGGCTCCCAAGCCACACGCCATCATATTCTCCAACGAGGCCTCGCAGTCTACGTCTGCCTGATGGGCATAGCGAGCCACAGCGACCATCATCGGCTTTGGACCACAGGTGGCGATACGGTCGAAATGCTCCTTCTGCAGGACGGAGTGATTGGTCACAAAACCCTTCTCGCCCTCAGAGCCGTCCTCTGTCGTCACAAAGACTCGCCCATACTGTCGGAACAAATCCAGTTCCAACAGGTCTGCCTTCGTGCGGGCTCCCAGGAGGAAGGTTGGCTCAATCCCCATTTTCCGCATCTCCGCCCCCATATATAAAAGAGGTGCGACACCCACACCGCCACCTACCAGCAAGACGCGCTCCTCGGCAGACTGGGGCATCGTGAAACCATTGCCCAACGGCAAGACGCAGTTGAGGGTATCACCTGGGCGCAACGCTCCCAGACGGCGGGTGCCATCACCAATGGTGGCAACCAGCAACCACAACTCATTATGCTCCTTGTCGACGAAATTAATGGAGATGGGACGACGCAGAAAGGTAGTCTCAGAACCATCCACACGCACCTCGACAAACTGTCCTGGCACCATCTCGGGGAGAGGTCGACTGTCTGTCAGGCGCAGCAGGACATGCTTAGGACTGATACGTTCAGCCTGCCTGACTGTCAAATCCAGAATATATTTCTTCATATATACCTTATTATATAATTTGGATGCGAAGGTACGAAAAAAAAATGAGAACACAAATAAATGTGCTCTCATTTAGACTTCATCGGAACAAAAGTCTCGTAGGTCTGATCGTCATAATAGACGCGTATCTCCGTGACTTTTCGGGGTTCTTTGTCAACTATTTTCAAATTAACAGGAACTTTTTCAGGGTGTGTATTTCGTACACCCTGCGAAAAAGAGGTTGCCTGGCGGTCCGAAATAGGACTGTCAAAATCCAAAACCTGCTCTGCGTATGACTGTTGCAGGGGTTCTCCGCCCTCTGATGGGGTAGGATTGGGACTCACATACATCTGTCCGACACCCATCAGAAGCCAATCGGTACTGATATCAGGTATCTTATTTTTGATCGCCTCGACAATATTCAGGGTGGGGCGAGTCCTTCCATTGAAAATACTACTCAGGGTTGCTGGTGACAATCCGATGAAATCCGCGAACACTTGTTGGCTCATGTGCTGCTCTTCCATGATGTGCTTAATTCTGTCTTTCATTTGCTCATTGGTCACTTTTAGGGCTAAAAAGCCGATTTTTCTTTCACTTTACAAAGATAAAACAAAAAATTGAGATGCGCAACATTTGTAACGAGAATTTTAGATTTAAAAGTTTTAATTTTGATTTTATAATTTGTAAACCGAAAACGGACAATTCACAAAACGAATGTTGTATTTCTAAATCAAAATTTACGCCTTTAAATTGAACCCACAATAAAATCAAACATATTTTTGTAAATTACTGGTTATAATATAGTTAGTTACACTTAAAAGGCTTTTGCAAAAGCAAATATTCACTTTTTGGAATGATAAAGCCAGTGACTTTTTAGTTATTTTCGTAAATAAACACTTATAAGTATCTGATTTTTAGAACTATAAAGACAGATTTTCGTTTTGTATATCCTTCAAAACGCCTGTCTTGGCTTTAGAATTTCGATTTAGAAAGGTTGATTTTGGTTTTAAAAACTAAAAACAAAATGTAAAATCATGCCTTTTAAACACCTAAACTAATCTACAATTCCGATTCGTTTTAGAATCCAAAATCAACAAAACAAAACATTAATATTTGCTAAATCCAAATTCTCTTCGCCAAAATCAGCCAAAAATTGAAAATTTTAAAAGATTCCGAACGAGCGATCGAAAAGTTCAAAATTCGCGAAATATGGAGGGGGAAAAAGAGGAGAAAATCCTTACGTTATCGGTGTTTGAGGCGGATTTTTTATGTATGGGATTTTGGGAAATCTAGCAAAAAACGGCTCGAAAAAAGCCGTTTTTTAGTGCAAAATGAAGAAAATAAGTTCTTTCATCAGTTCCCCTGGAGGGGTATTTGGGTTGTCTAAACCCTTACTTTTGGCATCTATTTCTCTTATTTTGCTCAGAATCTGCATCACTTTCAAACCTGAGTAGTTTCTCATGCCCGCCATATAGTCTTTGGCAAACCATCCATTCCTCAGATCGAGCCACTCCGCTACCCTATCCTGACTGTTTTTCTGTGGACAATAATGGGCAAGCATCAGATTTTGGAAATAATTAAAGAGCATTGGGAGAAAAGCATAGATACTTCCTGCCTTTGGATTTTCGTCAAAATATTTCACAATCTGGTTTGCCTTGAAGATATTCCTGTTCACAATAGCGTCACGAAGTTCAAAAGAATTAAAGTCCTTGCTCACTCCTATCTGGTCTTCCACCACCTGCGGGGTCACTCTCCTATTCTCTTCAGGCAAAGAGAGCAATACTTTATCCAGTTCGCCCACCAGACGACTCAAATCCGCTCCAACGGCATCAGCGATCAGTTGCGTGGATTTAGGGTCTATACTGGTGTTTCTAGCCTTCAGATAGCCCTCAATGAAGACAGGAAGATCACGATCACGCAGTTTTTTGCTCTCAAAAAGCACACCAGCCTGCTGTATCGCCTTCACATACTCCTTTTTCCGACCATCTACCGAGCCGTTTTTATGGCACATCACAAGGATGGTGGAGGGCATGGGAGCCTTGAAATACTTCTCCAGAGGCTCCGTATTCTTGATATTCTGCGCTTCCTTGACGATCAGCACCTGATGCTCCGACATCATCGGATAGCGTTTCGCCGCGTCCACAATCTGCGAGGCGTTCACGTCAGAGCCAAACAAAACGGTCTGGTTAAAGTCCCTCTCCTCTGGCTGTAAGACGTTCTCCGCTATCCAGTTGCTGATCAGGTCAATATAATACGGCTCATCCCCCATCAGGTAATAGAGGGGGCGGAACTGACGCGCTTTCAGTTCGCTCATCACCGATTCGTATGTCGCTAATGCTTGAGCCATGTTGCAAAATTAATAAAATTCTCCGACTTTCCATCAACATTTCGCACTTTTACCACCCTATTTCAAAAAAAATGTGTAAGTTTGCAGCATGTACGAACTGAATCTCCCTACATACGACATCCAACTGGGCGGTACTCGTGAGAAACCAGAGATCTTCGATTTCCTGCGTCGCCGCTTCGTGAAACTGACCCCCGAGGAATGGGTGCGCCAGCATTTCGTGCACTGGCTCGTCGAGCACAAAGGCTATCCCAAAGGACTCTTAGGCAATGAGATAGCGTTACGAGTGGGAGACAAGAAACTGCGTTGCGACTCCATCCTCTACGACCAGCAAGCCCAGCCAAGGATGATTATCGAGTACAAGGCGCCCACCATCGCCCTCTCACAGAAGGTTTTCGACCAGATTTCCGCCTATAACCTGCTGCTGCATGTCGACTACCTCGTCGTCAGCAACGGCATGCAGCATTATTGCTGCAGGATGGACTATGAGCGCAACGGCTACGACTTCCTTCCCGACATCCCCGACTATGAAAAAATATAGGCGTGGAACACTGTCCACGCCTACATATTATTAACTGCTAAAACAGCCTTTATGCCTCCTCAGGAGCCGACTCCTCCGTCGCCTTCTTCGTGGTCTTGCGGATGGCACGCTTACGTGTCTTCTTCTCCTCCACGCCTGTTGGAGTGACCTTCACACCAGCCAGTTCCGGGTCGATCATGATACGACCGCAATACTCGCAGACGATAATCTTCTTGTGCATCTTGATATCCAACTGACGCTGGGGCGGAATCTTATTGAAGCAACCACCGCAGGCGTCACGCTGCACGTAGACGATACCCAGACCATTGCGGGCATTCTTACGGATACGCTTGAAGGAAGTCAGCAGACGGGGCTCAATCTTTGCCTCCAGGTCCTTCACCTTCATCTTCAACTTATCCTCCTCAGCGCGTGTCTCCTCCATGATCTCGTCGAGTTCACCCTTCTTCACTTCAAGAGCCTGCTGGCGGTCCTCGATGATCTCACGGCTCTTACTCAGGTCCTCCTTCTTCTCTGCGATACGAATCTCCGCCTCCTTGATTTTCTTGTTGCAAAGTTCGATCTCGAGAGACTGGAACTCGATCTCCTTGGTCAGCGTGTCGTACTCACGGTTGTTCTTCACGTCGTTCAACTGGTTCTTGTAACGCTCCACGCTAGCCTTTGCCGTCTCTATCTCACCTTTCTTCACGGAGATAGCCTGCTCATACTCCTTGATATCTGCCTGAATATTCTCAATACGAGTGGTCAAGCCCTCGATCTCGTCCTCAAGGTCTTGTACTTCCAGAGGCAGTTCACCTCTCAAGGCACGCTTCTCATCGATTCCTGAGAGCGTGGTCTGCAGTTGATAGAGGGTCTTCAGACGCTCCTCAACTGGCATGTCTGTTGGGTCTTTCTTTGCCATAATCTATAAATATATAATTGGATTTGTATTTGTCTCTGCGATATATGTCTTCACCTCCGGGCACTCCTTCTGGATGATGTCACGGAATATCTCGCTGGTGAACTGCTCACTCTGATAGTGTCCGATGACACATATCTGGATGCGCTGCTCGTAGCCGAAATACTGATGGTAGTGCATCTCACCCGTGATGAAGGCGTCGGCTCCTTGCTGAACGGCATCGCCCAACAGGAAATCGCCAGCGCCACCACAGATGGCGACACGTCGGATCGGACGACGCAGCAGTTCATTACACTGGGCGCACTCCACGTCGAACTGCCTCTTGACCAACAACACGAAGTCGTCGGCAGCCATTGCCTCAGGCAGCGTTCCTATCACGCCGCTCCCCGCCTCCAGACCATCCACCGTCTTCGGGGCGAAGAATGCCACGTCGGTCAGTCCTAAGTGCTCCGCTATCTTCCAGTTCACCCCGTCTTGCGCATTATCCATATTGGTATGCATCGAGATGACCACGATATCGTGCTTGATAGCCTTGATCACAGAGCGTTGCACGTCGTCCGCGCCACTGATCTGCTTCAGTCCGCGAAACAGCAACGGGTGATGGCTCACGATGAGGTTACACCCCTTCGCGATCGCCTCGTCCACGATGCGCTCGTTGACGTCCAGACACAATAATGCCCCTGAAACCTCCGCCTCTGTTAGTCCTACTTGCAGGCCAGCATTATCCCAACTTTCCTGCAAGGGCAGAGGCGCGAATCGTTCAAGGGCGCTCAGCACTTGCTTTATTTTCACGCTTCTATATGATTTGATGGTGCAAAGATACTGCTTTTACGGCAGTATTACTTATATTCCATCGATTTTTTAGCGTTATTTAATATCCTCGCCGTCCTTCTCATGACAGTAACTGCTACCGTCGAAGCAGTGCGTACAGAGACGCTCCTTCGGCAGACCGATCGACGCGATCAGGTCTTCCAGACTGGCGAACTTCACACTGGTCAGTCCCAGTCGGCGGGCTATCTCGTCCACCATCCGCTGGTATTCCGGCGTACCAGTCTTCGCATAAGCCTCCAGGTTCTTCTTGTCATCCCCCTCGAAGTCTTTGATGATACGACGGGTGATCAACTCCAGATCGCTCTTGGAAGAGGTGAATCCGATATACTTACAGCCATAGACCAGTGGGGGACAGGAGATGCGCACATGCACTTCCTTGGCACCGTTCTCGAAGAAGGTGCGCACATTGTCACGCAACTGGGTGCCACGAACGATGGAGTCGTCGCAGAACACGATGCGCTGGTCTTTCAGAATGGCGGGATTGGGAATCAGTTTCATACGTGCCACCAGGTCACGACGGTTCTGGTTACCCGGAGTAAACGAGCGGGGCCACGTCGGTGTGTACTTCAGGACGGCACGCTTGTAGGGAATCTGCTTACCGTGCGAATAGCCCAGCGCCATACCCACACCCGAATCGGGAATGCCACACACGAGGTCGGCAGCCAACTCCTGGTCTTTCTCGCCCATCAGTCGTCCGTTCTTCTCACGCACATACTCTGTATTGATGCCCTCGTAGTCGCTGGCAGGGAAACCATAGTAGACCCAGAGGAACGAGCAGATCTGGCAACGGCTCAACGGCTTCTGCATCACCTCGATTCCACTGGTGCGCAAGCGGACGATCTCACCGGGACCGATGTCACGAAGCACCTTATAGTCAAGGTTCGGGAAACTCGTCGTCTCGCTCGACACGGCGTAGGCGCCCTCCTTCTGTCCGATGACGATAGGCGTACGCCCTAGGAAGTCGCGGGCAGCGATGATGCCGTCCTCCGTCAGGATCAACATCGAGCAGGAGCCGTCAATCTTCTCGTATACCTTATTAATACCCTCCACGAAGTCGTTTCCCATATTAATCAGCAATGCCACCAACTCAGTCTGGTTGATATTGTTTGCCGACAACTCACTGAAATGCATCCGTTTGGCAAGCAACTCATCGGCTATCTCTCGCAGGTTATTGATCTTCGCCACCGTCACCACGGCATAGCGTCCCAGATGGGAGTTCACGATGATGGGCTGCGGGTCGGTGTCGCTGATCACGCCCAGTCCCTGATGCCCGGAGAACGAGTCCAACTCGTCCTCGAAGCGAGAACGGAAATAATGGCGCTCCAACGAGTGGATAGAACGGTTGAAGCCCTTCTCCTCATCGAAGGTCACCAGTCCTGCACGCTTGGTTCCTAAATGCGAATTATAGTCGGTTCCGTAAAACAAGTCGTTTACGCAATCCTTTGTTGAGATAGTGCCGAAAAAGCCTCCCATTTTGTTACCTTTAAATTATTAATACCTTCTTTAGGTCGGCAAAATTACAAAAAAATCACTGATTATCCATCAACTCTTACAATTTTTTTTGTATTTTTGTACCGCATTATTGATAAATGTGAGTTATGCCATTCAAACGACAAATTCCATTAGGGTTGCTTCTGCTTGTGGTTGGAGGAATGATCTACGTGTCGTTCCGACCCACCTCCCTCCTACTCTTCCACTCGCTGGATTTCCTGGGTTTGTCGGCAAGAGTCGACGCTTGGCGCGACCTCGCCAGCGGATGGCAACCGCATGAGTTCATCGTGTACTCCCTGCCAGGAGGACTGTGGGCAGCCGCCTATATCCTGTTGACGCACGGGCTATTGGCATACCAGCCAACCACGCTACGAGTGGGCATCGCCAGCCTCATCCCCTTGACGGGCATTGGCTCGGAACTGCTCCAGCGATGGGGACTGCTGCCCGGGACGTTCGACATCGCCGACCTGCTCTGCTATGCCGCTCCCCTGCTACTCCTTATTATATATGAAATCATTAAAAACAAAAGTATATGGCAAGTTTCTTTGACCGCTTCACCAGCAAGCAATTGACAATTATCATCGTCTGCATCACCGCCTGTTTCCTGACCCTGGGCGCATGTACCATGGTTATTGACAACTCTGATTCTGACAAAAAGGAGAAAAAACTAGTGTTTGACGATGATGACGACGGCTCCGACGAGGGCGGACGCAAATACAAGTTCGTGGACAAGGAAGACCGTGAGGAGGGCGTCGGCAAAGACAGCATGGTGGTCAACAAGGCATTGGAGGGCGACCCCTACAAGGAACTCGACGAACTCATCGGACTGGAGGCCGTCAAGGAGGAGGTGCGCTCCCTTGCCAACTTCGTGAAAGTACAGAAAGCACGTAAGGAGAAGGGACTGAAGACGCCCAACCTCAACTACCACCTTGTGTTCACGGGTAGCCCCGGTACTGGTAAGACCACCGTGGCACGTATCGTGGCTCGTATCTATAAGGACTTGGGTATCCTGAAGAAAGGACACCTCGTGGAGACCGACCGCTCAGGACTCATCGGACAGTATGTCGGTCAGACCGCTCCCCGTGTCAATGCCATGTGCGACTCCGCCCTTGGCGGTGTGCTCTTCATCGACGAGGCGTATGCCCTCACCCAGAGCGAGTCGAGCAACGACTACGGCTCAGAGGCTGTCGCCACGCTCCTGAAGCGTATGGAGGACGACCGTGACCGCCTCGTGGTCATCGTCGCAGGCTATACCAACGAGATGAAGAAGTTCATCGACACCAACCCAGGCTTGGAGTCCCGTTTCAACCGCTACATCCATTTCCCCGACTATAGTGCCGACGAACTCTATAAGATCTACCGCATGTACCTGAAGAAGAACCAGTACACCATCACCAAGGAGGCAGCCTCCTTCCTGCAAGAGCATCTGGAGCGGAAAGTGGCGATGAAGGACCGCAACTTTGGTAATGCCCGCTATGTGCGTAACGTCTTCGAGAAGACCATCCAGGCACAGGCGAACCGCATCGCCAAGGCAGGCAGAGTCTCTGACGAGGAACTGGTGGAGATCACCCTTGCCGACATCAAGAATGCGACAAATTCCAGATAGCCAAATGAAGCCTTCAAACGGGTCGTTTGTGGCTTACATTCGACCCGTTTGTAAGCCACAAACACCTTGAAAGTAAGGCACTCAGTGAAGTGACCCCCAAAAGTTTCCTTTCATTTTCTTTCTGTCACCAGAAAGAAAACAGAAACAAAAGAAAGAGTGCGAAAACGGTCCTGGGCTCGGGGTCGTCAGTCCGATTTTCGTAATCACTCGAAGAACGCGCTCCGCTTCAACGGCTTCTCCTATTTCGTTCCTCAGGGTGCGTAGCAGCCTGAGACTCAATGAAGATTTCGAAAATAGGACAGACTGTAAACACCCCTCGTGCGGGAATGTTTTCGAGGGAGGCTACGCCGACCGAAGAAACTTCACGCACGAAGTGGAGTCATCGACGACGACCAGCGTTTAGCGTAGGCGGCGTCAAAAAAACAAGGCGTCGTCCCGCGATACCAAAACACAGGAGGAGTCGCGGTTTCTGCGATTTCGAGTTTTTTCCTTCCCTGAGGGGAGGAAAGACAAAGGAGAGGTGAAGCCCCTTCAAGGGTGAAGGGGTTGGGGGATGTTCGAAAATGGTACCTGTATGTTAGGTGTTTGGCAACACCTACCCCACTTCAATCCCTTTGTACAAGGGCGTTTGAGGGCTATTGGGTTAGGAGGTTAGGTGTTTTTTTCCAAAATCCTTTTTAATGCGTCATTTTACGAAGGTGCCGCCTCCTTGCCACGAAGCCCGTACCTTCGAGGGCAGGAAGTGCCACCTCCGAGGGTCGAAGGTACGGCCTTCGAAGGGAGGATGTCGGGGCTTCCTCCGTGAGCAGCCTCCTCACGGAAAATAGTAGCCTCCTCACTGAAATTACCAGCCTCCTCACGGAAATTACCAGCCTCCTTACAGAAAATACCAGCCTCCTCACGAAAAACTACAACCTTATGACAACCTTTTCTTCAAAATTTCAAATAAGGATTTATTCTTATCCTCTGTTTCTCATTTAATTGTTACACATTCGAGTCTCTGGTGCCGAAGTTCTCATTGCAAGCAGTATTGCCTCACCAACAAGTGCCAGATTTGCAATGAGATAATGACTGCTGCCGAGCCAAGAGACCGTACCACCTCCAATCTCTGCTGTTCTTAACAACTGCTTCCTAAACTTCATGTCATCAAGACTGGTGGCACAACCTATGGCAAATGCAATGCCAGAAGGACTAAGGTTAAATACAATAGGACCAGCATCAATATCCATTCCCAGCAAGCAAATTCTGTCATGATACTCCTTCAAACCAGCAATCAAGAAGTCTTGCCTGAAATTCTTTTTCAGCAGTTCATATTGCTCCTGTGCAAACTTGGGAGCCACCAATGACAGGTAGTAGCAGTTCAAAGCGGAATAGGAGCCTTTTACTGGCAGTACTATTTGAGCCTTTCCACTTTCCTCTTCCAAAAATGAAGCCAACAATCCCGTTTCTTGATCAATCCACTCTAATCTTGCCCTTTCTATCCATCTGTCAACTGTTGACTTGTATCTCCCCTCATACTGATTCGCATAGTTTGAGAGTGCGACAATAGCCACAAGCATATCTGGAATATAGATATTCTCCTCTGGATAGGTTGGAAGATTTAGTATTGGACTTTCAGTAATTCTCCTGTTCATTGCCTTACAGAGAGAATGGTAGATGTCGTCATATTTACCATCACCTCCAATTTGTTTATATCTGCTAATCATCCAGGCAAGATGACTGTAATAGGAGATATGGCTTTGATGACCATAGATGTGGTCAAGAGGATCCTCGCCCCATCGCATTCTGTCATATTCCCTGATTTCCTCAGACATCGCAATATCGATAATCTGCCCAATATATTTGATAGATAGGTCTTTGTTTTGTGGATATAAGATGGCAATATTTGACAAAGCCGCGCATGTCATGGAACAAGAGAACAAAGCCCACTCTCCTTGGAACTGAGTTCCTATCCCATTTGGCATCTCATCCAATAGTCTCTGTGGCGTAGTTGCAACTTTGGAGGTCAGATAATTGGCTCTACGAATGATTTCCTTTTTCTCTCCTTCGAAAGAGCCGTGTCCGTTTGTAGCAAGCCTTACCCATATAACTTTTATACTTATAAGGGCAATGACTATTAACAAACATACCACTATTATCTTCTTTGTTCTAATACGCATCGTTCCATTATTGAATCATGTCTGCAAAGTTACGAAATTATTATTTAAATAAAACTCTACATATCAGCAATATTAAAAGGACATTCATCTGTATTGACTAATTGTAAATCGTCTGCGAGTCCCATTAAAGATGAAGCGGATATCCCCCCTTTCTTCCGATTCCTTTTTTGTTTCTCCTATAGAGGCAATTACCTCCAACTTTTCAATTAATTCATCCAAATCCCTTGTATCGACATTATGTTTCCTTTTTTCGTATTCCATATTTATAAGATGCTATTTATCCTATAATGGTTTCGTTCTCATCGTTATCTTCAGTAATATATGATTCTTTTATAAAATCAATACGCTCAATCTTGAATGACCTCTCCAACCCCTCCGGCTCTCCATCTTCATCAATACAATATGCATCAAAATATTTGTAACCAAATTCAATACTAGGAAAAACAATATCAGAAATGTTGAACTCATGATATTCCCCTTCTCTATTAGAATACCCTATATATAATGTATCATACTTTGATATCATCGATATAAAGTCTTCGGACACAGAAATTAGTTCGATCTTATACCCTTGTGCCAGATAATTTACACTATTAACTGCGAGAGTCTTTAAATCCTCCTTTTTTGTTATATCATAAGTAGTATCTGCATTGTACGTGCTTACAATTGCATTTGTTTCTTCATCCCATTTAGATAATATAAGAATATTTGTTTTTTACAATTCATAACAACTATCCTCCTATTTGAACACATATTGAAGAAATGCCAGTATTATTATTCCGGCAACTATCAACCAACGGTTAATGTTTGCCGATTTTAATGTTTCTGCTTTGGAATCCTGTATTGCGCAAATTACTTCATCCTTAGCCTTATTAATTGTTGTGGTGATGCTGTTTGTAGATGATTGCACCAATGTGTCAATGTTTTGGCATATAGTCGTCAAACTTCCAACGTTGTTTGCCAGAGCGTCTACTTTAGCACTGATGCCATCTACTTTCCCATTCGTTTGATTTATTAATTCGGAAAGGGAATGTTCTGAACGAGTTATAGCTTGTATGACTTGCTCTTTGCTATTCTCTATCTTCTCATTAAGGCTGGAAACTTTCTGTTTCAGATCTTCCAAAGTAGCATCCTGCTCGTCTTGTGAGTCCTTCAACTCCTTCAATATCTCGTTAAGAGAACTCTTGACGCTTTCAATCTCCGCAGTGGCTTTCTTTATCTGTTCGCGTAAAGAAGCCAACTCTTCGACCCTTGCCGCAAGCTTATCATTCTGCTCGGTAAACTTCTCCAAGGTTTTATCCGTCTCGGTCTTAAACTCTGATGTAGCCTTACTTACATCAGCAATAAAGGCAGATATGATCTCTGTACATCGCTGCCTTATACTGGAGATTGCTGATTCAAATTCACCATGTAGCTCGGATTCCCTTGCGCTCAATGAAGATTCCCATTGTTCGAGACTATCAGCCAGATTCTTTACTGCTGTCACATAAAGAGTAACCATCTTCAGAAGGTCGTTACTCGCATTAACAGACTTCAACACTTGTGACCTGGCGGAATCAAGTTCACTCAGGTTTTTCTCAAGTTTTTCCAATGCAGAATTTATGTCATGTGCCATAATAGTATATTTTTAAATAGTTTCATCGTTATTATTTGAAGTAGTCGCATTAGCCGTATCAACAGTATCATCTAGAAACTTCTTTGTTATATCTTCCAGTTTCTTTCCATGTATGAAAAGCATGACAGTTTCTTCTCCCTTGTCTATGAGGTTTTCTTTGATAAAGCTGTCTTCTTCATGGACCTTTGCTTCCAGACACTCATTGAAATGAGCCAGATTATTCCAAATCTCTCCATTATCTTTGTCATAAAGGGCCGTGAAACCATCAATATAACCATTGAAAGCATTTGATTTCAAGGTTTCATTCGTACCCGTCCCTAAGAATGTAATACAATAGGTCAGCAGAAGCTGCAAGGCTGCATTGTCTGGATGTGCTCTTAAACAAAGGAGTGTGGCACCGTAGAGGTGTTTCACGTTGTCTATCTCACTTCCAGAACCATCATTGCTGATGATATCAATGTATTTTTGAACGACATCATACCCGTCTCGCCCTTGCTGGTCGGTGTCTTCGGTCAGAGAATAGTCCTTGCCGTTTACCTGATACCCCATGCGGGCATATTTAGAGTTGAAATAGAGGTGGATAAATTCCTTAAGCCATGTGTCATTATGAGTCTTTTCCCTTTCTGAGATGCTGTCCTCACAGGCTATACGCATATCCTCAATAGCACGGAAACGCTTTTTCTCCAGATTCTCATAGACAAAGCCTGTCAAATAGCCCAAACACTTGTCAAGATAGTTGCGGCCTCTTTGCTCGTTGATTTTCTCCACTCGGACTTGTGCCTGTTCCAAAGAATAGTACTTACGGAAAAAATCTAGCATATACAGCTTAAACTCATCGTCTGTACGATTCTTTATCTTCAGTTCGTATGTCTGAGAAAGATAATCTATGGTCACATCCCCTACAAGACCGATGCAGCACATACGATATATGGCTTTGTCGGTATCGTCTTTGTCCCTCTTCTTGCAGAACAGGAAACGCAGTCTTCTATATGTTGCCTCGTCAGCATGATAGCGAAGCCATCTGCTGTCGCCAGAGCATTTGGCAACCTTCGAAATGAGGTCTTCAAAGTCACCTATCTTATTAAGGGCCAATTTCCCATATCTGTCTTCATTGATATCATACCACCCCTTTGACTGTGCTATCTGTGATATCTCAGCTTTTATGTTCCGCTCAAAATCTTCAGGGTCTTGCAGTACTTGATTTTCCCACGATACGGTGACAAACACATAGCCGTCAGCATCTGCCTGTGCCATAGCACTATAGATACCCTCTGTTATATTGTCCTCGCCTTCAATTGGACGGAGTAAGGCAGCAGCAGAGTGGTCTTCATAGGTTTCCAGAATCTCGATGAGTTTCTGTGAAACATACTGACAGGTATTGTAATCAAACTCAACATAATTGTATGTAGGTCGAAGGTTGTCTAAAATAATGTATCCATATCGATTTCTATTCTCTTCTTCTGAGCAAATAGTAATCGAGTTTCTAGTCCTGTTTACTTTCAGACAGACATCATTGTTTCCTGTCTCTTCCCTTAGTTTTCCCTGAACCTCCAATGCATAACTGGGCTTCACATTGAGAATGCGGTCGGTCATTTCTGACAAGATAACTTTCTCTTTATAAAGGCCTCGGAAAGAATTGTTGTGAAACCAGAGGTCTATATTCTTGTCGACATTCTCCAAGAGGTCATTGGTTCTAATGATATTTAGCAGTGCGTTTATTTGTTCCTCGGTTGCATTATTATGTCTGCATAACTCTGGGAAATCTTTAATAAGGACATACTTCGTTACATACTTTTCAAGCCATACGGGGTCATTCTCTGTTCCCATGTAATAGCGTATATCATTGATTTTGTCTGCTGTCAGATGTATAAATTCCGTTGGTTCATACAAGATATACGATATGGCATTCTTACGGTCACGACCTGCACGACCCGCTTCCTGTACGTAACTCTCTATAGACGACGGATGGTTTACGTTGACTGTGAATCTAATGTTTGGCTTGTCTATACCCATGCCAAAGGCTTTGGTGGCCACCATCAAATTCTGTCGGTTGTCATTAAACAACTTCATATCACCAGATGGTTTGTCACCTCCAATAAAGGTGCCTATCTCCAGGAATTCTTTATCTTGCAATGCTGTTGCAATTCCACTTCTTGTTCCCCATACATTATCTTGAACACCAAAGGTGCCATGGGCGTGCGGACAGAATATAATGCCAGCATTATGGTACAAATCATCTTGGTCCGACATGTAAAACGCTATCGGATTATAATTCGCGATGCCACATGAACTGTTTTCTTCGTTTAGAGACTGAATATCGAAAGGAACATTGTGAAGGAGTTCTAACATCACTTGTTTTTTATGCTCTGCAACAATGCCTTGCAGGTCCCAGTCTGAAGTAGCCCTAAGAACATAACTCTCTGTAGGATCTCTTAACTCGTCAAAGTCAGACGTGACGTTGATGATACGGTATGTTAGTTCCGGACGTGTGTCGCTTTCAGGACGAACAATCGTTTCGCTGTCGATGGTAAGATTTCCTCCCAAAGTCAACTCTCTCTCCACATCAGCAAGTACATCAAATGATGCGGTTGCTGTGAGGCCAATTATAGACAAAGGACGCCCGGACCTTGTCTTCATATAATTAATCATGTTACGCCCCAAATGGAGATAGGATGGACGGAAATCGTGTCCCCATTCAGAAACACAATGCACCTCATCAATGACACCATAAGAGAAATAGATGTGGTTCTTTTCAGTCATGGTTATCAGGCGTCCCTGAAGTTCTCCATCATATATCGCTCTGGAGAAAGCAGTACCATCGACGCTGCACCATTCTGTAAAAGGTTCAGTTTTCTGGCTTTTTCCTTCGCATCCATTCCGCTATGAACACATTCACATGCATCAATTCGTGCTTCGCGAAGTCCTCTAACCTGGTCAACCATCAGCGATACCAACGGGTCAACAATGATAGAAACGCCAGGCTGTAACAGGCAAGACAATTGATAGGTTAAAGATTTACCGCCACCAGTAGGCAACAAACCTATAGTTGTTTTGTCTGCCAATGTGTGGCTGAGTATCGGTAATTGTCCTGGGCGGAATGAGGGCTTGCGGAAGATGTCGCGTAAGAAGTAGGTCAGAATATCTTCACGTTCCTTTATGTTTTTATAAGAACCAGTACCATCTTTGGTGACGAGAGATGGATATTGGATGTTTTCCGCAGAGCAAATCACTCTATCCTGTTTCTTATAGTGCGAGGAACGGATAAGATATAATGCGTTGGTGTTCACTGCAAGCGGCAATGCATCGATGTTGTCACGGAGCAACATGGATATGTCAATGCAAAGGTCGTAGTAGCTCGTCGGGATTTCGCATACCACCTGCTGTTGCAAGTGTAAAGGTGAATTTTTAAACTCCTCATTAGAAACGACTGTAAGATGAATATCGGGCAGCGTTGCTGAACAATTAGCCAGCTTACATAAGTGGATATACCTATCCTTTAAGTCTTCTATAGCGATGACAGCACAAGGAACATCCCTTTCAATAACGATAATGTTCCATTCCTCTGCATTGATGTCCAAAGCTGATGACATCATTGCCTCCACCAGCATCCTTTCTACTCGGGCAATTGCAATAGGAGCAAGAACTATCTGAACCGTTTTATTCCATTTGCCTGTCAGCGATTTCTTGTAGTTGCTCTTCAACGTCGTCAGATACTTACTTGCAGATGCCTCCTTTTCCCAGTTGACTATGAAATCTTTATTATGTATCTGGTCGATGCGATATGTATCCCAACCGCTGTTGAGAGACATCCTGTCTCTGCGCTCATCTCTGAGCCTTTGGAATATATTTGAGTGGTACTGCTTGCCGTCTAACTCCAGAATAAATCCGGTCCTTGAATCGCCGTATGGGATTTCCAAAGCAAAATCTACCCGCTGTTCCTTACTGAATTTTTTATCTGGAATGTTGACTATTGAGGAAAGAGGACGCTGCGGCTCTAATATCTGTATAAGATATTCACTGCCAGAGCCTTTGAGGTATCTTTCGACAAAAGCCTCCTCAAAACTGCTTTCCAACATGTCACCATTGTACGATTCAATATCGAATCTCGGATCAATGACATGCAATGCCTCGTTGATTTCTTCTTTGGAAATAATGTGGCTCGATGAATATCTTATGTTTGCACCCTCTTCGGTCTTTCTTGAAGTATGGAAGTATTTAGAAAATAGTTCCTCAATATAGATAGGGGCCTTGGTGGGCAACCCTCTTGATATGATGTTAGCAAGAACTGCGAGCTTTGAGTCACAATCGACATTATAGCCGAGAGGAATATTGGACTTTACATCGAATGATGATAAAGAATGGTACAGCCCCTCTACTTCGTTTTCAATATCAGTGTGTTTGTATTCCTCCTCAACGGCATCCAAGATATAACCCGCAAAGAATTGTTGCTTTTTGTGGGATTCTTCGATACGTTTCCTGATATCTTCAACAGTTTCTATACGCTGGAAGTTCTTGAAGAACACCCGGAGCGAGATTGTCCAGTCGTTCTGCCAACAACCTCTGTCTTTATTAGCAACAGCAAACATCATGTCAGGGGCAGTTGCAGCGATAAACTCGTCAACTCGCTTGTTGTTGCTGTAATATGGCCCTACACATATAAAGTAGTTTTCGCCTGTAAATGACTGCTGGAAGAAATGAATGAACTTCGCTAAGTCAAAAGCATCAACGTCAAGGATGTTGCTGAAAAGGTGAACCTTTAGGAATGTCGATGGAGTTATATCCTCTGGGGTCAGGGGGTCAAACTCTTTAACGACAGTATTGACAATATAGTTGCCATAACAAGATATTACTTTCGAGGCTCTTTCAACGGCTGCTGCAGATGGTTCTATCAGATTGATTGAACGTATGTCTGCCACAATCTTTTTACTTTTGAGGAAATCCAGTAAACAAACAGTTGCCGTACCTTGCCCGCATCCCCAATCATATACTTCTACGGGCGAACCGAAAAGCTCCGATGGATTATGAATGCAATTAAAAGCTATATCCAACTTTGCTTTATGCATCTTGCCAAAACTACGCAGATACATGTTCAGATGGTCATCATCGTCTAATATACCAGTACCCCGCTTAAGGTCATTATACAGTTTGTCAAGCTTCATCTTATCAGTTGGAAGCTTTGACATCGCTACACTTCTCATCCCCGTGAATGAGATTTGACCTCTTTGTCGGAATATATCAATGAAGTTTGGCATAACTATTTCCCAGTTATAGTTTCTGACAGTCTATTCTCTTGATGCCGCTTCCAATTTTGCAATGCCAACTCTTTTGTTGAATTGGCATAGCAGTATTCACACAGATGAGGACATGTGTTATATTCACCAATATCCTTAGAGACCATACACTCACAGAATGGGCGTTGACCTTGATCTTTCTTGTGCTTACTGATGAAGTAATGGTTATGAGGCAAGAGGATTGCTCCCTCAGGCAACTCTGCTTTACCAAACAATGTCGGAGCCGGAACATCTTCAATCTTTACCTTCATGAAATCCATCAGGTCTTTATCTTCCCAAGCAAGGCGAGTAATCAGGTCGCCATCTATGCAACGATTGTGATTGATGCCAAATTTCTTTATATCAATCTTCTCACCACAGGTTGCAAGAGTATAACCCCACTTCTTATTCAGTTCAGCAAGCCGTTCAGCAAACTCCAGCATCTGTGACTCCGTCCATTCATGATAGGGGATATTGCTCTTTTCCAAATTTACTTTGACTTTCCGATAATTCAGGATGTCGGCAAAGCTGAAGACAAGTTTCTCTGTATAACCTTGTAACTGGTCTCCAATACGCTCTATCCTGGAGAGTAATGTATCAATAGAAATGTCATCAGTCAAGATCAGCGGGTCGAAACGCCAAATCACTCGTCCCTTTCCTAATTTATCTACTAGTTGCTTGAATGTGTCTATACGTTCCGAAAGTTTTGGCACACCACGCTCTAAGCCTTCCTTCTCGTAATCATTGAGTGTATATTGGATATAGCAACCAATATTTCGTTCTTTTAGATAGTCAATATGAGGCAAAAGTGGACGTGGATTCTTCGACCAAAAGACAATGAACCGAGTATTTTTATAAGAAACATAACCCTTCACCCCATTAAATGGATTAGTCCAAGCAGAATAGCCAACCTTTAGCCGATGGAAGAACCAATTAGCATAAAACGCAGGAATGTCTGTACTCCTGCTTGCAGAGACTATCATTGGCACTTGCATAGACACCATTTCTCCGTTCTCCCTTTGCAAATCTTCTTTTTCCCAACCAGCCATTGATTTTTAGTATTAGTACTGCAAAGATACAAAAATATCTGGACAAACAATGTAATTAGAGAAAAATTATATTTCCACAAGCCTTGTGAAAGAAAAGAAAAGCCCCTTCTGCCCTCCCTGTTGAAGGGGAGGATTAGGAATTATCTTAAATGATGTAAAAGTCTTTGCCATATAGAAATTTTGTTGTACCTTCGCAGACGAGAATAGGAACATCAACTATTCGACTATCATTATGGCACAGGAAGAAAGACAAACTGGTGAAATCGTATTGTACCAACCTGATGAG
>JAFTGH010000040.1 GCA_017458005.1 Prevotella sp. | reverse complement strand
GCTCGTCGTATATCCGGTAGTTTGAAGCACACCAATGTCATTGACGGTTTGTTCTTCTACCCGAGTAAGACCCGAAAGTCCCACTCGCTTCTTGTACTACTTTCTTCTCTGTCTTATGTAAATCCTCTCAAAGAACGCTTCCTTGTACGCCACGCGCCGTTTTTGGCGCGAAAGCGGGTGCAAAGGTACGAACTTTTTCCAAAACAGCAAATATTTTCGGGACTTTTTTTCAAAAATGAGCGAAAAATCTTCTTCCTGTTGATTTAAATCAACCGCAAGAATGCTTACACCTTATTATATATATTACTCTTCAGGTGCTTGTCCTATCAAATCCATAAACTCATCGAGTTTCGGAGTGATAATAATTTGAGTACGACGGTTGCGCTGCTTACCGACCTCAGTAGTGTTGGGCTGCAAGGGGTTGTACTCGCCACGGCCACCAGCAGTCAGACGCTTGGGGTCTACGCCATACTGATTCTGTAAAGCCTGAACGACAGAAGAGGCACGCAGACAAGAGAGGTCCCAGTTATTACGGATATTCTCACGCTTAATGGGCACATCGTCAGTATTACCCTCGATCAGCACGTCATAGTCTTTGTAGTCCTTGATAATCTTGGCAATCTTCGACAGGGTCTCTGAGGCACGGTCGTTAATCTCGTAAGAGCCACTCTTATAGAGCATATTGTCCGCCAGAGAGATATACACAACACCTTTGAGCACCTGCACGTCAACCTCTTTCAACTCCTCCTTGGAGAGAGAGCGGGTGAGGTTATTGGTCAGAACCATATTCAAAGAGTCGCTCTTTGACTTCACCTCCACCAGATGGCGGATATACTGGTTGGACTCATTAATCTGGTCGACCAGTTTCTCAATTGACACATTGTTCTGGCTGGCATTGGAAAGGCTTTTGTCCAGTGAGACCTGCAAGGCATTTGTCGCCTTTTCTTGCTGAGCCAATTGCTGCTCCAAACTTGCCACACGCGTCTTTGCTGCCGCAAGTTGTTCCTTGGTTTCCGTATAATTAGCCTGCAAAGCCTTATTTTCCTCCTGGCAAGCCACCAAATCTTTCTTTGACGCACAACTGCTGATTAACATGGCTGCTGCAGCCATTGTTATCATTAAAATACTTTTCTTCATCATTTTGAATTCTTTTGATTAAACATGAATACGGATGCAAAGATAATGATTTAACGAACATTTCATACTAAAGTTGCAGCAATTTAGAATATTTTAAGTAACTTTGTCGCCAAAATTAAAACTAATAAGGTAAAGATATAGATATGATTCTCTTTTTCAAGACCCCACAGAAGAGCGTGATTGCCACACAGGCAGATCATTCACTCAATCAAGACGAAGTACAGGAACTCTGCTGGTTATATGGTGAAGCCGAGTTGTTACATGAAGAGACACTACAAGGATATTATGTAGGTCCTCGCCGTGAGATGGTGACCCCCTGGTCGACCAATGCCGTTGAGATCACCCAGAACATGGGACTCAAGGGTATTCAGCGTATTGAGGAATATTTTCCCGCAGCCACTGAGGACGCTGAGCACGACCCCATGCTCCAGCGTATGTATAACGGACTGAACCAAGACATCTTTACGATTAACATTCAGCCTGAGCCTATCAAGTATGTGGATAATCTGGAGGAATATAATGAGCAAGAAGGTCTTGCCCTTTCCCCAGAGGAGATAGAGTATTTGCATAAGATTGAGAAAGAGAACGGTCGTCCCTTGACAGACTCTGAGATTTTCGGTTTCGCCCAGATCAACTCTGAGCACTGCCGCCATAAGATTTTCGGTGGCACTTTCATCATTGACGGCAAAGAGATGGAGTCGAGTCTGTTTGCCATGATCAAGAAAACGACACAGGAGAATCCCAATAAGATTCTCTCCGCCTATAAAGATAATGTGGCTTTTGCACAAGGTCCTGTTGTGGAGCAGTTCGCCCCAGTAGACCAGTCGACTAGTGATTATTTCCGTGTGAAGGATATTGAGAGTGTCATCTCGCTGAAGGCTGAGACACATAACTTCCCTACTACTGTAGAGCCCTTTAATGGTGCCGCTACAGGAACAGGCGGCGAGATTCGTGACCGTATGGGAGGTGGTGTAGGCTCCTGGCCTATTGCTGGTACTGCGGTTTATATGACAGCCTACCCGAGACTGACAGATGATGACGGAAGTCTTCGCGACTGGGAAGACATTCTTCCTGTCCGCCAGTGGCTGTATCAGACTCCCGAGCAGATATTGATCAAGGCATCAAACGGTGCATCCGATTTCGGTAACAAGTTCGGACAACCATTGATTTGCGGTTCGGTGCTGACCTTTGAGCACCAGGAGTCTGCATGTGGCTGTGACACAGCCACTGACTCCACCAAGTATGCTTACGACAAAGTTATCATGCTTGCTGGTGGTGTCGGTTATGGCACGAAGCGTGACTGTCTGAAGAAAGAGCCTCAGAAGGGCAATAAGGTCGTTGTGGTAGGAGGTGACAACTATCGTATCGGACTGGGTGGCGGTAGTGTATCCTCAGTAGACACCGGTCGCTATAGCAATGGTATTGAGTTAAATGCTATCCAGCGTGCCAACCCTGAGATGCAGAAACGTGCCTACAACCTTGTCCGTGCCCTCTGCGAGGAAGACACCAACCCTGTCGTTTCTATCCACGACCACGGATCAGCGGGACACCTGAACTGTCTCTCCGAGTTGGTCGAGGAATGTGGTGGTGAGATTGACATGACCAAACTGCCTATTGGCGACAAGACCCTGTCTAGCAAAGAGATTATCGCCAATGAGAGCCAGGAGCGCATGGGCTTGCTCATTGACGAGAAGCATATAGAACATGTACAGAAGATTGCAGAGCGTGAGCGTGCTCCGATGTATGTGGTTGGTGAGACTACTGGCGATGCCCATTTCTCCTTCAAACAAGGAGATGGCGTGAAGCCTTTTGATCTCGACGTGGCACAGATGTTCGGACACTCTCCTAAGACCATCATGCGTGACAACACCGTAGAGCGGAAATACGAGAATGTAGACTTAGGGAAACTAGAAAATCCAGGAGAACTAGATAACCTAGTCAAACGAGTACTCCAGTTAGAGGCTGTCGCCTGCAAAGACTGGTTGACCAACAAGGTAGACCGCTCTGTGACTGGTAAGATTGCTCGTCAGCAATGCCAAGGTGAGATACAATTACCTTTGAGCGACTGTGGCGTTGTGGCACTCGACTATCGTGGTCGTAAAGGTATCGCTACTGCCATCGGTCATGCTCCTCAGGCAGGACTTGCGGATCCTGCCGCTGGTAGTGTGCTCTCTGTCGCCGAGGCATTGACGAATATCGTATGGGCTCCTCTTGCCGATGGTATGGACTCTCTGTCACTGTCGGCGAACTGGATGTGGCCGTGTCGCTCACAGGAAGGTGAGGATGCACGTCTCTATGCCGGTGTAAAGGCTTTGAGTGATTTCTGCTGCGACCTGCACATCAACGTGCCAACAGGTAAAGACTCCCTTTCTTTGAGTCAGCAGTATCCTAATGGTGAGAAGATTATCTCCCCAGGTACAGTGATTGTCAGTGCTGGCGGCGAGGTATCTGACATCCGCAAGGTGGTTAGTCCTGTCGTCGTGAACGATAAACACGCTTCGCTCTATCATATCGATTTCTCGTTTGACAAGCAGCGTCTTGGCGGTTCCGCCTTTGCCCAGAGTTTAGGTAAGGTGGGTAGTGATGTGCCTACCGTTAAGAACCCCGAGTATTTCGCAGATGCCTTCATGGCTATTCAGCAGTTGATAGAGAAAGGTTGGATTATGGCAGGTCACGACATCTCGGCTGGTGGTCTGATTACTACTTTATTAGAGATGTGCTTCGCCAATACCAAGGGAGGTATGCATATCAACCTGCACGACCTCTGTGCTGATGGTGACATCGTCAAGACCCTCTTCGCCGAGAATCCTGGCGTGGTTATTGAGGTCAGCGACGAGCATAAGTTTGAGTTCAAGGACTTCATGGAGGACTTAGGTGTCGGCTTTGCTAAGATCGGTTATCCCGTGGAGGACAGTCGTACTATCGTGATAAAGGCTGGCGATGAGGAGCATACCTTCGATATCGATGCCCTACGAGACATTTGGTATAAGACCTCCTATCTCCTCGACCGTAAACAGAGTTTCAACGGAAAGGCAAAAGAGCGTTATGAGAACTACAAGCAGCAACCTTTGGAGATGAAGTTCAACAAGGACTTCACAGGCACATTGGGACAATATGGTCTGAATCC
The DNA here is from genome assembly GCA_017458005.1 of Prevotella sp. Classification (GTDB taxonomy): domain Bacteria; phylum Bacteroidota; class Bacteroidia; order Bacteroidales; family Bacteroidaceae; genus Prevotella. Next base: position 7,488 of record JAFTGH010000040.1, on the reverse strand, counting down.
TCGCCATTCTGTAGGTTGCTGTGACACAGCAACAAACAATACTCCGAAAGCCGCTATTATCCGTGAGAAGGGAACCAACGGTGAGCGTGAGATGGCTTATTCCCTCTATCTCGCCGGCTTTGACGTGAAAGACGTGATGATGACCGACCTGATAAGTGGCCGTGAGACACTAGAGGATATTAATATGATTGTCTTCTGCGGTGGATTCTCGAACAGTGACGTACTTGGTTCGGCTAAGGGATGGGCTGGCGCCTTCCTTTATAACCCCAAGGCAAAAGAGGCACTTGATAAGTTCTATGCCCGCAAGGACACCCTGTCCTTAGGTATCTGTAACGGTTGCCAGTTGATGGTAGAATTAGGACTGACAGGTGCCAAGGGTGCCAAGATGTTACACAACGACTCCCATAAGTTTGAGAGTGAGTTTGTATCATTGACCATTCCGCAGAACAATAGTGTGATGTTCGGCTCTTTGAGCGGCAACAAACTTGGACTGTGGGTGGCCCATGGAGAAGGTAAGTTCCATCTGCCAGAGGCAGAAAGTGCTTACAACGTGATTGCCAAATACAACTATCACGGTTATCCCGCTAACCCTAACGGCTCCGACTATGACGTGGCAGGTATCTGCTCCGCCGACGGTCGCCATCTTGCCATGATGCCCCACTTGGAGCGTGCTATTTTCCCATGGCAGTGCGCCTGGTATCCGCAGGACCGCCGTATGGATGAGGTTACTCCTTGGATTGAGGCTTTTGTTAATGCCCGCAAATGGGTAGAAGTCCACATCGCCCAATAAGCCCATGAATCTCTACTGGGAATCCTTCAAGACCTTCTTCAAGATTGGCATGTTCACCCTAGGAGGTGGATATGCCATGATTCCTTTGATAGAGGAAGAAGTGGTCAACCGTCATCATTGGGTCGAGAAAGACGAGATGCTAGACCTCATAGCCATTGCCCAGAGTTGCCCTGGTGTTTTCGCCATTAACATCAGTATCTTCATCGGCTATAAGTTGAAGAAGACTCATGGTGCCATTGCCACGGCATTAGGTACAGCACTCCCCTCCTTCCTGATAATCCTTGCCATTGCCATCTTCTTCCATCAATTTGAGGATAACAAGGTGATTGCCGCCATGTTCAAGGGCATCCGCCCTGCTGTGGTAGCCCTGATAGCAGTACCTACGTTCAATATGGCAAGACGCGCCCAGTTAAATTGGTTCACCATCTGGATACCCATTGTATCCGCCCTTGCCATCTGGCTCTTGGGCGTATCACCTATCTGGATTATCATCGCAGCGGGAATAGGCGGATATCTTTATGGAGTTATGGAGATAAGGAGATAAGGAGTTATGATATTTATCTATTTGTTCTTGACATTCTTCGAGATTGGGCTCTTCGGGTTCGGTGGAGGCTATGGTATGCTATCACTTATCCAACATGAGACGGTAGAGCACTGGCATTGGCTGAGTGCCTCCGAGTTTACGGATATCGTCGCCATCTCGCAGATGACCCCAGGACCTATCGGTATCAATTCCGCTACCTACTGCGGCTACACGGCTGTCAAGAACGCAGGATATGGGATCCCCCTTGCCATCCTTGGCTCTACCACGGCGACTTTCGCTCTGGTATTGCCCTCCTTGGTATTAATGATTCTCATCAGCAAGATGTTCATGAGACACATGAACTCACCTGTCGTTCAGTCCGTATTCAAAGGACTGCGGCCAGCAGTCGTAGGACTCCTTGCCGCAGCCACCTTATTATTATGTACGCGCGATAACTTCTCTGCTCCTTCTGAGAATCCTTGGCAGTTCTATATCAGTTGTGCGCTGTTCGCCGCCACTGCTTTCGGTACGGGAGTCTTGAAGATCAACCCCATCCGCATGATCTGCTATAGCGCCGTAGCAGGACTTCTCCTTTTCTACTAGTCCCAACGGAACACAGCACCATTGCGACGTGCAGGATCTGCCCCTGGGAAGTCCATCGAATAAGGACTACCCGTCGTTGGACTCTTGCCGAGATACTGATGTGTTTTCATCGACATGAGCATAAACTCATGGTTGAGATAGTCTTGCCACATAAAGACTTCCGCTTTCGACTCATCCTTTGTCAAGCGCACATCTCCTGCCAGTCCATAGCCAGCGACAAAGACATAACGCCCGTCCTCACATTGCAGGATGACTTGTCCCTGTCCCTTGTCAATCAGTCGGAAGTGGGTTGCCTTGGAATGGTCGTCAACATCCGTATCATGCACCATACCATGGTCTAATGCAATCATCGGTTTCCCTGTTGCCAGATTGATGATACGGAACGTCTTACCATAGGGAATATTCTCCCTTCTGTCGGCAAGAGGCTCCTCAACGGTGAAGTTGTCAAACTCCGCATAGCCACCTTTCTTCCCCTTATGATTGAAGGCAAAGAGCGAAGGGCGTGAGCCCTGGAAGGTGATGAGTTGGTAACTCAGCGGCATCTCCCTACCCACTTGTTGATAGGTTGCGCCGTCTAGCGAGTACTCATAATGACAACGATCATGGTCGAAATCACCCACAAGGCGAAGGAAGACTTTTCCTGTATTTCCTATAGCAATGATAGTATCTATTGTATCATTAGTTGCCTGTTCGAAACAGCGAAGGATAGTCTTATCGCCATCTTTTACCACTCCTATCCACGAACACGGCACATTGATATTGCCTAATCCTGCCACATCACCGTCCTTCATTCCCTTGGTATATAGTTCCACCGTTGTGATGGAAGTGGGACCAATGGCGCGTTGGGTCAAGGTATTGCGAGCCCACATCAGTTGTTCGGCTGGCATTGCCTGCAAGTGTAGTCGCCCGTTCTTCAGACTCCACATCTTATCATCAGGATTGTGATTCCATTGCCATACCCGACCAAGGTTTTTCCCATTGAAGTCCTCACTTCTTTGGTAGGCAGGATGAGAAACTGTTTGTTGCTGTGGCACAGCAACAGACTGAACGTTAGGTTTGAGCCACGTACGGGGCGCACGACCGAGGTTGCCCTCTAAGCCCAGCATAGGCCATTCATCCTTCCATGTGATGGGGGCAAGGGTCACCGTCCTGCCGATAGAATGGAAATCCATCATCAGCAACGCCCACCACTGTCCACTTTGGTCTTGTACGATACCGCCTTGATGGATATTTGTACATGCCGTAGCATCTTTATCCACTTCGGGTATACCGAATTTCGTCCCGTCCTGCCCAATGCGATATCTCTCGCCTGCTGGCACCTGTGTAATCGGTGCCGCATGGTAACCGAAGGTCTCATCGGCAGTAATAGTAATCGTCTCATACGGTCCCCAGATACTTTTCGAGCGGGAACAGAGTGTACGCCCGTTGGGTTTATAGTCGGTAGAGATAAGGTAGTACATCCCATTAATCTTATAGATGTGGTGCCCCTCACCTACTGCGTTGCCCTCAGGGATAATGGTACGCTCCGTCTCCTCGATGGGTCCACTCATATCAGGCTTCAGTTCCGTACACTTCACCTCTCCATAGCCATGAATGGCGTAAATTTTGCCGTCGTCATCGAAAAGCACAGAGAGGTCGTAGATACGTCCCTGCATATTCTGATGCTTCCATGGTCCACGAATATCCTTGCTAGTATAGCACTGCAATCCCTTGCCGTTTATATTCGAATAGACATAGAACTGTCCGTTGGCATAGCGGATACAAGGGGCCCAGATGCCCTGACCATAAATCTCCTGATGGTTCCTCAACGAGAAAGCATCATCTTCGAAATCAAAACGGTCAAAACAATAACTGATATTCTCCCAGTTCACCAAATCCTTTGAGTGCAGGATGACCAGACCCGGCACCGTATGCATCGTTGTACCAGCAAGATAATAGTCATCACCGACACGCAGGATATCCGGGTCAGAGAACTCATCATAGAACAAAGGGTTCGTATATGTCCCATTGCCATTATCCGCCGTCCAACTCTGTGCTGACGAAGTAAGAGGAATGAGGTAAGAGGCAAGAAGTAATATAAGGAACCTTCGCATAACTCTCAACTATAAACTATGAACTATAAACTAAATCTCCGGCCATCCGTCAGTTGTCCATCGGATTGGCTTCTGAATCAAGATAGAGGCACCGTTGTGGGCGATACTATAGCCATGACAGATGAAGATATCCTCGCCATTCAGATGATATGCGGCGCAATGACCTGCTGCCTCAAACTGCTTTTTGTCGCCCTCCAAGAAGAGTGTGCCACCACCATTCCGCATGTCAACGCCATCACGGTCTTGATACGGACCTGAGACGGACCTAGAGCGTCCAACGGCAACACGGTAGTTGCTCTTACTGCCACGACAGCAATAGTCCCATGACACGAAGAGGTAGTAGTATTCCCCATGTTTCAGAACAAATGGAGCCTCGATGGCATTCGTTCCCGCATACTGACTGGTGGGATTAGGAGCGGCATCCTTATAGCCTGGCGCATAACGACGGGCTATCGTACGAGGCTTCTCTCCTTGGGCGATATGCATGGTCGTATCTAATCGGGCAAGTTGGATGCCATCCCAGAAGGAGCCCCATACCAGCCAAGGCTGGTCATTCTCATCGATGACGAAGTTAGGATCAATAGCATTCCAGTTATCACGATGCTCTCGTGAGGTCACGATACATCCCTCATCCCTCCAGATAGGAAATGCAAGGGAGTGGTTACTCAACAAACCGATAGCGGAGCCGTTCTTACCAAAGGTAGAACAACTATAGGCAAGCCACCAGCGTCCATGCCACTGGATGACATCTGGCGCCCACACATGACAGGTGAAGCCTGGCACAGAGTCCTGTGTCCACTGCGGCATCACCGTCATCACGGGCTGTGGCAGCACCTCCCATGTCTTACGGTCTTTTGAGGTCATCTGTTGGATGCCCAGACCCGTAGCATAGATATAATAGGTACTATCCGCATACGCCATCACAGGATCGTGCACCATGGGTGTCTCTGTCGTGAAGACCTCCCCTTGGAATGGTCTGCGATGAGACTGGGAATATAGTGTGGTGCTCAGTGTGAGCACCACTACTATAGTCATAAAACGTTTCATAAATCAGTTACTTAATCAGAATACTTATAGCCCCAAATAGTAACTCCCGTTGAACTCCTTAAAGCAGTGAAACAAGGTGCCTTCTCATTCTTTGGCTCCAAGGTCTGCTCTATCATCACACCTTTATACTCTTCACCGATATTGATGTTGATGTAAGAGGTGCCACTCTTTGCTGTCCAACTTCCAGTATATGCTCCAGAGATCGTTCCGTCAGCCTTGAGTTCAATCTCCACAGGAGAAGAGTATGCCTTGGCTGTATGGTCGAGTTTGTAGTTATGAACCAACAACTTATACTTACCCGGAATATTCTCTGTGGCAACGTATTGCTTCTTTGCAATCTTTGCGGTCTTTGTAACTTCACCGGTATACTCGAATGGTGCGGCAACTAGCCAACCGTCTTCGTTTTGGAACACTTGGTGAACACGTACTTGATGTCCCTCACCCCAGTTCTGGAAACGAGTATGATAAACTAAGTAAGCACGTCCATCTTCGGCTGCGATGATACTATTATGACCTTGTGAACGCTCACCAGAAGCATCTTGAGAGCCACCTGTCAACAGGTTACCCCATTTAGAGTAGGCGCCAAAGATGTTCACTCCACGGTTACCATCATTCTCATTAGGCCCGAAATTGAGTTGATATTTATTGAAGACGGCAGAAGCATTCTTACCATCCACATAGGGACCGTCAGGAGTCAGTGAACGGAACACACGCATCTGATAACCTCCATTGTTATAGTCACTAGGATCACCGCCTGCGGCAAGACCACCATACGTCATAAAGAGATAGTAATAGCCACCGATGTACTCTATATAAGAAGCCTCACCTGATACATAGTAACCACCAGCAATTTTCTTGCCAAAGTATGGATCAACGGTGATACCGTCACCAGAACCAGTCAGGGTGTACTCTACATCATAATTACGCAGACCTGTTTCCTCATCAAGTTCCAGCATCCAGATACCTCCGCTCCACGAGCCGTATGACATCCATAGTTTACCGTTCTCATCATAGAACACACAGGGGTCTATACAGTTAGGATAACGGTTGCCCCAACTATTGCCAACGGCATAACGGTTCGGCAGAGAACTCTGTGTACCCAGCACAATCTCCAAGTCAGTAGACTTATAAGAATCGCCAGAACGGAATCCGCTAATAACTACAGGAGCCTGGTAACGATAAGGACCTGTGATCTTATCTGCGGTCAGCATAATAATGCTCGAATACCATCCGTCGCCATTAATGCTGAGATACATACACCACTTACCCATCTTCTTGTTATAGATGACATCGGGTGCCCACATCATCCCGTCGACATTATAAGATGTACTTCCACGTGCAGACCAAGCATGGGCATCAAAGTTAAACTCATATTCAGCACCGCCCTTCTTTACCTTTGTCACTTGTGGTGTTGTAAAAGCGGTAGAATTGGCTGCGTTGGTACTAGTTGCTGTTGCCCAAGGTGCCGTAAATGACACCCAGGTCATCATGTTAGTGGAACGGGCTGCGGCACGGTGTGAACCAAAGATGTAGTAATTGCTGGACGATGGATCCCAAACGACACTGGGATCATGTACACTGACACGCCTTAATGCCTCTGGTCCTTCAGTCTGTACCTCGTCATCATCATCACCACTATCTTCTGAGACAGTAGTGAAGGTCACATCAGCAGAATACTGCACTGTAGCACTGGTCTGAGCATAGCCACGAACATGATAGGTTGTGCTTGCTGACAGCCCTGTCAAAGCAATAGTCATATTAGCAGAAGTACCATTCACCTTGAAGTCGTTAATCGTAGGATTAGCCGATGTACCATAGACCACACCCCTACTGATAATTCCTGCTCCAGAAGCGGTCAGTGTCACCACTGCCGACGAAGCCTTCACTTCTGACACGACAGGATTCGTGACGTTCAAGGGTGAGCCTCCACCGCCGTTATCGCTGGCATCATCGCCACCACAGGCAACAGCAAGTGCAGCAACAACGAATAAGCAAAATAGTCTATAAAAGTTCTTCATCATTTGTCTTTGAATAAATTGCCCACGGACAAGCACGAAGCCGTCCGCAGGCAATAAATATACTAAGGTATTATTCGAATACTAAGTGAGCCTTCTCCATACTCAGTGTAAAGCAGAAGTCTTCTGGATCGATATTATTCAATCCTTTGTAATTCTGAGTATAGGTATTGCCGTCGGAGCCAACAACAACAGCCTTCACATCAGCAGTACCATCACCATTGTTAGTGATATAAGTGGTAACCTTGGACTCATCCAGTACTTGTGTGAAAGTTCCCCAGTTCCAGTCGCAGGTCTGACAGCCATCCCAGTAACTAGCACCTAAGCCCCAGTTGTCTGCACGAACGAAGCAGTACTCCGTACCATCTGCCTTACTGAGGGTGATGATGAAGTTGTTCCAGTTTGCCTCACCATTGG
>JAFTGH010000039.1 GCA_017458005.1 Prevotella sp. | reverse complement strand
CTAAAAACGAGGAAGGCCGTACCTTCGAGGGACGATAGTAGGCTCTTCACGGTCGGGAGGAGGCACCTCCCGGTCACGAAGAGCCTACCTTTCTCAGCCAGAAGGCTGCAAAAAATCGTGAGTTGGCTACTATTTTGCACCTTTTTAGGGGTGTTTTTAAGGTCAAAAAAGTCGGAAAAACATGAAACACACTCATTATCAATGAATTACGATAACCCTCTATATTTTGCGTATTTGAGACCCAATCAGGACTTGATGGATTTCGCGCGAAACCTCAGAGCCCTTTTGTCAATAATTTATCATAAGTTCACTGTTAGCAAGTCTGCTATTTCGTCTATGATATAGTCGGCACCCGCCTCTTCTAGTTCCTTCCTCGTCCCGTTGCCATAGGTCACGCCACAGGTCTTGCATATTAAGATGTCCTGTAATACAATGCCAGGGTCTAGCAGATAAGATTTTCCGCACCTGCGCGGCCCGGTTATTACTTTGATAAACCCATTCTGTCTGGCATTAACCAGTTGATTCAAATAGATGTCTCTTTTTATCTCCATTGTACAACGAATTTGTGGCACGTGTGCCATTTTTTCAGCGTAAAGACGTTTGACTTCCGATTGATTTATTTAGATTCAAGCCTGTCGTGCAACATCCTGCATTAAAATTGGAATTTACTTAGTTGAATAATATCCTAATGATACAGCCATAATGCCTAATACCACGCTCCCTATAGCATAGAGCGAAAATAAAAGGTAGTTATTTGCTTGCAGCATAGTCAACCCTTCTTTTGAAAATGTTGAAAAAGTAGTGAATCCACCACAAAATCCTACCATGAGGAAAAGAGAGAAGGCTGGAGATAAGTTCTGGAAACGGCTCGTCACTCCCCATAGGATTCCAATCAAAAGGCAACCAACAACATTAACCGTAAATGTACCCCATGGGAACCCATTTCCTACATGACCCATGAAAAGTGATATAAGATAGCGACAGATGCCACCTATACCACTACCTATTCCAACAATGATGATGTCTCTAACCATTTGCTAAATTCCGATTTATCTGTCTCTTTTATCAAGCAATTGGCGTATTCCATAATAGTTCATTCTCCCATCCACGGGGGAACCCCATTGCGTTGATGTTATAAAAATAAAACGACCCGCACATTTGAGCATCGTTGAGAGGCTTGGCGGGTTCTGGTGTTGCAAAGGTAGTGCTATAATTTGAAATAGCCAAACTTTTTTGAAGGAAAAGAATAAATGTAGCCCGAGAAATCCCCAGGAAAAACTTGGGACGGTTCTGCTGATCCATTTCCACGACCAGTCTGGACTATCATATTGTAGAAGGGAAGGAATAAAAATTGTTGATATAATGATTCACTTTATCGCATCTACTGCCAAGGTAGGTGCGATTTCCTATTTTCTTGAATGATGTAAAAGTCTTTGCCATATAGAAATTTTGTTGTATCTTCGCAGACGAGAATAGTTGATGTTCCTATTCTTATTTTCAAAGATAGCGATTATTTCTGAAACAAAGAAGAAAAAGGCAAGGATTTTGTGTGAAATCCTTGCCTGAATGTATGAGATGATGACTTGGTTAGGATATGAAGGGAGATAGTCCTCACTTCACCCCTACAATCTGAGTCTTAGGCAGTTCGCGGTTACGCTTGTTCACTACGGTGACGACCGACTGGGCGAGATTGATGAAGGCGATACCTGTTGCCGTATCACTGTTGAGGGCGGCAGGAGTTCCCTGGTCGCCACTGTCGCAGATGCCTTGAACCAATGGGATTTGGGCGAGTAGGGGGACCTTCATCTCCTCGGCGAGTTGCTTACAGCCCTCCTTGCCGAAGATGTAATAACGGTTGTCGGGCAGTTCGGCAGGCGTGAACCACGCCATGTTCTCCACCAGTCCGAGGATGGGAACGTTGACTTTCTCATTGCGATACATGTCGATTCCCTTGCGGGCATCGGCAAGAGCCACCTGCTGGGGTGTCGAGACGATGATGGCACCTGTGATGGCAAGGGTCTGCAAAAGGGTCAGATGGATATCGGAGGTGCCAGGAGGCGTGTCGAGGATCAGGTAGTCGAGTTCGCCCCAGTCAGCATCGGCGATGAGTTGTTTGAGGGCATTCGAAGCCATGCCGCCACGCCAGAGTGTCGCCGTCTCAGGAGAGACGAAGAAGCCGATGGAGAGGAGTTTGACCCCATACGCCTCGATAGGTTCTATCAGGTCACGTCCCTCCACATTGACCGCATAGGGACGTGCATCCTCCACCTTGAACATCTTCGGCATGGAGGGTCCGAAGATATCGGCATCGAGCAACCCCACCTTGTAGCCCAGACGAGCCAAGGCGATGGCGAGATTGGCGGATACCGTGCTCTTGCCCACACCGCCCTTGCCGCTGCTGACAGCAACGATATTCTTCACCTGCGGCAGGAGTTTGCCCACCTCAGGACGGGGCTTCGACCTGAACTCCGTCTGGATAGTCACCTCGATATCCTTACCACAGTGGTATTTGATAGCCGCCTCGGCAGCCTTGATTGTGGATTTCAGGAAGGGGTCGGTATCACGGGGGAACTCCAGGATGACACCCACCTTCCATGGGTCGCCCTCTTTCTGGGGGGCGGCGACGGTAGGCTGGTCGACTACCATGCCACTCTCTACCACATTTTTCTTGGTACCTGCATACGTCACCGTCTGCAGTGCCTCTATGATCATCTGGGGATATAGTCTTGTGCTCATAGTTCAGAGTTCATAGTTAGAAGTTCACACCAATATTCATAAACAGGCAGCGGGTACGTGCCGCATCGAAATCGTCCTGGGCGATATTGGCAAGACCGAGGTCATAGCCTATCTCCGCATACATCATCCGATACTCTACGCCACAGCCGAGGCGCAGTCCACCGTCAAAGCGGTTCAGGTTGTCGAAGATGTCGTACGACTCCCTTTCACCATAGTTCTTCGCCTTACCTCCCAGTCCAAGGGCAAGATAGCCTCCGAAGAAAGGCTGCACGAAGAAGTCGTCGTCGACATCAATACTGTATTTGACGACAATAGGCAGTTGCAGGTAACTCAAGCGATAGGTCACCTTGTCGTTGGCGATATGTGTCTTACCGCCTTTCTCTGAGTACATCAGTCCTGCCTCCAGCCAGAGAGGGGTGTTTCGTGAGAGTTGTATGCCATAGACTCCTCCGATGGCGAGTCCTGTGCGGGAGTCCGTGTCAAACTCGCTGGCATCACTGCTGATGCTGGCGATGTTCAGTCCTAAGCGTATGCCATAGTAACGCTCGGTGTCGTTATGATTGTAGCGGCTACGGCTTTTATTACTCTCAAACTGTGCGAAAGTAGGTATAGCGAGTGCTATGACCATGATGCATGTGATAATTCTCTTCATGATTACTTTGTTTTATAGTTGGTTAGACCAGCGTCCAGCCAGTCAATATATTCCTGAATATCCTCGTCGTAGGAGCGAGAGGGTCCTAAAGGCTTTCCTTCCTCGTCGAGCAATACATAGAACGGTTGTGTGTTGGCACCAAACTTCATTGCCTGCAAGTGGCTCCATTTGTCGCCAATGGTGCGGAGGGTGCGCTGCTGTCCGTTCACCTCCACCTCAATAGGTTGGGGGAGTGGTGTCTTGTCGTCGACATAGAGGGAGATGAGCACATAGTCGTCTGTCAGTCGGCGTGCCACCTCCGCATCCGTCCATACGGCAGCCTCCATCTTACGACAGTTCACGCAACCAAAGCCTGTGAAGTCAATAATGACGGGCTTGTGCTGCTCCTTGGCGAACGCCATGCCTTGCTCAAAGTCTTTGAAAGGCGCCTCCACCACCGTCGTCTGTACGATCTTATAGTCCTGGGTGTACATCGGTGGCGTAAAGGCACTGATCGCCTTCAAGGGCGCTCCCCACAGACCAGGTATCATATAGACGGTAAAGGCGAAGGAGAGGAGTCCGAGGAAGAACTGTGGTACGTTTGTACGATGCGCGGGGTCGTCATGGGGGAAGCGAAGCCACCCCATCAGGTAGGCACCAAGCAGTCCGAAGAGCGCGATCCATATCGCCAGGAACACCTCACGGTCGAGTAGTCGCCAGCCGTAAGCAAGGTCTGCGACACTCAAGAACTTCAGCGCAAAGGCAAGTTCGATGAATCCCAGTACTACCTTGATGGTGTTCATCCAGCCCCCCGACTTCGGAGCCGACTTCAACAGGGAGGGGAAGAGGGCAAAGAGGGCGAAGGGAATGGCTAGTCCGATGCTGAACCCCAGCATGCCGAGGGTGGGACCGAGGATGTTGCCTTGTGTGGAGACAGCGACCAGCAGGAACCCGATAATCGGTCCTGTGCAGGAGAAACTGACCAGTACCAGTGTGAATGCCATGAGGAAGATGCTCAGCAGTCCTGTGGTATGCTCCGATTTCTGGTCTATCTTGTTCGACCATGAGGCAGGCAGCGCCAACTCAAACGCTCCGAAGAAGGAGGCGGCGAAGACGATGAGCAACAGGGCGAAGAAGATATTGAACCAAGCGTTGGTCGACAAGGCGTTGAGGGCATTGGCACCAAACAATGCTGTTACCAACAGTCCCAGCGCCACATAGATGACGATGATGCTCAGTCCGTAGGTCAGTGCCTCACGTATAGCCTTTGCGCGCTCCTTGTTTCTTTTCAGGAAGAACGACACCGTCATGGGAATGATCGGCCATACACAGGGAGTGAGCAGGGCGAGGAAACCGCCCAATAGTCCTGCGAGGAAGATATACCAAAGGGAGGCGTCAGCGGGAGTGTCGCTGAAGGCATTCAACTCTTTCGTGACAGGTTGCCATAGGTCAGTAAGCGGTGCCACGCTTGCCGTGTCCGTTGTCATGGTGTCTGCAGGTGTCTCTATGGGCTCTTCTGGCTTCTCTTCTTTCTTCTCCTCTATAGGTTGGCTGATACTAACCGTCCCGCTTTTCTTAAACTCCACGGAAGTGGGTGGCATGCACATCTCATCATTGCAGGCACCAAACTCCAGATAGCAGTCGATGGTGTATTTCTCCTTGGTGAACTTGACTTTCTGGACGAAGGTCGCCGTCCCCTCGAAATAACGCACATCCATGTCGAAGAGTTTATCAAACTTCTTCAACTCATTGCCTCGTGGCTTCAACTTGCCGACGGTCTCCACACCGTCCATCTTCACTTTGTTGAAGGTGGCGGGGATAGGACCACCACTTATGTCTGTGGAGTAGACATGCCATCCTGCGTCAATCTTTCCCGTGAAGATGATCTCCGCCTCATTGTCGGAGAGTTCCCTCATCTGGGAAGAGAAATGTACAGGGTCTACCAGTTGCGCACTCGCTGAGAGCACCAACAGCCATACTATAAATAAGGTGTATAATCTTCTCATCAAGGTGCAAAGGTACGAATAAGCGGGCAAAGCGCCAAATTAATTTGGCACTTTGGCTATTTGCCAAGAAATTTTGTGTCGAGATATTGCTGAAAGGCTTCCTTATACATATCTCCAATGGGAAGATAAGTGTCGGCATCCATGATGATGCGGTTCTTGTTGACTTCCTGTATCTTGTTGAGGTTGACAATATAGGAGCGGTGGATGCGCATGAAATAGTTAGGCAGCCTGTCTTCCATCTTCTTCATCGAGAGAAGGGTGATGATGGGCTTTGACTCACTATCCAGATAGATTTTCAGATACTCGCTCATCCCCTCGATATAGCGGATATCAGTGATATTGATTTTCACGATACGATATTCCGTCTTGATGAAGATGGTGTCTTCGGACGACTGGCTCAAAGGGACAGCCTGTGCCGACTGGTTCAACAGGTCGTACTGTTGCTTGACCTTGTTGGCGGCACGACGGAAGTCATCCAGTCCGAAAGGCTTTAGCAGGTAGTCGATGGCATTGACCTTGAAGCCCTCGATGGCGTATTCGCTATAGGCGGTGGTGAAGACAACCAACGGTGGAGCCTGCAGCGACTTCACGAAGTCCATGCCATTGAGGTCGGGCATGTTGATATCACAGAAGATAGCGTCTACTGTATCTTCCTCTAAGAACTTACGTGCCTCCAGTGCGCTCTGGCATTGCGCTGCCAGTTCGAGGAAAGGCACCTTTCCGATATATACCGCCAACTGCTGGAGGGCAAGCGGCTCGTCGTCAATGGCAAGACATCGTATCATGTGAGTGGTATTTCAAGTTTAACGTTATAGGTGTCAGGATTGTCCTGTATATTCAGTGTAAAGTTATCTCCATAAATTAAGTTTAATCGTTGTTTGACATTCGTGAGTCCCACGCCTCCTTTCTCTTGATTCGGCTTGTCTGCTTTGCTATTGCTGCATGTGAACCGCAACTTGGTACCTTCTATGCCTATTCTCACATGGATGAAGGAGTCGCGTTGGTAACTGATGCCGTGCTTAAAGGCATTCTCGATGAAGGTGATGAGCATCAGAGGAGGTATCTCATAGTCGGGCACTTCGGTAGGCAGTTCCATCTGGAGGTCCACCTTGTCGGTATAGCGTAGTCGCATCAGTGTCACGTAGTTGCGGATGAAATCCAACTCACGGGTCAAGGGAACGCCCTTCTTGTCGCCCTCATAGAGGATGAAGCGCATCATCTTCGACAGTTCCAGTATCGTGCTCTTCGCCCGCTCGGGGTCGATGTCCACCAGTGCATGGATGTTGTTGAGCGTGTTCATGAAGAAATGAGGGTTGATCTGGTAGCGCAGATACTCCAGTTGTTGCTCCAGGTTCTCCTTCTCCAAGGCTGCCATGATCTTCGTGTCACGACGGGATTTGAAGTAGAGTTTGATGCCGATATTCATGCCCAGCATCAAGATGAGGACGATGAGCGCGATGATGTCATGCTCTCCCACCATGACAGGAGGCTTCTTCTCGCCCCTGTGCCTTTGCGGGTGTTGTCTGTCAGGTGGGGGTGGCTCATGGTCGAACTCGAAGGTCATGTCATCCTCCATAGGCGGACGTTGGCGATCTGCCATCTGCTCATGGTGCATCTTGTCGTGATGACCATGTGGACCTCCCTTCGGTCTTTCCGTACACTGGTAGGCTACAAAGGCGGCGATAATGATAGCGATGGCACTGAAGTAGATGGCTCGTTTCTGCTTGTAGACCAACAGATGGGCAAGGAAGAAGTTATGAAACAGAAAGATGACCAGATAGATGGCAAATAGTTTCCATACCATCAGCACCTCGTCCCATCTGAACTCAAAGGCATCGTTGCTGACCGTTCGGACATAGAGACTGAGCACTGGTGCTATGAAGAGCATGCCCCATAGCACCAGATATGTCAGATTCTCATGTTTCTGTTGTTCTTGCATCCATTTCATATAACGCAGAGAGATTGTCGTTATTGTGTTTTCCGCATTAATGTCCACCAGGACCGCCACCAGGCATGCCGCCTCCAGGACCACCACTCATGCCACTGCTGATTGTGTTGGAGGCTGTCACCGTTGTGGAACTGCTGCCCGACTTCAGGGTATAACTGCTGCCACTGCTCAGGTCAGGGGTGCTGATGAGCATGGTGCCGCTATTGTAGGAAATGGGTGGCATATTGAATGTGTAGAGTGTCTTACTGCTGTTGCTGACGCTGACCGTACCGTTAGCCGTGATGGAGCCTGTGGTGGTGATGATTCCCTGTGTGGTGCTTCCTAAGTTGCCGTCTATACGTCCACCGATGCCGAAGATATAGCCGCCAGTGATATAGAGTTTCTTCTGCTCGTTGATATCAATACCAGCCTCTGCGCCACTAGCACCGCAGGCAATCAGCGTTCCTCCCTTGAGGTACATGTCGCCATTAGAGTCAATACCGTCGTTGTTGGTACCTACAGCCACCACTGTACCGCCAGAGATCGTCAGGTCGCTCGTGGAGTTGATCGCGTCATCGTGAGCATAGACCAGTACGGTGCCACCAGAGACCTCAAGCGTTCCCTTACTCTCAATACCCTCTGCGTTATTGCCACTGGTGCGCACCATGATATCACCGCCAGAGATTACCAAGGGACCGCCATAGGCAACGTCGTTCTCGTCCTTGGAGCCGATCTTCATACCCTTGGGAGAGGAGGTGTAGGCACTTGGCAGGTTATCGGTATTACCCGTGTAGTTCAGACTCTCCGTCTTTCCATTATTATAGTAGAGTCCACCTTCCGTGATGATGCGGATCTTACCACCTGTGATATAGGCCTCATAGTCAGCCTTGATACCCTTGCCGCCACTGCCGGTGGCCTTGGCATAGACCTCACCGCCGTTTATGTAGAGATTGCCGTCACTGCCAATACCTGCGGCAGCCTTGGTGTCACCTCCATACGTCAGTGTCTCGTCCTCTTCCCATTCGCCATCACCTGTGGCGATGACGGTAGTACGCCCGCCATTGACGGTCACGTTGGCATCGGCATTGATTGCCTTTGCGCCAGCAGCGGAAACCTCCACGTTGATGATACCGCCGTTGATATACATGTCGGCTCCTGCCTTGATGCCATGATTGGCGGTTGACTTGACATACAGGTTGACACCCTTGTCAATGACAACATTGCTCTTGCCGTGGATACCGTTATTGTAAGTACCGTAGACTTCTAAAGAGCCAGTACCACTGATGAGCAATGGACCTTTCGCATAAAGGGCTCCCTTATGGCTGTCGTCAGCCGTCGTGCCGTCAGTCACCTTGTTACTACCTGTTAGTACGAGATAGGCATTCAGTTTACTCTCGATATCAATTGCCGTACTGGCTGGGTTGGTGATATCGGCATTGTTGAGGTTTAAGGCGAAGTTGGTCTTTCCCTCAATGGTCAGTGAGCCGTCTGTCGTCGTACCAGTAACTACATAGCATACTCCCTCTGTATTGCCATGATCTGCCGTCACATGGTTGCCGTTGATGGTAATTGTCACGCCATCCACAGTGGGGTCTGTAGGATTTGTCATGTCGATATTGACTGTCGTGGTGAAATTGTCGGCACTGTAGGCTGCCACCTCATCGGGATACTGGGCAGTAGCCGATGAGGTCGGCTCTGTCGTTGTCTTGTCGATAGCAATAGTAAATGAGGTCATCTCCGCATAGGTCGATGTAGTGGTACTGCCATCATCGCTTCCGTTGTCGCTCCAATCGTTATTACCATTGTCGTCATTGCTCAACGGGTCGTCAGAAGAGCATGCTGTCATCATTGTTACCATCGTCATGGCTGCCATGATCAGGATGGTCATCATTCTCTTAGTCATATTCTTTCGTTTTAATCGTTAATACTCAGATTAGATGACGCAAAGGTATATAAAAGGAGCCGGCTCGTGAAATAAATTCAACGAACCGGCTCTTTTATTCAGCGAAAAGTCTAAAACTTCAACTTTTCTGTTACTCAATGATTAAAGACCTAAGCCCTTCTTGACATCAGAAGCGGCATTGTCGATGGCGTCGTTAGCCTTCTGCTTGGCAGCATCCTTTACCTCGTTAGCCTTCTCCTCTGCGGCAGCCTTGGCATTGTCAACCTTCTCGTTGACAGCGTCAACAGCAGCATCCTTGGCATCAGTAGCAGCATCGCCAACCTGCTCCAGCAGACCACTGACAACACTGGCGGGCTCTACGTCTGTGATAGCGGCAACAGCAGCGGCAACAGCGGCATTGTCACCTACAACAGCCTTCACCTTGTCAGCATTCTCTTTCAGGAAGTTCTGAACCTTTGCCACATACTCCTTGGCAACCTCTGGGTTGGTCTTGATGAGTTCGGCAACTTTCTCCTTGACAGCGGCAAGAGCCTCCTGCAACTTGTTGGCGTCTTTAGCCTCAATCTGCTCTGACAGAGCGGCGATAGTGGCATTAGCCTCGTCGTCTACGTTGATAGCAACCTCTGTGCTGTCGGTAGCCTCGCCCTGGGCAGTCTTGTTACCACATGATGTGAATCCGATGGCAGCAACAGCCATCACTGCTAAAAGAATCTTTTTCATAACTTTCTCTTTTTAGTAAAACATGTTTAGTGGTTCCTTAAAACCGCGACAAAGATACAACGAATTTTGTTTCGTGGTACTTTTCTTTTTAATCTTTTAACGATAATTCAACGGGGCAGTGGTCACTGCCATAGATCTCTGTGTGAATCTTCGCATCATCAATACGGTCTCTTAGTCGCTCACTGGTGACAAAGTAGTCAATACGCCATCCTGCGTTCTTCTGGCGAGCCTGGAAACGGTATGACCACCAGGAGTAGGTGATCTGCTCTGGATAGAGTGTGCGGAAGGTGTCAATGAAGCCGCAGGCGAGCAGATCGCTGAACTTCTCTCGCTCCTGGTCTGTGAAGCCTGCGTTCATCCGATTGGTCTTGGGGTTCTTGAGGTCTATCTCCTCATGGGCAACATTCAGGTCGCCACAGAGAATGACAGGCTTCTGCTGGTCAAGGCGTTTGAGGTAGGCACGGAACGCATCTTCCCATGACATGCGGTATTCCAGTCTTCTGAGTCCGTCCTGTGAGTTGGGCGTATAGCAGGTGACGAGATAGAAGTCGTCCATTTCCAGCGTGATGACACGTCCCTCATGGTCGTGGATGTCGATACCAATGCCATATTCCACATTCAGCGGTTGATGCTTGGTGAAGATTGCCGTACCAGAGTAGCCCTTTTTCTCCGCATAGTTCCAATAGGAGGTGTAACCTTCAAACTGCAAGTCGAGTTGTCCTTCCTGCATTTTTGTCTCTTGCAGGCAGAAGAAGTCCGCGTCCAGTTCTTTGAAGATATCACTGAAGCCCTTGCCCTCGCAAGCCCTCAGTCCGTTAACATTCCAACTGATGAATTTCATACCTTATTATATATTAGGGGTTAGCAGCAAGTATTTCCGGGCGGAACTCAAAATGCATGGTGTCATAGTGATACCAGCGACCGCCCCATACAAATCCGTGTTTTTCGAAGATGAGAACGAGGTCTTTAGGCATTCTGTTGGTGTAGACGATATGTGCCGTTTCTCCCTTGCCAGTGTTCTTCCACAGCCAATAGTCGCTCCTCGCAACCCCGATGTCAATCGTCATTCCATAGGAGTGGGCACTCAGGCGGTTGGCACCTCTGACCTTACGCCAATAGAATGAGCCGGAGGATTTGAGATAGGGACGCAACTCAGGGTGCTTGGCGAGTTCAGCGGCAACGGCACGCAGACTATCTGCCGCTCCATTGACCTTCGTAAACAGCACCTTCTCTCCAAACCAAGGGATGCTGATGAGGTTTTTTCGCACTTCAGCCTCAGAAGCCCCGTACATCTTCTTGAACAGTGGCTCACAGCGACTGCGACCAGCGTCTTGTAAGTATTCTGGTGTCCATGATCTCCTGTCATATTTGAAGGCAAACATGTCTTCGGGGTCTCCGTCATCCAGTTTCTGGACAAATGTCTTCTCTTTCCCGTCGTCATAGAGAATCTTGCTCCCATCGCCCATCACCAGATAGCCATTCTCGTAGTTCTTCACATAATTGGGATAGACTTTCATCAGGATTGCCGCCCCGTGCGGGATATCCTCGACAGTAGTTAAACTACAAAATAAGACTGCTACACCGACTATTCCAGTCAGTGCAGCAGTCATATTCATAAATCTTCTCATCTGTATTCTCAGAATTTCGCCATCTTGATGGCAACCACGGCACACTCGTCGCCCTTATTGCCCAACCTGCCTCCTGCACGGTCTTTCGCTTGTTGCAGGTCGTTGGTGGTCAGCAATCCATAGACCACGGGGATATTATTGGTAGCGTTAAGACGGGCGATACCTTGGGTTACTCCCTGACAGATATAGTCGAAATGAGGAGTCTCACCACGAATGACACATCCAAGGATAATCACAGCGTCATAACCATCGTTGAGCGTCATCTGGCGGGCACCGTAGATGAGTTCGAAAGAGCCTGGAACAGTCTTCACATGGATGTTCTCTGGCAGTGCACCATGTTTCTCCAAGGTGCTGACGCATCCCTCCAATAGGGCTCCTGTAATCTCCGGATTCCATTCAGAAACCACGATGCCGAATATCATATTCGAGGCATCGGGCACCTTCTCAACATTGTATTCCGACAGGTTCTTGGTTGCCATTACTTAGCAGATGCGCGTTCGATATACTCGTCGATAATCTGGTATTGCATGGAGTTGAAATACTTCTCTTTCACCTCCCGATACAGTTTCAGAGCCTCGTCTTTCTTACCTTGGCTTTCCAGAATCTCACCAGCCTGAATGAGGAAAGTGGGAGAGAGGGAGTTGTTATCAGCCATCTTAGCGGCTTTCTTCAGGTGCTCAACAGCCTTGTCAAGTTGATTGAGGTTGGCGTAAGCATTGCCCAGTGCTCCTTCTGCGGCGGGAGAGATCATAGCGTCGCCCTTACCACTGAAACCCTCTAAGGCATTGACAGCCTCCTGCCATTTGCCAAGGTTAGCCTGACAGAGACCGATGTAGAGTTGTGCGAGGTTACCGGCATCAGTGGAACTGTAGTCGTTTGCCACCTTTTGGAATCCGGCAAGTGCTTTGTCGTACTGCTCTGAGCCAAATAGTTCCTGACTCTTGGCAAGTTCTGTGTTTGCCTCATTCTCACGAGGAGCAAGGTAGTAATTATTGAAAAGGATAGCGCCTACAATGATTACAATAATTGCAATGACGCCAATGATAATAGCCTTCTTGTATTTCTCAAAGAAAGCCTCTGCTTTGGTTACCTGCTCCTGCAACTCAGGGGCGGCTTGTTGGTTTTTGTTTGCCATTATTCTTGATTTTATTTATTGTTCATACACAAATCGGGTGCAAAGTTACAAAATTATTATGAATAATGAATGATGAATAATGATTTTTTTTTCGTACCTTTGCACACAAATGATACTCAGAAAACTCACGATACTCAATTATAAGAATATTCAGGAGGCGGTCTTAGAACTGTCTCCTAAGATAAATTGTCTCATCGGGCATAACGGGGTGGGCAAGACGAATGTGCTGGATGCAGTCTATTACCTGTCATTCTGCCGTTCTGCCTCTAACCCAATCGACTCACAGGTCATTCGGCATGAGGAACCGTTTTGTATGATTGAGGGACTTTACTCAGAGACCCCAGAGGACACAGAGGACTCCGAGTTAATTTCTTGCGGCATCAAGCGAGGGGTGAAGAAACATTTCAAGAGGAATAAGAAGGAGTATAAGCGTCTTTCTGAGCATATAGGACTGATACCATTAGTCGTGGTCTCCCCTTCGGACACGTTGCTGATAGAAGGAGGAAGTGAGGAGCGTCGCCGATTGATGGATATGGTCATCTCGCAGTATGACCGTTCATATATTGAGGCTCTTGCCCGTTACAATAATGCCCACCAGCAGCGTAACACGCTTCTGAAACAGGAAGATCCGGCTCCTGACCCTATGCTTCTGCAAATATGGGAGGAGCAGATGGCAGTGTCTGGTGAGGAGATTTTCAGGAAGCGTGATGCCTTTGTGAAGGAACTGGTGCCTCTCTTCCAGCAGTTCTACGACAAGATATCGTCTGGACGTGAGCGTGTTGGACTTAACTATCTCTCTCATTGCCAGCGTGGACCGCTGTTGGAGGTTATCCAGCGGGACCGTGCGAAAGACCTTGCCGTTGGTTTCTCTTTGCATGGCATTCATCGTGACGACTTGGAGTTCACCTTGGATGGGCATCTGATGAAACGGGAGGGCTCCCAAGGGCAGAACAAGACCTTTGCGATTGCCTTGAAACTCGCACAGTTTGATTTCCTCAAGCGCACCGCCTCTAAGACCACTCCTTTATTGTTGTTGGATGATATCTTCGACAAGTTGGATGCCGAGCGGGTGGAGCAGATTGTGCGACTGGTGTCTGGAGATGCTTTCGGTCAGATATTCATCACAGACACCAACCGTGACCATCTTGACCAGATCCTCAAAGCGAGTGCCCTCGACTATAAGATATTCTATGTTGATAACGGAGAGATAACGCAGAAGGATGTTTAGGCAGAAGACAGAATCCTTGAAAGAGGTCCTGTTGAGGACATTAAGAGAACAGGGCTTGGAGACACCGTTAAACCAGAAGCGGTTGGTAGAGGCGTGGCCTGAGGTTGTCGGTCCTGCCATCGCACGTTATACCTTGAACACCTATATCTATAACCAGACCCTCTATGTTCGTCTGTCCAATCCTGCTCTTCGCTCTGATTTGTCGATGATGCGAGGGGAATTGGTGAAGAAACTCAATGCGGTAGTGGGCGAGCAGGTGATTACGGATATCCGTTTCTAGGATATAATCTCGTCCATGGAAATGTCGTGCTCGTCGGTGGGGATATGCTCCAGTAGGCGGGAAGGATAACAGACTCCTATCATATAAGTATTGCGCAATAACGGAAGGAAACGGTCATAATAGCCTTTTCCCCTGCCTAAACGGTGTCCCTCTTTGTCGAAGGCGACACCAGGGATGATGGCGACATCTATTTGACCAAAGTCGGTAAAGAGTTCTCCCGAGGGCTCCATGATGCCAAAGGCTCCTTGTTGTAAATCTGCGGCTCCCGTATAACGACGTAGTTCCATCTGGGTGTCACTGATGACACGAGGCAACAGGACGGTCTTGCCTTCCCGCAGGAAATCGTCAATGAGTTGCTGGGTGGGAATCTCATCGGGGAGAGCGCTATATATTAATAAGGTACGTGCGAGGTACACCTGTGGATGTGCTTTCAAGCGGTGGCTGATAGCAGATGCTTCAGCAGCGGAACCGATGGGTCCTCTCTGCCGAAGCATCTTACGTATCTCTTGTTTGCTGGTCATGCTACTTTCCTTTTCTCTGGTTTCTGCGGAACCTGTGGGAAAGCCTGGTCTGCCTGGAACACCCTCAGCGTCTCCTTGATAGCGGGGTCATCATCGTTCAGGTATTGCAGCCATGCCTCCTCACTCATCATGTTATAGATGATGCGGCTGTTGATATACCGCTCAAGGAGTTTGTGGGAGCGTTGTATCATGAGGTTGCGGCGTTTCAGTCCGTTCTTCTCGGCAAAGGTAGCAAACTGTTCCACGGTATTCTGCTTGACGAGGTATTTCGCCAGGTCTTTTGCTGTCTTATACTCGTTCAGTTTCTGACGGTTGTTGTCTGTGTAATCGAAGGCAAACTGCAAGATGAGTCCGCTCATCGATGCCTGCTTATAGTAAGAGGTGACATCCACCGTGTCCTCTGCCACGAAGATATCAGGGGTGATGCCTCCACCGCCAAACACCTCTCGTCCGATGCGGGTCTTATAGGCGGGACCTGTATGCTTTATGCTGTCTTGTGAGAAGAACTCCCCATGCTCATATCTTGCCAGCAGGTCTTCCTCATAGTCCTTGTTGTCGCCGGAGACATAGGGTTTCTGGATACAACGTCCGGAAGGCGAATAGTAACGGGCAATGGTCAGACGGATCATCGAGCCGTCGTTGAAAGCCATCGGCTTTTGTACCAGACCCTTGCCGAACGAGCGTCGTCCGATAATCGTGCCACGGTCGTTGTCTTGGATGGCACCCGCCAGAATTTCACTGGCTGAGGCGGAGCCCTCGTCGATGAGTACCACCAGGGGTATCTGCTGGTAGGAGCCGCGTCCGTCACTGCGATATTCCTGCCGTGCCGACTTACGTCCCTGGGTATAGACGATCAACTGTCCCTTAGGCAGGAACTCGTTGGCAATCTGTACGGCAGACTCCAGATAGCCTCCCGTGTTGCCCCTGAGGTCGATGGTGAGGTTCTCGAATCGCTGCTGCGAGAGTTTCGCAAGGGCTATCAGCAGTTCCGGATAAGTGTTCTCGCCAAAGTTCTTGATACGGATATAGCCAGTATTGTCGTTCAGCATATAGGCGGCGGTAACACTCTTGGTGGGGATGTCGCCACGTGTCACGACAAAGTTACGGATGGTCTTCTCCTTGTTGCGCAGGATACCTAGTTTGACCTTAGTGTCCTTTGGACCCTTCAGACGGTGCATAGCCTCCTCGTTGGTCAGTGTCTTACCAGTGAAGTTCTGGTCGTCCACCTTCACAATCATATCGCCTGCGATCACACCAGCCCTCTCCGCCGGTCCGTTCTTAATGACATTCTGCACGTGGAGGGTATCTTGGCGGATGGTGAACTCAATACCTACGCCCGAGAATGAGCCTTTCAGGTCGTCGTTCATCACCTCCATGTCTTTTGCCGAGATATAGACGGAGTGGGGGTCGAGTTCCGCGAGGATCTGCGGCATAGCCTTCTCCACGAGGTCATTCACGTTGACGGTGTCCACATATTGGTCGTCTACTAGTCTGAGCAGGTTGTTCAGTTTGTTGCTACCCGAATTGATAATGCTCAGCCGATTGCCGGAATAGTGGTTGGCGTAGAAAGTGCCAATCAAGATACCCACTACCACACTGACAGCCATCAGCAGGGGCATGAAACGGTTATTCTTCTTTTCACTCATGTTTCTTCAGGATTGATGTAAATAGTCTCGATGCCAGCGCGCTTCAACAGGTCGATACCGTCGGTCAGACGGTACTGCTCTCCGTATACTACTCTTTTGATGCCCGACTGGATGATGAGTTTGGCGCACTCGATACACGGCGAGGCCGTGATATAGATGGTCGAGCCATCGCTGTTATTGTTTGAGCGGGCGAGTTTGGTGATGGCGTTAGCCTCGGCGTGCAGCACATAAGGCTTCGTCACGTTATTCTCATCCTCGCAGATATTCTCGAATCCACTGGGCGTACCGTTGTAGCCGTCGCTGATAATCATGCCCTCCTTCACCACCAGGGCGCCTACCTGGCGGCGTTGGCAGTAACTGTTCTCTGCCCAGATGCGTGCCATGCGCAGATAGCGCAGGTCAAATCTTCTTTGTTTCTCGTTTGATTCCATTTCGCTTTAGTAATGCGTCTATTGTCGGTTCTCCCCCACGGAAGCGCTTGTAGAGCGTCATCGGATGCTCCGTGCCGCCTCGTGAGAGGATGTTGTCTCTGAAACTCTGTGCCGTTTTGGGGTCGAAGATGCCATGGCGCTTGAAGACGCTGAAAGCATCGGCATCCAGCACTTCCGCCCATTTATAACTGTAATAGCCTGCCGCATAGCCGCCTGCCATGATATGCGAGAACTGCACCGTCATACAGGTGTCGGGCAGTTGCTCACCCAAGATCGCCTTCTTCCATGCCTTCTTCTCGAAGGGGATGATGTCATCTGTAAACTCGTCCTTCTTTGTATAGTAAGCCATATCAAGCAGTCCGAAACTCACCTGTCGCAGACATGCCGTTGCCACCATGAAGTTACGGCTCTTCACGATACGCCTGATGAGTTCGTCGGGCAAAGGTTCCCCCGTCTGATAATGGAAGGCGAAGGTGCGCAGGAAGTCTTTCTCAATAGCGAAGTTCTCCATGAACTGCGAGGGCAATTCCACGAAGTCCCACCATACATTGGTGCCGCTGAGGCTCTCGAAACGGGTGTTGGCAAACATGCCGTGCAATGAGTGTCCGAACTCATGCAGGAAGGTCTCCACCTCACTGAGCGTCAACAGGGCGGGCTTCTCGTCAGTCGGTTTGGTGAGATTCATGACCACACTGACGTGCGGACGGATGTTCTCTCCCTTCTTCGTAATCCACTGCCCCTGGTACTCTGTCATCCAGGCACCACCCTGTTTCCCCTTGCGGGGATGGAAGTCGGCATAGAAGACGGCGAGATAGGAGCCGTCCTTGTCATAGACCTCGTAAGCCTTCACGTCAGGATGGTAGACGGGGATGTCCTTGTTCTCCTGGAACGTGATGCCATACAAGCGGTTGGCGAGTCCGAAGACGCCTTCAATGACCTTCGACAGTTCGAAATAGGGGCGTAGCATCTCCGCGTCGAGGTTGTATTTCCTCATCTGCAACTGATGGGAGTAGTAGCCAGAGTCCCATGGCATCATCTTGTCTTTTGACTTGTTCTTCGTCTCAAAGAGTTTCCTCAACTCGTCACGCTCCTTGACGGCGGTCGGCTTATAGGCGTCGATGAGGTCGTCGAGCAACTTATAGACATTGCGGACATTAGATGCCATGCGGCGTCTCAGCACATAGTCGGCATAGGTCTTATAGCCCAGCAGTTGGGCAATCTCGCGGCGTAGGTTGATGAGCCGCTTGCAGATCTCGATATTGTTCTCCGTATTGTCGTGGGTGCACTCCGTGTTACGTGCCATATACATCTCCTTGCGCAACTCCCGTTGGGTGGAGTAGGTCATGAAGGGGGAGTAACTAGGCATATCGAGGGTATATACCCATCCTTCCTTGCCCTGCTCCTTAGCCGTCTGGGCGGCAGCCTCACGAGCCGTGTCGGGTAGTCCGTCCAGTTGTGCCTCGTCTGTGATATGTAGGGTGAACGCCTTGTTCTCCTTCAGCAGGTTCTGCGAGAACTGCAAAGAGAGCATTGACGCCTCCTCTGTCAGTTGGCGCAACTTCGCCTTTCCCTCCTTGTTGAGCAAAGCGCCACTGCGCACGAATCCCTCGTAGCAGTTGTCCAACAGCATTTTCTCCTCTGGCGTTAACTTGCGATGGTGCAAGTGCACCTGACGGATACGTTCGAACAATTGCGGGTTCAGTCGCATGTCGTTGGCATGCTGCGTTAGGATGGGCTGCATTTTCTGGGCAAGGGCATCCATCTCGTCGTTCGTCTCCGCGCTCAGCAGGTTGAAGAAAACGGTGGATACTCTGTCTAATAGGTCGTAATAGCCATCGCCTTTGTCGAAGGGATTCAGGATGGTATTGTCGAAGGTCGGCTTCTCTGGGTTGTTGATGGTCTTGTCGAGATACTCGTTATCCCGTCGGATACCCTCCATGAAAGCCTCCTCGTAGTCCTCCAGACGGATACGGTCAAAAGGCACCGTGTCGTGCGGAGTGCCATAGGGCTCTAGGAAGGGATTGTTATGCTCGCTCATACTAACGTCTTCATTTTGAACTGCAAAGATACTATTTATTTTTGTTATTACGCACTCATTTTAAGGAAAAGTAAAATCTTTTTTGTATCATTGCACTACCATGGCAAGACCCTTTTGATATCAGAAATACCCCAATAAATTTGGTGTTTCGCCTGATTTGCACTATCTTTGTACCCGTTTCAGAACTGGTTGACACTAATATATAATAAGGTATGTACGTAGCATTAGCGGATAACCAAGATATCACGAGGGCAGGCATGATGTATGTCTGTCAGGAGATGGGTGAGGTGGAGATGCGCCGTGCGGAGGATAAAGCGGAACTGCTAGAGCAGTTGAAGAGTCATCCCGACGCCGTGGTCGTCTTGGACTATACCCTTTTTGATATCAATGATGTGGAGGAGTTGACGATTCTGCATCAACGGTTCCCTGGTGTGCAGTGGATTCTCTTTAGTGTCGATCTCTCAGGTGATTTTGTCCGCAGGGTGATTGCTATCGCTCCCCGCTTCAGTATCTTGCTGAAGGAGTCTCCCATCCAGGAGATTCGCGAGTGTCTGATGTTCGGACAGCGCCACCAGCGATATATCTGTCAGCGTATGGCGGAACTCCTGCTTGCGCCCCAAGTGGTGAGCAGCGAGGAGGATGTCAAACTCACCCCCACGGAAATGGAGATACTGAAGGATATCGCTTTGGGACAGACCACCAGGGAAATCGCAGAGCGGCGCTTTTCCAGTTTCCATACCGTGAACACCCATCGAAAGAATATTTTCAGGAAATTAGGAGTCAACAATGTGCATGAGGCGACAAAATATGCGTTGCGGGCAGGACTCGTTGACTCTGCGGAATACTATATCTAGTACTGATTCTCAAGAGATTACAATAAAAAGTAGGAATTGTCTCACGACAACTCCTACTCTCATTTTCTAACTAACTTATTATCAACTATTCATTACTCATTCTGAATTCACGATGCAAAGATACGCACTTTTTTCTATGTATGCAACAAAAAAACACAAAAAAAGTCCGTAAACGTTTGCGTAATTGCATAATTTTACCTATTTTTGCACGTGATGAGTAGTAAGAAGCAACATAGAACATCTCTGAAAGACTTGGCAAAGGAACTGAATGTCAGTATAGCCACGGTCAGCCGTGCCTTGCGTAATTCATCGGAAATCGGTGAGGAGATGCAGCGTCGCGTGAAGGATTTGGCGAAGAAAATGAATTATCGTCCGAATCCTTTTGCGCAGAGCCTGCGTAAGGAAGCCCCCAAGATAATCGGCGTAGTGGTGCCCAATCTTGTGACCCATTATTATGCCGCCGTGTTGGATGGTATTGAGGATGAGGCTCGTAAGTCAGGCTATAGCGTGATCAGTGCCAACAGCCATGAGGATTGTGATGTCGAGGCGCAGGCTGTCGACAACTTTATCAGTCTTCATGTGGAGGGAATCATCGCCTGCCTTGCCCAGACGACTACAGACTATAGCCATTTCGAGGAGATATCGGCGATGGGTATCCCTTTGGTGTTTTTTGGAAGGACCTGTCTGTCCGACCGCTTCTCCAGTGTGACTGCCAATGGTGACGAGGCAGCCCAGATGGCGACCCAACACTTGATAGATACGGGTAGCCGTCGTATCGCTTTTATCGGCGGTCCTAACCATCTTGACATGGTGCAGCGACGTAAGCATGGTTATCTGGAGGCATTGCGTGAGAATCGCATTCCCATCGAGCGTGAACTGGTGGTATGTAATAAAATTGACTATCAGGTCGCCCTTGAGGAGACCATCAAACTGCTTCAGAGTCCAAATCGTCCTGACGCCATCCTTGCCTTCAACGATATCATCACCTTTGCCGCCTTTACGGCAATCAAGCAGTTGGGGTTGAGAATTCCTGAGGATGTCGCCTTGATAGGATTTACGGACGATGCCCATGCTGCCTACGTGACACCCAGGATGTCTGCCATTGAGGACCAGTCGCACCTGATGGGTGCCACCGCCTGCCAGATGCTCCTCAATCATATCCAGGGAGATACGAAAGTATGCAAGAAAATCGTTCCCCAGCAATTAGTGATTCGTGAAACTTCTGCTAAAAATAAGAAATAATGAGAAAATCAAGACTTTTCCTGACTGTGTTATGCTTGTGCGTTCCCCTCTTTTGCCTGACGGTGGAGGGTCGTAAGGAGTGTTCTAATGATGCCAAGAGGGTGGCTTCCCTGATGTATCCTGGATGGAATTTGGGAAACACCATGGAGGCAACAGGGGAAGGATTGGCTGCTGAGCACTCATGGCAGCCCACCGTAACTACGCAGGAACTGATGGATTTCATCAAACGCTCAGGGTTCCGCTCTGTTCGTATTCCTTGTTCCTGGGATATCCATGCGGACGCAGAAGGGAATATCGATAAGCAATGGATGGCTCGTGTCAAGGAAATTGTCGACTATTGTGTCAAGGACGGATTGTATGTCGTCCTGAATGATCACTGGGACAACGGGTGGATAGAGGTGATGGGCTTTAGTAAGACGAACAAGGAGTTTGAGATCGTCGACGAGCAGACTATCCAGTTAAAAGCGGCACGTCTGGAGTATATTTGGAAACAGATAGCCAAAACATTCAAGGGCTACGACGAGCATCTGCTCTTTGCTGGACTCAACGAGCCCTTCCAAGAGTATTTCCTTTTCAATGGCAGGCACAAGGAACTGACCCCCATCCTGCAGCGTTATAATCAGGCTTTTGTGAATGCGGTTCGCTCAACAGGAGGTAAGAACAAAAAACGTATCCTTGTGGTTCAGGCACCCAGTGTCAATATCTCCTCTGCGACAAATGAGGAGATTGGTTTTATGATGCCGACGGACCCTGTCGGAGACGGACACCTGATGGTGGAGGTCCACTATTATGACCCATGGGACTTCTGTGGTCAGCAGGATGGTGGCAAACGGTTCTGGGGACAAAACCAGCATGTGAAGGATAACCCCTATACCTGTGAGTGGGGTGAGGAGAATTGGGTGGCAAGCCAGTTTGCCAGCATGAAAAAGAAGTTCTATGACCAGGGCTATCCCGTTATTCTTGGCGAGTATGGACTTAACTGGCGTGAGATAGGCGACCTGCAAGAAGTCCATGACGCTTCTGTCAAGGCATGGTATAAGGAAGTGACAAAGGAGGCAATATCTAATGGCTGTGTCCCTATGTTGTGGGATATCAATCACATCAATCGGAGTGGTGAGAAAGGTACTATGACGGTTGTTGACCGTGCCAACTTGAAAATATTTTCCCAGGTAGCATTTGACGGAATCATGGAGGGGGCGCGTTCTGCGAAATCACCTCGTTAAGTTTGGAAAAAAGCAGCGTTTTTTTTGGTAGTATGGCAGAAAAAGTGTATTTTTGCAGATACTAACAAAAAATCGCACTTACCAATGACTAAAAAGTCTGTCTATATAACCTTATTAATGCTTGTAGTGCCATTCGTAGCAATGGCAGTAATACCTGATGTCAAGTTTCGCCGCTTGGACACCCGTAACGGATTGTCCAACTCTCAAGTAAACAGTATCTTACGAGACTCTCACGGACATATTTGGCTAGGCACACAGTTTGGCTTGTGCCGTTATGACGGATACCGCTTTAAGACATTCTATTCCTATGAGCGTGACACGACGACGTTGCGCAGTAATCGTGTAGACGAGATACAGGAGGCATACGACGGTAAACTATGGTTGGACCATGGCATGAACTATTCTGTGTATGATCCTGTCACGGAGAAAGTCGACCGCTCTCCCTCTCACTGGTTGGCAAAGCAAGGAATCAAGGGCGGTGTTGAGAGTATGCACATTGATTCAAAGAAGAACTTTTGGATCAAGACCTACGATAATGGTTTCTTTTACTACGACCCTCATCGTAAATATATCAAGAAGATTCCTTTCGGCTATGGTCCCAAGGACTTCTCTAAGGAGTTTGGTGTGTCAGCCTATGCGGAGACAAAAGAGGGTATGCTATTGGTGTCGATGTTGGGCGAGTTGATGTGTGTAGACGGTGAGAAAGGAAGGGTCTTGTGGAAAGAGGACTATGTGAAGAAAAGTCTGAATGCCTACAACGACTATTGGGTATATGTAGACAAAGACGGTATCATCTGGGTGATTACCCATTCTGTGGGAACCTATATCTACGTGCCGACAGAGAAGCGTTGGTATACCAACCTGACGGACTTGATGCGTGCCAAAGGTTTTACGAACGTTCCAGAGAATATTGTGGTATGGGAAGTGCGCTATGACCAGAAAGGACTGCTCTGGGTGGCAACGGACCATATGGGAATCCTGCTGTTAGATTTCCAGAATAAGGAGTGGAGACAGTTTACCAATGTCAAGGGTGACGAGACCTCGCTGTCGGATATTACGGCAAAGCATCTCTATCAAGACCAAATGGGACGTATGTGGGTGGCAACCTATAAGAATGGTGCTGCCATGAGTGCTGATGCTATGACGAATTTCAATAGTCTTGCTTTGGGAGATATCAATGGCATCTGCGAGGATAGGGACGGCTATTACTGGCTGGGACTGAATAGTGGCGGTATCTTGAAAGTCGACCCTGCCACGTTGGAGGTGCTGGAGACTTACAGGAAACAAGACATAGGTGCTGCTAGTGATGTCATCGTGTCAAACTATACAGCCAGCGATGGCAGTCTGTGGTTCGGTACCTGGGAGGGCGGCTTGTTGAAATACAAGAACGGACAGTGGACAAATTATACTGTGACGACACTAGGAAGTGCTTTCAAGACAAATAATATCTGGGGTGTAACAGAGGACTATTGGGGAAATATGTGGATTGGTGTCCTTGGCGGTGGTGTCGTCCGCATGGATAAGCGTACGGGGCGTCAGCGCTCGTTCACAGAGGATAACTCTAAGATTAAAACTGTCTGGACTAACAGCGTCTCCCGTGCTTCTAATGGTTGGATATTAGCAGGTAACTCGGAATATTGCTCAATCATCAACCCGAAGACGATGAAAGTGCTGAACCTCGCCAAGCCTCATGACGATAATACTTACACGATCTCGTCCGCAACGACACAGGCTGTTATGGACAGTCATGGTTTGTTGTGGCAGGCATCCCCTTCAGGTGTGAGTGTCTTTGACCGCAAGACGGGACAGATGCAGTTGCTGGATATGAAGTCTGGCTTCTATGGCTCGAATGTAGTGGCGTTGGCAGAGGACGACCGTCATACCATGTGGGTGGTTACCGATCATGGTATCTCGGATGTGATAGCCCAGAAGGATGAGGAGGACGGTCGTTGGACTTTTGCCGTCCGTAGTTATAATGACCGTGATGGCTTACAGCCTGGTCCCTTCAACCAGCGTGCTATCTGTTTTACCCGTACAGGCTTCCTGTTGGTGGGCGGGCAAGATGGACTGGACATCATTAATACTCGCCGACTGGATGAGAGCGGGAATAACGAGAAACCCGTTTTCAGTGGTCTTGTACTCTTCAATGAGGAGGTGGAGACTGGCGTGGAGTACAATGGTCGTGTGATTCTGAAGGAAGCCTTGGATATCGAACGCGCTATCACCTTAAAGGCAAGTGAGAACCAGTTTACGATTCAGATGGGCTCAGACAATGGCGGTGCCAAGAACCATACCCGTTTTATCTATCGTCTGAAGGGCTTTAACGATAAGTGGATTAAGACGACAGCCTCTAATGCTGACATCACCTATATGGGACTGCCGGCAGGTAGTTATACGCTTTGCGTGAGGATGCTGAGAGATGACGGAACGATGGGTGAGACAGAGAGCCAGTTGCGTATTACGATTCAGAAAGCATGGTATAAGACATGGTGGGCAATGCTGCTATGGATGTTGTTGATTGCTGTTGCCCTCTGGTACGGATGGAAATACTACGAGAAGAGACAACAGCAAGATAAGCCTTCGTCGACCGCCACAGAAAAGGAGGAGGTTAAGGACGACTCTCTAATACCTGATGAGGAGATAGAGGAGGCCATTTTGATGGATGATGATGAATAACTAAAAACGAAAAGGTGGATATGAAAAAGTTGTTTATGTGCATCTGGTTGGCTGCTTGTACGGCGATACCGACATTTGCTGCCATTGACGATTTGAAATTCAGTCGTTTGGATACCCGTGACGGATTGAGTAATTCACAGATATTGTGTATCTTCCGTGACTCCAAAGGATATATGTGGTTCGGAACCCCCTATGGTCTGAACCGCTATGACGGCTATCGTTTCAAGACATACTATTCTTATGCGAAAGACACCACAACGATGCGCAATAACTATGTCGATGAGATCTATGAGGCATCCGACGGTAAGTTATGGCTTCGTCAGAGTATGAGTTATACCATTTTCGATCCTGTGACGGAGAAGTTTGACCGTCA
The DNA here is from genome assembly GCA_017458005.1 of Prevotella sp. GTDB lineage: Bacteria > Bacteroidota > Bacteroidia > Bacteroidales > Bacteroidaceae > Prevotella. The sequence continues at coordinate 49,955 of JAFTGH010000039.1, read as the reverse complement.
CCCAGAAGACTTCCTGCGCAAACTAGGGATGAAAGGTGGCATAGAGCGCCTTTATATAGATTCCCACAAGGATTTTTGGGTCAAAACCTATGAAGACGGATTCTGGCATATCAATCCTCGTACGGGAAAGAAGAAAGTATATCCATTCGGCTATGGTTCACAGCAGTTCAATAATGACTTTGGAGTCAGTGGTTTTGCGGAGTTTGGGAAAAGCCTGATGGTGACATCCTACAATGGTGAGATATTTTGCTTTAACCGTGAGAAGGACTGGATTAGTTGGAAGAGCGACTATCTGCGCAAGCAAGGACTTGTCAACAGCCAAGACTGTAAACTGAAGGTTGACAGATATGGTAACCTCTTTCTTATCAGTACGCAGAATGTTTTTGTGAAGATAAACGGAAAACCCCGTTGGTATCACTCCATGCAAGACTATCTCCTCTCATTAGGGTTTAGCGATGTCTCCGAAGTGGTCAGCGTATGGGATGTTAAGACAGATAATAAGCGACGGATGTGGCTTGCCACGGACCATCACGGACTGATTGTGGTTGACATGAAGACGAGAGAGTTGCGCCAGTTCTTGAATGACAAGCGCGACGAGTCTACCATCTGTGATAATACCATCCGTTTAATCTATCCTGACCAGTTAGGACGTATGTGGCTAGGAACCTATATGAATGGTATCAGTTATTATGCGGAGAGTAGTTCCAATTTCCGCAATTTGGAAATAGGTAATATCAATACCATCTGTGTGGATAAGGAAGGATATTATTGGCTGGGTACAAATGATGCTGGTATTATTCGTTTGGATCCTAAGACGGAGGAGAAAATCGTCTATGACAAGGCAAGTCATGGTATTGGCTCAAATACGATGGTAGGCTCTCTTGCTGCCCGTGATGGCTCTGTGTGGTTCGGAACCTATGAGGGAGGACTTATTCATATCAAGAACGGACAAGTGACGAACTATCGGGCAACGGGTAAACCAAACGAACTCTGCAACGATAATGTATGGACTATTTATGAGGATCAGTGGGGATATATTTGGATAGGAACGTTGGGCGGTGGTGTCCAGCGCATTGACCCTCGTACAGGTAGGATGGATGAGCCGATATCCACCAAGAACTCTATCATTCCCAGTGACTATGTCTCTACGATTACGAAGACACAGAAGGGATGGATGATGGTGTCTCACTCTATCTTCTACTCCATTATTAACCCCAAGACGAGAAAAGTAATCAACCATAATATTACAGACAATAAAGATAATGTCGGTATTACGGATGCTTCTATTTGTGCTATGCAGGACAGCCGTGGACTGGCATGGCAGGGCTCATCCTCTGGTGCTACCATCTGGGACCAGAAGAATAATAAGGTCTATCTGGTTGACATGCGATCGGGACTGTTAGGCTCAACGGTAAATGGTATCGTGGAGGACGACCGCCATACCCTGTGGGTTGTCACCGACCATGGGGTGTCTAATATCGTGCCAGAGAAACAATGGGGTGGAAAATGGAATTTCTTGGTACGTAGTTTCAACCAGCGTGACGGCTTGCAGAACGGACCTTACAACCAACGTTCCATCTGTTACACCCCTGATGGCAAGGTGTTGACTGGAGGACAGGGAGGACTGGACATTATCAATCCCCGTAAGATGGGTAAGGGAAGGTTTAAGGAGCGTCCTGTCTTCAGCGGATTGAAGATATTCGGTCGTGAGATTTCTGTCGGTGAGGAGGTTGATGGTCGTGTTATCCTCGATGAGGCATTGGATGCCTGCCGTGAACTCAATCTCCGCTTTGATGACCAGTTTACCATCCAGTTGGCAAGTAATAGTGGAGAGGTTCATAACCATTCCCGTTTCGTGTATAAGATGGCAGGCTATAGTGATGACTGGATCAAGACCGAAGAGTCGAATCCTAACATTACCTATATGAGTCTTCGTCCAGGATATTATGTCCTCTGTGTCCGTGTGCTCAATGACGATGGCACCTTTGGCGACCAAGAGGGTAATATAGAGATTACCATCCGTCCGCCTCTGTGGCGTACCCGTTGGATGGTTTTGCTCTATATGATCATTATCGCTATTGCTGCTTTGTTCTGGCGGAAGTGGTATATGAAGCATCAAGAGAAACGTATGCAGGCAGAGACTGTGCGTCGTGAATTGGAGAAGAAACAGTGGATGAACGAGATGCGAATGCAGTTGGTTCATGAGCATGCGGAGGAGAAAGTGCCGGAGATGAGCCAGCAGCAGGAACTGGTATTGCATAAACAGAATTCCGACCTTGTGGCATTTACCCGAAACTACTGTAAAGAGTATGAGACACCTGTTCCTGATGTCAAGGTGAAGGTAAATTTCCTGTCGTCTGTCAATGAGTTGGAGATGGAGTTCGATCGTGAGCAAATCGCAGAGATATACCGTATCACGTTTAGAAATGCTGCTATCTTCGCTCCTCATGGCTGTCAGATCAGTGTGGGTGTGGCATTGACGAAAGACCATCACGCTCAGATACAGATTGCCGATAACGGTATTGGTATCAAAGATGAGTTCAAGGAGCATGCTTTCGATCCTATTGTCAATGGTGACGGCTCTGATCTTGATAAGGTCAAGGCAATCGTGGATGCCCATGAGGGTGAGGTCCGTATCGAGGATAATCCTGGTGGCGGTACTATCATCGTAGTCACATTACCTGTTGGAGAGGTGATAGAAGAAGCGGAGATAATAGAAGACTAGTACATATAATTATAAATAAAACATGAAGAAATTAAGAACGTTGGTGACGAGTCTGTTGGCTGTTATGGCTACCACAATGTGGGCAGCCGATTATACGGTTAGCGGAAACTTTGTGACCATCCCTGTGAAAGAGGCTAAGGCAGGAGGTGCTAAAGTAGTGCGCCTGCAAGTGGTTAACAACAACATTATCCGTGTTCAGGCAACATCAGAAGAGACCCTTCCTCAGAAAAAAAGTCTGATGATCGTGGAACAGAAAGCACAACCTAAGTTCACCGTAGCGGATGGTGATGTTGTCAGTGTGAAGGCACAAAACGTAGAGGCACGTGTTGATAAGAAAACTGGTGCTGTCATTTTCTATGATGGTAATGGTAAGCAACTGCTGCAGGAGGCTAAGGATGGTAAGCAATTTAAGAACTTCACCGTTCCAGAGCGTGAGTATGGTTTGAAAGGTGGCGCTCCACTGACAGAGGCTATGAAACATGGCATTCAGTGGCAGATGAAGTTCGACTCTCCCGCCGACGAGTCGTTCTATGGACTTGGCCAGCATCAGTCTGAGGAGTTCAATATGAAGGGTAAGAACGAGGACCTGTTCCAGTATAATACTAAGGTCAGCATCCCGTTTGTCCTGTCTAATAAGAACTATGGTATCCTGTGGGATAGTTATAGTTATTGTCGTTTTGGTAATTCTAATGACTATCTCCAGTTGAATCGTGCCTTCAAACTCTATGACAAACAGGGCAAGGAAGGACATCTGACAGGTACTTATGTAGATAAAGATGGGAAGAGACTGGTGCGTGATGAGGACTCCATTTATTATGAGTATGGCTTCCCCGCTACCTCAGAGATTGCCGTGAAGACAGATAATGGTGGTATTAAGAATTTTCCTCAGGGTATCAATTTGCAAGGTGCCAATGTGATATATGAGGGCTTCATTGAGCCTGAGTGCTGCGGTAAATGCACAGGTAAGTCTGCAGAGTATCAGTTTATCCTCTATTATTCTGGTTATGTAAAGGTGTATATCGATGGTAAAGAGGTGGTGCCAGAGCGTTGGCGTACGGCATGGAACCCCAATACCTATAAGTTTACGGCAAATGTACGTAAAGGTGTGAAAAACCAGTTGCGCATTGAGTGGCAACCCGATGGAGGAGAGGCTTACTGCGGTCTCCGTGTGTCAGAGCCCCGCAGCGAGGAAGAGCGTGGTCAGTTGAGTATCTGGAGTGAGATGGCTCGTGACATGGATTATTACTTTATCGCTGGACAGAACTTCGATGAGGTCATCAGTGGTTATCGTACGCTGACGGGTAAGGCTTCCCTTTATCCGAAATGGGTGCTTGGCTTTTGGCAGAGCCGTGAGCGTTATCAGAGTTCTGAGGATATCGAGACCAACCTCGCTGAGTTCCGTAAGCGTCATATTCCCATCGATAATATCGTACAGGACTGGAACTATTGGAAACTTGACTCATGGGGAGACCATACCTTTGAGTCGTCTCGCTACCCCAATCCTCAGGCGATGCTTGACAGCGTGCATGCCATGCACGGTCGTTTCATGATTTCCGTATGGCCGAAGTTCTACGATACGGTAGGCAATTACAAGGAACTCGACAAGAATGGATGGATGTACCATCAGGCTATCAAGGACGATATCCATGACTGGTTAGGTTTCCTTGGCTCTTTCTATGATGCGTATGATGCTGGTGCCCGTAAGATGTTCTGGCGCCAGATGGACGAGAACCTTTATTCGAAATATAACCACGATGGTATCGCTGGTGTGGATGCCTGGTGGATGGATGCCTCGGAGCCAAATGTGCGTGACTGTACCCCGATGTGGTATCGTAAGGCGCTTAGCGGACCGACAGCACTGGGTACATCTACCGAGTATTTCAATGCTTACTCTACTGTTAATGCTGATGCTATCTATAACGGACAGCGTAGTGTGTACAAAGGTAAGGACAACGAGCCCCGCGTCTTCCTGTTGACCCGTAGTGGCTTTGCGGGAGAGCAGCGTTTCTCTACTGCCACATGGAGTGGTGATATCGGTACCCGTTGGGAGGACATGCGTGCCCAGATGACGGCAGGTCTGAACTATTCGATGTCTGGTATTCCTTTCTGGGGTATGGATCAGGGCGGCTTCTGTGTGGAGAACCGTTATGTGGCAGCCCAGAATTTCTATAACAATACAGGTGTTGAGAATGAGGATTTAAAGGAATGGCGTGAGTTGCAGACTCGTTGGAACCAGTTTGGTGCCTTTATCCCCTTGTTCCGCAGTCATGGTCAGTGGCCTACTCGTGAGATATGGAACATTGCCCCGGAAGACCATCCTTGCTATAAGTCGTTTGTCTATTATGACAAACTGCGCTATCGCCTGATGCCTTACATGTACAGTCTTGCAGGTTGGGCTCATTTCAAGGACTATACCTTGATGCGCGCCCTCGTGATGGACTTTAATGGTGACAAGAAGGTGGAGAATATCGGTAACCAATGGATGTTCGGTCCAGCCTTGATGGCTTGTCCTGTTGGCTATTATAAGGCTCGCAACCGTAGCGTTTACTTCCCTGAACAGTGTGGCTGGTACGATCTCTATACGGGTCAGCATATTGATGGAGGACAGACCTTGGTAGTTGATGCTCCTTATGAGTGTATTCCTGTTTATGTCCGTGAGGGTGCTATCATTCCTTTCGGCCCAGAGATGGAATGGTGTGATGAGAAACCTGCTGAACTTATTAATCTTTATGTCTATGCAGGGCAGAATGGCTCGTTCCAGTTGTATGAGGACGAAGGAGTGAACTATAACTACGAGAAGGGTAAGTATGCTACCATAGACATTACTTACGATGATGCGACAAAGACCGTGAAACTGGGTGCTCGTAAAGGCTCGTTCAATGGTATGTTGAAACAGCGTCGCTTTAATGTCGTCCTTGTTGGCAAGGACGCTGCCAAACCTCTCAATCTTGAAAACCCAGAGGGAAGACTTGTACAGTATACAGGTAAGGAGATCAGTGTGAAATTGTAATACCTCGTAAACCATTTATTAATAACATTAATATTCATCGTTATGAGAAAAAGATGGAAAATCATGGAGAATAGGGTGGTGATGCAGTTGCTTACATGGTTAGGTATCGGCTCTACTTCACTTATCTTCATGGCATGTTATGGTCCTGCACCTAGAAATTATCAGGTCGTAGAAGATGAAGACTCTACGGTAGTGATGATTGGTGATAGTGTTGTGATGTCTGTGGATAACGCATCGGCAGAAGATGTGGCAGTTACAGATGAGCAGCCAGAAGCAGAATGACTTTGTAAGGATGGAGGCGACACCCTTATCATTAAAAAAGAAAATCGCCTTGGAACTTTGGCGTAGACGCGAACAGAACATGTTGCAAGATCATCCCTTGCAACAATTGTTCTGGGAGTGTACCCTTCGTTGTAACTTACATTGCCGTCACTGTGGCAGTGATTGTAAGACGCAGTCAGGACGACTTGACATGCCGAAAGAGGATTTCCTGCACGTACTTGATAGTGTGGCTCGGAAAACAGACCCGCATGGAGTGTTCGTGGTAGTCTCTGGTGGTGAGCCACTGATGCGTGAGGATTTGGAGGAATGCTGTGCTGCCATCTATCAAAAGGGTTTCCCTTGGGGGATGGTGACCAACGGACTCTATTTGACCGAGAAACGGCTTCAGAGTTTGTTGAAGGCAGGAATGCACTCCGTAACCATCAGTCTTGACGGACTGGAAGAGGATCATAACTGGATGCGAGGCAATACACATAGTTTCCAACGTGTTGATGAGGCAATATCTATGTTGATACGGCAGCCTCATGTCATGTTTGACATCGTGACTTGTGTGACGCGTCGTAACTATCCGAAACTCCAGGAGTTGAAAGAGTATCTGATAGCGAAGGGCGTACGTCGTTGGCGTATATTCACAGTGTTTCCTGTCGGGCGTGCGGCAAATGATCCGATGATGCGACTCACCAACGAGGAGTTTAAAGGTGTTTTTGAGTTTATTCGTGCAACACGTCGTGAGGGGCAAATACAGTTGGATTATGGCTGTGAGGGCTTTTTAGGTAATTATGAGGGGGAGGTGCGTGACCATTTATACACCTGTCAGGCTGGTGTGACAATCGGCTCTGTGTTGATCGATGGCTCTATCTCTGCTTGTACTAGTATCCGTAGCGACTATCATCAGGGCAATATCTATGAAGACGACTTCATGGAGGTATGGGAACGGCGTTATCACCCTTATCGGAATAGGGAATGGATGCGAAAAGACGATTGTGCGAACTGCCGCTATTTCCGTTATTGCCAGGGTGGTGGGATGCACCTGCGTGATGGTGATGGCAAGTTGTTGTTATGCCATGTCAAGCGATTAGAGGGAAAACAATAATTTTTATCATAAGCATTACTCAAAAATGAAAAAGATCTTATTATCTATCACTGTGCTATTTACCTGTCAGGTGCATGCACAACATCTGTATCCCTTCCAGAATCCCGATTTGTCGTATGAGGAAAGGGTTGAGAATTTAATTTCCTTATTAACTCCAGAAGAGAAAGTGGGGCTGATGATGAACAAGTCGGCTTCTGTTGATCGTTTGGGAATCCCATCTTACAACTGGTGGAGTGAGGCTTGTCATGGCGTACGCCAGAGTGGGTATACTGTCTATCCGCAGCCTATTGGTATGGCTGCAGCCTTTAATGCGCAACTGGTGTATGATGTGTTCTCTACGGTCTCGGATGAGGCTCGTGCCAATTGGAATCGTAGCGACCATAACATCTTTCACGTACCGATGGGCGAGATATACTACCCAGGTAATCCTGAACTAACATTCTGGTGTCCCAATGTGAATATCTTCCGCGACCCTCGGTGGGGTCGAGGACAAGAGACCTGTGGCGAGGATCCTTATCTGAATGCGATACTTGGTGTACAGACCGTCTTGGGAATGCAGGGGAATGATAAACACTATCTCAAAACCCATGCGTGTGCCAAGCACTATGCGGTACATAGCGGACCAGAACCATTGCGGCATTCCATGAATGTGGAGCCTACCAATCGCGATCTTTGGGAGACATATCTGCCTGCTTTCAAAGCGCTGGTGAAGAAAGGGCATGTACGGGAAGTGATGTGTGCCTATCAGCGGTTTGAGGGAAGACCCTGCTGCATGAGTGATCGTCTCTTGATTGATATCCTGCGTAATAAGTGGGGATATGATGGTTTGGTGGTTACCGATTGTGACGCTATCAATAATTTCTATAGCAAAGGACAACATGAGACACATAAGGATCCCTTGTCTGCCAGTGTTGATGCGGTTCTGAATGGTACAGACCTAGAGTGTGGAAAGGTATTTTTGTCACTGTCAGAAGGTTTGAGAAGGGGACTCATCCAAGAGTCTGATTTGAATCAGCATCTTCGTAAAACCCTTTATGGTCGTATGGAACTTGGTATGTTTGATCCCTCAAGTCGTCTGCCTTGGGCGAGCCTCGGACCTGAGGTGATTAGTAGCGAGTCGAACCATGCCCTTGCCATACAGGCAGCCCGTGAGTCTATGGTCTTATTGGAGAATAAGCAGGTGTTGCCACTCTCCAAGAACCTGAAGACCATTGCGGTAGTTGGTCCTAATGCCGACGATGCGGCATTGTTGAATGGAAACTATGGTGGAACCCCAATCCAGGAACATACTCATACCCTGTTGGATGGTATTAAGGCTGCTGTCCCGACAACGCATATCATCTACAGGAAAGCATGCGAATTAAACGATGAATATTCGACGATACACCATCTGCAAGACTTCAATGATGGTAAGGGTGTGTTCGTGGAGTTCTGGAATAATAAGAATTTACAAGGGAGTCCCGTGAAGACTGGTTATTACCAAGAACTTGCTTTTACTACCTTTGGCGCATGGGGCTTCGCAGAGGGTGTCAATAATGATTCCTTATCGGTTCGTGTGAGTGGAAAATATAAGGCAACATTTACTGGTGAGATGAAGTATTCGTTGACCTCGGACAACGGTTATGTGATGAAGGTGAACGGTGAAGTGATAGAAACGGCAAAACCGTCCCTGCCTCAGGGGGGCTATTTCCATCGCTCAATGGTATACCTGTCATTTCCTGTTAAAGAGGGCGAGACCTATGATGTCGAGATAGAGTATCGTCGTGGTAACGGACAGTTTGCCATGCTCCGTGGTGATATCTGTGAGCGCAATATGGTTGAGTTCGCCCCACTGGCAGAGGAAGTGAAGGATGCTGATGTCATCATCATCATCGGAGGCATCTCTGCCCAGATGGAAGGTGAGGGCGGTGACAAGGCTGATATCGAGTTGCCTAAGGTCCAGCAACGCCTTGTTCAGGCGATGCATGCCACAGGTCGTCCAGTCATCTTTGTCAACTGCTCTGGTTCTGCCATTGCTTTCGGCAGCGTGGAAGGGCAGTACGACGCACTCCTACAGGCATGGTATACCGGTGAAGGTGGCTCTCAGGCTCTTGCTGATGTGCTCTTTGGTGACTATAATCCTGGTGGAAAACTGCCAGTTACTTTCTATCGGTCTACCGCAGACCTGCCCGATTTCCTCGATTACAGCATGGAAAATCGTACCTATCGTTATTTCAAGGGCATCCCACAGTATGCTTTCGGCTATGGATTGAGTTACACTTCTTTCTCTGTCGGCAAAGGAAAACTCTCTGCGAAATCGATGGGGAAAGACGGGAAGGTCGTCCTTTCTGTTCCTGTGACGAATATTGGCAGACGGGAAGGGACAGAGACCGTACAGGTCTATGTGAGATCTCTTGATGATGCAGGTGCCCCTATCAAGGCATTGAAGGGATTCCAGAAGTTGAGTCTGAAGGCTGGGGAGAAAGGTGTAGCCAAGATAACTCTTGATGGTGAGGCTTTCGAGTATTATGACGAGATGATAGATGAGTTGGCTGTTCGCCCAGGACGTTATCAGATTCTCTATGGAACCTCCTCTCTTGATAAGGACTTACAAAGTATCGACTTTGTGGTAAGATAATAAAAGAGGCCCTTGGATTTTCCAAGGACTTCTTCTTTTATGCTTTCTTCTCTTTCTTACGTGTTAGCGTGTTCTGTCTCAGTGCCTCTACATACTCGTCGATCTTGTGTAGTTCACGAGGGATGCGAATATTCTGTGGACAATGGGGCTCGCACTGTCCGCATCCGATGCAGTGACTTGCCTGTCTGAGTTTGGGAACGCTACGGTCGAGTCCTATCAGATACTGGCGGCGCATCTCCCAATATCCCTCGTCCCCACGGTCGGTAGGTAAAGATCCTTCGTTCTTACATTTATTATAATGTACGAAGATGGCAGGGATATCAATGCCGTAAGGACACGGCATACAGTATTTGCAGTCATTGCAGGGGATGTTCTCCAGTCCCACAATCTTACGGGCAATATCTCCTTGTAGGTATTCCTGTTCCTCTTCAGTCAGTGGTACTAAAGGACAATAGGAGAGTAGGTTGTCTTTCAGATGCTCCATATAGGTCATACCACTCAGCACAGTCAACACCCCTTCTGGTGTACCTGCATAGCGGAACGCCCATGAGGCGACACTCTTCTCCGGGTCACGTTGCTTAAGTTCTGTAGCGAGATACTGGGGGAGATTAGCAAGTCGTCCACCTAACAGGGGCTCCATGATGACAGAGGGGATACCCCGTTTCTGCAATTCGGCATAGAGGTAGCGGGCATCTGTGTTTCGATCGTTGATCTCATCTGCGAAATCCCAGTCGAGGTAGTTGAGTTCTATTTGTACGAAGTCCCATTGGTATTTGTCATGCCAAGAGAGCAGGGTGTCAAATACTGTGATGTCGCCATGATAGGAGAATCCGAGGTTACGGATACGTCCTGCCTTACGCTCCTCAACGAGATAGTCAAGCATTCCGTTGTCCATATAGCGGTTGTTGAAAGCCTCCATGCCTCCTCCGCCAATGCTATGCAACAGGTAGTAGTCGATATAGTCTACCTGTAGTTCTTTGAGGGAGTTCTTATACATCTTGATACTCTCCTCTCGGGTCTGTGTGGCGGGATTGAAGTTAGAGAGTTTTGTGGCAACGAGGTATTCGGAACGCTTATGTCTACTTAAGGCAATGCCAGTGCAACGCTCAGATAACCCCTTGCAATAGGCGGGAGATGTGTCGAAATAATTCAGACCATGCTCGATGGCGTAGTCCACCTGTTTGTTCACCATCTCTTGGTCATATTCCTCTTGATTATCGGGCTTTGTCGGCAGACGCATCATGCCATAGCCCAAGATGGATACTTTTTCCTTGGTCTTAGGATTGATACGATAGGTCATCTTGCCCGTTGGCGGCTCTACCTGTTTGGTATATTCACTGACAGCCTTTGTCTCCTTCTTTGACTTACAACCAGTCATCACAGCGGCTGTTGTCAAAGCGCCTCCCCCTAATAGTTTGAGGAACGAGCGGCGGGATATGTCTTTCTTACTCATCTTATACCTCCTTATGCATTTCGTGTCCCTCTACATAAATAGCGGAGAAGGGGCGTGCAGGACACAGGTTTTCACACGCACCGCAACCGATACAACGTGCCTCGTTGACAGCAGGAACGCTGATGGATTCTTCGTCCTCAGGGTCAGAGGGTACCATCTCGATGGCTCCTACAGGACAGTGACGGGCACAGTTGCCACATTCCACACCGTCCGTCAACGGGATACAGTTCTTCTTGATCCATACGGCATGACCTATCTGGATGGATGACTTCTCATCTCTCCAGATGGGTTTGATGGCTCCAGCAGGACAAACCTGTGAGCAACGGGTACATTCTGGACGGCAGTAGCCGCGCTCGTATGACATCACAGGTTGCAGGAGTGACAGCCAGTCGCCAGAGGGACGTAACACCTCATTAGGACATTCCGAGATACACAACTGGCACCCCGTACAGTGTTGTGCCATGTTCTTGGCGGAGAGAGAACCCGGAGGGGTTAGTGGAGTCTGACGCTCTGGTGCTACCTTGTCTTCTATCTCAGCGAGTCCGCCATCTGTCTTCTTTGCCTCTTGGGCAAGGGCTGCGGTGGTGAGCATCGCTGAGGTGAGGAGGAAGGAGCGCTTGCTGGGATCGATATTAGTGTCACTAGTATTCCTAGAAGTGCTAGTATTCCTAGAAGTACTAGAATATTTCAATGCCCCAAACTTACAACTCTCTATGCAGTCACCACAGACCACACAACGGCTATAGTCTACGCGATGGTTCTTATAGTCAATGCAGGAAGCCTTGCAGTTCTTCGTACAGAGGGAGCAGTTTCGGCATTTCTCCGTATCGAAGTGTATCTTCAGTAGTGAGAAACGACTGAGGAACGATAATACAGTACCCACAGGACAGATGGTATTGCAATAGGTGCGTCCGTTACGCCAAGCGAGAATGGCAAGGATAACGAGTGTCGCTGCGGCAATCACAAGAGAGGGCAGGGCGCGCATCCAGATATCACTATGGTAGAACGCATAACTGTCGTAGTACTCAGCGATGGAGGCAAGCACGTTGTTACCTGCTTGCCAGACAGGCTGCAACAGGTTGGTGGCGATACGTCCGAAAGCGGAGTAGGGCGCTAACAGTTGTACGAAGGTACCAATGCCTGCCAAAAGGGCGATGACAAACAGGACGAGAACGGGGTAGCGCAACCACTTCACTTCCTTGGAATAGGTATAGCGGTTCTTTTTCGCTTTCATACCCAGTTTTCCGAAGATGTCCTGTAGGATGCCCAGTGGGCAGATGACAGAGCAATAGATACGTCCGAAAATAAGGGTAAGCACAACGAGTGCTATGATGACCACGATGTTGAGAGCCAATACAGCCTCCAACAGTTGTAGTTTGGGCATCCATGCCACATAATGGTGTGCCGTCCCCGTGAAGTCGACAAACAACCAAGTGATACAGATGAGCATCACAGTGGCAAGGGTTACTCTGATTTTTTTAAGCATATCGTATTCTATTCGTTTAGTGTTTTCTAGTTAATCTGACAATCCAGATACTTACCTCATATAGCAGGTATATCGGTAGTGCCACGACAATGAGTGTGAACACATCGGTCGTCGGAGTGATGATGGCAGCCACAATCAGTATCGCTACGATGGCATGGCGGCGGTAGTCAGACATAAGGGTGTCCGTGAGGAGTCCCATGCGCCCCATCAAGGCACAGATCACAGGAAGTTCAAAGACCACACCCATCACAAGACTCATTCCCAATAGTGTGTCGATATACGACTGGAGAGTCAGCATGTTGGCGACATCAGGGGATACCTGATAGGTGCCTAAGAAACGGACGGTGAAGGGGAAGATGACCAAATAGTTTACCAGTGTGCCAATGAGGAACATTAGGTAGGCAGCCCCCACTATCCAGACGGCATAGCGCCGCTCGTTGTCATAGAGTCCTGGTGACACGAAGCGGAAGAGTTCGTATAATATATAAGGTGAGGCAACCAATAGTCCGGCATAGATCGCCGTCCGCATGTGAATCATAAACTGCTCCGTCAGTCCTGTGTTCATCAGGTGGATGCTGAAGTTGTCGACACCCAATAGGCGGTAAGTGATGAAGTCGCTTGAACGGGGAGCCAGCACGACGGCAAACAACTCGTCTTTCAGACAGAAAGCGATAATGCCGAAGAGGACAATAGCACCCATGATACGGAGTAGGGAGGTGCGCAACTCGTCCAGATGGTCCCAGAACGTCTGCGGCTCACTCATTCTTTCTTCGCCTCTTCCTGTTTGTCTTCCTTGTCGTCGACATCGACTTCCTTCATGCCGTCTTTGAAACTCTTCACTCCCTTGCCCAGTCCCTTCATCAGTTCAGGAATCTTTTTACCCCCGAAAAGCAATAGGATGATAAGGGCGATAACGAGAATCTCTTGTAATCCTAATCCCATAATTTCTGCTTTTAGTTATATTTATGTTGCAAAAATAATCATTTTTTCCTAAATATGCTTATCTTTGTGGCGAAAATATCAAATCGGAGAGATAAAATGACATCTGAATTAGATTTCTTGTTACGCCTTTTCTGTGCTGCCGTCTTAGGCGGTATCATCGGACTGGAGCGTGAGTATAGGTCAAAGGAGGCTGGTTTCCGCACTCATTTCCTCGTAGCACTCGGCTCCGCCTTGTTCATGATTGTGTCGGCATACGGTTTTAGCGATGCCATGAACAATGAGTTGCAGCGTTGGGATGTGTCACGTGTCGCCGCTCAGGTGGTTAGCGGCATTGGTTTCATCGGTGCCGGTACTATCATCTTCCGCAAGAGTGAGAACATCGTGAGTGGTCTCACCACGGCGGCAGGTCTCTGGGTGACTGCCGCCATCGGTCTTGCCTGTGGCGGAGGCATGTATATCCTCTCCATCGGCAGTACGCTGATGGTGCTTATAGGACTGGAGGCATTTAACTATTTCCTCCATAAGTTTGATAAGCACAGGAAGTAGTCTATCCCTTGAAACTCAGTGCGGCACCAATTGCCGTACAGAACTCCGCATATTTGGGAATGTGGAAATGCACATCGTACATCTTCTCCAGCATCGGATAGATTTCCTTACATTGGGGAATCAGTGTCAGGTTGCCGATGAGTACGAAGTCCTTGATGCCCGAGTTCAACGACGACAGGATAGCGGCAGAGCCTATTGTCTGCAATACCATGACGGTAATGCCTAAAGCGAGATCTTCTTGGTTTGCGTTATATTGCGCCTTGCTGAAGAGCGAGGCGGTAGCATTCATAGGTAGTCCTGGAAGCGGGTGGGTGGAGATGTCCCCAATCAACAGGTTGATATTGTGGATGTCGCCCTTCAGAGCAAGACTCTGAATCTCTTTGGGGTCACGGGTGTTCAGCATCACACGGGCAAGTCCTTGCAAGGTTCCGCCTCCGATGCCGATACCTCCGATATGACGGATGTCGTCACCGTCACACTGCACAAAACTCGTACCAGTTCCCATCGAAACCACAATCGCCTTCGATAGTCCTGACTCGAAACGGGCACCTAAGCCATCGGCGATAAACTCGTCGACTTTCTGCGTGGGGATGCCGTAGACTGGCTCGTCGATATAAGCGGCGCCGACTCCTGTAAGCATCACCTGCTCCACGTCGCTTAAAGCAATCTTGTTGTCATGCAGGTACTTGCCGAAGGCACCATAGAGCGAGGTCACCTGGTCGGCGGCAGTGATACGGATAGGGGAGATGACACGACGGTCACGCAGTCCTACAATCTTCGTCGTGGAAATACCCACGTCTATTCCAATGATGATTCCCATAGTCTTCTTTTTTCTCTTGTGGCTGCAAAAGTACAAATAAGTGCGCAAAATGCCAAATTTAATAGTGTTTTTCTTCTGTAGCCTCAGAATGTTGGAACTCAATGGCGAAAGTGGTATGATAGCCGTTGAGGGGATGGTCTATGAGGCTTAGGTTACCGTCTTGTTGTATCATCATACGACGAGAGAGGGGAAGCCCGATACCATTCCCCGAGTGTTTGGTGGTAAAGAAGGGAATGAAGATACTCTTGCGTACCTCTGCGGGGATAGGCTGTCCGTCGTTGCTGACGTAAAGTGTTTGGAAGTTCTTGGCATATTCTAATCCAATGCGATGGGCTCCAGCCTCTACTGCGTTCTTCCCAAGGTTCATGAGTATCTGGCGTAACATATTCTGATCCGCATAGACAATGGTGTTTTCGGAGACGAAGATGTCCCAATTAACTGTAGGATAAAGTAAGCAGATGTCGTTGGTGATGGTTGTTAAAGGGAAAGCCTCCATAGCAGGTTCTTGCAGTTCTGACATCTTACGATAGGAGTCGACGAAAGCATTCAGGTGCTTTGAGGTTGTGAAGATAGCACGTATGCCTTCTTCTAAAGGACTGTCTATCACATCGCCTCTGTTTAGCAGTGACTGGCTGATACTGGTGATGGGTGCCGTCGCATTCATGATCTCATGGGTTAGCACACGGGTTAGCCTTTCCCATGATTCCACCTCATTTTGGTTTATCTGCTGTCGGATGGTATCTCCCAACTGGTTCAGGACCTCCTGCATAGCCCTCTCACCAATCATCAATCCTTTGGTGGAAAGGCGGAAGGTGAAATCCCTGTTTTGGATTGCCTCACGCATCAGGAATGCTCGCTGCTTCAGTGAACGTTGGTGGCGGTAGATAGAGATGATGCCAATGAGGAGAATGACACCTATTATAATATATACACTCCAACTCATAGGCGTTTCATTTTGTTATAGAGTGTCTGTCGTGTGATGCCCAACAACTCTGCCGCTTTTGAGAGGTTGCCATGACAACGGTCTATGGCATGTCGGATATGCTCTATCTCTATTTCGTCGAGTGTCACGATTTCGCTTTGCATGTCAAGTACGTCTTTTAGTTTATGGACTAACTCGTCATTGTCCCAAGGTTTCACAATGAAATCGGAGGCACCGTTCTTCAATCCTTTCACGGCAAGACTGACATCCGCATATGCCGTTAGTAACACGACGGGAATCTGTGGGTGGTGTTTGCGGATGGTACGTAGCCACAAAAGACCTTCCTGTCCGCTGTTGACACCCAACGTGAAATTCATATCAAGTAGCACCAGATCAACTATCTCTTGTGCCATTATTCGCAGTATGTCATCTGGTCGCCCCAGTGTCAGAATCTGCTCAAAAGTCTCACTCAGACAATAGCGCAAGGCCGTCAGAATGGAAGGGTTATCGTCAACGATAAGGATTGTGCCATATTGTTTGTTCATAACATCTTTTTTGTATCTGCCTGCAAAATTACGTTTTTCTGTCTAAAAGTCATACAAACGGCTGTCTAATTTTTAGACAATCTGCCTGTAGGGGTATGGCAAGTTGGTGGGATATTCTTTGAAAAGGATAACTTTGCATTGTAAAAATAAAACGACTATGCGAGAATTGATAGGTTTGATTGTCATTTTCTATCTGTCCTGCTGTCCTACGATGGCACAGAATTGGACAGCCCGTCAGTGCATGAAATATGCTGTGGCACATAATACTCAAGTGCGACAGGCGGAACTGGCACTTGATAATTACAAGACCTCCCGTCTTGAGGCTATCGGTAGTTTCTTGCCTTCCGCCTCTGCCGGTGTGGATGTCCAGTATAACTTTGGACGTGCCATCAACCCTGAGACTAATGGATATACGGATGTGAGCACTTTCTATAATGGCTATTACGCTCATGTGTCTCTTCCTGTCTTTGATGGTTTCAGCAGAATCCATGCGCTTAAAGCGGCAAAGGCAAGTATATTGATGGGACGGCATGCGCTTCGTGAACAGCAGGACCAGACGGCACTTGCCACCCTTCAGGCATGGGTGAATGTTGTCTATTATGAAGGGATGGTGGCGATGGTAGAGGAGAAGCAACGTGAGACCAGTCTGCTGTTGCGCCAGACAGAAGTGATGGTGGAGGTCGGTCGTAAAAGCCGTGCCGACCTTGCCCAGATAGAGGCACAGCAGGCAGAGGTCGAATACGAGATGACTCGTCAGAGCAACTTGCTTGCCTCCGCTTTATTGGATTTAAAGAGAAATATGAGATTCCCCTTGTCAGATAGTATTCATTGCGTGTGCGGAAAGTGGCAGACAGATAGTGTCCTTGCCCTGTCCTTACAGGTGGATGCTCATCCGAGTGTCATGCAGCAATACCATGCCGTGGAGACAAAGCGTCAAGAGTGGCTCAAGACCCGTTCCTCATTGTTTCCCTCTCTTGCTTTGAGTGCGGGTCTGAGCACTACTTTCTACAAGACACTGCATAGCCAGACTACGACTGCTTTCAATGAGCAGTTGCGAAATAATATGGGTGAGTATGTGACAGCCTCATTGAGTATCCCGCTTTTTAACCGTTTACAGACACTGACCAGTATGCGCAGAGCGAAGAATAATTATCTGACAGCCCGTGAGGTGTATGAGGAAAAGCGGCTGGAACTGGAGAAACTCCGTCGGGAGGCGTGGCAGGACATGGTTGCCTATCAAAAACAAACTCAGCAGATGAGGAAGAAGGTAGAGGCAGATAGTCTTGCCTACCAATTGACACGACGGCAATATGAGGAAGGACTGTCAACGGCGATAGATGTACATACCACCTCTACGCAGTTGCTACAATCGAAGGCGACCTTGTTGCAGTGCCGTCTGATGGCACATCTGAAGCATGAGTTGGTAAGATATTATAATGGAGAGACGATATGGACAGAGTAATTGAGAAGACAAAAGGGCAAAAACTGAAGAAGTATTTGCCATATATTGCTGGCGGATGCCTGTTGGTTTGCATCGTCTGTTGGCTCATCTTTGGCAATCATGTCACAACGTTGCGTGTCAATAAGGACGAGGTGACTATCAGCGAAGTAAAGAAGACAGAGTTTAAGGACTACGTGAGGACTAACGGGCAGGTGATGCCGATCCAGGTAGTGCAGATATCGCCAGAGGAAGGAGGCATCGTGGTGGAAAAAGTCGTTGAGGAAGGTACCATGGTGCATAAGGGTGATGTTATCGTGCGACTGAGCAACTCCAATCTCGACCTGCAGATACTGAATGCTGAGGCGGAACTTGCGGAGAAGCAGAATATGTTACGTAATACACAGGTGGCGATGCAGCAGGATCGTTTGAGCAACCAGACGGAACAGGCGCAACTCATGATGGATACCCAGCGTAAACAGCGTGCCTTCGAGCAGAACAAACGGCTCTATGCTGAGAAACTGATTAGTAAGGAGGATTATCTGAAGTCACAAGAGGATTACCAACTCTCGCAGAAGAAACGGTCTCTGATAGGTCGTCGGTTGCAGCAGGATAGTATCTATAGGACGGTGCAGATGGACCAGATGGAGGACAATTTGCAGAACATGCGCCGTAACGTGGTGCTGGTTCGCCAGCGCAAGGATAAGTTAGAGGTACGTTCCGCTATCGACGGAGAGTTAGGATTGCTTGACGTGGAGTTGGGACAGAGTGTACAACCGGGACAAAAGATTGGACAAATCAATGACCTCTCCGACTATAAGGTACAGGCACAGATTGACGAGCATTATATTGATCGGGTGAGGCAGGGACTGTCAGCAACTTTCACACGAGGTGATAAGAAATACCAGTTGCTGGTACGCAAGGTCTATCCCGAGGTACGTGAGGGTAAGTTTCGTTGCGACTTTATCTTCCGTGGGGAGCGTCCTGAGCAGATTCGTAGCGGTCAGACTTATTATATCGACCTTGAGTTGGGACAGCCCGAGCAGGCAATAATCATTCCTCGTGGAACGTTCTTTCAAGTGACAGGTGGACAATGGATATTTGTCCTCTCCGCCGATGGCAGCAAAGCCTATCGCCGTCAGATTCGTATCGGTCGTCAGAACCCCCAGCACTATGAGGTGTTAGAGGGCTTGGAGCCTGGTGAGCAAGTTGTCACCAGTGGCTACGAGGCGTTCAAGGATAATGAGGTGTTGGTTATAAAGAAATAGAAGATATATGAAAGAGATATTGATAAACATTTGGTATATGACTCGTCGGTTCAAGACGGCAACAACACTGAACTTCATCGGACTATCAGTGGCTTTCTCCGCTTGTTATTTGTTTCTAACACAGGTAGTTTATAATCATTCTTATAATAAGGGACTGACGAACTATGAGCAGTTGTATCGTGTGGAAGTGCCTGACATAATGGACCACAGCAAATGGCAGGCGATGATAAGTCGTTTTCTGGCAGAGCAACTTGACTCTATGCCGCAGGTGGAAAGTATGGCATTACTGCAATGTTGGTATAATAGTGATAGGTATATGAAGGGGAATACGGAGATGAAGTTTAGCGGATGCAATATCAGCAATAATGCACTGGCAACACTTGCTCCCCGGGTGTTGGACGGAGAAATCAATTGGACAGACGATGATCATCAAGGACTTGTCATACCAGCCTCCATCGCTATGAAGTATTTTGGAACTATACAAGCGGCAGGTCGACACATGTGGAACGGTAGGGACAGCATCTTGGTGAGAGGAGTCTTTGAGGACTTCCCTGAGAACTGCTTCGCCAGAAACTGCATCTATGGCAATATAGGTGACGAGAATAAAGGCAATTTTCAGAACTACAACTATAATTGTTATTTGCGACTCCGGCAAGCACTCGATACAGTGCAAATCCGTCAGACTATATTCGAACCATTGTTGGAGAGGATTCATCAACTATATATCGTACACGGTATGGAAGATCAATGGAACGAGGCTGATGCAAGATCGGGCTTCGGCATGCGGCTTCAACCTGTCACAGAAACGTGGTTCTCTGGTGTTGACGTAGGACAAGATCGGGGCAATAGGGCTGTAGATTTGATTCTGCAACTGTCATGTCTGCTGGTTATCATCATTGCCACAATCAACTTCATGAACTTCACACTGGCTGAGAGTCCCATGCGCATCAAGAGTGTCAACACACGACGTGTTCTCGGTAGTACAGTCCGTTCTTTGCGGATGGGACTTGTGGCAGAGACTGTTATTACCTCACTCATGGCTTTCGTTATCGCTATGGGCATCTGTGTTCTACTATCGAAATGGTCTTTTATCAGTGATCTTACTGTCGGCAGCACAATGCTTAGCGAGCATGGACTTTTGGTTTCCTTCCTTGCTCTTGTTGCTGTCTTGGTAGGTGTCGTGGTAGGTCTCTATCCGGCTTTCTATATTACCTCGTTCCAGCCTGCACTTGTGCTGAAGGGCTCGTTTGGTCTTACGCCCAAGGGGCGCAAACTGCGCACGGCATTGCTTTGTTTGCAGTTCCTCATTACCAGTATCATAGTGATTTATATTAGCATCCTTTATTTGCAAAGCCACTACATCTTCAAGTCTGACTATGGCTATGCGAAGGACGAGATTCTTTATTGTAACACGTGGGAGTTGCTTGACAAGCAGGAAGCCTTGCGCTCAGAACTGATGCAGCAATCAGGTGTGGTAGATGTTGCTTATTCTCAATTTTATTTGGGTACTTCCGACAGTTATATGACATGGGGACGTGGTGACAAAGACCATCAGGTGCAGTTTGTTGCTCTGCCTGTTGACTGGCACTATTTACGTACGATGGGTATCAAGGTCGTGGAGGGTCGTGACTTTACAGAGCACGATGGTGACTGCTACATCATCAACGAGGCTGCACGCAAGCAATGGGACTGGGTAGAGATGGACAAGAAACTGCTTGATTCAGAGACAGAGTTGACTGTTGTCGGTGTATGCCAGAATCCACGCTTTGCCTCTACCCGTGTGGATAACAGTGACACACCGATGGTCTTCCTTCTTTATGGAGAGACTTATCTCAGCCGTGGATGGTCGAACGAACTGGGCGTGATGAACATCCGTGTCGCGGCAGGAACGGACAAGGTGCGGATGCGCAATACCATCAAGGACATCTGTATGAAGATGGGGGCAAAGCACGAGCCAGAAGTCAAGTTCCTCGACCAGCAGTTGGAGGATACTTATCAGGAGGAGTTCCGCTTCATCCGTCAAGTATTGGTATTCTCTGTCATCTGTCTCATTATTACACTTATTGGTGTGTTCTGTATGACGATGTTCGAGACGGAGTACCGTCGAAAGGAGATTGGCATCCGCAAGGTAATGGGATCGTCAACGGGTGAAATACTGATGATGTTTTGTCGTCGTTATGTATGGTTGTTGTTAGTTAGTTTCATTGTCGCAACTCCTTTGGCTTGGTACATCGGTAATCAATGGCTGGAAAGTTTTGCCGAGCGCACCCCCATCTATTGGTGGCTCTTTCCCTTGGCTCTCTTTACTGTCAGCCTCGTTACTCTGCTTACGGTCGTTACACAGAGTTGGCGTGCAGCCAACGAGAACCCCGTCAACAGCATCAAGAACGAATAGAATATGATGAATGCATTTAAGACATTAAATCAGCGTGGGCAACATAATTGGATAAAGATAGTTTGTCTTGCCATAGGTCTTGCGGTTGGCGTGGTGCTGATAGGTAAAGTGGGCTTCGAACAGTCGTATGATGACTTCTTTCCTACAAGTAACCGTATTTATTTGGTTTGTGAAGACGCGATACACGAAGGCGAGTATAGCCATTATCCTCATACGCCAGGTGCAGTGGCTCCAGGGCTGAAACGGTATTGCCCTCAAGTCGAGGCTGCTACTCGCTATACAAATATGAGTATGGAAATGCCTCTTGTGACAGAGGATGACAAACGAGTGCGTACCAACTTTATGCTTGTTGACAGTTGCTTCTTCGATGTCTTTTCTTTTCGTGTTCTTGCAGGCGATCCCAAGAAAGTGCTCAGTAGGGAGGATTACTGCATGGTTCCCCTTTCGCTGGTCGAGAAACTGGCGGGGACTTCCAATCCCCTCGAACTTGTCGGTAAGAAAGTGTTTTATAATAAGCGTGGCGGATGGGCACTTACCATTGGTGGCGTCTATGAGGATATCCCGATGAACTCTAACCTTTATGGTATGGAGGTGATGGTGGCTATGCCCACCATCGCGAAAATCATGTGGGATGGTCGTGAGAACTGGGTGGGCAATGATCGCTATAAGAGTTACGTCCGTCTTGCAGAAGGTATTACAGCCGATGACCTGAAGCCGCAGATAGAGAAAATGAGGAACGAGAACCTGCCTTTGGATGAGTTGAGGAAGGCGGGTGTAGATTTTGAATTCTCTTTGGTACCGCTTATCGATTATCACTCGAAGGACGAGGGCGTACGTCGCATGATGTGGATACTCTCCTTATTGGCTGTAGTGCTGATTGGCTGTGCCGTGATGAACTATCTGCTGTTGGTGGTGGCTGGCATCAGTCACCGTGTCCGTGAGATGGCTGTCCATAAATGTTATGGTGCGGAGTCCAAACATATATATTATAAGGTAATGGGCGAAAGCGTGGTTCATCTGTTGTTGTCGTTGCTATTGGCAGCGTTGTTGCTCTATGCGATGAAGGATATCGTGGAACAGTTGACGTATGCACCGCTTTCAGTGCTTTTGATGGCTGGCAGCAGCAGATGGGTGATTGGACTGACTTGTCTTGTGGTGTTGCTGATGACAGGTATTGTGCCAGGCTATATCTATACCCGTATACCAGTGGTAGTGGCATTTAAGAACTATAGCCAGACTCATCGCTTATGGAAACTCTTTTTGTTAGGTTTGCAGTTTGCGTCCGCCACTTTCCTTTTGGTATTACTTGCCGTGGTGGGTAAACAATATCAGTTGATGATCAATGATGATCCAGGGTATGACTATTCTACGTTAGGGATAGTGTTAGTAGACGAGACTTCTGTGGAACAGCGTCAGTTGGTGACGGAAGAGTTACGTAAACTTTCCTCAGTCGAGGGAGTCACGATGTCGTATGCTAATTTGACAGAATACCAAAGTGGTGATGATATCTTGTTGCCTGATGACGATCATCATTATATGAATGTTGCTGATCTTTATTATGTAGGCGACGGCTATTTTGATGTCATGGGAATCCCCGTCATCTCTGGTCGCCCGTTTACGGAGCAGGCGGATACGCTGCGTGAGGTGATGGTGAGCAGGCGGTTTGAGGAGCGTATGAGAAATTTGGCAGGTTGGGATCAAGCCGTGGGTAAGCAGATTATCTGTACATCATTCCAAGGACCTTATACCATTGTGGGAGTCTACGAGGATACTCGTATTGGCAGCATAACCGATCCTGACACCCGTCCCAGCGTCTGTTTCTATAGTCGTAAACCAGAGCAGATGCACTATCTTCTCGTCCGTTTCCATGCGATGAATGGTTTAGAGGAGGCAAACAAACTTATCAAAGAACTAATGGCTGATACCCCGGATATTTCCATCACCCCTTATCATCAGATGGTGACGGAACTTTATACCGATGCCCGCCGTTTCCGCACGACGGTAATGATTGGAGGTGTTGTGGCTTTGTTGATAGCCCTTATCGGACTCATAGGTTATCTGGCAGGTGAGATAGGACGCCGACAGAAGGAGATTGCCATCCGCAAGGTGAACGGAGCGAGAACGGCAGATGTGCTTCGTCTCATCCAACGTGATGTGATAAAGGTGGCATTGCCGGCAATACTGACAGGTGTGATAGGTGGCTGGAGAGTGGCACTCCTCTGGTTGGAGCAGTTCAGCGAGAAGACTATCCTTTCATGGTGGCTCTTTGTGTTATGTGCTTTAGGCGTTATGTCTATTGTCCTTGCCGTTGTGGCGATTAATTGTTGGCGTGTGGCTTCCAGCAATCCTGTCCACTATTTGAAATCAGAATAATACCAGAATAGAAAACAATAAACAGAATAATCATATGATCAAGTTAGAAAACATTCAGAAAGTGTTCCGCACGGAAGAGGTGGAAACGGTTGCCCTTGGAGGCGTGTCTTTTGAAGTTAAAAAGGGGGAGTTCGTCGCTGTGATGGGTCCTTCTGGTTGTGGCAAGTCCACCTTATTAAATATATTAGGACTGCTTGACAATCCTACCAGCGGCACTTATTTGCTGGATGGGGAGAACGTGGGACAACTCAAAGAGAGCCAGCGCACGAAAGTCCGTAAGGGACAGATTGGTTTTGTATTCCAGAGTTTCAACCTGATTGATGAACTCAACGTGGAGGAGAATGTGGAATTGCCTTTGAAGTATTTAGGTATTCCTAAGAAAGAGCGTCAGCAACGGGTAGAGGAGATCCTGCGCCGTATGGCTATCTCGCATCGTGCCCATCATTATCCCCAACAACTGTCTGGCGGACAGCAGCAGCGTGTCGCTATAGCACGTGCCGTAGTGATGAATCCTAAACTGATTCTTGCTGATGAGCCGACAGGTAATCTTGACTCGAAGAACGGTTTGGAGGTGATGGAACTGTTGACGCAGTTGAACAACGACGGTACTACCATCGTCATGGTGACCCACTCCCTGCGTGATGCTGGCTATGCGACTCGTGTCATCAACATGCTTGACGGTATGCTGATAGATACCTTGTAAGACAACTATTGTTTCTCCGTCATGTATCTCCAGTAGCGGCGGGGCATGTCGCTGAGTTGTTTCTTGGGGTTCATACGCTCCTTGATACAGATAGCCTTGAAATAGGTGCGCCACAGGTCCTGCATCAGTTTGTCGTTCTCACTCAATAGGTCGTCATTGAGTTTGCCGTTCTCAAGAGAGAAGGGGAGGGCGTCCTCGTTTTGGAAGGTGATGCGGATGACAGACGACTTGCCGTCATAATAGTAGCCATAGCGACGCTTGGCATCGTAGATCAACCACGGCTGGTCGCCAAAGCGGTCTTGGAAATGGTCAGTAATCAAGGGCAACACGTTGTTGTCGGGCGATATGACGGCAAGGTAGGTGCCGTCCTTCGCTTTCTGGAAACGGATAAACTGTTTCATCTTCAATTGCTCGTGCATCACCCTTCGTGCCGTGTTCGTCACAAACAGCACGTCAGGGTCGGAGAAGTTGCGCTCGATACCTTTCGTCCCGAACACTTTATATATATAATGGAAGAGGGGAGTGCTCAGAGCCTTGTCCTCCGACAGCCAACTGACCATCAGGAGACGCAATGCCTCTTTCGAGACCTGCTTCTCCAGTCCAGCCCATACCCTTGATGCTTTCTCCTCCGTTGTCACTACGTGATACACCTCCTCGCAGAACAACGGCAAAGGCTCTCCCTCGCCCATCAGCATGTCTGGTTGCTGATGGCGGAAGTAAGCGTCGAAGACGGCTGACAAAACTCCGTCCATGGTTTGGTCGAAAGTGTAGATGAGCATATTAGTCACAAAAGTACGAAAAAAGTTCGGAAAACTTGGTAGATTACAAAAGAATTATTATCTTTGCAACGGTATCGGGGGATACGTGTTGTTGAGCAGCGCGAAAAAATCCCGAGCCATAGATGCATAGGCTTATTATTTCGCACTTACCGAAAAGACCTCGGAAATCTTGTTTGGAATAGTTCGATTTAAGAAGCAAGGGTAAGACCCACTTAGGTAATCCCCAATTGCAACCATTTGCTGTGCACACGCCTTTGGCGTGGTAGCATTCTTATAAGGTTGCAGGGGTTCCAATTCCGAGGTCTGCCCCTTTGGTAAGTGCATAAGGATCGCCACGCCATTCTTGTATCCCTACGGTAACAAGCAGCAAGCAGATCTCTTTGCGCTCTACATTTGCGATTACATTATTAACTTTAAAATGATAAGATGATGAAAAAGTTATTATTTTCTTGTGCTTTAATGCTATTAGGGTTAGACCTGATGGCTCAGAATGGGCATCGTGGACTTGATGTCAATGTGGATTTGGGCTATCTTCTCGCTACGAAAAGTGAGGGAGTTGATGCACAATTTGCAACCCTCAGTGTTGGTAAGCGATTTAACGAATACCTTTTTGCAGGTGCAGGTTCTGGTGCGGAGATTGGTGGACTCTTCAAATCTGGGAGATCCCCAGAGACAGTGGTGCCTTTCTTTGCGGATATAAGGGGGTATCTTCCTCTAGAGCGCACAAAACTCACTCCATTCCTTGGAATTAAAGGTGGCTACATGCTTCATGCTGGTTCTGCGGGAGGTTCTGATGGCATCTTTTTCCAAATAGCCCCTGGAGTTCAGTTCCCTCTTTCTTCGATTATTGATATTAATGTTGCAGCAGGCTACGAGCATTATTTTCCCACTAAAGACGGATATGACTCTTCTGGTGTGATTGTGTTCAAAGTTGGTTTTGCATTCCATAAGTAGAATTGAAAGAGTAAGGTTATGAAAAAGTTTTTTTCTTTGATGATTTTGGCTCTGATGCCAATGTGTTTCACTGCATGTGGTGGGGATGATGAGACTGGAACCGGTTCTTCATGGATAGTTGGAGATTGGAAGTGTGTTGGTGGTGACGATAATGCCTCAGTTGGTAAGATCATTTCCTTCTATGCAGACGGAACATACCAATCATCTAATAGTTCTTCTCTAAAGAAATGGCGTTTGTCTGGTAGTAAACTTTATATTTCAAAGGCAGACGGAAGCAAGACAGATGAGTATATAGTTGAGTATAAGAACAATCAATTACATATGACCTTTCCAGACGGTTCTGCAACAGAGTATACAATATATGAGAAAGTAGTTTCAAGTGATTTTCTTGAAACTATAACCTCATCCTATTTCGTTGGAACATGGTCAGGAACAGGGAGTGCTTATGGCACTTGGAAGTTTTCCTCTAATGGAAATTGTACTTTCAGTTTTACAGGAGGAGGTAATAAATCCTATTCAAATAGTGGTACGTGGACGTATGACCCTACAACAAAAACATTGACCACATCCTTGCAATCTTGGGAATGGACAATATACACAGCATCGGAAAATGAATGGTCAACAAAAGATGGAAAAGTCTATACAAGAGTTAAATAGCGAACACTAAAAATGAATATACTATGAGAAAGTATTTTTATTTATTTGTTTTGGCATTGATGCCAATGTGTTTTGCCGCTTGTGGTGGTGATGATGAGGCTTCTGGTGTAGCGAGTGTGACAACGTTGTATGGGACATGGAAGGCTACAAACCATGTAGCAGTATTTGAAGGTAGTAATCAGCATCAAAGTGAGATAAGTGATTATATAGCAGAATATTTGCACTTTGGTGAGGACGGTATTTGTCTTGTGCATGGTGGGGGACGTGGACATTTCAGTAGTGATGGAAGTTATGCTTTCACCTTTGATGAGCAAAAGACAACTTTGCGCATAGGCTCACGAATATTTGCCGTTGATGCATTATCCAGCAATACTTTGAAACTCAAGGAGATTTATGGTCAAGATTCTCAAGGCAAAGAAGAGTATTTACAGGTTACATACCAGAAAGTAAGTGACAGTGTATGGGAGAACCTATAATCCAGATTACCCATATTATAAGAGTAAAGCACGCAGCCTTTGGGATTGCGTGCTTTATTATTTCTTCAAGAAAAGGGGTGACGAACTTTATCGTGGTAAAGATGATATCACCATCTATATCAAAATAGCCGTGAGCAATATGATCTCTAATTCCCATAACGTCAAGCCATGGAATTTCTGGACGTTCAACCAAAAGGTCGCCTTTTGATATTTTATCTACTTTTTTAATACCTTCCCCTATCGCTTCTATCAACATACAGTTTGCTGCAAGTTTCTGCATCCCATCAGATGACATGTAATAGTCGTCTGCAGAATTAACTCCTTCATTCCACTCTTTCAGTTGAGCAATAGCAGTCCTTATCTGCTCAAGAGTAGATTTTATGCGGTTTCTTTCATTGGATGACGTAAATTCCATCTTTTTCTATATTATCTAAAAGATAGGGGTTCATATGCTTGTGTATTCTGACAACATCAACAGGACATTGAAACAGTTGTTCTAAGAAGCGTTTTAAACGAATAATAAGATAGAGCGCAGGAGCCATTTCCACACATATGTCAATGTCACTCCCCTCATGTTGTTCACCACGAGAGACAGATCCGAACAAGCGTAATGTCTGTACACCAAACATTGTGCGTATCTCTTCTGCGTGAGTCTTTATGAGTTCAATGCATTCTTTTGTTGTTTTCATCTTCCCAATTCTTGGTTCTGATTGCAAAGATAAAGAATAATTCTGAAAAACAACAAAGATTCCAATTATTTTCGTATTTTTGCACCCATATTGACAGAGAAGACGATGGAAAATCCTTCACTTTTGAAGAGAAAGAAAAAACTTTAAAGGTCGGGATAAATATGTATTAAGAAGATTCCCAACGTGGGAAAGAAAAATTCCCAACGTGGGAAAGTTAGATTCCCAACGTGGGAAAGTTAGATTCCCACGCTGGGAATTTTCCTGAAGAGCCTACGTGAAGTCGTAAGAGGTAATATAATGGTCGAACGTCAGTCCCTCCGTACTGCCATAACGAGCCATAATATCCAAGATTTCTTGCTGCAGTTGGGGGGACATCAGCCGTTCTCCATGATGGTAACGGTAGTAGGTACTCATTCCGCAACTCAGAAAATTCCTGATCCGCATACGTGCGTTTGATGCGAGATAGCGGGGTAGGTGACGATACAAATTGTCGAAACCATAAGCCATTCGCACAGGTTTACAGGTGCGGAAATACTGACAATCACCGTCTTTCCATGCAGAGGGATAGATAGCGGCTCCTGCCGTCTTGGTAGGAGGTGCCAGTAATGCTACTTGGTAATGTAAACACTCCTTTGCTTTTGAACAGTTGCTGTTAAAGCATAGTTGATAACCCGAAGGGGCATCATGATAAGTAAGTTCTTTTTCTTTCATAAAGTTGATGTTTAAAGGGTTGATATAATCTTTGCAAAGATAATAATTCTTTTGTAATCTACCAAGTTTTCCGGACTTTTTTCGTACCTTTGCATCCAGAGTATAGAAAGAATAAGCAGTATGGTTTATAAATTAACACGAGAGCAACTTAGCGATATAGTCAGTGACGCTGTCGCCAATGCTATCCAAAACCTTGAAAACATCGAGGTTGTCGATGATGCTCCTGCGGAAAAGTCTCAGGTTGAAGTCGGAGAATTCTCTGAAGAGCAATATAAAGAGGCAATGAACACAATGGCTGCTAACCGTGGGGCTGGTGAAGAACCGAAAGTTGGTATTTTCTGGTATAACGCCACCCTTAAACAGTTGTTTGGTGTTGTTACCCATAAACGGACAGACTATTTGAAACCGAATGCTGGTGGTGGACTGATAACCTGTAGCGAAATGCATGAGGATGTATGGAAGAAGGAGTATCGCAAACAGAAATACCATCAAGGAGGTATTGGTCCCTTTAAAGGGGAATACCAATACAAACCTCGTGGTCGTGTCTTCTACTCACCAGCCAATGACCAATACATCATCGCTGTCGGTTCCTGGATTGACGAGAACAAAGAGGCTATCGACCTTATTATCGAGGAATTTGACCTCCCCCGTGAAAAGACAATAGTCCAGAAAGCCACACACTGGGATATTGGTCAGACATGGAATGACTAGTACGGAGATTCGGACGTGTCCTTGCCAACACATAAACATCACCACTAATATCACCTCTAACCGTCTGATAATCAGTGCGAGTGATGTTTGTGATGTTTTTTTATTATTTTAAGATGCGACTGGTATCAGAAAAATGTTGTACCTTTGTAGCCAAAAAGATACGACAATGAGGAGAACACTTTGGATGCTTGCTGCCATCCTGACACTTTGCGGCACCAATGTAAAGGCAGAGAACAAAACGAGTCTGGAGTCCCTGACATTGACGGCTCCTGAGATGACACCCACACTGACTAGTCGTCAGATGGACACCTATCATCCCGAATTGAGTCTGCGGATGTCAGTGATGCCTGGCGACCATGCTCCTTGGGCGAAAGAGAACTGGACGTGGATGCGTACAAACCCTGGTGTGACACCCTATAAGTTCATGGACGACCTGACGTTTGTGGGGGTACCCCTCTTCGTGGCAGGTATCATCGCCAAGAGTGAGAAGCGTGCCTTCCGACAGAACGACGGCAGTAAACATGTGTTGTTGACGGATTTCAAGACGGGTATTGACGATTACGCACAGTTCTTCGGACCAGCCATGACAGTCGGACTCAAACTTGGTGGTGTGGAAGGTCGCTCCGATTGGGGACGTTTGCTCGCCTCCTCGGCATTGTCGTATGGTATCATGGCAGGATTTGTCAATGGCATCAAATATACGGCAAAAGAGATGCGTCCAGACGGCAGTACCGCCAACTCATGGCCGTCTGGTCATACGGCAACGGCTTTCGTGGGTGCAACCATCTTGCATAAAGAGTACGGTCTGACCCGCTCGCCATGGTACTCTATTGCAGGCTATGGTGTGGCGACAGCGACTGGTGTGATGCGTGTGCTGAACAATCGCCATTGGATAAGTGATGTGCTTTCGGGTGCTGGTATTGGTATTATGTCTGGTGAACTTGCCTATGCTATCAGTGATTTTCTCTTCAAAGGCAAGGGGCTGTTGCGAGGTGATGGCATTGGAGAGCGCAGCGTCATTGACAACCCATCGTTCTTCTCTATCTCGATGGGTATCGGCTTTGGTTCGAGGGATATGGATTTCAATATGCAGAAGTTTGACTTCAACGAGGATGGTGACGACAACTTCAACTTAAAGTTTGGCGCCTCAACGGCTGTGGCTGCTGAGGGTGCCTATTTCTTCAATAAATATATCGGTGTCGGTGGTCGTCTTCGTGTGAACAGTTCTCTTATTAAGGGATGGGACGGTATCGAGAATTATGCATGGAGTAGTCTTGTCGATGGTATAGTGGAACTCAGTGAGATGGAGGAGGCGGAGATCCTCAACGACGTGCCTTCTTTGATAGAGGATGCCAACTTCACCATCAAGAGCGACCACCTGACGGAGTTCGCTGTTGACCTCGGTGTCTATTTCAACCTTCCCCTCTCCAAGCGTTTCGCTCTTGGATCGAAACTGCTGGTTGGACGCAGTATCATGCAGGAGATTGATTTGGACGCTACCGTCAGCGGGGGTGTGAAAGAGTTGAATTACACATACGATGATGTAAGAGATGAGGTGGTGTATAATGGCTTTACACGCAAGGGCAACTACGAGACGGAGTGGGACTATTTCACAGTCAGTGCCAACAACACGATGAAGTTCGGTACAGGAATCTCACTGACCTATGCCTATAAGGACAACTTCGCATGGAAAGTCTTCCTCGACTACGACTACAGCCGTAAGACCTATACGATGACCTATAACCCAGGTGAATTCCTTATGGATGCTCTTGATCTCAGAGGCATTTTCCCCAACGAGGGCGACTTCTCTGAGTCACAAAGTATTAAGAAGAACCGCCATACTTTCGTTCTTGGCGGCTCATTTGTCATATCATTCTAAACTCTATTCATCTTCGAAATCCAAGGAAAGTTGCTGTTCTGCGGCGGCTTTCTTTTGTTGCGACTTGCTGACGAGCAGGGGACGCAGGCGTTCTGGGCGTAGTTCGTTGATGCCGACGATAGGTTGTGAGAATGACGAGGTCAGTTCCCCACAGGTGATGAAATACTTCGCTTTCTTCATCACCACCCCCATTTTCTTCAGATGATAGGACGTGATGCGGTTGAAGCGACGACTGTTGACGATGAGCCATGCCGACTTAGTGCCGATGCCTGGCACGCGGAGGATGCGCTCATAGTCGTCGTGGTTGATGTCGACAGGGAAGTATTCCGGATGACGTAACGCCCATCCTAACTTAGGGTCGATGTCAAGGTCGAGATGGGTATGGGCATCATCTACGATCTCATCCACGTCGAAGTGATAGAAGCGCAGGAGCCAGTCTGCCTGATAGAGACGGTTCTCACGCACCAACGGGGGCTGCTTCAAGACGGGCAACCGCTTGTCGTAGGTGTTCACACTGATATATCCTGAGTAGTAGACACGTCGCATAGAGGGCTGCTGGTAGAGCGATGATGACATGTTGAGGATGTCCTGATCCGTCTCGCCCGATGCCCCTACAATCATCTGTGTCGACTGACCTGCAGGGACATAACGGGGCGCATGGCGGAATTTCTTACGCTCCTCTTTGTTCTCCAGCACCCCTTGTTGGATGAGGCGCATGGGCTGGAACACGCTCTGGTGGTCTTTCTCCGGGGCAAGCATCTTCAGCGACTCCTCTTTGGGAATCTCGATGTTCACACTCATACGGTCGGCATAGCGTCCCGCTTCGTTGAGCAGTTCCTGCGAGGCGCCTGGTATCGCCTTCAGATGGATGTAGCCGTTGAAGCGATGGACGGTACGGAGGTCACGGACAATCGCCGTCAACCGCTCCATCGTATAGTCGGGATTACGCACCACGCCACTGGAGAGGAAAAGTCCTTCGATATAGTTGCGACGATAGAATTCCATCGTGATCTCCTCCAGTTCCGAGACAGAGAGGGTGGCACGCTGGATGTCATTCGAGCGACGGTTGATGCAGTAGGCACAGTCGTACATGCAGTAGTTGGTGAGCATGATCTTCAACAGCGAGATACAACGTCCGTCGTCAGCGAAGGAATGGCAGATGCCCACCCCTCCGACGGTATTGCCTACCATGCCTTTCTTGCCACTGCGCACCGTTCCGCTCGACGAACACGACACATCGTATTTCGCCGACTCCGTCAGGATGCGCAGTTTCTCCATCGTCTTCTCTGTCAACATGCTGCAAAGGTACAACGAAGATGTGCCATAACTCGGTACATGCTCGGATATTTAACGTTTTTTAGTTTGGGACACAAAAAAAGCCCCTGCTCGAGAGACTCGAAGACAGGGACTCATAATGAAAGGAGGAGTGGTACCTCCAGGAATCGAACCGGGGACACACGGATTTTCAGTCCGATGCTCTACCAACTGAGCTAAGGCACCATCATTATGTTCTTTCGTGCAATCCTCTTGATTGCGGGTGCAAAGGTACAACAAAAAAAATAATCCACCAAACTTTTGGCGGATTATTTTTCGTTCTACTCAAATTTCTCATTATTTTGCTGCTGCTTTAGCGGCTTTGACTTGCTCCTCAGCCTGCTTGAAGGCTTCCGTCTTCTGATCCATGATGACCACCTTTGCTAACTTTGCCCATCCTTCGGGGTTCTTCCAGATATTACCCTTAGGACTGGAGGTGTAGAACATGGTGTTAGACTTCGCTCCCTCTTTATAGACGTTGGCTTTATAGTCGGCATCCTTGTCCTTGCCCATAAATACGTTGCCGCAGGTGACGCTCAAAGCATTACCGTCTCGGTCGAAGGCCACATAGCGGTAGTCGTTGAAGTTGGTGAAAGGAATGTTGGCTGTCAGTACCAGTGAAGACTCGGCTTTCACAGATACGTCATCGTCAGAGATGGTGACTTTTGTAATCTTGAAGTTGCCTTCTGGACGGATGTCAATGCCCTCGGATACCTCTAGTGGAATCTCATTGCCCTCGACGGATGGAACAGCCTTGATGGCCTCGTCCCACTTCGCCTTCAGCGCATCTTCTTTCTTGGCTATCTCCTCACGATTCTCGGCACTGGAACTTTTCCACCTTTGCTCTTGAAGTTGGTTGATTTCTGGCAGATATTTGGCTGCCACTGAGGGAATTTCGCCGAATGGACCGTCCGTAGGAACATTATTGCTTCCTGCACCACTACCACCTCCGCATGCGGAGAACACACCAGCCACGAGTGCTATCGCACCAGCGACTAAAAGATTTCTTGTTTGTTTCATCGTTGTTATATATTTAAAAGGTTAAAATAGTCTGGATTTATGATTACTTCGGCAATTTGTCAGGTACATGCCCTTTTTTCAGCGGAATCGTTCTTTCTATGCCCTTTTCCTTGCTGTCCCAATACCATATCACCATATAGCAATAGGGATCATCCAGTTCTCTGTCGTAATCTAATTTAGTAGCCTCCGATACATCCTCATAACGATATGTCTTTTTGTCTTTGTTCAGTTTCATCATATAACTAAACGGTGTACCCAAGAAATACTTGTAATAGTTTACCCAAATAGCGTCTGGTAACCTACCTCCTCTGTCAGGAAACTGCCCTGTGACATAGTCGGTCACGTCTTTGGGGGTATCTAGGATGGGTGATGTCTCGTCATTGCCGTCTTCATTTGCGGTGTCATTGTCCTGTAGCCGTTTTGCCTGTTCCGGCCTTTCGTTTTGCTTTTGTTTGTTCTTGGCTTGCTGCAATTTGTCTATTTCCATTAATCCTTTATATACAAGGTCGCTCCACCCGTCACGCCACTCTTTGTAGTTCTCAAAGATGTAGTCGACGGCTTTGCCCTTTATCTCATCACCAGCACTCTCATGTGACTTGGTGGCTTTAACCAATGCCTCCAGACAATCAATGGGGATAATGGGATCCTTGGTGTTCTTAGCAGCATCCAGTGCTTGCTGAAAACATACGTTGATGGGGTTGTCCAAACCGTCATTTATCGTGCTGATAATATTGCCGATGAGACTGGCACCTCCGTTCTCCAAGAACTTGTCCGCCTTATCCACTACTCCTGCAAGGGCATTCTTTGTCGAGGTGAAATCCTTGCGGAACTGGAGCACACGGTCACTATTCATGGGAACTTTGCTCGTCTTGGTCTCACCATTGACGGTTTGGGTGACATTGACGTTTGAAGTACCTGCGAACGAATACTCTATAGTGGCGAACTCATTACTGATGCTTTTGGGCTGACCATTTCCACTGACTTTTATCGTCGTTTGCGTCTTTCCTGCGATTGTTATGCTTTCCAAGGAATTGCCATAGCCATAGTGCAGGGTTGTTATCGTATTGGAACTGGGGGTGTAGCCCACAACATTATGGGGCTGTTGCGCTTTGACAACAGAGAATGTGGTCAGCAGACATAATGAAATAATACTTCTTTTCATAATCTTAGATGTTTTATATTGTTAGTAATCTTGTTGGCAAAGATACAACTTTTTGGAATTGGAAGGACTTTGGTAAGGGCGGCTCTATGCGTCAATCAAACAAAATCGTGCGTCATTTCGTAAATTTTGACGCTTTGATTCTTTGATGGAATGATAGTTACATAAATTATGTGTATCTTTGCATCATGGCAGACTACATCAATATTTCAGCATTCCTCATCGGAATCACTACGGCATTCTTTACCGTCTTTGCGCTGCATATCCTGTTCTGGCGCAAAGGGCGTACCCGTTTCCAGACGGTGCTAGGGTGCATCATGGCTGTATGGGCAGTGTGGAATGCGAAAGATATGATTACCACCTTCCCTGGCATGTACCGTCAGGAGGTGCTTGATTGGATTTTGATTATTGATGGTTGGTCGGCATTGACCTATACCGTCTTCGTCTTCGAGGTGGTTATGCCAGGGTGGGTGACCCGTTGGCGTCTCTTCTTGGTGTCGCTGCCTTTTGCTGTTTTCACCTTATTATATATAATATGGTCTGAGAAATGGGTCATTAATAGTTATGTGGTCTTCCTTTGGTGCTATGCCTGGGCGGTGGTAGGAATAGGATATGTCAAAGTGCGCCGACATATCCATTACGTTCGTGAGAACTTCTCCAATATCGACAGGATAGACGTGGCATGGCTGAAACCTGTGTTTGTCTTTGCCATCGTCAGCCAGTTGGCGTGGCTGTTCACCTCCCTCTATGCCACCGTCTTTACGGATATTATCTACTATATCTCGACAATCGTGTTGTGGCTCATGGTGCTGCATTATAGTTGGGACTTCCGTCCCATTGTGGTAAGGAAAGAGGGAGAGGACGACACCGCCTCTCAAAAGAACCTGCTTCCTATCGCAGAAGGGCAACTGGAACAGATGGTAGAGGAGCAGCGGTTGTATCTGAACAGTAACTTGACACTCGCAGATATTGCCAAGGTGTTGAATACCAACCGTACCTATGTCAGCAACTATCTCAGTCAGGTACGTGGAGAGACATTCTATGACTATATCAACCAACTACGTATTGAGCGTGTCAGCCTGCCTATGATGCAAGCGCATCCAGAGTATAAGTTGGATTATGTCGCCAAGGAGAGCGGTTTTGCCTCTATCTCCACCTTCCGTCGCGCCTTCATCAAACTGACTGGGCAAACACCCAGCCAGTTTATAGCGGCTGCCACCCCTGAGCCTTGAGTTCGAACTCCTGGTCGTCACGGGTGACAAGGATATGTCCGAGACTCTCTTTGGTGATATGTCCGATGAGTTTCACATCCTCCATCGCCTCTATCTTCTCATGGTCACCGATGGGAACGGTGAACAGCAGTTCGTAGTCCTCTCCACCGTTGAGGGCACAGGTGGTGACATTCATATTCAGTTCCTCCGCCATCACCGCCGTTTGATAGTCGATGGGGATGTTCTTCTCGAAGACACGACACCCCACATGGCTCTGTTTGCAGATATGCATCAGTTCACTGCTCAGTCCGTCACTGATATCCATCATGGCGGTGGGGTGGATGTTCGCCTCTCGTAATCGTTGGACGATGTCCCCACGTGCCTCTGTCTTCAACTGACGTTGCAGCAGATATTCCTTACCGGCGAAATCGGGTTGGAAGTGGCTGAGTTCCTCCAGTGCCTTTTTGTCACCTTTCTTCTTTGCCTCATCCACTTGGGCGTAGTACACAGACTTCTCGCGCTCCAGCAGTTGCAGTCCCATATAGGCGGCGCCGAGGTCACCACTGACACAGATCAAGTCTGTCTCCTTGGCACCGTTGCGATAGACGATATCCTCCTTGCGGGCCTCTCCGATACAGGTGATGCTGATGGCAAGTCCTGTGTAGGAGGAGGTGGTGTCGCCTCCTACGATGTCCACGTTCCATTTGGCGCAGGCAAGGCGCAGTCCCTCATAGAACTGTTCCATGTCCTCCACCGTGAAGCGT
Organism: Prevotella sp.; assembly: GCA_017458005.1. Taxonomy (GTDB): domain Bacteria; phylum Bacteroidota; class Bacteroidia; order Bacteroidales; family Bacteroidaceae; genus Prevotella. The sequence continues at coordinate 13,013 of JAFTGH010000039.1, read as the reverse complement.
TTGCTGACAGCAAGACTGACGGTCAGTTGGCGTGGAGTGCCGTTCATGGCGAAAATATCACTGATATTCACCATTGCCGACTTGTAGCCTAAGTGTTGCAGGTCGATATAGGTGAGGTCGAAGTGCACGCCCTCCATGAGCATATCGGTGGTGACAAGCACCTCCGTATCGGGATAGTGGAGCACGGCACAGTCGTCACCTACGCCATACTTCGTTGATTCGTTTTGTGGTTTGATATCCTTTGTGAGTCGGTCAATCAGTCCGAACTCTCCTAATTTTGCTATTTCCATCCTTCTGTTGGGTGATTGGTATTGAATGTCTCTGTATGTTGCGAGTCTATCTTCTCCGAGCGTATAATCATCTCCCGCATGATTTCTGTCATAAAGGGCTGGGCGGCATTGGCAGCCTCCTGCACCTCCTCATGGCTCACCTCTACAGGGTCGTCGAAGCCTCCCAGGTCGGTAATGACAGAGATGCCAAAGGTACGGATGCCACAATGATGGGCCACGATGACCTCAGGAACGGTAGACATGCCGACGGCATCGGCTCCGAACAGGTGGTACATCTTATATTCCGCAGGGGTCTCGAAGGTTGGTCCCTGTACTCCAATATATACACCAGAGGTGATGCGGATGCTCTTCTCCTTGGCTATCTCAGTGGCAAGTTGTATCAGTTGCTGGTCGTAGGTCTCATGCATATCCGGGAACCGGGGACCTGTAGGGAAATTCTTACCACGTAGCGGATGCTCAGGGAAGAAGTTGATGTGGTCAGTGATAATCATGAGGTCGCCAATCTTGAACTGGGGATTCATGCCGCCTGCGGCATTCGATACGAAGAGGGTCTTGATGCCCAGTTCATACATCACACGGACGGGGAAGGTGACCTCTTTCATCGAGTAGCCCTCATAGAAATGAAATCGTCCCTGCATGGCGAGGATGTCAACACCTCCCAGTTTGCCAAATATCAGTTTTCCGCTATGCCCCTCGACCGTCGACACAGGGAAGTTGGGAATCTCACTATATGGAATCTCGTTAGTGTCAGTTATTTCTGAAACTAATTGTCCGAGGCCGGTTCCCAGGATGATCGCTGTTCTTGGGCTTGTGGTCATCCTTTGCTTTAGCCAGGATGCTGTTTCTTGAATTTTTGCGTACATAGCCTATGATATATTGGTTAAACGTGTCTTCCTGTTCCAGTAGGAAATGGATATAGACAGGAAGGGTATAGATATTCTTCCGAACCTCCTCACTAAGTCCCTCCGCATGGTGCAGTCGGGTGGCATCCTTCTCTGTGGTGATGATACAGCGGGGCTCGGACAGTTGCTCGAAGGTCTCGTTGATACGTTGGATGTCCTTGCTGTCGAACTGATGATGGTCGGCGAAGGTGAGTGGGGTGACCTGTTTGGTATAAGGCTCTAAGTCATGGAGCATCTGCTCTGGTGACGCAATGCCAGTGAGTAGCAAAACCCGTTCGTCTTTCCGCAGATTGCCCAAAGGACGAGAGTCGCCTTCGAAGATCGGTTGCAGGTCACCATACTCCAGACAGGTGAAATAGAGACTCTGATAAGGATAGAGGTTCATCGCCTTGGTGATGACACGGAACTCCATCGGCTTCAGGTCCTTAGGACATTTGGTGACGATGACGACATCGGCACGGTCCTTGCCCGATAAAGGCTCACGCAGTCTGCCCGCAGGAAGTAGTGTGTCGTAGATGATAAGGCGGTGGTAGTCAACCAACAGGATATTGATGCCAGGTTTGACATAACGGTGCTGGAAAGCATCGTCGAGCAGGATGACATCCAGTCCCCTGTCGTTGTCTGTCAACTCCTCGATACCATGGCAGCGACTCTTGTCGACAGCCACGGTGACATCGGGGAATTTCTGTTTCATCTGGTATGGCTCGTCACCTATCTCGGGCATCGCCGTCTCTTTGGTGGCACGGATGAAGCCCTTGCTCTTGCGCTTGTAGCCACGGCTGAGTACGGCAACATGGAAGAGGTCCTTGAGGTGTCTCACCAGATACTCCACATGGGGTGTCTTACCAGTACCGCCTACCGTGATATTTCCTACCGAGATAATAGGCACGTCAAAGGAGCGGGTCTTCAGGATACCCAGTTCAAATGCCATGTTGCGCAGTTTGACTCCCAATCCATAGAGCCAACTGAAAGGCAACAGCCATTTGTTGATGACAATGAAATCTCCCTCTACCCGCATACCTTATTTATTTTATAGAGATGAAGTAGGGCAGACGTGTCTGGATAGCACTCCGCTGGTTGATGCTCTTGATATAGCGGAATGGCTCGTAATACTCACCCAGGGTGAGACGCATCTGCTCATCCAGGAAACTGTTCTTGCTATTTTGGTTCAACAACTGTTCCATCCAATCGGCAGGAGCAGGATATGCCTCTGTCTTGAACTCATCCACCTTTGCCAGTTGGGCGGCTTTCTTCACTGCGTCATCCAGTGAGCCGATGGCATCGACCAGTTTAATGCCAAGGGCATCGTTACCTAACCAGACACGTCCCTGTGCGATCTCCTCGACAGCGTCGACAGGCAGTTTTCTGCCATCAGCGACACGCTTGCGGAAAAGTTCATAGCCACGACCGATATACTGGTCGAGCAAGGCAAGTTCCTCTTCGTTGAAGGGACGAGCCATCGTGCCGAAAGCGGCATGCTTGTTGGTCTTCACCTCGTCGAACTTGATGCCCAGTTTGTCGGTCAGCAGTCCGCTGATGTCTGGGAACATGCCAAAGATACCGATGGAGCCTGTGATAGTGGTAGGCTCAGAGTAGATGTAGTTGGCGGCGCAACTGATATAGTAACCGCCAGAGGCAGCATAGCCACCCATCGATACGACAACGGGTTTCTTCGCCTTGAGGTTGGTGACGGCATGCCATATCTGCTCAGAGGCATAGGCGGAGCCACCAGGAGAGTTGACACGCAATACTACTGCCTTCACATCATCATCCTCTGCCAGTTTCTCCAAGTCTTTGCAAACGGTAGTGGCGACAATACTATGCTCTTGCTGTGTAAGGCTTCCCGTCTCGGAGTCTACAATTTCACCGTAGGCATAGTAAACGGCGATTTCCTCACCCTTCTCTTTCTTGCCTTTCACGTTAATCATGTCGGAGAGGGAGAGTTGTTTGATGTTGTCGTCAGCGTCTATCTTCAGGAGTTTCTTGATCTCTCCCTTCACCTCGTTGGTATACATCAGTTTGTCGACCATCTTCATCTTGACTAAGTCAGGCTGGTCGGCAAGAGCGATGAAGCGGTCGGCATAGGCATTCAGGGAGTCTATGGATATCTTACGACTTTCTGACACGTCCTTCAGCATGACCTTCCAGATTCCAGTCATATAGGCTGTCACCTGCTCACGGTTAGGCTCACTCATGCCGTCGGCGGTCATCATCTCTGGAGCGCTCTTGTACTTACCCACCTTGCAGAGTTGGTATTTCACGCCAAACTTGGCAAGCAGGTCTTTGAAGAACATCGGATTAGAGGCGAGACCATGCCAGTCGACCATACCCTGTGGGTTCAGATAAATCTTGTCGGCAACAGAGCAGATATAATAGGCAGTCTGGGTGTAACTGTCACCGTATGCGATAATCCATTTGCCGCTCTTCTTGAAGTCGAGCAAAGCCTCACGGATGGCATGGGCAGAGGCAGGAGTGTCGATAGAGAACAGTCCCGACTCAATATAGATTCCTTTGATGTCCTCGTTGTCTTTCGCCTTCTTGATAGAGGCGATGATGTCGTCAAGACCCATGTTCTCGCTGACCTGTCCGCTCAGCATTCCCATGATGTCGTCTTCGGCACGCTCGTCAACTTGTCCTGACAGCATCAGGGTGAACACGGAATTCTTCTCTACAGGAACGGAGGAAGCCGATGAGGCTGCCAGTCCGACGATAGAGATTACAAAGAGTATGCCCATAATCAGGCTAAACACAACAATGCCAGTTACTGTGGCAAATACGTACTTGATAAAATCTTTCATAACCTATTTATAATTGACTACATTCTGCAAAGGTACGGTAAAAAGTGTAAAGTGCCAAAAGAAAATCAAAAAATGTTTGTTTACACCTTATTAATATATTATAATAAAGATTTCTGCCAATGTGTCAGTTACCAAAGATTGGCACGTTTTTGGCTTATTTGGTGGCAGAATGTTTAATTTTAAATAGAACAATTATGAATATCAAACCATTAGGCGACCGTGTGTTGGTATTGCCAGCACCGGCAGAAGAGAAGATCGGCGGTATCATCATTCCTGATACGGCAAAGGAGAAACCCCTGCATGGAACTATCAAGGCTGTTGGACAGGGCACGAAGGATGAAGAGATGATCCTGAAGGCAGGTGATGAGGTGCTCTATGGAAAGTATAGCGGTACTGAACTTGAGTTTGAGGGAGAGAAATACCTGATGATGCGTCAGAGTGACGTTTTAGCAGTGATTGAGAAATAAAAGAATAACCTCGATATATCGAGATCTCGATATATCGATATATCGAAAATAAAACAATAAGAATTATGGCAAAAGATATTAAATTCAATATTGAGGCACGCGACCTGTTGAAGAACGGTGTCGATCAACTTGCCAACGCAGTGAAAGTAACCTTAGGTCCTAAGGGACGTAATGTCGTTATTGAGAAGAAGTTTGGTGCTCCACAGATTACCAAGGACGGTGTAACTGTCGCTAAGGAGATTGAGTTGGAGGACAAGTTTGAGAATACTGGTGCGCAACTGGTGAAGAGCGTTGCCTCTAAGACAGGTGATGACGCAGGTGATGGTACGACAACGGCAACCATCCTGACACAGGCTATCGTGACTGAGGGCTTGAAGAATGTCACCGCAGGTGCTAACCCCATGGATTTGAAACGTGGTATCGACAAGGCTGTGAAGGCTGTCGTTGAGTTTATCAAGGACAATGCGGAGAAGGTCGATGACAACTACGATAAGATTGAGCAGGTTGCCACCGTCTCAGCCAACAACGATGAGGAGATTGGTAAACTGCTTGCCGACGCTATGCGTAAGGTCAGCAAGGATGGTGTCATCACCATCGAGGAGTCGAAGAGCCGTGATACCCATATCGGTGTGGTAGAGGGTATGCAGTTCGACCGTGGCTATCTCTCTGGCTATTTCGTAACAGACTCAGAGAAGATGGAGTGCGTGATGGAGAATCCGTATATCCTGATCTATGATAAGAAGATCTCTAATATCAAGGACTTCCTGCCTATCCTGCAGCCTGCCGCTGAGAGCGGTCGTCCTCTGCTCGTCATCGCTGAGGATGTAGACTCTGAGGCTCTGACGACTTTGGTTGTCAACCGCCTGCGTGGTGGTCTGAAGATCTGTGCTGTCAAGGCTCCTGGCTTCGGCGACCGTCGTAAGGCAATGCTGGAGGATATCGCTACGCTGACTGGTGGCGTCGTCGTCAGTGAGGAGAAGGGCTTGAAGTTGGAGCAGGCTACGCTGGAGATGCTGGGTACTTGTGATAAGGTGACTGTCTCTAAGGACAATACCACTATCGTCAATGGCGCTGGTGAGAAGCAGGCTATTCAGGATCGTATCGCCCAGATCAAGAAGGAGATTGAGTTGACGACCTCTTCTTACGACAAGGAGAAACTGCAGGAGCGTCTTGCCAAATTGGCAGGTGGTGTCGCTGTGCTCTATGTCGGTGCCAATAGTGAGGTGGAGATGAAGGAGAAGAAAGACCGTGTAGACGATGCCCTCTGCGCTACCCGTGCCGCCATTGAGGAAGGTGTTGTCGCTGGTGGTGGTACGACCTACGTTCGTGCCCAAGAGTCCTTGGTCAATGTCAAGGGTGCCAATGCTGATGAGCAGACAGGTATCAATATTATCTGCCGTGCCATTGAGGAGCCTCTTCGTCAGATTGCCGTCAATGGCGGTGCTGAGGGTGCCGTTGTCGTACAGAAAGTCCGTGAGGGCAAGGGCGACTTTGGTTACAATGCCCGTACTGATGAGTATGAGGACATGCGCAAGGCTGGTATCGTAGATCCTGCAAAAGTTGCACGTGTCGCTCTGGAGAATGCCGCATCAATTGCTGGTATGTTCCTGACTACGGAATGTCTGATTGTTGACAAACCTGAGAAGGAGCCTGCTATGCCAATGGGTGGCGCCCCTGGAATGGGTGGAATGATGTAACGTTTTGTAAACCAGAGATATCAAAAAGCGAGGAGTTGAGTGAAAATTCAACTCCTCGCCTTGATTTAAATCAAATTCGTATTCAATTTAAATCAAAAATGCTTGTTTTGTGTGCGTAAACTTATTAACTTTGCAACGTCAAAAGGTTAGAACCTACGACAATATGATATTGGATTTAGCACAATAAAGATATTTTTTTGATTTGTTTTAGTAGATTAGTTTTTAAGTAGTTTGTTTTAAAACCGGCTGTCGCGAGACAATCGGTTTTTTTTATTTCTTTTTTCTTTCGTTGGTTTGCGGATAATTTTGTAACTTTGTAGCCACAATGCATCAGTTAATCAGTTTATACAAGCAGTGGAGTGGGCAGGAGCCTGTACAGACGGAGCAATTGCCCGTGGCAGGAAGCAACCGTGTGTATTATCGGATGACAGCGCAGGATGGCTCTACCGTGGTCGGTGTGATTGGCACGAGCCGTGACGAGAACCATGCTTTTGTCTATCTCTGTCGCCATTTCACCAAACGTCAGTTGCCCGTACCGCATCTGCTTGCCGTGAGCGATGATGAGTTGCGCTATCTGCAGACCGACCTCGGAACAGTGTCTTTGTTTGATGCGATCCGTGGTGGTCGTGAGGCAGGTGGTCGCTACACATTGAAAGAGCAGGAACTGTTGAAGCGCACCATTCGCCAACTGCCGAATATCCAGATGCGGGGCGCCAGGGAACTGGACTTCTCGAACTGTTATCCGCAGGCGGAGTTTGACGTGGACTCCGTGCTCTTCGATCTCAATTATTTTAAGTATTGTTTCCTGAAGGCGACAGAACTCGATTTCCATGAGTTGAAGTTAGAGGCGGACTTCCGTTTGCTTGCCAAAGACCTGACGGCAGAGAAATGCGATGCCTTCCTCTATCGTGACTTCCAGGCTCGTAACGTGATGCTTGATCCTAAGGGAGATCCTTACTTCATCGATTTCCAGGGCGGACGTAAGGGACCGTATTACTACGATCTCGCCTCTTTCCTCTGGCAGGCATCCGCGAAATATCCGTATAAGTTGCGTCGTGAACTGGTGTATGAATACTATAATGCGCTGAAGCAGTTTACGGAGGTGCCCACACCCCATCATTTCGTGGCACGTCTGTCGCTCTTCGTCCTGTTCCGTATTCTACAGGTGTTGGGAGCCTACGGCTTCCGTGGCTATTTCGAGCGCAAGCAGCATTTCATCACGTCGATACCTCCTGCCATCCAGAACCTGCGTGAACTGTTAGCCGTCACTAACTTCCCTTATCCTTATCTGATGTCCCTGTTGCGCCAGTTGACGGAGTTGCCGCAGTTCCAGCAGATAGCGACGACGGCAAGTCGTGCCGATGGCTATAAGACGACAGACCGAAATCCCTATACCCCTCATCCGCAGGATGGACCAGCCACCTTCTCGAAGTATGACGCGCAGGGACCATTGGTGGTCAAGGTGTATAGTTTCTCCTACCGCAAGGGAATCCCTGAGGATGAGAGCGGCAATGGTGGAGGCTATGTGTTCGACTGCAGAAGTACGCACAATCCAGGACGTTATGAGCCGTATAAGCAACTGACGGGATTGGACGAGCCTGTCATCCGCTTCTTGGAGGATGATGGTGAGATACTGACTTTCTTGGAGAGTGTCTATAAACTCGCTGATGCCCACGTGCGCCGTTACATCCAGCGTGGCTTCACCTCCCTGATGTTCTCGTTCGGTTGTACGGGTGGACAGCACCGTAGTGTCTATTCCGCCCAACACCTTGCCGAGCATATCCATCAGAAGTTTGGTGTGGAGGTGCGTATCTGCCATCGTGAGCAAGGCATCACCCAGACCCTTCCTAAACTATGAACTCTGAACTGATATGAGACAAGCGATGATCTTTGCCGCAGGACTGGGGACCAGACTGAAACCCCTGACCGACACGATGCCGAAGGCGTTAGTGCCAGTGGGAGGACAGCCGTTGCTCTATCATGTCGTCATGCGGTTGAAGGACGCAGGCTTCGAGCGCATCGTGGTCAATGTCCATCATTTTGCCGATCAGATCATCGATTATCTCCATGCGAACGGGAACTTCGGACTTGATATCCGCATCAGTGACGAGCGGGATCGACTATTAGAGACGGGTGGCGGCATCAAGAAGGCGATGCCCTTGTTTGATGCGGAGAGCCCTATATTGATACATAATGTGGACATCCTCAGCAATCTTGACTTAAAGAGCCTGCCCATGGATGCCCCCTTGCTGGTCGTTAGTGAGCGACAGACGAAACGCTATCTGCTTTTCGATGACGATATGCGGCTGCAAGGTTGGACGAACATCGAGACGGGAGAGTTAAAAGGTCCTGTCGCCAACAGCCAACAGCCATCAGCCATCAGCCAACTCAAAAGACTTGCTTTCTCTGGCATCCACGTCTTCCATCCCTCGTTGGCGCCCTTGCTGGACGATTGGCAGGAGCGGTTCCCTATCATGGACTTTTATCTGAGTGCTTGTGCTACCCATCTTATCAAAGGCTACGAGGCTCCCGACCTGCGCCTGTTGGATGTCGGTAAACTCGACACCCTCGATCAAGCGGAGAAATTCATAACTAATAATATATAATGTAACATGCAACAGAAGATTATCATTTTGGACTTTGGTTCACAGACGACCCAGTTGATTGGTCGTCGTGTCCGTGAACTGGATACCTTCTGCGAGATCCTGCCTTACAACAAGTTTCCGAAGGACGACCCCAGCGTGATTGGTGTCATCCTCAGTGGCTCGCCCTACAGCGTCCACGACCCGGAGGCTTTCAAGGTAGACCTGAGCCAGTTTGTAGGCAGACTGCCCGTACTGGGTATCTGCTATGGTGCTCAGTTTATCTCGCATACCCTTGGTGGTAAGGTGGAGAAAGCGGACTCCCGTGAGTATGGTCGTGCCCATTTGGAGACCATCAACCTCGACAACCCGCTCTTCAAAGGTTTCGAGAAAGGCTCACAGGTATGGATGAGTCATGGTGACACCATCACCGCCATCCCTGACGGTTTCGAGCGTATCGCCTCTACGGCGGATGTGAAGTATGCTGCTTATGCCTCTACCCAACAGCCAGTCTGGGCTGTCCAGTTCCATCCCGAGGTGTTCCATACCGTACAGGGTACGCAGTTGCTGCGTAACTTCGTGGTGGACATCTGTGGCTCGAGACAGGATTGGAGCGCTGCCTCGTTTGTCGATACGACGGTGAGGGAACTGAAAGAGCAGATTGGCAATGACCGTGTCATCCTCGGCTTGTCGGGTGGTGTCGACTCCTCTGTCGCTGCCGTCCTCCTCAACAAGGCGATAGGCAAGAACCTCACCTGTATCTTCGTCGACCATGGTATGCTTCGCAAGAACGAGTTCACACAGGTGATGGAGGACTATAAGGTGCTGGGACTGAATGTCATTGGCGTGGATGCATCCCAAAAGTTCTTTGGCGACTTGGCGGGAGTCACTGACCCAGAGCAGAAGCGCAAGATCATCGGACGTGACTTCGTGGAGGTGTTCAATGCCGAGGCGAAGAAGATCACGGATGCCCGTTGGCTTGCCCAGGGTACTATCTATCCTGACCGCATCGAGTCGCTGAATATCACAGGAAAGGTCATCAAGAGCCACCATAACGTAGGCGGTCTGCCAAAGGAGATGAACCTCCAACTCTGTGAGCCGTTGAAATGGTTGTTCAAGGACGAGGTGCGCCGTGTCGGTCGCCAGATGGGAATGCCCGAGCATCTCATCACCCGTCATCCCTTCCCCGGTCCTGGTCTTGCCGTCCGTATCTTGGGCGATATCACCCCAGAGAAGGTTCGTGTCCTGCAGGATGCTGACGATATCTATATCCGTGCTTTGCGGGAGTGGGGACTCTACGACCAGATATGGCAGGCAGGTGCCATCCTGCTCTCTACCGTCCGCAGTGTCGGTGTGATGGGCGATGAGCGTACCTATGAGCATCCCGTGGCACTCCGTGCCGTCACCTCTACCGATGCGATGACGGCGGACTGGGCTCATCTGCCTTACGACTTCATGGCGAAGGTGTCTAACGAGATCATCAATAAGGTCCGTGGTGTCAACCGTGTCTGCTACGACATCTCCTCCAAACCACCCGCAACAATCGAGTGGGAGTGACTTTTGCCTTGTCCGTGTCCTTGTGGATACGGACAATTTTATATCATTTAGGGTATACCGATGTACACGATAATCTTAATAACTCGGAAAAAGTCCCGATTTTAATATGCAAAAACTCGGAAAAAGTCCCGAATTAGATGTGTAAAAGTTCGGAAAAAGTCCCGATTTCCTTGCAAGAATGTAGATTTATTCGTATATTTGCAGCCGATAAACAGATAAATAGTATGCTATATAGGAAGTTTGCAAGTCATATTGAGGACTTTTTGAGGAATGAGCCCAGAAAGATTCTTTTGGTCAATGGAGCACGACAGATAGGCAAGTCGTATCTGATACGATATGTAGGCAAGAAACTATTTAAGAACTTTGTGGAGATTAACTTGAAAGAAGACGCAGAGGGTGCGGGTATTTTTTCCTCGGTTAAAGATACCGATGATTTTTACTTGCAATTAGGAGCCATAGCAGGTAATCGCCTTGACAAAAAAGAGAACACTCTTGTATTCTTAGACGAAATACAGGCTTATCCACATCTGTTGACAATGCTGAAGTTCCTTAGCCAAGAGGACAGGTATACCTATATTGCCAGTGGGTCACAACTAGGGGTTGCTTTGTCGCAGACAGCATCAGTGCCTATTGGTAGCGTGGCTATTGAGGAAATGTATCCACTTGACTTTGAGGAGTTCCTTCTTGCTATGGGGTGTGGAGAAGATACCATCAGTGGTGTAAGGGAGAAATTTCAGGCAAAAGACTTTCTTAATGAGTCGCTTCATAACTATATGCTTCAACAGTTTAAACTTTATTTACTTGTTGGAGGAATGCCCGAAGCAATCAATAAGTTTCTTGAGAACAGGAATATTGCCGAAGTCAGAAAAGTACAGCATGACATCCATAGTCTTTACCGTGTGGACGCTTCGCAATATGATGATAACCGCAAACTGGTTATCAGGAAAATCTACGACATGATACCCTCTTATATGGAGAATAAGAAGAAGCGCATTGTAGTGAAGAATATTGAAAACACACCAGGACATAAGCAATTCTCCGATTATGCTGAGGAATTTGAATACCTTACTAATTCGGGTATCGCCCTTTCTGTTCAGGCAATCAGTAATCCGCATTTTCCCTTGTTAGAATCAGAAAACAAGAATCTGCTTAAACTATATTTGAATGATGTGGGATTGTTGACCTCTCTTCTTTATTCCTTGAATATCAATGCTATATTACGTGATGAAAAGAGCGTGAACCTTGGCTCTGTTTATGAGTCCGTTGTGGCTCAAGAGTTGCATGCACATGGCTTCTCTTTACATTACTATGATAATAAACAGAGGGGTGAAGTCGATTTCTTGTTGGATGATTACGGCAACTTGTCAGTTCTTCCGATAGAGGTGAAGTCAGGTAAGGATTACAAGACACATAGCGCATTAGACAATTTCCTAAGGACACCAGATTATAATATTCACCATGCAGTAGTCTTTTCTAATGAACGTCAAGTCTTTGAGGAGAAAGGTGTTGTTTATATGCCCGTTTATTATTGTATGTTCTATGAGGCACGGCAAGTGACGGATAATAGTAGTTTAATCATTCCTGAGATACAACTTCCTAAATAGGAAGTGACATGAACAAACAAAACATTCATAGTATTTTTCACCCCCAATACAGCCTTTCCTCTTAAATTTTCCGTCTATTAACAAACTTTAAGGGGGGTGACGCTTTTTAACTAAAAAGGTAGTATCTTTGCAACCAAATAATCCTTAACAATAACAATTTAATAAAACTAAAGCGTATGAAACGTAGATTTTTACTCTTAGTGGCAGCACTGCTGATGATGTGCAGTGGCGTGAAGGCTGACAATGTGTTGTATGCCGTGGTGGACGGTACCACGATGACTCTCAAGTATGGTGATGAAAGTGCCATGCCTACTGGTGCAAAGAAGTATGGAGTATGGTCTTGGAGCCAAAGTTTCTGTTCTGCTATTACTACCGCCATCATCGATGAAAGTTGCAAGAATTACTCAGGTACAGGATTGAATCACCTCTTCTTTAATTGGGTGAATCTAACGACCATTAAGGATTTGACAAACCTTAACACCGCAAATGTGACCACCATGGAGAGTATGTTCAGTGATTGTAAGAGCCTCGAATCTCTTGATCTTAGTGGATTTAAGACAGATAAAGTGACAAATATGAGTCAGATGTTTGGTTCCTGTACAGAGTTAAAATCAGTTATTGTAGGCGATAATTGGAACACCGGCAATGTTACAACATCTAGTGCTATGTTTTCTCACTGTACAAAATTAGTTGGTGAGGACGGAACTATCTGTAACGGAGTGCTTTACGCTGATGAAGTGGCACAAGCCACGACTGGCACAGGCGGCTACCTGACCAAGAAGACCGTGACAGTTGCTGCCAACACAGTAGGAAGCGATAACTGGGCAACCTATTACAAGAGCAACGTGAACCGCAAGGCTGATGCCAACACGACAGTCTACAAGGCTGCTGTCTCTGGCGACAAGATGACACTGACGGAAATCAGCGACAAGATTATCAAGGCTGGACAGGCTGTCATCCTGAAGAGTTCTGCAGCCTCCATCACGCTGACCTCCACGATAGATGATGCTACTGGCGACTTCACAGGCAATGTGCTGGAGGGCGTCGATGTAGTCACAGACCGAGCAAGTGGCAACACCTACTATGTGCTTGGTAGCGGGTCAGCCGGTATCGGTT
>JAFTGH010000038.1 GCA_017458005.1 Prevotella sp. | reverse complement strand
TGTTGCTGCACGAAATCGCTCATTTCTTTACAGATATAAAAGTATGGATATAGCGGTCTAAGGTGTTCCTGTCTACCTTACATATTTTTGCTATTTTACGCTTAGAGACATTGGCGGTCAACAGTTCGGATATAAGCGTCTGCTTACCATGAAGTTTGTATTTGTCTGGCGCACTCTTCCTTCCTTTTGGTCTACCCAAAACAACACCTTCTGCCTTCTTTCTTGCCAATGCCTCTTTTGTTCGTTGGCTAATCAGGTTTCGCTCAATTTCAGCAGAAAGTCCAAATGCAAAAGCCAAGACTTTACTTTGTATATCCTCACCCAATCGGTAGTTGTCCTTGATGGTCCACACCTTACACTCTTTCGTCATACAGATATTTAGAATCTCCATAATCATAAACAAGTTTCGGCCTAAACGAGATAGTTCTGCACAGATGATAACGTCATCCTTTTCTACTCGTTTCAGCAACGACCCCAACTGCCGTTTGTTATACGCCTTAGTGCCACTGATGGTTTCTTCTATCCATCCATCAACCTTCATCTTCTCACGTTCACAGAAGTTGTTAATCTCAAATCGCTGATTTTCGACAGTCTGCTTGTCACTGCTCACTCTAATATACCCGTAAATCATAACTTTTTTCCCTCAAGATAACAAATTATTGCCAATATTTACTATCTTTGTGGCATAATCATAAAAAATTGAGAAAAACAATATCCATATTAGGCAAAGATTACAAACAATGGGTGAAATCCTTTGTTGTGCGCCACCACCAGAGTCAAATCAAGGAGTCTTTCGAAGTGAATACAGAGCAATTGATGTATAACTTTATGCTTGGAAGAGACATCGTAGAGATGCACGTTGAAGAAAGGTGGGGTGAAAGTGTCATCAAATTGCAATTCTCCCATGTTGAGGGCAAATTAAATGAATGTTGTAATAATTATGCAAGCGATGACTGCACAATTACCCCTAAACGAAATTGTGCAATCGCCAATTACACAATTTGATAGACCTTTGATCAACAATGCCCCCAATACTGTCGAACTCATTCACATGTCACATTGAGATATTGAATCGACGCAAGTCATACGAAGAGCACACCTTCTTCCGTATCACCATCCCTTGCCATGAGGCGGCTGGCAATATCATTGCTGACATAGCGACAAGAGAAAAAACACCAGATAGTTCTCAGAAAGTAGACAAGAATATCCCCGATGTCCTGAAAGATGTCGGAAAAGATGTCGGAAAAGATGTCGGAAAAGGATGGTACTAATCTCACAAAAAAAGACATTGCCATTCGGCGATGTCTCTGTTCGCATCCTCTCACAAAAAAGACATTGCCATTCGGCGATGTCTCCTTTTGGGTGCCCGGTGGGACTCGAACCCACGACATTCAGAACCACAAGCAGACTTGCGAATGTCTCATAAACCCTGTATTCATCGGTGTTTCCGCAATTTTCGATTTTTTGTTTGCGGCTATTTTGCGGCTATTTACGCAAGGACCGATTCTTTTTCAATAATTCTCGAAATCTGCTAATGCAGAATAGAAGATTCACGCTTGAACCTATAATAGTCATCATAAAGACGAACTATTATTCAATCTGATTGCAAAGATATAAAAAAAGTTGTAAATGCGTATAACTTTCTAAAACTTTTTGTATCTTTGCAGCCGAGATCATCAATTAAATGGATTATGGAGCAAAACAAATTTAAACGCTACGACAGCCCTGAGCAGTATGCTGAAGCTTTCCAGCAGATGATAGATGCTCGTGAAAAATGGCGCGAACAAGTACGTGAGCAGGAGGCCCAGATCGCACAATGACACTTTCTGCAGACATACTAAACCAGCGCTCACCCTACAAGTTAAGTCAGTTGGGTGAGTTTACTTTTCGTTTTGTTACCGATCAGGATATTCATTATATTGTAGGCTTTTATAAAGACACTATCTTTATGGATGATGGTGCCTATCATTTTTTCATAGACAATAGTGAGCATGAACATGGATCGTATGATCCCAAGATTCTTGATGTAGTGACCGTCATTTTGGAAGAATTCTTCAGTCAGGAGCCTACAGTCATGCTCTATATCTGTGACTCTACCGACCATCGTCAGGCAGCTCGCGACCGTCTCTACCATCTTTGGTTCTACGATTATGCCCGTAGCCATGAAATGACCCTATACAGCGATTCTGTCACATTCAAGAAGGTTAACTACTATGCAGGAATTCTTATGCGTCACGATCATCCATTGCACGATATGATTCTCTCATACTACCAGGACTTCTTGAAACATGTGCCACAATTGTATACACCAAGAGATAAATAATCTTCTTACGTCTTTTTTAGAGGCAATTTCAGCACTTTAAGCAGATACAATGTGCTCACAATTGATGAGTTGCAACAGGTTGAAATCGTCAGTTTATGTACCCATAAAAGAAGAGCTCTACGCGCCAACAATATTTAGAAGGAGAGCGACCTGTGTGGCTGGTATCTCCATATTGTTGGTAAAGATTAATTATATACTATAGATTATTAGTTTGTCCAAAATGGGCAAAGTTTTGTCTGATTTGTTTTTTGTATATAGGGTAATTTGAACTAATTTTGCAGCCAATAACATTTTTTAAACCTAAAAATATGAAGTTCAAACAGACGAAAACATTGATGCGTTCATGGTGCCTAATGTTCTTGTTGATGTTCCTTCCTGCATCTGTTCTGGCTCAGAATGCCAAAAAGGTGACAGGAACAGTTATCGACGAGACTGGTGAGGCACTGATTGGTGCTACAGTCACCGAATCAGGGAGCGCAAAAGGAGTGATTACGGACTTCGATGGCAACTTCCAACTGGAAGTAAGCAGCAAAGCAACAGCTATCCAAGTTTCGTATGTTGGTTACAAGACGAAGACCGTCAACATCCCTGCATCAGGGAAACTGACGGTTCGTTTGGAGTCTGATGAAACCGTGTTGCAAGAGACGGTGGTCATCGGATATGGTGTGCAACGTAAGAGTGACCTGACAGGTTCCGTCTCAAACGTGAGCAGTAAGGACTTTAATCAGGGTGTCATCAATTCACCCGAACAATTGATTAATGGTAAGGTAAGCGGTGTGCAGATTGTCAATGGTGGCGGCTCACCGTCAGCGGGCAGCACCATCCGTATTCGTGGAGGTGCTTCGCTGAATGCCTCCAATGACCCGCTGATTGTTCTTGACGGTGTTCCTATGGAAGTGGGAGGCAGTGTCAGTGGTAGCGGAAACTTCCTGAGTTTGATTAACCCGAACGATATTGAGAGCATGACCATTCTGAAGGATGCATCTTCTACTGCTATCTATGGTTCGCGCGCGTCTAATGGTGTTATCATCATTACGACAAAAAAAGGAACTGACTCAAATAGGCCCAGAATCAGTTTCTCGACGACCAATTCGCTACAGACTCGTACAAAGACTGCGGATATGATTAGTCGTAATGATATGTATAATTTGGTGAACACATACGGAACAGACCGTCAGAAGTCGCTACTTAATGACAATGTGAATACCGACTGGAATGACGAAATATTCCGAACAGCTTTTGGAACAGACAATAACCTAGGAATCTCAGGCAAAATATCCAATTTTCTACCCTATCGCCTGTCTTTTGGATATAGCAATCAAAATGGTATTCTGAAAACAGATAATATGAAACGTTATACAGGTAGCCTTTCACTGACACCTACACTGTTTGACAACCATCTGAAACTGAACATCAACCTGAAAGGTACATACAGCGACACCCGTTTTGCCAATACGAATGCCATTTGGGGCGGTGCTACTCACAATCCCTGTTCTCCTATTTATTCCGGAACAGACGCCTTCCTCGGCTATTATGAGGCTGCTGATGCCAATGGAGTACCCATTACCGGTGCTACAGGCAACCCTGTAGGGCTATTGAACAACTATAGTTCGACAAGTGATGTGTATCGTTTTGTGGGAAGTTTCGATGCAGACTATAGTATGCACTTCCTTCCTGACTTGCACGCCCATCTTACCTTAGGTTACGACTACTCTAAGGGAAAGGGTAAGATCTATGTACCAAAAGAAGCATATCAGTATTATAATACAGGTGGACGTAACTACACATACGGTCCGCAGAAAAACAACAACCGCCTGCTAACATTCTACCTCAATTATAATAAGTATATAGAAAGTATCAAGAGTAATATTGAGATAACGGCAGGTTATGACTATCAGTTCTGGAAATACACTAATGCTGCCTATTTGGAATTGAACGACATGACTCCCGCAGAGCAGCAGGCTGCATCGGCTGCTGATGACCAGCGACATGTTTTGCTCTCTTATTATGGACGATTGAACTATAGCTATGATGGCAAGTACCTATTGTCAGCCAGCATTCGCCGAGATGGTTCTTCACGTTTCAGCAAGGATAACCGTTGGGGCTCGTTCCCGTCTGTGGCTTTAGGATGGAGAGTGTCAGAGGAAGGTTTCTTCAAAGGACTGAAACCTATTTTCAATAGTTTAAAACTACGTGCAAGTTTTGGTGTGACTGGTCAGCAAGATGGTATTGCTAACTATAGCTATTTACCACTGTATACTGAAAGCCAAAGTGGTGCCTACTATATGTTTGGCGGTACCCCCATACACACTTATCGCCCAGCAGCCTATAATAGCAATCTGAAATGGGAAACTACTAAGGCCTGGAACTTCGGTTTTGATTTTGGTATCATTGGTGACCGAGTTACAGGTTCGTTTGACTATTACAATCGTAAGACAGAGGATTTGTTGGCAACGGTTCCTGTTGCAGCAGGCACAAACTTCAACAAGCAGATGCTGAGTAATGTCGGAAATATCAAAAGCAAAGGTGTTGAGGTGTCTATTTCTGCCACACCCATTAAAAAAGAAAATTGGGAGTGGAATATGAGTGCTAATGCAACCTATCAGAAGACCGAAATTACAAATCTCCGTTTGAACGACTTAGCAGAATCGCCAAACACCCCGGCTGGTGCCATCGAGTCACACTATGTTCAGGTACTATCAGAAGGGTATGCCCCATACAGTTACTATGTATATAAGCAGATTTATGATGAGAAAGGAATGCCCATCGAAGGTCTTTATGCAGACCTCAACGGTGATGGTGTGGTCGATTCCAATGACCTCTACCACTATCACTCTCCTGCTCCTGACTGGATTTTCGGTTTTTCTACCTCTCTACGCTGGAAAAAACTGACGCTGAGCACTTCACTCCGTGCAAACGTGGGCAACTACCTCTACAATGGTATGGCTATGAATACAGGAGCTTGGGAAACCATGTCATATAATGACTATCAACTGAACCGTCTGAACAACAGCTATATGACTACACGTTTTCAGAAACGTCAGCATGAGAGTGACCATTATGTGGAGAATGCTTCTTTCCTTAAAATGGACAATATCCAACTCTCTTACAATTTCGGACAAGTATGTAAGTGGTTCTCCATGAATGCTTCTTTGATGGTTCAGAATGTCTTTACTATTACCAATTACAAGGGCGTAGATCCAGAGAATCAAGGTGGTATCGACATGACTGTTTATCCACGTCCACGGATCTATTCACTTACCATTGGTCTTGATTTCTAAAAATATGAGCAATATGAAAAAGATATATTTAATACTATTTACAGCCTGTGGACTGATGTCTTGCACAGGCGACCTGGACCAACAGCCCCAGACAGACAGTCAGACTACCGCAGATGTAGTTTATGGCTCAGAGCAAGGTTATAAAATGGCTTTGGCCAAGCTTTATGCCTCATATGTCATAGTGGGTCAAGAGCAAGGCGGTGGTAATGCAGATATTTCGAGCAATAATGGTCATGATTTCCTGAGAGGTTACTTTAACCTACAAGAAGCTCCTACGGACGAGATGGCTGGAACATGGCTTTCAGGCGATAAGATAGAAGGATTGACCTATATGACTTGGGATGCCAATGATCCTTGGGTTGCTGACACATACTATAGGGCATACTATACCATCGCTCTATGTAATGAGTTTCTTGGTCATGCCACGGCAGAAAGTGTTTCCGGCAATGCAAACTTGACTGCCTATAGGGCAGAAGCCCGTTTCTTGCGTGCTTTGGCATACTACTACGTATTGGATTTATTTGGCAAAGGTCCTTTTGTAGATGAAACGATGGGAGTAGGAGCTTATACACCAGAATGCTATAGTAACAGTCAGCTCTTTACATTTATAGAAAATGAACTGAAGGATATTGCGACTAATGGCCTGCTCGCTCCCAATGAGGTAGAGTATGGACGCGCATCTCAGGCTGCAGCATGGGCATTGCTCGCCAAGTTATATCTGAATGCTGAAGTTTATCATGCAGGGAACCATTATACGGACTGTATTACCTATTGCAAACAGATTATGAGTGCTGGCTATTCATTAGAGTCTGATTACAGTAAATTGTTCAATGCTGACAATGACAAGCGCACTAATGAGATTATTTTCCCATTCATAGTAGATGCAGTAAATACGGTATCATGGGGAGCTACCACCTATATCGTTTGCGGTGAGTGTGGCAACTCCAGTTCTCAGGATCCTGCGAAGTATGGTCTGACAGGTGGATGGGGAATGTTCCGTGTACGTGGTGAACTGCCTAATATGTTCTCTGGAAGCGAAACAAGTGACAGCCGTTATATGTTCTATACTGACGGTCAGGAGCAGTGGCTTACAAAAGCTATTGACGACCAAAGTCAGGGATTCTTTGGAGAGAAGTTCTCTAACTTGACAGATGCCGGAGAGGCAGCATCTAATACTGGTGCCGTAGGTGCAGACATCGATTATCCCGTATTCCGTTTGGCTGATGTATATTTGATGCTGGCGGAGAGCGTATTGCGTGGCGGAACTGGTGCTACCCGTGATGAGGCATTACAATTAGTAAATAAATTGCGTGAGCGTGCTTTCGGCACTGCTGATGGTAACATTAACGAAGCACAGTTTACTTTGCAGTTTATCCTTGACGAACGTGCTCGTGAACTCTATTGGGAGAGTTGTCGCCGTACTGATCTTATCCGTTTTGGTCAGTTTACCGGTGGTTCTTATAAATGGCAATGGAAGGGTGGTGTTGTTGATGGTCGTGCAACGGAAAGTAAGTATAACGTTTATCCCATTCCTACAGCAGAACTTTCAGCAAATCCGAATTTGAAGAATGAAAACTATTGATAACCTTATGAAACAGATAAAATATATCATAGCATCGCTTTTTGCTGTCATGCTTTTTACTGCATGCAACAAAGACGGTGACACCATCACCACATCAGGTGCTCAGCCTGTTGTGCTTAGTGGCTCCGGTGATGTCGTCATCAACAAAGATTATGCCACAGGACTGGCTTTGACCCTTAATTGGACTGACAACAGTCGTCTGACGACCAATGACGAACGTGTGCAGACTCCTATCGGAACGACAGTCAACACGCTCCAGTTCGCAAATACGAGCACGTTCGATGCTCCTATCGAGATTCTGACAGAGACTGGTACTACTTCTATGCAGTTTACTGCTGAATATCTGAACTCCCTTGTGGGACGAGTTGGTCTGGAGAGTGATGTAGCGTCCACATTATATATCCGTATGCGTTCTGTATTGGCAAATAATGTAGATCCCCAGTACAGTAATATCTACCAGATTCAGGTAACACCATATAGCATCGATATGACTATTGGATTCGTTCTTGATGCAAGCCGTGCTGATACTGGTAATACGTTGGCATCTCCAAACTCAGACGGAGTTTACAGCGGATTCCTCGGTGTGGGCGGCTGGTACAACTGGTGGTTGCAAGAAGGTAATGGAGTGCTATGGGGTAATATTGGCGATGATGGCGGTGGTAAACCTTTCGTCATCAGCAGCAATGACCAGCACTGGAACTTCTGGTATCCGGGACAGTCGGGCTGTTACTATACTATTGTCAATACAGTCCGTCAGGAGTGGTCGGCTCTCTATATCCCGTCGCTGACAGTCAGCGGTGACATAACTGGCGAGATGACCTACGACCGCAAGGCAAACAAGTGGACACTTGCCTATCAGGCCTCTCAGGCTGGTTCTGTTACTATCCAAATAGCAGGCACTGGTAAGCAATACAACTATGCCACTGGTACGGATGATGCAGCTGCCATTGACACACCTGTTGCATTTGGATATGAGAATGGTGAACTAACCTTTGGTGAGACTGCTTCAAATATCACAGTGAACATTCCGTCAGCAGGAGATGTAACCTTGTCAATCGACCTCTCTAACCCGAAGGAATGGAAATGTGAGGTGACTGAAGGCAGTGATACTCCAACTGAGATTCCGCAGATTCTCTATATCCTTGGTAATGACGATACATGGAACTTCGACCAGTATCTTACCCTTTACGATGAGGATAATCTCTGCTATGCAGCTGCCGTCAACTTCAACTGCTCATGGGGTTACTACTTCTCACAGGCAAAGGATGACTGGACACACGTCAACCAGGATCCAAGTACATCTGAATGGAAACTGATTATTGGCGGCACTGACGACAACAACATCCAGGCACCTGGCAAGGGCTTGTATGTCACTATCGCCTCACTTGGTTGGATGTCGTACTGGTATGGCATGGCCGATCCTATCACGCAGGTATCCTATACGGGCTTCAATGATGACTGGAATCTAACCGACATGACAGCCGTTGAAGGTCAGCCCGGTGTTTATACCGCTCAGGTAACCGCTACAGGTGATACACCATGGGGCGCACAGATTTTGCTTAACGGTTCATGGGACTACTGGTTCGGCACCTGCAGTGATGGTTCTCTCCGTTGGACTAAGAAGAACGACGGCAATCCTGTTGGTTGGGAAAGTGGGAAGACATATACCCTCACCGTTGATTTATGTAAATGTACCTATTCGTTAACAGAATAAAAATGAGAAGATTATGATTCGAAAATATTTTGGGATAATAGTATCTTTTGTGACTCTCTCTTGTGTGCAGGCTTCCTGCACACAGGAAAGTCCTATCACTAATCCAAAGCAGGCAGATAATACCATAGAGATTGAGCGTGGAACGTTTGCCAAAGGTGCAGATGTCAGCTGGCTCACACAGATGGAGAGCGAAGGGCTGACTTTCACTAACAAGAAAGGTGTGGCTACAGAGTGCATGAAACTCCTGAAGGAAGACTGTGGCGTCAACTCCATCCGTCTGCGTGTTTGGGTAAATCCCGCAGAGGGATGGAATAACATCAGTGATGTGCTGGTAAAGGCACGTCGTGCCAACGCACTTGGGCTTAGACTGATGATAGACTTCCATTTCAGCGACACTTGGGCAGATCCTGGTCATCAAAATATTCCTGCTGCTTGGGCAGAGTATTCACTTGGCGAGGCAAAGGCCGCTGTTGCATCCCACGTCACAGAGATGTTATCGCTGCTGAAACAGTATGACATCGAACCTGAGTGGGTGCAGATAGGCAACGAGACCCGCTGGGGTATGATGTGGCCATTGGGTAATCTGGACAACGGAAGCAATTTTGCGGAGTTGGTGACTGCCGGATACGATACCGTGAAAGCCATCTTCTCAGATGCCAAGGTCATCGTACATTTGGATAGCGGTGACAACCTCTGGTATTACACCAATATCTTCGACAACCTGAAAGCCAATGGCGGAAAGTTCGATATGATAGGCATGTCTCTTTATCCAGAGGAGGATACCTGGGTTTCAATGGTGGATGCCTGTGTCAACAACATTAACTCACTCTATCAGAAGTACGCTGTACCAGTAATGGTTTGCGAGATAGGTATGGACTATAATCTGGCAGAAAAGTGCCGTGACTGTATTGCATCACTAATCAGCAAAGGACAGGCCACTGGTCATTTGGAAGGAATCTTCTATTGGGAACCACAGGCACCAGCTGGCTATAATGGAGGCTATAGTAAAGGATGCTTTGAAAATGGCATGCCAACAGTTGCTTTAGATGCATATAAATAATTATATTAGTTAGTAATTATTTGTTGACACTTAAGTAAATAGAATTGTCGGTAAGGATTTCGCAAAAAACGAAGGAATGCTCGGATAAGGTACCGTGCCTTCCATTTTAAGAACTTTTAAAATTTGAAGTTATGCAACAAAATAAACAGATGGTTCAAGATGTCCGTAACCAGTTCAAAACAAAATTCAGTGATGTAGAGGGTAACGTCTATGCAGCACCAGGTCGTATCAATCTGATTGGTGAGCATACCGACTACAACGGTGGCTACGTGTTTCCAGGTGCAGTAGATAAGGGGATGGTTGCAGAAATCAAGCCCAACGGTACTGACAAGGTGAGGGCTTTTGCCATTGACCTGAATGAAGATGTAGCGTTCAATATTAATGATGCGGAAGGTCCCAAGCAAAGTTGGGCACGCTATATCTTCGGCATCTGTCAGGAGATGAAGGCGCGTGGTGTCGAGGTGAAGGGATTCGATACGGCTTTCGCTGGTGACGTGCCCCTTGGTTCTGGCATGTCATCATCGGCAGCCCTTGAGAGTTGTTATGCTTTTGCGATGAACGACCTCTTTGGCGACAATAAGGTGGAGAAGGTGGAGATGGCATACGCTGGTCAGGCTACAGAGCACAAGTATATCGGCGTGAACTGCGGTATCATGGACCAGTTTGCTTCGGTCTTTGGTCGCAAGGGCTATCTGATTCGCCTGAACTGCCATACGATGGAATATGATTACTTCCCCTTCAACCCTCAGGGCTATCGTTTGGTTCTACTCAACTCCTTGGTGAAACACGAACTGGCATCATCTGCCTACAACGACCGCCGTCGCAGTTGTGAGAATGTTTACGAGCGTATCAAGAGAAACCATCCTAATGTGCCGGCCTTGAGCTATGCATCCATAGAGATGCTGGAAGAGGTCAGGAAAGATGTTTCTGAGGAGGACTATCTTTGTGCCAAATATGTGATTGACGAGCGTATGCGTGTTCTGCTCGTTTCAAATGCTTTGAACCAAGGATACTATGATATCGTTGGCGGTCTGATGTACGAGACGCACAGGGGACTTAGCCAGGAATATAAAGTATCTTGTCCTGAACTTGACTTTCTTAATGACATAGCCCGTGAGTGCGGTGTTACAGGTTCTCGCATGATGGGCGGTGGTTTCGGTGGTTGTACCATCAACCTGGTAAAGGATAACCTCTATGATGCTTTTATCGCTACGGCAAAGGAGAAATATCAGGAAGCCTACGGCAAGGAGCCATTGGTGTATGATGTGGTCATTGGTGACGGTGCAAGAAAACTGTTATAAAATGAGAGAGTGTGTATTAATTTCAGGCGGTGCGGGCTATATCGGCTCGCACACTGCCGTCGAACTGATTGAGGCTGGCTATGATGTGGTGATTGTCGACAACCTGTCGAACTCGGAGATGGCTGCCGTGGAGGGTGTCCGTCAGATAACAGGTGTGGATGTGCCATTTGAACTGGTGAATACCTGTGATATAGAAGCACTGAAGAAGGTCTTTGACAAGTATAAGTTCAACTCGGTCATTCACTTCGCTGCCTACAAGGCTGTGGGCGAGTCGATGGAGAAGCCGCTGATGTACTACCAGAACAACCTGACCTCGTTTATGAACATCTGCCAGTTGATGGTAGTGTACAATCGTCCGAACATCCTGTTCTCATCATCGGCTACCGTCTATGGCGATGCAGAACATCTGCCCGTGACCGAGCAAACTGAGCGACAGCCTGCTACATCACCCTACGGCAATACGAAGCAGATGGCCGAGGACATTCTGCGCGACAGTTGCAGGGCTTATCCTGTACTTCACGGTGTTGCTCTGCGCTATTTCAATCCTGTAGGAGCCCATCCATCAGCATTGATTGGTGAACTGCCCCGTGGCGTACCCAACAATCTGCTGCCCTTTGTCACCCAGACAGCTGCTGGCATCCGTGAATGCCTGTCTGTATTTGGCAATGACTATGATACGCCAGACGGCACTTGTCTGCGCGACTATATCGACGTGGTGGATTTGGCCAAGGCTCATGTGGCTACCATCAACCGTATGACTCAGGGTAAGATGCGCCAGGACTACGAGATATTCAATGTCGGCACAGGCTGTCCTGTCTCCGTCTTGGAACTGGTGACGAAGTTCGAAAAGGTGAACAATCTGAAGTTGAACTACAAGATTGTAGGTCGTCGCCCTGGTGATGTTCCTGCCGTCTGGGCCGATGTTAAGTTGGCTAACGAGGAACTGGGCTGGAAGGCAGAGCGCACACTCGAAGAGACACTTGCAGCCGCATGGAAATGGGAAAAACGAGTACGTAACATTAAAGGTTAGACAAAATATGAAACCGACATTATTTCTTTTAGCAGCAGGCATGGGCAGCCGTTATGGCGGCCTCAAGCAGCTCGACGGTCTGGGACCCAACGGTGAGACCATTATGGACTATAGTATCTACGATGCCATCCAGGCAGGATTTGGCAAAATCATATGGGTCATCCGTAAGGATTTCGAGGAGCAGTTCCGCACGCAGATTCTCTCGAAGTACGAGGGTAAGGTGCAGTGTGAACTCTGTTTCCAGGCACTCGACGCACTGCCAGCAGGATTCTCTGTTCCAGAAGGTCGTGTGAAACCCTGGGGAACAAACCACGCTGTACTGATGGGTAAGGAAGTGATTAAGGAGCCGTTTTGTGTTATCAACTGCGACGACTTCTACGGTCGTGATGCCTTTATGCAGATTGGCAAGTTCCTGAGCAACCTGCCTGAGGGAGCCAAGAACCAGTATGCGATGGTGGGCTTCCGCGTGTGCAATACGCTGTCGGAAAACGGCTCTGTGGCCCGTGGTGTTTGTGCCTATAACGACAAGCGACACCTGACGGATGTTGTGGAGCGTACAGAGATTCTTCGCATTGATGGTGTTATTTCTTATAAGGACGAGCAGGGCGAGTGGCAACCACTGGAGGAGAACGTTCCCGTCTCAATGAACATGTGGGGCTTCACACCCGACTACTTCGAGCATAGCGAGGCTTATTTCCGCGAGTTCCTCAGCGACCCCAAAAACATGGAGAACCTGAAAGCCGAGTTCTTTATCCCACTGATGGTCAACAAGCTCATTACCGAGGGTACAGCCACCTGTGAGGTCCTCGACACCACCAGCAAATGGTTCGGAGTTACCTATGCAGCTGATCGCGACGCTACTGTTGCTCGCATCCAGAAACTCGTTGACGACGGGGTATATCCTAACAAACTGTTTTGACATTTGAAGAAAGGACTATTAGTTGCTTTTCTTACGGCAACGGTAACGGTTATTGCATCGGCTCAGGTAAGACAAGAGATAACGCTGACCGATGACTGGCAATTCTCTCAGGACAAGAAGACCTGGCAGAATGTGAGTATTCCACACGACTGGGCCATAGCTGGTCCCTTCGACAAGAAATGGGACCTTCAGGAGGTCGCTATTGAACAGAACGGAGAGACTGAGGCTACCGAGAAAAGTGGGCGTTCAGGTGCTTTGCCATGGATCGGAGATGGGCATTATCGCCGTATGCTGACTATACCATCTAGCTACGAGCATGCAGAATTGATTTTCGACGGGGCAATGGCAGAACCTGTTGTGTCCGTCAATGGACAGCAAGCGGGTTACTGGGCTTATGGATATAACGCCTTCCGAGTGGATATAACACCATTCGTCAAGAAAGGTGATAACCTGCTTGAAGTAGACCTTAAAAATGTAGAGGAGAGTAGCCGGTGGTACCCAGGAGCAGGAATCTACCGTCCTGTTACGCTTTTATTGACACAGCAAACACATCTCGACGATTGGAGCATTTATATACGAACTGTTAGCCAGAAAAATGGCAATGCTATCTTGGAGGTAGAAGGCAGGGTGTTAAAACCAGATCATAACGTATTTGCAAATGTGGCTTTAGTCTCTCCTGATGATCATTCTGCTGTTACAAACAGAGAAATTCATATCAATGATGATGGAAGTTTCCACACGACTCTCAATGTGGAAGATGCTAAATTGTGGACACCAGAGACTCCATATCTTTATAACCTGATAACCACTATTACTGACAGGAAAGGTAAGGTTGTCGATGAGAAGTGCATCAAAACGGGCATCCGCACCATACGGGTAACCCGTGAAAAGGGTTTCCAGCTGAATGGACAGACACGCAAACTGAAAGGTGTTTGCCTGCATCATGACTTGGGGCCTTTGGGTGCTGCTGTCAATAAGGCCGCACTTATCCGTCAGATAAAGATGATGAAGCAGATGGGCTGTGATGCTATTCGCACAGCGCACAATATGCCGAGTCAGTGGCAGATGGATATTTGTGACTCTTTGGGTATGATGGTGATGGCAGAAAGCTTCGATATGTGGATATATCCAAAGTGCAAGAACGGCTATGCACGCTTTTTCAGAGAATGGAGCGACAAGGACATAACCAACTTGGTGTTAGCCAATCGCAACCATCCGAGTATTGTCATGTGGTCTATAGGCAATGAGATTCCTGAACAATGGAGCGAGGAGGGTCGGCAAATAGCCGTCCGTCTGCAAGGCCTCTGCCATGCGCTGGACCCCTCCCGACCTGTTACCCAGGGTATGGACAGGGCCGATGCAGCTTTGAGCAGTGGCTTCGCCCAGACTATGGAAGTACCTGGATTCAACTACCGTGTTCATAAGTATCAGAATAATATCGAGAAACTTCCGCAAGGATTCCTCTTGGGATCCGAGACGGCATCTACCGTCAGCAGTCGTGGCGTATATCAGTTCCCTGTTGTCGCTGAAGCCGTTGACACGGAATCGTCAGAACTCCGCAAGCACCATTACAACGGGCAGTGCTCCAGTTATGACGTGCAGTATTGTTCTTGGTCTAATTTGCCCGATGACGATTGGGTATGGCAGGATGACAAGGACTGGGTCATTGGCGAGTTTGTATGGACAGGATATGACTATCTTGGTGAGCCTTCGCCCTACGATGAGTACTGGCCGTCGCGCAGTTCGTACTTTGGTATATGCGATCTGGCCGGACTGCCTAAGGACAGATATTATCTGTATCGTTCAAAGTGGCAGAAGGAAGACCACACCATCCACTTGCTGCCTCACTGGACTTGGGGTAAACAACGCCGTGGACAGGTGACGCCTGTCTATTGCTATACCGATTATCCTACAGCCGAGCTGTTTGTCAATGGCAAGAGTCAGGGTAAAATCAGTAAGAATCCGAAAGAGCGCCTTGACCGTTACCGCTTGCGGTGGAATGATGTCAAGTATGAACCGGGCCAGCTGAAGGTAGTCGTCTATGATGAGCAGGGAAAGCAAGCAGGCGAACAGGTTGTCAGCACAGCAGGGAAACCATCCAAGTTGAAACTTGACGTGTGGACACAGCATGATGCCGAATGGCTGAAGGCAGATGGAGAAGACCTCGCTTTTATTACAGTCTCACTAACCGATGCAAAGGGAACTGTTATACCCGATGCCAACGACCGTCTGACCTTTGAGGTGTCTGGAGCAGGTCGTTTCGAGGCAGTCTGTAATGGCGATGCCACCAGTCTGGAATCGTTCACGAAACCTACCATGAGGTTGTTCTGCGGTCAGCTTGTGGTCGTTGTGCGTAGTGACAAGAAGGCTGGTAACCTCACACTAAAGGTAAGAGATTCGCAGCGGAAGATATTAAATACTGTTACATTGAAAACAATACAATGAAATCTATGAAAACAAAACTTGTTATGTTATTCATACTGATAATCGCTGAGCCTTGCTTTGCTCAGGAAAGAAACTTTAGGTTCAACCCTGGAAAGGTCTGGCTTGATGATGAACACAATGTCATTAACGCCCATGGCGGGGGAATGCTCTACCACGGCAGCACCTATTACTGGTATGGAGAATACAAACAGGGCAAGACCGTCTTGCCGGAGTGGGCAACATGGGAGTGTTACCGTACTGAAGTAACAGGTGTAAGTTGCTACTCCTCAAAAGACCTCCTTAATTGGCATTTCGAAGGAATTGTCCTCGGAGCTGAAAAAACTGACTCGCTTCATGACCTGCACACCTCAAAGGTTGTGGAACGTCCTAAAGTTATATATAATTCTAAAACTAAGAAGTTTGTCATGTGGATGCACATCGACAGTGCCGACTATTCCAAGGCCAGTGCAGGGGTGGCAGTATCAGACACTCCTACGGGGCCATTCACCTATTTGGATAGTTTTAGACCTAACGGAGAAATGAGCCGCGACCAGACACTTTTTGTCGATGACGACGGAAAAGCATATCAGATATGTTCGTCAGAAGACAATGCAACAATGTATATTCATTTATTGACTGACGACTATCTGAAGCCTACTAAGACCTTCACACGGAACTTCGAGAAGAAATATCGTGAGGCTCCTGCTGTATTCAAACATCATGGGAAATACTATCTGCTTACATCTGGCTGCTCTGGATGGGATCCCAATGTTGCTGATATAGCTGTTGCAGACTCTATGCTTGGAGAATGGAAATCACTGGGGAATCCATGTATAGGTGAAGAAGCAGACAAAACCTTCTATGGTCAAAGTACTTACGTTCAGCCTGTCATTGGTCGCCCAGACACATATGTTGCCATGTTTGATCGATGGAAGAAGACAGATTTGCCAGATTCACGCTATATATGGCTTCCATTGACTTTTGAAGGCGACAAACCAAAAATCATTTGGCATAAAGACTGGGGGTTCTGATTTTTTTTGTATTTTTGCAGCATGAATGGCGTAAAACTATATTTGAACAGATGCATGATGGCATTATTTGTCCTCTTGTCGGCATCTGCATCAACGGCGTCTGACACCAAACAGATGCAGTTTGATAAGATAGTGCTGCCATACGATGCTAATGTCGTGGAGAGCGTTTGCAAGGACAGCCTGGGCATGATGTGGTTTGCTACAAGACGTGGTTTGTTCTCTTATGACGGCTACAATATCCGACGGCTATATGAAGGAAGTTATTATGCTGTTCTGATAGTTGATGAAGAGACCCTATGCCTTGGAGGAGATGCTGGTCTTAGGTGGCTAAACCTGAGGACAGAACAGTTTGTTACGCCATTTGGAGATGTTCCAGAAATTGGAGAGGTTCGTTCACTTAAATGTGATAATGGTGTTTTATATGTAGGAACGAAGTCAAATGGTTTGTTCTGTCTTGATTTAGATAAAAGAATATGGCAACGGTACACCCTTCCAAGCGGGAAGGATGATATTATCTATTCAATTGAACCTGTTAATGACAGGTTGTATGTTGCACATTATGGAGGACTTGCTTGTTTGGATAACAAAGGGGGTATATTTGATTTAGGGATAGATGATAATGTTTATGCATTGTGGTATGATCGACCAAATGGTAATCTGTGGATTGGTACGGAACATCATTTGCTTTGCCAGAATGTAAAGGACTCGACTACAAAGGTTGTGGCATCTGGTAGTACATTCAATCAGATAGTTCCTTCTCCTTCTGGCGACATCCTGTTAGCTTCTGAATTTGGCTTGAAAATCTTGAATCCTCAAACTGGTGTTGTGCAGACCATCGCTCATGATGCGTCTACACCTCAATATGGGTTGCCAAGCAACTCGATTCATCAGATATTCTGCGAGGGGAACAACATCTGGGTAGCTACCGACAGGGGAGTGGCTTTAACCAAACAAGATAACTTATTTGAGGTAACGAGTCTTCCCATCATTTCAAAATCTAATGACGGTAACGTCTTTAGTAATATTCTTGTTGACTCCAGAGGGGATAAGTGGATGGGCGGTGATAATGGTTTACTACACCTGTCTGACCACGGCAATAAATGGTTCAAAGTGGGAAATGGCTTGAAAAAGAGTATTATCAGGAGCATTTATGAGGATCGTGAACATGAGATATGGATTGCCACAGATGCCAGCATAGCAAGGTATAACAGGCAGCGTGATGTCTTCGACTATTTCTCCTTGTCCGACCAGAAGGGCAGAAATGCTAATTGGGCCTACGACATCTATGAAGATAATAAGAACCGGTTATGGATAGCGACCTATATGGGTGGTCTATATGTCGTTGACAAGACTGCATTGTTGTCAGGTAATGGATCGTTCATTTTAAAAGATAACCAGTTTGATGATGTGGACAGTATCGTCAACACGATTTGCAGATTCATTCCCGATAAAAGTGGCGTGTTGTGGGCAAATACCAGTAAAGGGTTGGCCTCCATCAATACTAATTCGGGTAAGGTTACTCTGAAAAAACGGATGTATATTGACAACATGATTCTTGTAAATGATGTTATTTGGATTGATGTACAGGGGAAACTTTACAAATACGACACTCAGACAGACAGGCTGGAAGAAACCGATTTCCAAGTAAAAGACGGCATGATTCAATCTTTTGTTCATGATAACAATAGAGTATGGATGTCTACCTCCCATGGGCTATTCTATATTGAAACAGCAGGTAATACCATACATTTCTACGTAAGACCGAATTACAATTTTACTGCAGGTTCTTATGTCCCCTCAGATAATACTATCTTATGGGGTGGAGAGGATTTCATATGTAAACAATTCCTTAATACAACGTCTTCTGGCGACAAACCTTCGAAGGTGTTCATTTCTTCCATCATGGTTGGCGGAATTCCAATAAGTGATTGTGTCCCCCGATTTGAAAATAATATTTCACTGGACGGCAGGGAGGACATTGCGCTTGATTTGTCCACTTTTGCATACAACCGAAAGGGTTCCGAAGTGTTTTGGTATAAAATAAATGAAGATGGGGAATGGCATTCTCTGCCAAATGGAACAAACCGTATTTTGTTATCGCATCTATCAGGAGGAAGTTATGAAATATATCTATCTACGGATTCAGACTTTAAAGAAGAATCTGTTAGCAAATATACTATAAAGGTTCCTTATCCGTGGTTTTTCAGATGGTGGGCTTGGGTAGTCTATACACTAATCGCCTTATCTGTTGTTTATTACTTGATAAACTACTACAAAAGACGTGAGAATGCGCTGTTTGAGCAACGTGAGCGCGAACGTGTAATGGCATTGACGCAAGAGAAAATGGATTTCTTTGTAAACATGTCACATGAACTGAAAACTCCATTGAGCTTGATAATTGCTCCCCTAAGCAAACTGCTTTCAGAAACCTCAAATGCGAAGTTAAGGGATAGCCTGAAGTCTATCCAGAACAATGCCTCACGGCTCAATGACCTGATTCATCACATCTTAGACTTCAAGCAACTTGAAGCTGAGGGTGAAACTCAGATTCTTAGTTCCTATATCGACTTGTGTAGCTTGATCTCAGGATGTATTAGCGAATTTGAGACATCGGCAAAGGAACGCAATATAAGCATGGTGTTTCAGCCTACAGAAACGTCTGTTTTGATGGATGTTGATGTGGTTAAGATACAGATGGTTATGCGTAATATCTTGTCAAATGCTCTGAAATATGCAGACGATGAGAAAGGAAAGATACTCGTTTCATTGGAAAAAAGAGCATCCGAAGTTCTTGTGTCGGTGCAAGATAATGGCCCTGGGGTGTCTGATAGTGATTTGCCAAAACTGTTCAACCGATATTATATGGGACAGAATTCCCGTGATGGATCGGGCATTGGCTTATCAGTAGTCAAGAAGTATGTGGAACTGCATGGTGGAGAAGTCAAGGCAGAGAATAACAATGGTCTGAAGGTGACTTTCTCAATACCTTTGAATGTTCTTACTTCTGTCGTGACGGAAAAAAACATTAAAGACGGTACTTCAGAAAAGCCGATAGTATTGATAGTCGACGACAACCACGAAATACTTGATTTCCTAACCACAGCTTTGGAAACCTCATATCAGTGCATCACTGCATTAAGTGGCGAACAAGCCTTGAAAACCGTCGAAGAACGCATTCCAGACATCATCATAACAGACCAGATGATGCCTGGAATCGATGGAACCGAGTTGTGTCACCGCATTCGTCATAATCACTCCACGGAGTTGATTCCCATTATTATGCTGACGGCAAAAGATGACTCCAATACCGAGTTGAAAAGCATACGTAGTGGTGCTGATGTGTTTATGCCCAAGCCCTTCGACCTTCGTAAGCTACAGCTCCATATAGTTCAGTTACTGACCAAAAGAAAAGCCATAGAACAGAACACAAGAATAGAAAGTATGCAGGCCGTCAAGGATGTCGCACCAGTATTATCCAACGACGAGGAACTGATGGAACGGATTATTAGCCTGATTAACTCAAACATGCATTCCGAAGAGTTTAACGTTACAAAGTTGTGTGACTTGCTTTGTATGGATCAGAAACAACTTTATCGTAAACTTAAACAGCTTACAGGTGAAACCCCCGTCAGTTTTATTCGCAAGCAGCGGTTACAAAGAGCTGCGGTTCTTTTGAAACAAGAGAGATTCACTGTTTCTGAAGTTATGTATCAAGTTGGTTTCAGTAGTGCTTCTTATTTTTCAAGGAGTTTTGCTAAGGAATTTGGAGTTTTACCCAAAGAGTATCTTTTTTCTGATAACATTGCTGTCCACTAATAATCGCTAAGCGTTCTTTGAAATGCTTCATGTATTTGTTCCCTTCGTATTTCATTGCAATTCGTCAAAAAAAACTCTGCGGCAAGAACTCTATGAACTGGGCGAATAGATATTTTCCGGTGTTCATCGAATGGCTAATTTGCTTCTGGATTGCAAAGGTAGTCAATTCAAATCGTCATCGTCAATTTTTCGCTCTAAAACTCTATATTTAAGTAACCTACAAACATCTCCGCTTATTTTTAGTGGACACGAGTGAAATATTTGTATCAATAAGCTTACGGAGGGTCTGAGTGTCGCAACATTCAGAATACACGTCTGAATGTCGTGTCTTCACAATTTTCGTTTCCATTTTTGGTTATGAGATTCATTTTTGAAAATAAAATAGGCATAAAAATGTCTTAGGAATGGATAAAAATAGGGTAATGGATTTTTGCGGCGATTTTGCGGCGATTTTGCGCCAAAAGCATACAATTTAACAGTAATTTAGCAGAAATTGAGTTAATTTTAACTTAAAACTATGTTCTAAAAAGGAAACAGAAAAGGCTTGTAAGTGTTTGACCTACAAGCCTTTATCTTGGGTGCCCGGACGGACTCGAACCGTCGACATTCAGAACCACAATCTGACGCTCTAACCAACTGAACTACGGGCACCATCGTGCGCTGTTCTTTCGAAAAGCGAGTGCAAAGGTAAGGGAATTATTTGAATTGACCAAATAATTCCCTTGTTTTTTGCTGATTTTCTTTACTTAGCAGGCTGAGCAGGTACCTTTGGAGTCTCTGCAGGTGCTGCGGGAGCGGCACCTTCTGCGGCAGGGGCGGCTGGTGTGGCAGCGTCCTTGGTCTGGCTGGCTCCGAAGCCTGGCAAGTTGTTAGGATTGGTGGCAGGTGCCTGGTAGTTCTCCATGACGGAACTCTCTGTAGTGGCTGTGGGGGCTACCCAAGCGCATACGACACTGAAGAGCACCATGGCGATAGCAAGTCCCCATGTTGCTTTCTCTACGAAGTCGGTAGTCTTGCGGACACCGCCAATCTGGTTGTAGGAGGCGAAACTGGATGACAGACCACCACCTTTTGACTCTTGAATCAGCACGATACCGATCATCAGTATGGCTGCAATCACGATAAGAATTACAAATAATGTGTACATGTTACTTTTGTTTTTTATTACTATTTATTATTAATTTCTCTAAGAATCGTATCTGGTCGGCAAAGTAGGCGTTCTTCTCTGGGAAGTTGCTGCTGAGCCGTTGGATGATGTCGAGAGCCTTCTGGTAACGCTCTTGTTTGATGTAGATGCGGGCAAGGGTCTCTGTGAAGTATTCCTCTTCGGCGGGCTCTTCCTCCTCAACAGGAACCTCTGCGGGTTTCTCCTCGTTTCTCTCGTCTTTCAACTCATTGAGCAGGATGCGACCTCGCTCCTCTTGCAGGAAGTGGTCGATGAGGTCTTGTCCTTGCATCTGTGGCGCATCGGCAGTGACATTCGTCCCCTCGCTCTCCAACAGATAGGCGACATAGTCGACCGTTGCGTCTTTGGGGGTTGGACGACGCTTTTTCTTCTCTTCTTTCTCCTCTGTCTCTACAGGGATGGAGTCGAGGAAGGTGTCGATGAGTGCCATTGTGCGGCTCTCCGTCTTGCTATTAGCCGTTGGCTGTTGCTTGCCTGCCTGAGGTTGTAACTGGTAGTGTGCCGCCTCGACGAGGTTGAAGAGACTTCTCCTGTCGGTGATATAGATAGCGGCGCGTCGCAGTTCCTCATCGAAAGAGGGGTCGTGGAGCAGGTATAGGTTCTGGAGCATCAGCAGTCGTGCTGTCTGGAAGTAGGGATGAAGAGCCAGCATAGAACGCAACTCATAGAGTGTGTCGCGATCCATTCGCTCGGGGTGGTTGATCATCTCTACTATCTCCATATCCTTTTTCTATTACCAGTTAGCCACAGTGGCATTGAATATCTGTTCGCAGAGGTCTTTGACCATCTGTGTCACGAGTTCCTCCTGTACGGAGTTGAGCGATTGTGTCGTCTCGTATGTCGATGTCGCCGTAAACTGGCGCTCAAAGTCTTCCTTGTGGTTGACATTATTGGTGAAGCGCACGTTGACTGTCATGGAGAGTTCCGTCTGAGCGGAATAGCCCTCTGCTGACACTGACTTGTTGCGCTGTTGGTATTGGGTGATCTCACCCTCAATCTTCAGGTCGCCATTGCGTCGCACCTGCTCAAGGCGGGTGTGGTTGGCGAACTCATCCTTCAACTGGTTGTTGAACATAGGACCCATAGGTCCCCACACATAACTGGAGCGGATTGGGAAGTCGCTGATCTGGATGGTCTTTGTCTTCGTATAGTCGATACTGGCTCCGTTGAACTTATAACTGACGGAGCATGCCGACAGCAGCAGGGCGGCTGTCAGGCAAAGCCAGATGCGACGTATGTTATTTGTCCAGTCCATATTGTTTCAGTCTTCTGTACAGGGTACGGTCACTAATGCCCAGTTCCTGTGCGGCTCTCTTGCGATTGCCCCCATTACGGTCGAGTGCTTTCTCCAGTGCCTGTCGGCTCCATGCGTCGAGGTTGAGGTTCTCGGGCTCCTTGACAGGCTCCACATACTCCTCCGCCACAGCATCCTCAGCAGAACTGATAGGTTGGAGAGGCTGGATGGGAGCGAGTTGAGTGGTAGGGATGGCGGCAGGTGTCGTCTGTACATCCTCTATCTGCTTTTTCAGCGTGCTCATCTCACGACGCATGTCATTGACATTGCTGCGCAGTTCGAACAGTATCTTGTAAAGTATCTCGCGCTCGTTCTCAAACGAGTGGTCGCCCTCGCTATGGATGGTGGCGAGTTGTGTCGTCTCCTGGTCCTGTGGGATGAAGTGGGACAGGATCTCCGGCGTGATCTGCCGCTCTGTAGAGAGGATGGAGATCTGTTCAGTGATATTCTTCAACTGTCGCACGTTGCCAGGCCATTTGTAGCGCATGAGCATCTGCTTGGCCTCCTCTGTGAGCACCACCTTGTCCATGCGGTATTTCTCTGCCATCTGCATGGCGAAAAGGCGGAACAGCAGTACGATGTCCTCACCACGGTCGCGCAGAGGCGGTATCTGGATAGGAATGGAGTTCAGACGATAGTAGAGGTCCTCGCGGAAGCGTCCCTCGCTGATAGCCTGTCGGATATTGACATTGGTGGCAGCGACGATGCGTACATCCGTCTTACGGACCTCGGTGGCTCCTACTGGGATATACTCACCAGTCTCCAAGACACGAAGCAGTCGTGCCTGTGTGGCTAAAGGCAGTTCGCCCACCTCATCGAGAAACAGCGTTCCCTTGTTGGCGACACCAAAATAGCCGGGAGAGTCGTTGATGGCACCTGTGAAAGAGCCCTTCACATGTCCGAACAGTTCGCTGTCGATAGTGCCTTCTGGGATGGAGCCACAGTTGATGGCGAAATATTTCTCGCGGCGGCGGGGGGAATTGTCGTGAATGACACGGGGAATGATCTCCTTACCCACACCGCTCTCTCCTACGATGAGCACACTCAGGTCGGTGGGTGCCACCTGTAAGGCGACATCCAGCGCATGGTTCAATGCCTCGCAGTTGCCTACGATATTATACCGCTGTTTGATGCTCTGTAGTTCCGAATTCTTCATTCAGCCTGCAAAGGTAAGAATAAAAACTGACATAATGGCATACTTTGGCAGAAATTTAATTTTCTGCCTGTTCTTTCGCCTTTGGAATGGCAAAGCGCACTTTCTCACTGTCGTCCCGCTTCTCGTGGAAGAGTTTTGGCAATGGGTTCTTTAAAGGCTCGTCGTAGTTCTGGCGATTACGGAACACATCGATGGCGGTATAGACTGCCTGGCGGAACGAGTTCTCGTCGGCTTTCCCTTGTCCTGCGATATCGAATGCGGTACCATGGTCAGGCGAGGTGCGTATGATGGGTAGTCCTGCCGTAAAGTTGACACCACTATCCAGAGCGATGGTCTTGAAGGGTGCCAGTCCTTGGTCGTGGTACATGGCAAGCACGCCGTCGAAATGGTAGTAGGCATTGCTGCCAAAGAAGCCGTCAGCAGGGTAGGGACCAAAAGCCTGGATGCCCTGTTTCTCTAACTCGTCGATGGCTGGCTTGATAACATCCTGCTCCTCAGACCCCAACAGTCCGTTGTCACCTGCATGGGGATTCAGTGAGAGGACGGCGATACGGGGGTTAGAGATGCGGAAGTCGCGTTTCAGACTCTTGTGGAAAATAGAAGCCTTCTCGACAACCGCCTCCTTGGTGATTGCCTTGGACACCTCCTTGATGGGCAGATGGGTTGTCACCAAAGCCACCCGCAGGTTCTCGTTCATCAGGATCATCAGTGCCTTGGCACCGTCACCCACGCTCGTCTCGATATACTCTGTGTGTCCAGGGAAATGGAAGCCTGGGCTCTGGATTGTCGCCTTGTTGATAGGTGCTGTTACGAGGACGTCGAACAGTCCTGCACGATAATCCGCCATCGCACGGTCGAGTGCCTTAAAGGCTGCCAGTCCTGCTTCCTCGGAAGGTTGTCCGAGTTCTACTTTCACTTCCTCGTCGAAGCATGTGAGGATATTCAGTTTTCCGCTACGAGCCTCCTCTGCTGAGTTGATGATGCTGAAGTTCGTCTCCAGATTGAGTGCCTTGCGGTGGTAGGCTGCAATCTTGGGTGATCCATAGATGATAGGAGTGCAAAGTTCTAACATAGCAGGGTCGGCAAATGTCTTGAGGATCACTTCATAGCCGACACCGTTGGTATCTCCTTGCGTGATAGCCACGCGAATTGTTCTTTCTTCCATAGTTTTTTATATTTCGATATTCCGATATTCCGATATTCCGATATTTCGAGATTGCGAGATTCTTTTACTGCGACTGCTTTGCTGTGCTGAGCAAGCCGCATGCGGCGAGGATGTCTTGTCCTCGGCTGGCTCTGATGGTGGTGGTGATACCATGATGGGTCAGGTAGTCACGCAGTGCCTCCATCCTGCTCTCGTTGGATGACGGCAGGTTGACGTCGGGAATCTCGTGGAAGCGGATGAGATTGACACGGCACTCAAGTCCATGGAGCAGTTTCACGATCTCGCGACCATATACAGGGGAGTCGTTAAGACCTCCGAAGCAGATATACTCGAAAGAGCATCGACGCTGGTGTGTGAAGTCATACTGGCGCAACAGTTCTATCGTCTCAGTGATGGGCATTGCCTTCTCTGCGGGCATCAGTTGTAGGCGTTGCTCGTGGAGCGGAGAGTGTAGGGAGATAGCGACATGGCAGTCGCTCTCATCGAGGTAGCGCTTCAGTTTTCCACGAACACCTACCGAACTTACCGTGATGCGCTTGGGACTCCATTGACAGCCCCATGGAGCCGTCATGATCTCACAGACTCTCAGTACGGCATCGAGGTTGTCCATCGGCTCCCCTTGTCCCATGAACACGATGTTCGTTAGGGAGTCAGTCTCTGGCAGTGCGTATATCTGGTTGAGGATGTCGGCGGCGGTCAAGTTACCTTGCCATCCCTGTTTGCCCGTCTGACAGAACAGACAGTTCATCTTACAACCCACCTGGCACGAGACGCAGATGGTGGCACGGTCGCCGTCTGGGATATAGACGGTCTCTACGAAGCGGTCAGTTCCGTTTGTTGCAATGCCATCGCAACAAACAGGGAAGAGGTATTTGATGGTGCCGTCCTTTGAGCGTTGGCAGTCGATGGGCTCCATCAGTCCCACCTCATATTCCTCAGCAAGGCGTTGGCGGTTTTGCTTCGAGAGATTCGTCATCTCGTCGATGCTCCGCACATGTTTCTCATAGAGCCACTGGGCTATCTGCTTAGCCGTAAAAGCAGGCATACCAAGTTCGCAGACGACACTTTTCAGTTCCGTCGGAGTCATTGCCAGTAGTCTCTTTTTAGAATTCATGTGTGCAAAGGTACAACTTTTTCTGCATAAATGCCCGATTGTTTGGAAAAAGTTGTACCTTTGTGGCTAAATCT
Source organism: Prevotella sp. (assembly GCA_017458005.1). Lineage (GTDB taxonomy): Bacteria > Bacteroidota > Bacteroidia > Bacteroidales > Bacteroidaceae > Prevotella. The sequence goes on along the minus strand of JAFTGH010000038.1, from coordinate 16,938 downwards.
AACGAAAGAAAACATCATGAGACAAAAAATAGATTGCTTTCTTGCCTGCCAATCAGTGGATTCGCTAGCAGAGACTATCGCACAGTTGCGGAAGAGTCCAGTCGTTCGCCATATCTTTCTGATGGTTAGTCAGGAACTGGCAAATGAGGAAGTTCCACAGGATTGTACGCTGTTGGTGGTGGAGCAGTTGCAGAGTAGCCACTTTATGATGCAGATAGCGGAACATGCTGTTGCTCCCTATACCTTGTTGGTGACGAAACCGACACCCGTTTCCTTGGGGGCCACCACTTTGGAACGTATGATGCTGGTGGCAGAGGATACCGCAGCCGCTATGATTTATAGTGATCGTTGGCAGATGGAGAAAGGGGAGCGCAAGGCGCATCCCGTCATTGACTATCAAGCAGGCTCTTTGCGTGACGACTTTGATTTCGGAAGCCTGGTATTGATACGTACTTCCTTAATCCATAAATATGCTACGACAGACCGTGAGCGTGACTACCAGTGGGCTGGCTTCTATGACCTTCGCTTGTTCTTGAGCAGGGAAGGAACGCTGTTCCATTTGAATGAGTATCTCTATACTGAGGAGGAGACTGACCTGCGAGCCTCTGGTGTGAAGCAGTTCGACTATGTGAACCCAGCCAATAGGGAAGTGCAGATAGAGATGGAGCAGGCTTGTACGGCGCATCTTCGCCAGATTGGTGCTCTGGTGGATACGAGTCAGTATCTGGAGGTGGATTTTGAGGAACAGGAGTTTGAGAAGGAGGCATCTGTCATCATCCCTGTGTTCAATCGCGAGAAGACCATCAAGGATGCTGTGGAGAGCGCACTCTCGCAGAAAGCAAACTTTAAGTATAATGTCATCGTGGTGGATAACCACTCCACAGATAAGACTGGTGAGATCCTGTCCAGTCTGTCGCTATGCCATAGCGACAAACTATATGTCATCGTGCCAGAACGCCGTGACTTAGGAATAGGCGGCTGCTGGAACGAGGCGATCAACAGTCCGTATTGCGGACGTTTTGCCGTACAGTTGGACTCCGACGACCTCTATTCTTCGCCCAAGACATTACAGACAATCGTGGATGCTTTCCATAAGCAAAAGGCAGCCATGATAGTAGGCTCTTATAGGATGTGTGATTTCGATCTGAACACGCTGCCCCCAGGACTCATCGACCATAAGGAGTGGACAGAAGAGAATGGACCTAATAACGCCTTGCGTATCAATGGCTTGGGAGCGCCCCGTGCCTTCTTCACCCCCTTGCTCCGTCAGGTGCAGTTTCCCAATACCTCCTATGGCGAGGACTATGCCTTGGGATTGTTGTTCTCCCGTCGCTATCGCATTGGGCGCATCTACACAGAACTATATCTCTGTCGCCGTTGGGGTGGCAACTCCGATGCGGCGCTATCGGTGGAGAAGGTTAATGCCAACAATCTCTATAAAGACCGTTTGCGTACGATGGAGATCGTGGCACGCCAACAAGTAAGCAAAGGGGCAAAGACCATCATGAGCCAGTCGCCGTTGCAGCGCTTCTTCCATCGACAGTTGAAGACATGGGATGAGGTGCGTCAGCGTTATCGTGACTTACAACAGGTTGAGACCCGTGAACTGGTGGGCGACACCATCGCCTTGGAGGTACAGTGGAACCCTGCCCGCATCCGTTCCACAGGTGCGAAGATTGACGCCCGTTCCTTGGCTGAGCGCCCTTGTTTCCTATGTGCCGAAAACCGTCCGAAAGAACAGATTCATCGGGTGATAGATGGCAAGTATGAGTTATTGGTCAACCCATTCCCTATCTTGCCAATACATTTTACACTTCCTACGCTGAGACACCAGCCTCAGGCGATACTTCCCATGTATAAGGAGATTGGTAACCTGTTGGCTGACAATCCCGAACTCACCATATTATATAATGGTCCCAAGTGTGGCGCATCCGCTCCAGACCACGCCCATCTGCAAGCAGTCAGCACAGGTATCCTGCCTTTGCAGAAGACATGGCAGCGACTGAGTCGTAACTTGGTGGAAGTCGTCAAAGAAGACGAGGAGGATGGTATATGGCATATTGCAGACTATCCTGCTGCCGCCTTGTTGATACGTAGTCACTCTCAGGAGGTCAGCGAGCAACTCTTCAAGCGTCTTTATGCTTGTCTTCCCCAACGGGAGGGCGAGACAGAGCCTATGATGAATATTATCGCATGGCGACAAGGCGATACGTTGCTGAGTGTGGTACTCCCGCGTCGTCAGCATCGTCCTGCCTGTTATACGGCAGAAGGCGAGGGGCAGTTTATCATCAGTCCTGGTGCCGTGGATATGGGAGGACTTCTGATCACTCCTCGTGAGGAAGACTTCCGCAAGATTACCCCAGAGGTGGCTCTTCATATCTATGAGGAAGTGTCACTTACCTCCGAACAGATGAAGGAAGTGATAGAGAAACTGAGACACTATTCCCTAAATGCACAGACTACTCCTGCCGCCTCTAAAGAACCTGATGTGACAGTGGGTATTGTGAGTGGACAGAAAATAGAATTTGCTTTGAATGCCCCTTATATGGCTAAGGGTGAGTTGATAGAGGGCGAGCAGGCGGTGGAGTTCTCGGAGGGTGGCATCCTCTGGCGAGGTATGCAGTATCGTGAGTTGACTTTCACCCCAAAGATGCCTACAGCCTCTTTCTCCCTGCACGATGTGACTATCGGTGTGAACTTCCATTGGGAGCGCAAGGAGACACAGGTGTTCCTCGGTACGCTGCGCTTGGTGGTGGAGGCGGATAAGATCACCGCCATCAACCAGTTGCCCGTTGAGCAGTATCTTGCCAGTGTCATCTCCAGTGAGATGAAAGCGACGGCAGGGTTGGAATTGTTGAAGGCGCATGCCGTCATTAGCCGCTCGTGGCTGTTGGCGCAGATGAAGCGGAGGGAGGAGAACAGTGAGAAGAAAGATGGCTTCTTCTCTTTCATCAAGAAAGACGATGAGGTCATTCGTTGGTACGACCGTGAGGACCATACCATCTTTGATGTCTGTGCCGATGACCACTGCCAGCGTTATCAGGGAATCACCAAGCAGACCAGCAAGGCTGTCGAGCAAGCATTGAGGGCAACACGTGGACGCATCCTCTGCTATGGTGATGAGATCTGTGATGCCCGCTTCTCGAAGTGCTGTGGTGGTGTGACGGAGGAGTTCCAGTATTGTTGGGAAGACACGCCCAAACCTTATCTGGTCTCTATCGAGGATCCTTTCTGCAACACCAACGACAAGGAAGTACTCTCGCAAGTGCTTAACGACTACGATTTGGAGACCAACGATTTCTATCGCTGGACAGTGGAATATACCACCGAGGAATTGTCCAAACTCGTCAATGAGAAACTGAAGGACGACTTTGGGATGATTACCGACCTTGTCCCTGTGGAGCGTGGTAAGAGCGGACGTATCTGGAAACTGAAGATAGTAGGTACGAAGAAGACACTCACCATTGGAAAGGAACTGGAGATACGGCGTGCGCTCAGTGAGAGCCATCTGTACAGTTCTGCCTTCGATGTGGAGAAAACGGCAAAAGGTTTCCGCCTGAATGGCAAGGGATGGGGACATGGTGTCGGACTCTGCCAGATTGGTGCTGCCGTCATGGGACAGAAAGGTTATAAATACGATGAGATATTGCTGCATTACTATCGTGGTGCGGAAATCAAAAAGTTATACTAAACACAAATGACTAAAAAAACTCCGTGGGCTTGGGTGCCCACACTCTATTTCGCGGAAGGCGTACCCTATGTTGCCGTGATGACTATCTCGCTGATTATGTATAAGCGACTGGGGCTGTCGAACACAGACATCACGTTATATACCTCGTGGCTTTATCTGCCTTGGGTGATCAAACCCCTGTGGAGTCCCTTCGTGGATATGTTGCGGTCTAAGCGTTGGTGGATTATCACCATGCAGATACTGATAGCGGCGGCTTTGGGTGGTGTCGCCTTCACCATACCAGGACCTTGGTGGTTGCAAGGCTCCCTCTGCTTCTTTTGGTTGATGGCGTTTTGCAGTGCCACCCATGACATTGCCGCTGACGGCTTCTATATGCTTGGTCTCGACCAGCATGAGCAGGCGTATTTTGTGGGCATCCGCTCCACCTTTTACCGTATCGCCACCATCTTCTCTTCTGGACTGCTGGTAGGACTGGCAGGCGCCTTGCAGGTTATCACCCGTAATATCCGCTACTCCTGGAGTCTGGTGTTCTATCTGATGGCTGGGCTATTTATAGCACTATGGCTCTACCATCACTGGGCATTGCCAAAGCCTTCAGAGGATGGGGAGAAATCGAAGAAGACAGTGGGGGAGATCGTGGATGAGTTCAAGATGACAGTTGTCACCTTCTTCCAGAAGCCACAGGTATGGGCAGGACTTTGTTTTATGCTGTTCTATCGTATGCCAGAGGGATTGTTAGCGAAGGTATCGGCACTCTTCTTGGTAGACGCCCCTCATAATGGAGGACTAGGACTCTCTGACGGAGAGTATGGACTGGTGCAGGGGACGGTAGGCGTGATAGGACTGACTCTTGGTGGCATCTTGGGAGGTATCGCCGCCAGTCGTGACGGTCTGAAGCGTTGGCTATGGCCTATGGTGCTTGCCATCACACTGCCCGATCTTGTATATGTCTATCTCTCGTATGTGATGCCTTCCGACCTGTTGGTCATCAATGTCTGTGTCTTTATCGAGCAGTTTGGCTATGGCTTTGGCTTCTCAGCCTATATGCTATACCTTATATATTATAGTCAGGGCGACCATAAGACTAGTCACTATGCGTTGTGTACCGCCTTTATGGCACTCTCGATGATGATTCCTGGCATGTTTGCGGGAGCCTTACAGGAGGCGGTAGGCTATCAGGCATTCTTCCTGATCGTCATCGCGGCATGCTCGTTGACTTATATCGTCACGGCATTCCTACGGATAGACCCTGAGTTTGGCAAGAAGACGGAAGGGTAAACACCTCGTCAACATAAAAAATGAGCGGCAGGGTTTCACAACCGTGCCGCTTTTATAATCCTAATGATAGTATTAATAATGGAAAAGAAATTTTATGTATCTTATTTATTAGTTTTTACGCTTTATATGTTAATAGTAGTTGTTTTTCGTGTGGTAAAGGTACGTCTTATTTTTCATTCCGCCATATTTTTTCTTGACAAAATGAATGAATTATGTTGCATAACATCTTTTTCTTCCTGCTAAATAGGAAAATCCCTATCTAATTATAGGTATTTCACTTTGGCAGTATGGGAAATATTCCTTACCTTTGCACTAGAAACATAAAATACAAAGATTATGAAGAGGTTTTATACTTACGCAATGATGGCACTCATGAGTGCACTGGCGATGACGACATTTACAAGTTGTGACAGCGACACACAATTGGCTTACGACCTGGATGGCGTATGGTCTGGTGTTATTGTTGGTGACTACTACTACGACCGCTATGGCTTGGTAGAGGAGGTTTACGATACGGAGATCTGTTTCTATCAGGATGGTGACTTCTCCAGAGGTGGTACGGGTTATCAGATAGACCGCAACCGCAATACCAGACGTTATACCGAGTTCGAGTTTGAATGGAGAGTAAGCAATGGTCGTATACATATCTATTATGATGATGGCTATGAGATTATCATCAGAGACTATGAGATATACGACATGGGTAGGACAACCCACTTCCGTGGCTACTTTGATGATGCCTGGGATGGCTCCTCGATAGCGTCGTTCGACCTGGTGAAAGTAGCGGGCTTGCGATCGGTAGCAGATGAGGAAGGTGCCGTTAGGGTCTCCAAGGAAGAGTTTAAATAAAGAATAAAAGAGAGCGTCAAGGCTCTCTTTTTTATAGTGTCTATATTCCCAATCCTCCACTGAACGAGGCATCGACAGCCTTCGACTGTTGGATGCGGGAGTAGGGTGGGACATCGTTAGTCACCCAGATGTTACCTCCGATGACGCTATGGTGTCCGATGGTGATACGTCCGAGGATAGAGGCGTTGGAATAGACCGTGACGTTATCCTCGATAATCGGGTGACGGGGCACGTTCAGCATATTACCGTTCTCATCATACTTGAAACTCTTGGCACCTAATGTCACACCCTGATAGAGTGTCACGTGGTTGCCGATGATACAGGTCTCGCCAATCACGACACCCGTGCCGTGGTCGATGGCGAAATACTCGCCGATGGTGGCTCCCGGATGGATATCGATACCTGTCTCGGAATGCGCCTGCTCCGTGATGATACGGGGAATGACGGGCACTCCTAACTCAAACAGTTTATGGGCAATACGGTAGTGAATCATCGTATTCACCACAGGATAGCAGAAAATCACCTCCCCATAGTTGGTGGCGGCGGGGTCGTTTTCGAACATCGCCTGTACATCGGTATACAGTACACGCTTGATCTCTGGCAACTCATTGACGAACTCCACTGCGAGTCGCTCTGCCTCCTTGTAAACTTTCTCCTTAGTGGTAATCTCCTCACAGTCCTCACAGAACTGCAGTCCGTGGGCAATCTGTTTGACAAGCAAGCCAAAGAGTTCCTCCATGTGTACACCGATATAGTACGAGCGAATCGACTCGTCCGACTGTCTTTTATTGAAATAGTCAGGGAAGATAATGCTCTTCACCAGCGATACAATCTGCTCAACCTGTACTACTGAGGGCAGTGGAGCCTCTACAGCAGGCATCATATCCACCTCCTGTTGCGACTGCTTTGACAACAAGGCAACATTCTTCAGCAGTATCTCATTCGTATTCTTTTCCATAACTTTTAGTTTAGTTGGCTGCAAAGATAATCTAAATAGACCGAAATACCAAATTTTCGGTTAGTTTTCTCGTTTTAGCCCCTTATCTATAGTTTTATCCCTCCCTGAACTCCGCAGGAGTCATATTCGTGAGGCGTTTGAAGTACTTGGAGAAGAAGGAAGGATTAGGGAAATTCATTTCCTCGGCTATCTGCGCGACAGACTTGTCGGTGTGGCGGAGTTCTGCCTTGATATGGTTGAGGAGTGAACGGTCAATCCATTCCTTTGCCGTTGTCCCACTTGCCTGACGGATGACAGTGCCGAGGTAACGCTCCGTAAGACACATCTTATCGGCATAGAAGCGGATCTGATGCTCCTGGGTGGCATGTTGGTTAATGAGGTAGATAAAGCGGTCGAAGATGGTCTGTTCTCGTGATTGTGTGTTCTGGATATTGTCGAAATGCTGTTGGTAGACCCCGTTGTAATGTTGCATCTGGGCGGCAACAAGACTGCCGAGTGTCTTAGCGTTATAGTCTTTTTGGTGAACGAGTTGCCAGATGGTCTCTAAGATTTGCCGAGCCATCGTGATATCATTCTCTTCCACAGGCAGTTGGAAGTCACGTACCTGTCCATTGAAGGCTGGTGGAACCTGTCCCGGTGGGAAGGGGAGTGGGAAGTCGCTGGCGATGCCAAAGCCATAGATTTGTAAGTCGGGTGAGATTTCCAAGGGCGTGATGATAGTACCAGGACCGATGAACAGCAGCATACCGGCAGTTATCCTTTTCTCCACCAGATTGATAATCGCCTTGATCTCTCCTCTTACGATAATCCCTAAGCGATGGTCGTTGATGATGAAAGGAGGGTTCTGCTGCATCATCAACTTAAACACTTTAGGACTACCATGGATGATGGCGATATGATTGTCTATATAAAGATGTTCGCGTATCTCTGCAGGAGTAGGACTGAAGATGTCTTGCATCTTGGAGAAGTCCATCAGTTTGGGCGACTTGTTCATAGGCGGTTTCGTCTGTTAATGCGATGCAAAGATAACAAAATATCCGATAGGATCTGTCTTTTTATCCACAAATCGTACAAAAAGAACATTTTTAGCAAGGGAAGGATAATAGGGGATAAGTGAAAAGTCCGTACCTTTGCCATATCAATATTATTAAAGACTAACGAATGATGAACATACGATGGCTGAGTTTGGTGCTCATGCTGCCAGTAATGGCGAATGCGCAGAGTCTCATGGAGTGTCAGGAGGCTGCGGAGCGCAACTTTCCGTTGATACGACAGTATGAGTTGATTGGTAAGACCACCGACCTGACGGTGAGGAACATCAGCAAGGGGTGGCTGCCGCAGGTGTCTGCATCGGCGCAGGCTACCTATCAGAGTGATGTCGCCGCATGGCCGGAACAGTTGGGAACGATGTTGCAGACAATGGGTGTCGACTTGAAGGGGTTGAGGAAAGACCAGTACCGTGTGGGCATCGATGTGCAGCAGACCATCTATGATGGTGGTGCTATCAGCAGTCAGAAGGAGATAGCACGCCAACAGGGAAAGATACAGGAGGCACAGAACGAGGTCAGCCTGTATCAGGTGCGTAAACGGGTCAATGAGATGTATTTCGGACTACTGCTGTTGGAAGACCAGATTCAGTTGAACAACGACTTGCAGGAACTCTATAGTGCCAACGAGAAGAAACTGAGTTCGATGTATAAGAATGGAACGGCAGCAGAGAGCGACTACCTCAGTGTGAAGGCGGAGCGGTTGAACGTGATACAGCAGAAAACGGGGTTGGAGTCGCAACGACAGGCGTTGCAGCGGATGCTCTCCGTCTTCTGTGGCATGGAGGTGAAGCAGGTGGAGAAACCTGTCCTGTCTGTTGCTGTGACACAGCAACAAGCAGGACTGCGTCCCGAACTGAAAGCGATTGAAGCGAAACTGCGCCTTGCCAATGCCCAGGAGAAAGCCTTGGATGCCGCCCTGATGCCTAAGTTTGGGGTCTTCGCCCAAGGCTATTATGGCTATCCAGGGTTGAATATGTTTGAGGACATGATGCGTCACGACTGGTCGTTGAATGGAATTATCGGAGCCCGACTGACATGGAACATCGGAGCCCTTTATACCCGCAAGAACGACAAGGCGAGGATCCAGTTGCAACGCCAGTTGGCAGAGAACAGTCGGGAGGTGTTCCTGTTTAATAACCACTTAGAGCAAATTCAACAGAACGAGAACATCCTCCGCTACCAGAGGCTGATGGCGGATGACGAGGAGATTATCCAGTTGCGCAGTGCTGTCCGTAAGGCGGCTGAGTCGAAGATGCAGCATGGCATCATCGATGTGAACGACCTCGTGCGGGAGATTAACTCAGAGAATGCGGCGAAGGTCCAGCAGTCGGTCCATGAGATAGAGATGCTGAAAGAGATTTATGATTTGAAATTCACCTTGAATAATTAGACGATATGAGAAAGATAGTTGTCCTTGCGAGTGTTGCCGTCATGCTGACAGAATGCGGAAACCAGGAGAAAGAATACGATGCCACGGGGACCTTCGAGGCTACGGAGACAGTGGTGTCGGCAGAACAGAGTGGTGCCTTGCTGAGCCTGAACATCCATGAGGGTGATGAGGTGCCGCAGGGTCGTGAGGTGGGTCTGGTGGACACCACCCAGATATTGCTGAAGATCAAGCAGTTAGGTGCTACCAAGTCTGTCTGCCAGAGTCAGAAACCTGATATGGAGAAGCAGATTGCCGCTACCCGCCAGCAACTTGCCAAGGCGAAGACGGAGCAACAACGGTATCAGGAACTGGTCAACGACGGGGCGGCTCCGAGGAAGATGCTCGATGACGCCACCAATCAGGTCGCTGTCCTTCAAAAGCAACTCGACGCACAGATCTCCGCATTGGGCACACAACTCTCAACACTCAACTCCCAAGCCGCTACAGTGGACACGCAGGTGGCACAACTTGCCGACCAGTTGCGGAAATGCCATATCGTCGTTCCCACAGCAGGAACGGTCTTGGAGAAATACGTGGAGGCTGGTGAGTTCGTGGCAACGGGGAAACCCCTCTTCAAACTTGCCGATGTCCATAAGATGTTCATTCGTGCCTATGTGACTACCGCACAGTTGCAAAACATCAAACTCGGACAGAAAGTAAAGGTGTTTGCCGACTATGGCGACAACCAGAAGAAGGGTTATGAGGGTACGGTGACATGGATTTCGAGCCGTTCGGAGTTCACGCCCAAGACAATCCTGACAGACGATGAGCGTGCTGACCTCGTCTATGCTGTCAAGATAGCCGTCCAGAATGACGGGTATATTAAAATAGGTATGTATGGAGAGGTGAAGTTCTGATGAATGCGATAGAGGTAAACGGTATCAGTAAGAGTTACAAGCGGGTAAAGGCACTCGACGAGGTGTCGTTCTCCGTTGGCAAGGGCGAGGTGTTTGGCTTGATAGGTCCTGACGGGGCAGGCAAGACCACCTTGTTCCGCATCCTCTGTACCCTGTTGCTTGCCGACCAGGGGACGGCAATGGTGGATGGCTATGATGTCGTGCGCCAGATGTCGGAGATCCGTAGTCGGGTAGGGTATATGCCGGGTCGTTTCTCCCTCTATCAAGACCTGACCGTCCGTGAGAACTTAGAATTCTTCGCCACCCTTTTCGGCACTACCGTAGAGGAGGGCTATGACAGTATCCGTGCCGTCTATTCCCAGATAGAGCGGTTTGCCAATCGCAAGGCGGGTGCCCTCTCAGGAGGTATGAAACAGAAACTTGCCCTGTCGTGTGCCTTGGTGCATAGTCCCAGCATCCTCTTCCTTGACGAGCCCACGACGGGTGTGGACCCAGTCAGCCGTAAGGAGTTCTGGGAGATGTTGGGTACGCTGAAGGAGCGTGGCATCACCATCGTCGCCTCCACACCCTATCTCGATGAGGTACGTTGTTGTGAGCGTGTCGCCTTCCTTCACGAAGGAAAGATTCAGGGCATCGATAAGCCAGACATCATCCTCGACCGTTTCTCCGATATCTTCAATCCTCCACCGATTGTCAAGTCTGTTGCTGTGTCACAGCAACACACAGAGCAGAACGTCATCGAGGTAAACCACTTGGTGAAGGCATTCGGCACTTTCCATGCCGTTGATGACATCTCGTTCAGTGTGAAGCGTGGGGAGATCTTCGGCTTCTTGGGTGCCAACGGGGCAGGTAAGACGACGGCGATGCACATGCTGACAGGACTCAACCAACCCACCTCTGGTACTGGTACCGTGGCAGGCTTTGACATCCGTACGGAGCATGAGCAGATCAAGAGACATATTGGCTATATGAGTCAACGGTTCTCACTCTATGAGGACCTGACCGTCAAGGAGAACATCCGTCTCTTCGCAGGAATCTATGGCATGAACGATGACGAGATAGCCCGTAAGACTGACCAGTTGCTGGAGCAGTTGCATTTCTCGGCACATAAGGACGACCTTGTAGGCTCCCTGCCCTTGGGCTGGAAACAGAAACTTGCTTTCTCCGTCTCAATCTTCCATGAGCCTGACATCGTATTCCTCGATGAGCCGACGGGTGGGGTAGACCCGGCGACACGCCGTCAGTTCTGGGAACTGATCTACGAGGCGGCAGGACGAGGCATCACCGTCTTTGTGACCACCCATTATATGGATGAGGCGGAGTATTGCGACCGTATCTCTATCATGGTGGATGGAAAGATCAGTGCCATGGGAACCCCAGAGGAACTGAAACGGCAATACCACCAGCCGGATATTGACCATGTGTTTACCTATCTCGCCCGACAGGCGACACGTTCGTCAGACTAACAATATCGTAATATCGTTATATCGCAATATCGTAAAAAAGAATGAGACAGTTCGTGAGTTTCATCATCAAAGAGACAAGGCACATCCTGCGCGACCAGCGTACGATGCTGATACTCTTTGGCATGCCTATCGTGCTGATGCTACTCTTCGGCTTCGCCATCACCAATGACGTGAAGGACGTACGGACGGTGGTGGTCACCTCGCAGATGGACCACCAGACCCGTCAGGCGGTCGACCGTCTCGCTGCCTCGGAGTATTTCATTATCACGGCAACTGTTAGTAGCCCGAGGGAGGCGGAGCGGATGATCCGCCATCAGCAGGCAGACCTTGCCGTGGTGTTCGCCAAAGACTTCGCCTCGAAGAAGAGTGGAGTTCAGTTGATGGTGGACACCTCTGACCCTAACATGGCACAGCAATGGACGGCATATGCCCAGCAGGTTATCGTCAACCCCACACATGCCGCCGTCAATTCTAAACTCCTCTATAACCCTCGCATGAAGTCCGCCTATAACTTCGTGCCTGCCATCATGGGAATGCTCCTGTTGCTAATCTGTGCCATGATGACCTCTGTGTCTATTGTCCGTGAGAAAGAGCGTGGCACGATGGAGGTGCTGCTGGTCTCTCCTGTCCGTCCATTGATGATCATCGTGGCGAAGGCGGTGCCTTATCTCTTGCAGGCATTCCTTATCCTTGTCATCATCTTGGTGATGTCGGCGACCGTCCTTGAGGTGCCGCTGGCAGGCTCGTTAGGGTGGATCATCCTCGTGTCACTCATCTATATCCTCCTTGCCCTCTCGTTGGGGTTGCTGATCTCGAACATCGCCCAGACGCAGTTCGTGGCGTTGCTTGTCTCAGCGATGGTGCTGTTGCTGCCCACTGTCATGCTGTCGGGTATGCTCTTCCCTGTGGAGTCGATGCCCCAGATACTGCGATGGATATCGGCAGTGATTCCGCCTCGCTATTATATCCAGGCGATGCGCAAACTGATGATTATGGGTGTCGGCATCCGTGAGGTGCTGCCAGAGGTCATGGTACTCTGTGGCATGACCCTCCTTTTGCTGCTTATCGCATTAAAGACTTTTAATAAACGACTTGCCTCATGACGCTACGATACCTCATCCAAAAAGAGTTCCTGCAGATACGCCGTAACTCGTTCATGCCGAAGGTCATCTTCATCTTCCCCATCGTCATCATGTGTGTGATGCCATGGGTGATGAATCAGGAGGTGAAGAATATCGTGGTGGATGTCGTGGATAATGACCGTAGTGTCCTTTCCCGGCAGTTGGTGCATCGCATCGAGTCCAGTCCTTACTTTATCTTTGGAGGTCAGAAGGCGACGTACAACGCGGCACTGAGGGAGATAGAGCAGGGGCATGCTGATATCATACTGGTCATTCCACAGGACTATAGCCGTAACCGTACCAAGGGACACCCCTCTCAGGTGTTGATAGCCGCCAATGCCGTCAATGGCACGAAAGGCGCCATCGGCTCGTCGTACCTCTCGCAGATTGTCATGGCGAATAGTGCCTCACAGGCAGAGCAGTCGCTTATTGCCACTCTTCACCTCTATAACAAGAGCCAGAGTTATAAGGTCTTTATGATACCGGCACTGATGGGTATTCTGATGATGATGCTCTGTGGCTTCCTGCCCGCACTGAATATCGTGGGTGAGAAAGAGAAGGGCACCATTGAGCAGATCAATGTCACCCCTGTCTCGAAATGGGCGTTTATCTTGGCGAAACTCATTCCCTACTGGATCATCGGCATGCTGGTGCTCACTGTCTGCCTCGTGCTGTCGTGGGCGGTCTATGGCATCACCTGTCAGGGGCCGTTGGTGTTGGTCTATCTGTTGGCGATACTTCTTGCCCTTTTCTTCTCGTCGTTAGGACTGATCATCTCCAACTATAGCGACACCATGCAGCAGGCAATGCTCGTGATGTGGTTCTTTGTGGTCTGCCTGATGCTGCTCAGTGGACTGTTCACCCCGACTCGTTCCATGCCTGACTGGGCGTATGCCACTACCTATGTCAATCCCATGCACTATTTCATCGATGCCATCCGCACCGTCTTCGTCCGTGGAGGAGGTATTGAGAGCGTCGCCCATCAGGTGCTTGCCCTCCTCGGTCTCTCCTCAGCGATGGCAGTATGGGCAGTGCTTAGTTATAAGAAAAACTCCTAATATCTTTGTCATTACAAAATTAATGCGTATCTTTGTAACGACAAAGCAACGCAAGACTATGACGACAAGGAGAGTATTCATGATGGTGGTGATGCTGGCTGTCCTCCTGATAGGTAGGGCGCAGTCAGTGGTCAGTGGCTTGGTGAGCGACCGCCAGACAGGTAAGCCGTTAAGCCATGTGAGTGTGACGGCGGAGGGAGGTACCCATACCGTTACTAATGATGAGGGACGCTTTGTGCTGAAGACCCCCTTGTTGCCTAAATACCTGCAACTTAGTCATATCGGTTATAAGACCCGTCGCCAGCAACTCAAGGAGGGGCAGACGGAGAATTTGCAGATTATGATGTTGGGTAGTATGGTGGAACTGGACGAGGTGGTCATATCACTGGGCGATCCACTCTCTATTGTTCACGCCGCTATGCAGCGTATCGAGAAAAACTATCCCGACCGTCCAGAACTGGTGCGCTGCTTCTATCGGGAGACGGCTCGTCGTGGCTCCCGCTTTATCTCTGTCGCTGAGGCGGTGACGGATATGTATAAGTCGGATTACAGCCGTGGTCCTGAGCGTGATGCTGTCGCTATCCTCAAGGGACGACGGTTGATGAGCATGAAGGCAAAGGACACGTTGGGCGTGAAGATACAGGGAGGTCCTGTGATGCCCCTGATGGTCGATGTGGCGAAGAATCCTGATTATCTGCTCAACGAGGACGTGCTGAATAGTTGTGTACTCCATATGGAGGTGCCTGTGAAGATTGACGACCGCTTGCAGTATGTCGTATTCCTGCAACCCAAGAGTGTGACACTTTTCCCGTTGATGTATGGGAAGGTGTTTATCGACCAAGAGACGTTGGCGTTTACCCGTGCGGAACTGCAACTCGATGTGAGAGACTGGCGTGCCGCCTCCGACTATATGTTGGTTCATAAACCACTGGGACTGCGCTTCCGTCCCAAGGAACTGACTGTGACGGTGGTCTATGAGACAGACATGCAGGGCGTTACCCGTATGAGTTATGTACGGAATGAGATGCGCTTCAACTGCGACTGGAAGCGACGCTTGTTCACGGCTCCGTTTACCACGGTGAGTGAGATGGTGGTGACTGACCGCCAGCAACAGGGCGATGGCGTGAGACGACCACGAGGACGTGACTCGTTCGGCATCCGTGAGCGTTTCTATGACAAAGTGGAGTATTTCGACGACCCGGATTTCTGGGCAGACTATAACATCATCGAGCCGACGGAGAGTCTGGAACATGCCATCGGCAAACTAAAGAAGAGCGTAAAGACACCATGATAGGTACTATTGTCAATACCTGCACCATCATTGCGGGAACACTCCTTGGCGCATGGATGCACCGTGGCATCAAGGAGAAATATAAAGAGGTATTATATACGGGCTTGGGACTCGCCTCCCTCGCCATCGGACTGAATGCCACTATTTCTAATTTCCCCAAGAGCGAGTATCCCGTGCTCTTCATCGTCGCCATCGCCATTGGGGGTGTCTTCGGCACGTGGTTGGATATTGACGGACGTTTCAAACGACTGGTCAATCGGCACTCGAAGGAAGGGAACACGAACAGACTGGGTGACGGACTTGCTACGGCAATCCTGCTGTATTGCATCGGTCCATTATCGATGTTGGGTCCTGTTATTTCCGCCTTGAAGGGTGACCATACCTTCTTGTTCACCAATGCCACACTCGATTTTGTGAGCAGCACCATCTTTGCCTCTACCTACGGACTGGGTATGGTGTTGGCGGCTCCCGTGTTGTTCTGCTGGCAGGGCATGTTCTACCTGATAGCCTATATCTCCAGTTCCGCAATCAGTGAGGCGTTGATGGCAGAGTTGTTGATAGTGGGTGGCTTGATGATTACAGGCTCGGGTCTCGCCCTGTTGAGTCTGAAAGACTGTAAGACACTCAACCTCCTGCCAGCCCTGCTCGTGCCAGTGTTATGGTTCTTGTTGAAATCAATGTTTAACTTTTAAATATTATTGCATTATGGGATTAATTGGTTCAATTATTATTGGATGTCTCGCCGGCTTCTGTGCTGGTAAACTGATGAAGGGTGGTGGCTTCGGCATCATCATGAATCTTGTCTTGGGTCTCTTCGGAGGTTTGGTAGGTGGCTGGCTGTTTGAGCAGTTAGGCATCGAGTGGGGTGGCGTGCTCGGACAGTTGGGTACCGCTATCATCGGTGCTGTTGCTATCCTCTATGTCGCCTCATTACTGAAGAAATAGATGAGAAGGATTTTCATGTTACTGGCGGGCTGCCTGTTGTCGCTTAGCGTGTCGGCGCAGCCCGCTGGTGTTTCCCTCGATACGCTTCATGTCCGACATGTCGACGGCAAGGGGCAGACGCAGGTAGGAGTGATCATCTGTAATAAGCGGATATCCAAGGACCTACAGGAGATTTTCGCTGAACTCTATAAGGCGAAATACCCCATTGAGCGCATCCGTCCCATCTCCGAGTATGGCGATGACGATGAGCGGTCGATGCGTGCCAACAATACTTCCTGCTATTGCTACAGGGTAGTGGAGGGCAGCACGAAACTCTCGAACCATGCTCGTGGTCTTGCTATCGATGTCAACCCGCTCTATAACCCCTGTGTCCGCAGGAAGAAAGACGGTACCATACTTGTCCAGCCCGCTACAGGCAAGCCCTATGTCAACCGTACGAAGAAGTTTGCCTATCGGATTACGAAGGACGATCTTTGTTACCGCCTTTTCATCCAGCACGGTTTCAAGTGGGGAGGCAACTGGCGCACCGTCAAGGACTACCAGCATTTCGAGAAGCCTTAAAAATGAATGAGATTAATCAATCAAAATGAGAATATGAAGAGGATTTTATGGATTGCGGCATTGGCGTATACGATGATGCTAGGGTATACGGGACCAGCATACAGCCAATGCCAGAAACAGAGGAGCATCGTAATTCTCTATGAGAACGATGTACACTGTGCAGTGGACGGCTATGCCAAATTAGCCGGACTGCGTGATGCCATTGCTGATACAGCAGATGTCTGTCTGGTGTCGAATGGCGATTATGTAGTTTAACGATTTTAGTTGACTACTTGTAGTCTTACTCACAATAAGGGTTGACCCTGGTTAAACTTAATTTTTAATTCACGTTGACTCGACTTTACGTTAGTCATAATTTGGGTTTACATCAATACTTCGAAACAAG
>JAFTGH010000037.1 GCA_017458005.1 Prevotella sp. | reverse complement strand
GCTCTTTGGGGGCTTCGCGCCCCCAGCCGCTGGGCAAACCTCCGCGGTGTTTTTCATGGTTTTAAACTGTTACCACCACCCAAAATGACCAATAGGCATTAAAACGCAACTTTTTACCACCCATTTTGACCTATAGACCAAAATCTGCTTTCCTTCGAGAGATATATTTTGATAATTCAAAAGGGCGAACCTGCCATATATGCTCATCTAAGTCAATTACAACTATTTTACAGCCTTGTTTCTTAGCAGACTTAAATCCTGCTATCACCCCTTTCTCACTCATAATTCCTTTACGGTCTCCAAGTTGGTTTATGTAAAGTCTGTTTTATTGTTTAATTTGTTTGCAAAGATAGCGATTATTTCTGAAACAAAGAAGAAAAAGATACAAAAATATCCCAATAAACAATGTGTTTGGAGAAAAATTTGTGTGATTGACATGCGTTAATTTATGTGATATATGGGGCGAATACAAAAAAATATTCGTATATTTGCAATCAGCATGACTAACCACAAATGAACTTATATACTAATCTCAAAAACAAACAAAACTTATGAAAGACTTAAAAATGTACATCAACGGTCAGTTCTGCGAGAGTTCCAACGGCAAGTGGATTGACGTGTTGAATCCCTCTACGGAGGAAGTGATCTCCCGTCAGCCAGAAGGAACCATCGAGGACGTGAACCGTGCCTTGGATGCTGCCCGTGCGGCTCAGAAGGCTTGGGGCAAGACACCTGCCATCGAGCGCGCCCAGTATCTGTTGAAGATGGCGGCAGGCATCAAGGCTCGTGAACAGGAGTTTACGGAGATCATCATGCGTGAACAGGGAAAGACCCGTGCATGGGCAAGTATCGAGGTGGGGGCCACGATATCCTATTTTGAGTATATGGCATCTTTCGCCCGCCATATCGAGGGCGAGATTATCCCCTCTGACCGTCCTAACGAGACGATTCTGCTGACGAAGAAACCTATTGGAGTGGTGGCGGGCATCCTGCCTTGGAACTTCCCATTCTTCCTCATCGCCCGTAAGGCTGGTGCGGCACTGATTGCGGGATGTACCATCGTCATCAAGCCCTCGCAACTCACACCAGAGAACTGCACAGAGTTCGCCAAGGTCGTTGCCGAGACGGGATTACCTGCTGGTGTCATCAATATCGTGACGGGCAAGGGCTCAGTCATCGGTAATGAGATGGCTGGAAGTCCGAAGATTGACATTGTCAGCGTGACGGGTTCTGTCAGTGCAGGCGAGAGTATCATGGCTGCTGCCTCCAAGAATATCACGAAGGTCAGCCTCGAACTGGGCGGTAAGGCTCCTGCCATCGTCTGCAAGGATGCCGACCTGGAGCGTGCGGCACAGTGGATCGTCGACAGCCGTATCGGCAACAACGGTCAGATCTGTAATAATGCGGAGCGTGTCTACGTACAGAAAGAGGTGAAGGATGCCTTCACGAAGATTCTCGTCGACAAGATGAAGGCTGTGAAGGTGGGCGACCCCTGCGCCGATGCGTCTGTCGACATGGGTCCTCTCGTAGAGGCTCGTGCCTTGGAGAGTGTCACGGAGAAGGTGGAGCGTGCCATCAGTCAGGGTGCGAAACTGCTCTGTGGTGGTCAGCGTGTAGGTACGAAGGGCTATTTCTATGCCGCCACTGTTCTCGACGACTGCACACAGGATATGGATATCATCCATGAGGAGACCTTTGGTCCCGTCATCCCTCTCGTGGAGTTCGACACCATCGATCAGGCGATTGCATGGGCTAATGACTGTGAGTACGGTCTTGCCTCCAGCATCTTCACCAAAGACCTGAACATCGCCACCAAGGCATGTCGTGAGTTGGAGTTCGGAGAGACCTATATCAACCGTGAGCACTTCGAGGCGATACAGGGCTTCCACGCTGGTGTGAAGAAATCGGGTATCGGAGGTGCCGACGGCAAGCATGGTGTGGAGGAATACCTTGTCACACATGTGACTTACCTCGACACTTACGAGGACATGTAAGTCTTACCAAATAAAGAAATCCCCGCAGGATGACTGCGGGGATTTCTGTTACCAATCAGAGAGGCTCGCCTTTGCCTCGATGCGCCGCTCCACATCATCAGGGAGGGCGGAGAAGAAGTCAAAGCCCGTCAAGCGCTCTATCTCGTCGACGGTACGGACAGCCTCACGCATGGGCTGGCTGCTACCGTTATTCTCATAGACAAAGCCGATGGCGGCAGGACTCTTGCCTGTACGCAGCACCACCTTATAGAATGCCTCAGGAACGGTGACACGACGACGGCGCTCCCTGCCAATGGTCTTATGGGTATCGCCACGCAGGATAGGGCCACAGACAATGTACACACGGTCGTAACGCTTTGCCCAGGTACGGCAAAGCATCTCCACATCGTTCCAGTCACCGCCATTCAGTTTACTGTTCTGCGGACAGATATTCGTCATGAGGAACGTCTCCTCCTGCGCCCGCTGGTTCCATTTATTATCACCAGAGGGACACATGTGTCCACGGCTATAGCCTGACTGCATATAGTCGAAAGTCGTGACGGGATTGCTCACCGCACTGTCAGGATGGAAGGCGACTCCTTTACGCTTATAACTTCCTGAGACATGATTACCCGTCAGATACCACGAGACGGCAAGGGGGATGCGCATCGTCTCGGAGTACCATGCCCGATAGGCATAACGCTTCAGGGGTACGGTCTGTTGCGACACGACGACCACGGTCAGGTCGTCAGACTCCTGCTGACTCTCTACGCGCTGTCCGCAGGATTGCAGACATAGTAGGGTGACAGCGGCTACGATAAGGGATATACGTTTCATAAGTTAACTGATTCGAGTATAGATATAGATAGAGAGTACGAGAATCAGCATCGTGCTGCACAATGCCGCACACGTCATAATCACCAGCAGTCCCATCGCCTGTAGGACGGAGACACCACCCATCAGCAGTCCTGCTAACAAGGAAGGCACGAAGACCAGTCCGACCAGCAGCAACTGGGAGAGGACGGGTGCGAAGGCACGGGTAATTGCTTTGGTGAGGAAGGGGCGTAACGCCTCCAGACGGGATGCGCCATTGCCACGAAGGTACTCGTCGAGTTCGGCATGGGAGCGACGTTCAAGGACATAGGTGGTGATGCCTCGGCGACAGACGAAGAGCGCCTCTGCCTGCAGCATCGTCATCACTGGGATGAACGTGGAAGCCTCGAACAGTCTGTGGGCACCAATCAGCCACTGTACGATGACACCCGTGACGAAGGTCACCACCGTCATACTGGCATAGAGCGGTACCGACTGCCACCGCTTACGGCAATAGACCGCAGTAGCGACACCACTGCTCAGCAGAACCCATAGGATATTGATCCAAGCCCTGTCCCACAGGAACACATAATAGAGAAGCAACGCCAGCACGGCAAGGGTGACGGCAAGCCGCCCGATCACTGTCGCTGACTGGCGCAAGAAACGGCGGTCGAGACGAAACAAGATGACGGCTGGCACGATCAGCAGCAGGACACCGATGATGACATGTAAGATGGTTATATTCATAGTCGTATCTGATTTTGTAGGATTCTGGAATTGACGGCAAGGACCGTAGCCCCATGACGGGCGGCATCTATCAACATCTGGTCGACCTGCTCCATCGTATCCGCACTGATGGGCTCCGCAGGCTCGTCGACAATCACCAGCGACTTGCCCAACTGTAGCGCATTGGAGAGCAACAGCAGGTAACGCTCGTCGGCAGACAATTCCGACCAGCGGCGACCATCGGTAGGTACCTTGTACGATGCCCCACCCTTATTGACACGCAGTCCGAACAGCAGTTCTGAGATGTCAGCCATACTATCGTAGTCCCCGATAGCCGTCAACCGTTGCGGCACGTAGGCGATATGTCGGCGGAAATAGGGAGCGGAGCGGGGTGTCAACAACTCCCCGTCGATACTGATATGTCCGCTATTGACAGGTATCAAGCCCAAGACAGCACGCAAGATGGTGGACTTTCCTGTCCCTTGTGAACCCGTCAGGCACACCAGTTGTCCGTCGCCCACCGTCAGGGAGAGCGAGTGAATCAACGGCTCTATCGTTACGTTATGCAGTTCTAACATTTCTATTTTTGTGCAAAGATAATAAATAATTGAGAATTGAGAATTGAGAATTGAGAATTTTTACTAATTTTGCAGCATGATAACGAAAAAGAGGCGGATGCCCGCCGAATGGGAACAGCAGAGTGCCGTGCAGTTGACAATGCCGCATGAGCATACCGACTGGGCTCCCATCCTGCCTGAGATCATGGCGGTCTATGAGGAGATGAAACGGGAGATCAGCAAGCGTGAGCCACTGATCATCGTGGATGACATCCCCCATAACGACACCTGGGCTCGTGACCACGGCTTTATCACCGTGGAGGAGGACGGGGAACTGCATCTCCTCGACTTTCGGTTCAACGGCTGGGGCGAGAAATTCCCTGCCGATTTGGACAACGAGATCAACAGGCACCTTTTTGAGCGAGGGATGGTAAAGGGCATCTACGAACCGCATCTGGACTTCGTGCTGGAAGGGGGTAGCATCGAGAGCGACGGCAAGGGAACAGTCTTTACGACAACCTGCTGTCTGATGGCGCCCCATCGCAACCAGCCACTGACCCAGAAGGAGATAGAGCAGCGTCTGAAAGAGTACTTGGGTGCTGAGCGTATCGTATGGCTGAACCATGGAAGTCTCATCGGCGACGACACGGACGGACATATCGACACCTTAGTGCGCATCGCTCCTAACGACACCTTATTATATATAGGAAGCGATGAAGAGCATCCCGACTTGGTGGAGATGGAGAAGGAACTGCAATGTCTACGGTCATGCCATGACCGTCCCTACCGACTACTGAAGTTGCCACTCCCCCGCCCCATCTACGATGAGGGACAACGCCTTCCTGCCACCTATGCCAACTACTTGGTCATCAACGGTGCAGTCCTCGTCCCAACCTATGCACAACCCGACCTGGACGCAGAGGCTATGCGGGCGATTGGCGAGGCTTTCCCCGACAGGGAGATCGTTGGTATCGACTGTCGTGCCGTCATCCAGCAGCATGGAAGTCTACATTGTTGTACTATGCAATATTACTAAAAGGTAAAAAAGTAAAAAGGTAAGAAGGTAAAAAAGTAAAAAGGTAAAAAAGTAAAAAGGTAAGAAAGTAAAAAGGTAAGAAAGTAAGGAGATGAAGATAGGTATCATACAACAGCACAACACTGCGGATATCGCTGATAATAAGAAGCGATTGGCAGAGAAGATCACCAGTCTCGCCCAACAGGGTGCGACACTTATCGTGTTGCAGGAGTTGCACAATGGACTCTATTTCTGTCAGGCGGAGGATGTCAACGTGTTCGATCAAGCGGAACCGATTCCCGGTCCCTCGACAGAGTTCTTCGGTAGTCTTGCCAAACAGTTTGGCGTGGTGATCGTCACCTCGCTCTTTGAGCGCAGGGCACCTGGTCTCTATCATAATACGGCGGTGGTGCTGGAGAAAGACGGTACGATAGCGGGGATGTATCGGAAGATGCATATCCCCGATGACCCCGGCTACTATGAGAAGTTCTATTTCACCCCTGGTGACTTAGGGTTCCATCCTATTGAGACCTCTTTAGGGAAACTGGGTGTCCTCGTCTGCTGGGACCAGTGGTATCCAGAGGCTGCCCGCCTGATGGCACTACAAGGTGCCGAACTGCTCATCTACCCCACCGCTATCGGTTACGACCCCAACGACACACCAGAGGAACAGGAACGCCAGCGCATGGCGTGGCAGACCGTCCAGCGTGGACATGCCGTGGCAAACGGACTCCCTGTCGTCACCGTCAACCGTGTGGGTATGGAGGATGGTGTACCTTTCTGGGGAACTTCTTTCGTGGCAGGACCACAAGGAGAACTGCTCTACGAGGCTCCCACAGACCAAGAGATAGCAACCATTGTCGAGGTCGACATGCAACGCTCCGAGCAGGTACGCCGCTGGTGGCCCTTCCTCCGTGACAGGAGAATAGATGACTATGGTGATATCACCCAACGATATATCGATTAATCCCCATAAGTATTCCCCCTGAAACCTGTAATGGCGATTATGCAAGATATATTGGAACATAACAAAACTATAATTAATATGAAGACGACAAGCAAATTTTACAGACAGATTATCCTTGCCACGCTGCTGGCATTCGTTGCACTTCCCGTTGCTGCACAGAAATGGGATGAGGACAAAATCACAGACGCTGCCATAGAGAAAAGCAAAGACTTTGAGAAAGGGTTCGACTTATATTGCGATCACAAATATAGAGAGGCTATTCACTTTTTTGAAAAAGCTGCAAGAGAGGAGAAGATAGCCTATAGCTGGTATATGGAGGGACAATGCTATGAAAAATTAGGTTTTAAGCAGAAAGCAAATTTCTGGTACTCAATGGGGGCACAAAGCGGCGATCCCAAATCCCAATACAAACTTGGAGAATCTTATCTGTTAGGTGATGGTGTGAATGAGGACGAACAAAAAGGAGCTATGTGGATTACCAAGTCGGCACAACAAGGCTATTGGGGTGCACAATTCATGCTGGGAAGTTTGTATATCACAGGGGGGGTGACTGGTGTGGAGTATGATGAAGCAAAAGCCCGCTACTGGATGCAGAAGGCCGCTGATCAAGGGAGTGAAGATGCAATAAAGTGGCTCGAAGAAAACTACTAAGACTGGAAGGAGAAACAATGTATATCTAAACACACCGTACCCGTTACATACAGGTTTTGAATGGCGATTATGCAAAATATATTGAAACTAAAACCCTAATTAAATTTTTGTTATGAGAAGAGTAACTATTTGTTTCGGACTTTTATTTGGACTTCTGACTTTCTTCACATTAAATGTTTCAGCACAGTCGTACAAATTCCGTTTTAATGTTATAAGTGATGTAAATAAACCAGAAAGCCCTAGAGTTCTTAATGGATGTGATGTAGCGGTGGTTTTCACCATTGTTACTGACGATTATTATAAGGGGAGGAAAAGAGATTCTGATTTGATGATAATTAATCATTGTGATGAAAGAAGTTATAGTTGTGGATTATCTGATGTGTTTTTATATTCCACCAAGAAAAATAGTATTTCTTTCGTGGACGAAGATTCAGATGATTTTTTTCAGTTCCTTATTCTTGAAAATGAAGTCGTTTTTGTTGACAAAAGAACAAAACAGAACATATATATGCAGACAAATGATAAACTCCAAAAAGACAACCTTGGAGTTTTCAACAGATTAATGACCCAAGCAAAGAGTAATAGTATTAGAAGATATTCTCCTATTTGTGAAGATTAATAATCTTTTAATCACTACCAAAGTTTTGAATGGCGATCATGCAAAATAAATTAAAGAGAGACGTGAGGGCGGTTCAGAATGATCCACAATAGGGATTGTGGCTACTCTTGCTTCGTAAGCGACTTTGTCGATGACTGGTGATACATCCTATCAAAGGAATCAAAAGGATGGTATCTACCAATTGTAAATGCCATCCTATGCGTGTATTAGTCCCTATGTATTCGATGTGAAGTGCCGTTGTAATCAGTTGTTGGAAGTATCCTAATCGGTTGTCGACTCCAGTCGACAGACCTGCTGACTCCAGTCGACAGACCTGCTGACTCCAGTCGACAAGGTTGCCGACTCCATGTCAACCGACCGTTTGACTATAAGTCAGCAAGTGTTTTCCTGTTCTGAACACGATGCAAAGATACACAAAAGATTTTTAGCGGAAATACCGATGACATTCTCGGGCGGTAGTTTTTTTATTCCTTTTTTTGGTAGTTTGCCAAATATTCATTATCTTTGCATTGAGTAAAAATAATCAGTTCACTGAGTAATTTGTAAGAGCATGTACAAAAGACCTGAATATCAAACAATTAAGAATCGTCTTGAAGAACGTAGAAAGTTCATACAGGTCGTCATGGGACCACGACAAGTAGGCAAATCTACTGTAGTCAAGCAGGTATTAAAAGATCAACCAATCCCCTATCAGTTTTTTTCTGCTGATAATGTTCCTGCCAGTGATTCCTCATGGGTGTCTAATTGCTGGGAGGCAGTACGTAGCCTGCAGAACAGCAAAGAGTGGAGTGAAGTTATTTTGGTCATTGACGAGATACAGAAGATTGCCAACTGGAGTGAAGTCGTCAAGAAAGAATGGGATGATGACACGTTTCACGACAGAAATATAAAAGTGTTACTTCTTGGAAGTAGTCGTGTCTTGTTAGAAAAAGGACTTTCAGAGTCGTTAAGTGGTCGTTTCGAGGAGATTCGTATGACACATTGGAGTTATCCAGAGATGCGTGACTGCTTTGGCTTTACCCTAGATCAGTATCTTTTCTATGGTGGTTATCCAGGGGCTGCAGAATTTGTAAATGACACAGATCGTTGGGAACAATATATTCAATCAGCGATTATTGATGCTACCATTAACAAAGATATATTAATGGATACTCCTGTAGGCAAACCGGCTCTTCTTCGCCAGACATTTGAGTTGGGCGCTTCTTACTCTGGCGAGTTACTTTCTCTTAATAAAATGTTGGGGGCTTTGCAAGATGCTGGAAATACAGTTACTTTGGCTGGATATATTAATCTCTTAGGAGAGAGTGGGCTTTTATGCGGTCTTCAAAAATATAGTATTGATGCTGCCAGGAGGCGAGCCAGTATTCCTAAATTTCAAGTTTATAACAATGGGTTGAAGACGGTTTATAATCCATTGTCTTTCGAACAGGCGCTCTTAGATCGCAGAAACTGGGGGCGTATCTTTGAATCAGGCATAGGAGCCTGGATAATTAGTCAGGCTTTTATCCATCGCATAGAGGTCTTTTATTGGCGGGAACGGAATGATGAAGTAGATTTCGTATTGCGCAAGAAAGAAACAACAGTTGCAATAGAAGTGAAAAGTAATGCAGAGAAGAATACTACTGGTCTTAATTCTTTTAGAACACTTTTTAAACCTCAAGCAGCGTTTATCGTAGGGAGTGGGGGTGTCAGCGCAGAAGATTTCCTTACTACTGATTTAAAAAAATGGTTAATCTAACTCCTGCCCTCCGAGGTACGGGTTTCGTGC
The DNA here is from genome assembly GCA_017458005.1 of Prevotella sp. Classification (GTDB taxonomy): domain Bacteria; phylum Bacteroidota; class Bacteroidia; order Bacteroidales; family Bacteroidaceae; genus Prevotella. Next base: position 4,931 of record JAFTGH010000037.1, on the reverse strand, counting down.
CAAAGGAGGCGATACCTACATAATTTGTGACATACAAACGGGGCGAATGTAAGCCACATTCGGGTCGTATGAACGTTACATCCTTTTCTGTATACAATCTAAAGAATTAAGGCGATTTTCTTTGAGTAACGGAAAAAAAATCGTAATTTTGCGACCAAATTCGCAAACTTATGGCAAACAATTTAAGATTCCAGGTAGTAGAGGAAGCCTTCAAGAAGAGAGCACTTGACGTAAAGAGACCTGAGGAAAGACCATCAGAATATTTCGGGAAGTACGTCTTCAACAAGCAGAAGATGTTCAGATACCTGCCATCCCACGTCTACGAGAAGATGATTGACGTGATGGACAATGGTGCCCGTCTCGACCGCAGCATCGCCGATGCCGTTGCCGAGGGTATGAAGAAATGGGCAATGGAGATGGGTGTGACCCATTACACCCACTGGTTCCAGCCTCTGACGGAGGGTACGGCAGAGAAACACGATGCCTTCGTGGAGCATGACGGCAAGGGAGGGATGATAGAGACCTTCAGCGGTAAACTGCTCGTACAGCAGGAGCCTGACGCCTCGTCGTTCCCTAATGGCGGTATCCGCAATACCTTTGAGGCTCGCGGCTACTCCGCCTGGGACCCCACCTCACCCGTCTTCATCATTGACGACACCCTGTGTATCCCCACCATCTTCATCGCCTATACAGGTGAGGCACTCGACTACAAGGCGCCGTTGCTCCGTGCCCTCCATGCGGTAGGCAAGGCAGCGAAGGATGTCTGCCAGTATTTCTACGACGATGTGACGAAGGTACAGGTGAACCTCGGATGGGAACAGGAGTATTTCCTCGTGGATGAAGGACTCTACTCGGCTCGTCCCGACCTGATGCTGACAGGGCGTACGCTGATGGGACATGAGAGTGCGAAGAACCAGCAGATGGACGACCATTACTTTGGTACCATCCCCGACCGTGTACAGGCCTTCATGAAGGATCTGGAGATACAGGCGTTGGAACTTGCCATCCCAGTGAAGACCCGCCATAACGAGGTGGCTCCCAACCAGTTTGAGTTGGCACCTATCTTCGAGGAGTGCAACCTTGCCGTCGACCATAACATGTTGTTGATGTCGCTGATGAAGAAGGTGGCTCGCAACCATGGTTTCCGTGTGTTGCTGCACGAGAAGCCTTTCGACGGTATCAACGGTTCTGGTAAGCATAACAACTGGAGTCTGAGTGCCGACAATGGCGTGCTGCTGCATGCTCCTGGCAAGACCCCAGAGGAGAACCTGCGCTTCGTGACCTTCATCGTGGAGACACTGATGGCTGTCTATAAGCACAACGGACTGTTGAAGGCTTCTATCATGAGTGCCACCAATGCCCACCGTCTGGGTGGCAACGAGGCACCTCCCGCCATCATCTCCTCCTTCCTTGGCACACAGTTGACAGAACTGCTCGACCATATCGAGCAGTCGGACAAGAACGAACTCTTCAACCTGAAGGGCAAACAGGGCATGGAGATTGACATCCCACAGATTCCCGACCTGATTGTCGATAATACCGACCGTAACCGTACGTCCCCCTTCGCCTTTACAGGTAATCGCTTTGAGTTCCGCGCACCAGGCTCTACCGCCAACTGCGCCTCAGCGATGATTGCCCTGAATGCCGCCATGGCAGAGGCACTGAACTCCTTCAAGGAGCGTGTGGACGCCTTGATTGCCAAAGGGGAGAGTAAACTGTCCGCCATCCTTGACGTGCTGCGTGAGGATATCAAGACGTGCAAGCCCATCCGTTTCGACGGCAACGGCTATTCCGAGGAATGGGTCATTGAGGCCGCCAAGCGTGGACTGGACGTGGAGAAGTCATGCCCCGTCATCTTCGAGCATTACCTTGACGAGAGCAGCATCCAGATGTTTGAGAGTACTAAGGTGATGAACAAGAAGGAGTTGGAGGCACGTAATGAGGTGAAATGGGAGACCTATGTGAAGACGGTACAGATAGAGGGACGTGTCTTAGGCGACCTTGCCATGAACCACATCATCCCTGTCGCCACCCATTACCAGAGTCAACTCATCAAGAACGTACAGGGCATGAAGGACGTGTTCCCCACGGAGAAGGCAGAACGTCTCTCCATCCGTAACATGAAACTCATCGAGGAGATTGCCGAGCGGACGGAGAAGATAGAGCAACTGGTGGAGGACCTGACGGATGCCCGTCGTGTCGCCAACCGTATCGAGAACATCCATGAGCGTGCCATTGCCTACCACGACACGGTGGAGCCCCACATGGACGCTATCCGCTATGAGGCTGACAAACTCGAGATTATTGTGGAGGATGGGCTGTGGACTCTTCCGAAATACCGAGAACTATTGTTTATCAGATAAAGGAAAAGCCTCACTTAACGGTGAGGCTTTTTTATACTCCTTATTTTATTTATTAGGATCACTGTCTCGGAACTTGACCAACTCATTGGCGATGACATCAAAATCGTCAGTAAGTGTCAATTGGAGATTCTTGTATTTGCCCAACTTGATCAAATCCTGCAAGAAGGGATAGACAGGCATCTCCTTGGTCCAGAAATCAGTGCCGAGGAAGATCATCGGACTGGCATAGCCAAATGACAGATAGTGGTTCTGCACGGCATCCTGGAAAATCTCCTGCATAGTGCCAGCACTGCCTGGTGTGTAGATGATACCACCGAAGGCAACGGTGAGGATGAGATCCTCGCGGATGCTGTTCTCAAAGAACTTGGCGATATGGGTAGCGAAAGGCGCTGATGGCTCATGCCCATAGAGATAGGTTGGAATACCCAGACTCACATAATCGCCTTGGCGAGGGAAGCGTCTCATCACCTCAAACGATGTGGCGAGCCACCCTTTGTCTTTGAACGACGGTGCCACCTTGAGTATCTCGATGGCAGCATCCACATCCTTCTCCGTACGTCCTGCCATCCAAGCACCCAGATGTGTTGCCTCCATAGCACCAGGTCCACCACCACTTAACATGATGAAGCCCTGCTCTGTGAGTCTTTTGCTCAGAAGCACCACCTTTTTATACATCGGGTCGGTGCGCAGCAAGGCATGTCCGCCCATGATACCCAGACACAGACGGGAGTTGTGTTGCTTGAAGAACTCATCGAGAGCGACATGGATGCAGTGGTCGTGAATAGCACGAGCCAGTGACTCCTCGGCTGTCTGAGCCTGTTTTCCCGTCTCTATGAAATGCTTATACACCTTCGTGTCGTAGCATGTCTTGAAAGTTTCCTCATTACTCGGGTCGTAACCCGCATAGAGTTCGTCTGCGCTGTAGAGTGAGGTACGGTTCACACCATAAGGCACAGTCTTCAGATAATCCATCGCTTTCGCACTAAACAAATCGCCTACAGACTGCGCATTAGCGGCTGTGGCAGCAAGCACCATCAGTGCCATCAAAAAAGTTTTCCTCATCATCTTCATTGTTTTAGTTATAGATTTATTTCTTGATTATTCGTCCTTGAGGTTGAGCATACTCCTGACCAATATAGCCATTGAGGTTCTTGGTGACATACTCGATAAAGATATCGTTATAGGTTCTCTTTGTCTCCAAGATGATCTTACTGCCCTTCAAGGTGTTGTAGAGTCCACCATCCGTCACACAATACTTTGTCGTGGCAACGGTATAGACACGGTCTGGGTTAATAGGCTCATAGTGTTGTGTAGCCCCATTAAGGATCTTCACATCACTCACACGATGCTCTTTCTCGTGGATGACGAACTTCATTCCAGACACCTGTGGGAACTGACCATCAGGCTTAGGCAGGAAACTAATCAGTTTCGTCAACATGGAAAGGATGGTACTACCTTTCACTTCCGCCACCACAATATAGTTGTCGTAAGGCAACAAGGAGAGAAGGTCGCCATAAGTCAGGTCGCCCGCCTTCACCTCATTACGAATACTGCCACAGTTGAGGACTGAGATGTCGGAACCCGTGATATGGCGGAAAGCATCCGTCACGATGTCGCCAGCATTTGTCTCGCCCAGACGGACAGCCTCATTACCCTCGTCGTCAGTGATGCGGAGGTCTACCTCACTATGGCATACCAGACGACTGGTCTGTTCGTTCAACATGGTATGGATGCTGTCTACCAACTCTGCCACAAAGGCGTTCTTCTCTATCACAGTCTCCACAGGGATGAGGGAAACCGTCATGTTTCCGTCAGGGGTAATCAGCAACTTACCGATATTGGCGAATTTCGTACCTGTCTGGGTCACGATGATAGGTTTACCTACCTTGTTCTGCACCGTGTCGGCAACGATGGAAGAATGGGTATGTCCATCCAGTACGATATCAATGCCTGTGGTGTTTGCCACCAGCGTATGAGAATCTGAGTGACGGGCTGTAGGACGCTCACCCAGATGGGAGTCCACAATCACATAGTCAGCCCCAGCCTTTCTTGCCTCATCGACCGCTCTCTGTACCAGCACGGGAATATCCTCGCGCTGCAACTCATAGACAATACTGTCATGCTCATCTCGGAAGGCATACGCCTCATCCTCCATTGAGGTCGGCGTGACGACACCCACAAAGGCGATACGCCTGTTGCCCACCCGTTTCATCACATAGGGCGCAAAGGCATTTCTGCCTAAACGCACATCATAGAGATTACAACACACGATCGGTGCCGGTACCTGACGAAGCAACTGGAACATACGCTCCATGCCATAGTCAAACTCATGGTTGCCCAGTGTGATGGCATCATAACTGAGTGCCCTCATGATATCCACCACATACTGTCCTTTCGAGATGGCTCCCACCGTTTGCCCTTGCACATAATGTCTTATTTTAAATAAGGTTGACACCAAAAGTTTGAAAAAGTATGGTGAGACAACCTAAAGAAAACATTTATGTAAAGTCCTCCAATCGTATCAACGATATGAGGCAAGTGTATGAGATGCGTCACATGGACCACCTC
>JAFTGH010000036.1 GCA_017458005.1 Prevotella sp. | reverse complement strand
ATTATATATATTTATATATTATATAGTTGTTTTGAGTCAACTAAATCCGTATGACCTAACTGATATTCGAATTTCGTCACTGCCTATCTGTTTTTCGTTTACATCAAACTGTAATCTGTAATGTAATGCCTGCAGTGATGTGCTCCGATGCCTCCAGTAGTGTATCCCGATGCCTGTAGTACTGTGCTCCGATGCCTGGAATACCTATACTCCAGATATTGGAGTAGGGGACTGAAGGCATCCACAAACTTACTCTGACTTTCGAATGAATCGGACAAGTCTTTCCTCGATGACTCGTTTGTATGTCCGCTTCATTTTGTCATTCAAGAAAGATTGGTCTATCAAAGAGTAGGTGCCTTGTGGAATCTGCATAAACATGTCAAGCACCATGTCAGCACGTTTCTTAGGTAATCCAATCCTGTCGGCAAAACGCTCGAAGTCCAAACGGCAAGGGTGTCCAGTCCTGGCGTAGACATCACTCTTCTCTATGTCGGGAGAAAGACCGTCTGTCAGTCCAAGATCACTACCGCTCTGGATATGGATGCAGGTATTGATGAGATCGTAGGCAGGGGCAAGAAAATACTCGCCCTTGCGGTTTACCAGGGAGAAATTTTTCATGTGGGCATCCTCATTGGCAAAGAGATAATTGAATACCACCATTCTGAAGAACTGCTCCATCTGTGGAATCCATGCTGGAACAAACCGTTTGATGGCATCAGCGATCTGGGCATAGTTGCCATGATATTTGAAGTTACTGTCACTATTCTCCTCTGTCATCTGTAGAATGGCTGCGAAATCCTCTTGTGCACAGTCCTTCATGCCATTGGTGACATCAAATCTCTTGGTAATATATACTGGTTGCCCGCTGCGACTGAAACATAGTCCGTTGACAGCCGTGCGTATGCCGTAAATCTGTGATGCAATCTGCATCGTGACGTGTTCGTTTGCGGGAATCTGTTTTCGAGTTGAGAGACTCAGATTAAAAGGCGCAGGCTTGAGGATATAGGTTGCCTGTTCTCCATCATGTGTCAATCGGATTTTCCCATTGTCGATGATGGCGGAGAATTTCTCTTGTGCGCCAGAGATTGACATATTATTCATATTATCCCGTGCCTGTTGCTGGTCGCTTTCTTTCTCAAAGTCAATCTCAATATAGGGAGAGACAACCTGCCCGTCAAAGAGTTCCTTGATAGCCTGAGGGGAGTATGTGTCGAACCCTTGGCGTAGTGTTGAGGGACAAACATCTATCTTTTTCATTATTCTGCTTTCTTTAGTACAAACTTGCCGATGGCATCCATGCCACAAATCATCTCCAGCATGCCGAAGAAGTCGGTCTCGTCGACTTTCCTGGCTCTGCACAGGGCTCTGCGATTGGCACCTTCTGGCAGCATATTGGTGAAGACAGGAAAGATATGGTCGGCATGATACGTCTTTTGTCCCTTGGGAAGATTGACAGATACTGGCGGGGTGTTGCTGTCATGCAGGAAGGTGTCGTCATAGGTAAACTCATAACTGCCCCTTGACAGTTCAACGAGTTGCCCTGCATAGGTGTCGCCATAATATACATTTATTTTTCTCATAGCCTATTTATTTGACAGTCTGTTTTATTTGCAACACTATCTCCAAGCCCACCACGTCGAGAATCTTTGTGATAGTCTGTAGTGATGGGTTGCCAACACCTCGTTCAATATCCTTCACCGTCGAGATGCCTACGCCAGAGTAGTCGGCTAAGTCTTGCTGTGAGATTCCCAGCAACGCTCTTCGTTCCTTGATGACTGAACCTATATCCATATCGAGTATGATTTATCGTACTTTGGGTGCAAATATAGCAAATAATTTTGTTATGCGCAAGCAAAAGTATGATATTTTGTACTTTTTGTTGTTTTGTGGCTTTAAATTTGGTATTTTCCATAATAATATATACCTTTGTCGGCGCAAATGCAGGGGTACTTGCGAAGCCTTCGGGTGCACCCCCTTTAACAAAACAAGAAAAATGGAACAGAACAATCGGAAAGTCAGTGTGCTGTTTATGCTTTTCTGCACGCTGTTCTGCGTCTGCCTGATTACGGCAAACGTATTGGAGACAAAGCAAATCTCGTTTGGTATCGCCAATTTCACAGGTGGCTTACTGGTATTCCCCGTCAGTTACATCATCAATGATGTGGTGTGTGAGGTGTGGGGCTATCGCCGTGCACGTCTGTTGATCTGGATGGGTTTCGCCATGAACTTCTTCTTCGTCGCCATGGCGGCATTGGCTGACGTGATACCAGGTGCGTCGTATTGGGACCGTAATGAGGCGTTCCACAGCATCTTCGGACTCGCTCCACGTATCGCTGCCGCCTCGTTTGTAGCCTTCCTCGCCGGCTCGTTCATCAATGCCTATGTGATGAGTCGCATGAAACTATCGTCGGAGGGCAGGCATTTCTCGGCTCGTGCCATCCTGAGTACCGTCTTCGGCGAACTCACCGACTCGCTGATCTTCTTCCCCCTTGCCTTCTCTTTCGTGTTGCCTTGGGAGGAGATGCCATCGCTGGTCATCACACAGGTGGTGCTGAAAACCTTGTATGAGGTGGTCGCCCTGCCCGTCACCATGCGGGTGGTGAAGTTTACCAAGGAGCATGACCATGAGGATGTCTACGACAAGGATATCTCCTATAACATCTTTAAAATCAACAAACTATGAACAGAGAGCAAGACAACCTGCAGCAGTTGGGTAAGAAAACGGAGTATCGGATGGACTATGCCCCTGAGGTGCTGGAGACTTTCGAGAACAAACACCCCGACAATGACTACTGGGTGCAGTTCAACTGTCCTGAGTTCACGTCACTATGTCCGATTACGGGTCAGCCCGACTTTGCGGAGATCAAGATCATGTATATCCCCGGCAAGCGCATGGTGGAGTCGAAGAGTCTGAAACTCTATCTGTTCTCCTTCCGTAATCACGGTGATTTCCATGAGGACTGCGTGAACACCATCATGAAGGACTTGGTGCGACTGATGGAGCCTAAATATATAGAGGTGGTAGGACTGTTCACCCCTCGTGGCGGTATATCCATCTTCCCCTATGCCAACTACGGGCAGCCTGGGACGAAATATGAGAAAATGGCTGAGCAACGAATGCTCAGCCATCAGATTCTGCCTTGACCTTACTGGACGTTCTCTTTCTTGCGATAGTAACTCTGCTCATGGTCTTTGAACTTGAGCACGAGGGAGTCTTGTCGGAGCATCTGGATGGTCACCGTGTCATATTCCCTGACTTTCTTCTCGTTGCCAGCGAAACTGGAGGTGTCGGTGCCTAACAGCAGTTGTCCGTTAAACAGTCGCCATTCCGCATAGCGTCTCAGTTTCGGATACTCCACAGGGCTCATCTGGTCGGCATTCCTGTTTCTGCCTGCGCCAAACGACTGTGCCACGTTGCCTCGCTTCAGTCGGATGCCATACTCACGGGGTACCAGCAGTTTCTGTTTCACCGAGTCGGGAATGCGCTCCATCATGCGGCGTTGCATGCGTTGGGGCATGTTCTCCAAGTTGCGGAAGGTGGGCGTCACCTGATAGCACCACTCACCTTTGATCTCCTCGATGTTGATGACCATCAGCACTTCCTCCTTGTCCTCAGGGTTCAGGATGACGGCAAGTTCGTCGCCCACCTCTGGACGACCGTATACCTGATGCTGCTGGAAGGCGTTGATGACGTCAAAGGTGTCGGGATTCGCCCCTGAGAAGGGGAGCAGGATAAGGATGGAGTCCGTGCATCCGTCGCAGGCAAGTCCGTAGCGGGTGGAGTCGCCTGGCATGTTCTGCTGTGCGGCAGCCTCTTCCTTCGCTGTATCTCTCTTCCCTCCGCATGCGAAGAGGCATAGAGCGGAGAGGACTATAAGCATTGTTTTCTTCATAACAAATCTAAATTTTGGGCAAAGGTACAAAATAATTCATAATTCATCATTCGTAATTCATAATTATTATTTATCTTTGCAAAAACATTAACAATATTAGATCTATTCATCTATGAAGAAGAAAATCAAATTCAGTCTCGTGTATCGTGACATGTGGCAGTCGTCGGGTAAGTTCCAGCCCCGCAAGGACCAGTTGGAGCGCATAGCCCCAGTGATTATTGATATGGGTTGTTTCGCCCGTGTGGAAACAAACGGAGGTGCCTTCGAGCAGGTGAACCTGCTGGCTGGCGAGAACCCTAACCCCGCCGTGCGTGCTTTCTGTAAGCCCTTCAACGAGGCGGGCATCCAGACACACATGCTCGACCGTGGTCTTAACGCCATCCGTATGTATCCTGTTCCTGACGATGTTCGTGCCTTGATGTATAAGGTAAAGAAGGCACAGGGTGTGGATATCCCCCGTATCTTCTGTGGCTTGAACGATACCCGTAACATCATCCCCAGCATCAAATGGGCGAAGGAGGCAGGCATGATTCCGCAGGCTACCCTGTGCATCACCACCTCTCCAGTGCATACCGTAGAGTATTACTCCACCATTGCCGATGAGGTCATCGCCGCAGGAGCGGAGGAGATTTGTCTGAAGGACATGGCAGGTATCGGTCAGCCCGCCCTGCTGGGAGCCTTGACAAAGAGCATCAAGACCAAGCATCCCGATATCATCATCCAGTATCATGGTCACTCAGGTCCTGGTCTGTCGATGGCTTCCATCCTGGAGGTCTGCAACAACGGTGCGGACATCATCGATACCGCCATTGAGCCGCTGTCGTGGGGTAAGGTGCATCCCGATATCATCTCCGTCCAGTCGATGCTGAAGAACGAGGGCTTCGAGGTGGAGGATATCAATATGAACGCCTATATGCAGGCTCGTACCCTGACCCAGGAGTTTATCGACGACTGGTTGGGCTACTTCATCAACCCTGCTAACAAGCACATGTCGAGTCTCTTGCTGGGCTGTGGACTGCCCGGTGGTATGATGGGCTCGATGATGGCAGACCTTGGCGGCATCCATAGTGTCATCAACAAGAGCCGTGCGAAGAAGGGTGAGCCTGAGTTGTCGACAGACGATATGCTCGTGAAACTCTTCAACGAGGTGGAGTATGTATGGCCTCGTGTGGGCTATCCCCCATTGGTGACCCCGTTCTCCCAGTATGTGAAGAACATCGCCTTGATGAACCTGCTTACCATTGAGCAGGGCAAGGGACGCTTCGTGATGATGGACGACTCGATGTGGGGCATGATCCTCGGCAAGAGTGGTAAGATTCCTGGCACGATAGATCCCGAACTCGTTGAACTCGCCAAGAAACAAGGACGTGAGTTTACCGATGTCGACCCGCATACGCTGGTTCCCAATGCCCTCGATGATTTCCGCAAGGAGATGGACGAGAACGGTTGGGAATACGGACAGGATGACGAGGAACTCTTCGAACTCGCCATGCACCCCGAGCAGTATCGCAACTACAAGAGCGGTCAGGCGAAGAAGAACTTCCTTGCCGACCTGCAGAAGGCGAAGGATGCGAAACTGGGTGGTTCGAAGATGAAACCAGAGGAACTGGCTGCCTTCAAGCATGCCAAGGCTGATTCTCTGACCGCTCCTATCGCAGGACAGGTCTATTACGAGTTCTCTGGCGAAGGCGCCTGTGAGCCTTGTCTTGAGCCGTTCATCGGACAGAAATACAAGGAGGGCGACACCTTCTGCTACATCCAGGCATCGTGGGGCGAGATTGTTCCTATCCCTGCCGCACTGGGTGGCAAACTCGTCGAGGTCGCTGCCAAGCAAGGTGCCAAGGTGCGCCGTGGCGACAACCTCGCTTGGATAGAGCGGGAAGAGAAGTAAGATGTCTGATGTAAGAGGTTGACATGGACTATCAGTCAATTATCGATAAATACTATCCTGTGGATGATGAACTCCGCAGACTCCTGATAAAGCACAGTCGGCAGGTTGCCGACCGTGCTTTACTCATTGTCGACAAACATAGGGAACTGCCTGTCGACCGCCAGTTTCTGGAGGAGGCGGCAATGCTCCATGACATCGGGGTGTTCCGTTGTCATGCCCCCTCCATCTGTTGCGAGGGTACGGAGCCTTATATCAAACACGGTCCCATCGGTGGCGAGATCCTTCGTGCGGAGGGCTTCCCCCGTCATGCAAGGGTCGCCGAGCGACATACGGGGACAGGACTTCCAGGCTATGAGCCGGAGACATTGGAGGAGCAGATCATCTGTTATGCCGATATGTTCTACTCCAAGTCGTCACCAGACCATGTCCGTACCGTCTTGGAGACCGCCCAGTCGTTGGAGAAATTCGGTCATGCGGGGGTGGAAAAGTTTCTGGCATGGGCTAAAAGGTTTGAATAAATTACGTTAAACTCGCAAAAGGACGATGATATTCGGCGAAATATTCGTAATTTTGCAGCCGTGAGAAAAAATACGCTCATCATCGTACTGCTCTTCGTCCTCACTTTCGTGATGGCGGAGATTCCCCGCTTTGCCTTCCCACAGGACGAGAAGGGCAGGGATTCTGTCGCTGTGGACTCTGTATCCAAGGATACCATGCAGACCGCAGTGGTGGACACGGCGAAGATGGACTCCCTGCAACTCGCTATCTTCAAGCATAACAAGGCGATAGACGACTCGCTGCATGCCGACAGTCTGAACCGTCAGCGTAAGAACGGTATCGATGCGCCTGTAGAGTATCAGGCAGAGGACTCGATGACGTATGAGGGGGAATCAGGTATCGCCCGCCTGTTTGGTAATGCCCATGTGAAATACCAGGACATGGATTTGCAGAGCGAGATGATCTATATGCAGATGGACTCCAGTCTGGTGCATGCCACTGGTGCCCGTGATACGACCGGTCAGAAGTTCGGTACCCCCGTCTTTAAGATGGGTAATGACACGTACGAGAGTGACACGATGGCATTCAACTTCAAGACGAAGAAGGGTTTGATACAGAATGTATACACCCAGCAGGACGAGGGATTCATGGTGTCAGAACTGTCGAAGCGTGATGCCAATGGTGACATCTTCCTGCAACATGGACGCTATACCACCTGCGACGAGCCGCATCCCGACTTCTATTTCGCCATGTCACGTGCCAAGGTACGTCCCGGCAAGGATGTCGTCTTCGGTCCCACCTATCTGGTCGTGGCTGACGTACCCCTGCCTTTCGCTATCCCATACGGTTTCTTCCCCTTCACGAAGAGTTATTCGAGTGGTTTCATCATGCCTACCTATGGTGACGAGACCTCCCGAGGCTTCTATCTGCGTGACGGTGGTTACTATTTCGCTATCAGTGACAAGATGGACCTGAAACTCTTGGGCGAGATATATACCAAGGGCTCATGGGGACTCTCCGCAGCCACCAACTACCGCAAGCGTTATAAGTACAGCGGCTCGTTCTTTGCCAGTTACCAGAACTCTGTGACGGGTGAGAAGAACATGCCCGACTATTCGAAGCAGACGAGTTTCAAGATACAGTGGAGCCATCGGCAGGATCCTAAGGCAAATCCTTTCTCCACGCTGTCGGCAAGTGTCAACTTCGCCACGACGAGTTATGAGCGTAACAACCTCACGTCGATGTACAACCCACAGGCACTGACTCAGTCGACACGTACCAGTTCTGTCAGTTGGAGCACGACCTTCTCGAGCATCGGCATGTCGTTGAGTTCCACCTTCAACCTCAACCAGAACATGCGTGACTCGACCATCGCTCTGACGTTGCCCGATCTGAATATCTCCATCGCCCGTTTCTACCCCTTCAAGCGCAAGCATGCCGCAGGAAAGGAACGCTGGTACGAGAAGATATCAATGTCGTATACGGGACAGTTGAGCAACTCCATCTCCACCAAGGAGGACAAACTGATGCACTCCAGTCTGACAAAGGATTGGCGCAATGGTATGAGGCACAGCATTCCTATCAGTGGCAACTTCACCTTGTTTGACTACCTGAACCTGTCGGCGTCGTTCAATTTCACCGACCGTATGTACACCCAGCGTTACGACCGCTCTTGGGATGTGGAGAACCAGAAGGAGGTGATCGACACCATCACAGGATTCCATAATGTCTACGACTGGAACTTGTCGATGTCAGCGTCTACGACATTATATGGTATGTACGTGCCCAGTCGCAAACTCTTCGGAGATAAGATCGTCGCTGTCCGCCACGTCTTCACTCCCTCTGTCAGTTTCAGTTATGCGCCAGACTTCAGTGCCTCGCGCTATGGCTACTATGAGACCTATCTGAAGACAGACGCCAATGGCAACACCTCGCTGGTGGAGTATTCTCCCTACACAGGAACCCTCTATGGCGTACCAGGGAAGGGTAAGACGGGAAGTATCTCGATGGATGTTAAGAACAATATCGAGATGAAGGTCAGGAGCGATGACGACTCTACAGGATTCAAGAAAATCAGTATTATTGACGAGTTGGGAGCCTCGATGTCGTATAACCTGGCAGCGAAGGAACGCCCATGGAGCGACCTGTCGACCCGCTTGCGACTGAAACTCTCGAAGAGTTATACCCTCAACCTGAATGCCGTCTTCGCCACCTATGCCTACGAGGCTGACTCTGTGGGCGCACGACCCTATATCGGTAATCGCACGGAGTATAGCAAGGGACGCTTTGGACGATTCCAGGGTATGTCGCAAAACCTCTCGTATACGCTGGATAACACGAAGGTGGCAAACTTCTTCAAATGGCTGAGAGGCGAGAAGGTGAAGAAGAAGGATAAAGACAAGGATGACGACGACTACGATTCCGGGGTAGAGACGAATGTCGACGACAAGATGGAGGCGGGAAAGCACGGTGCCAAGAAAGAGAGCGCCGGCAAGGCTGAGACCGACGAGGGTGGCTATATGGTCTTCAACGTGCCCTGGTCGCTGAGTTTCGGCTATGGTATCACGATGCGTGAGAACACTGGCGGTAATTTCAACTACGACACGATGCGCTATCCTTATAAGTTCACGCAGAACCTGAACGTCAGTGGTAATATCCGTATCTCTGACGGTTGGAATATCTCCTTCTCCTCAGGCTATGACTTCGACAACCATAAGATATCGATGACCACGGCATCCCTGTCACGTGACCTGCACTGTTTCAACATGTCATGCTCCGTGGTACTGGCGCCCTATACCAGTTATAATTTCTCGTTCCGATGCAATGCCGCCACGCTTACCGATGCCTTGAAATACGATAAGCGCAGCAGTTACTCTAATTCCGTACAGTGGTATTGATGGCTATTGGCTAACCGCTAATCGCTAACCATTAAGCAACGCTTGCAACGCCTCTTCCTCTCCTACAATCCAAAGGATGTCACCCTCTTGGAACTTACGGTGTGGACTCACTGACGAGAGGTTTTCCTTTCCTTCCTCCAAACCGACGACCATACAACTATAGAGGTCGCGGATGCCACTCTCTATCAGTGTCTTGCCGATAAACGGACTGTCGCTGCCGATAATCATCTGGCGCAACTTCATCTCACGATCCTCCAGATGGAGGTCCTCGCCGAAGGTCTCACTCTCCACCGCTTGTCTGAACTTCGCTAACTGGTCGTCACTGCCTATCACCTCCAACTTGTCGCCAGGGTATAGCACATAGTCGCCGTCAGGGATATTCAGGCGATGGTTGGCACGTAGGATACTGGTGATATGCACCCCGTATTTCTTGCCGAAGTTCAACTGTTTCAGCGAACTGCCCATCCACATCGTGTCCATCGGCACGTCGAAGACGGCGATATGCACATCACGGTCGAGAAGTCTGCCCTCGTAGAGCGGACGCTTCTTGCCATGCACCTGGGCGGCGATGTCACGGGAGCGCAGGTTGAGGATAAACAGTCGCTCCAGTTTGATGCTGCGTTGCTTGATAGAGCGCGACAGGATGATCAGCACCACGACAATGATGCCGATGGTAATCATGATGGCACTGGAGAAACGGCTGAGGTAGTTGCAGATATAGAAGATAAAGCCGACTGCGATCAGCACACGTACCAAGACGGTGAACAGCAGGGGCAGACGGTTGACATTGCTCTCTGCCCATAGTGCCTTCCATTCCTCGCTGTGGTTCTTCTTCATCACCATGGCACGCAGGAAGGGGGAGATGAAAAGGATGGTCAGGACTCCCGTGATGGCATTGGCATACCAGTGTAGTTCCCATCCTGGCAGCATCTTACGGGTGATGGGCAGCACGAAGGTGAACATCACGGTAATCGTCGCTGTCGTAAGGATGGAGTAGACAATGGTGTTGAGGGTCATCTGGGTCAACAGTTTCTTCCACTTGCTCTGCTCGGTGGTCTGCGGATGACTCATCGACAGGTTGTTGAGCAACTTGATGAGTTTGTTGGGCAACCTGCGCTCCAGACTATTATAGGCGGGAGTGGCAAGGCGTATCATATAAGGTGTCAGGAAGGTGGTGATGACAGAGACGGCAACGACCACTGGATAGAGGAAGTCGCTAATCACTCCTAACGACAGTCCCAGCGAGGCGATGATGAAAGAGAACTCACCGATCTGCGCCATCGAGAATCCGCATCGCATCGCCGACTTCAGCGACTCGCCTCCTAGCATAAAGGCGAAGGAGCCGAAAACACTCTGTCCTATCAGGATGGTCAGTACCAATGAGACGATGGGGATGGCATAGTCTACGAGGATCACAGGGTCGACCAGCATACCTACCGACACGAAGAAGATGGCGCCAAACAGGTTCTTCACCGGCTCTACCAGTTTCTCGATGCGCTCCGCCTCTATCGTCTCGGCAAGGATGCTGCCCATGATAAAGGCTCCAAAGGCAGACGAGAAGCCAACCTTCGTGGAGAAGACTGCCATGGCACAGCAAAGTCCCAGCGATACGACGAGCAACACCTCCGCATTGACCAGTGTCCTGACCTTGCGCAGAAACTGGGGAACGGCGAAGATGCCAACCACCAGCCATAGCACGAGGAAGAAACCGATCTTCGCCACAGAGCCCAGCATCTGACCTCCGTCAGGGTTGTTGCCGCTGGCGATGGCACTCAGCATCACCATCATGACAATGGCAAGGATATCCTCCAAGATCAGAACACTCATCACCAGTCCCGCAAACTGTTGCTGGCGCAGTCCTAAGTCGTCGAAAGCCTTATAGATAATAGTGGTGGAACTCATGGCGAGCATACCGCCGAGGAAGATACAGTCCATCTTACTCCAGCCGAAGAGTTGTCCGACCATCACACCCAGTACCGACATGAAGAAGATAATGGTGACGGTGGAGATAATCGGGGAGGCTCCCATCTTCAGGATTTTCTTGAACGAGAAATCCAGACCCAGGGAGAACAGAAGGAACATCACACCGATGTCTGCCCACAGATGGATGTTCTCTGTGTCTGCCACGGAGGCGGTATAAGGCATGTGGGGACTGACTAGAAAACCTGCTACGATATAGCCCAAGACCAGTGGCTGCTTGAGTTTCTTGAATATCAAGGTCACAACACCAGCCGATACCAGTATCAGCGCAAGGTCGTTAATCAGTGCAGGTAACTCCGTCATATCTCCTATCTTTCTTATCTCTTATCTCTCTTATCTCTTATCTTAATCATTATATCCCGCCGTCAACTCACAGATTTTGACGATGACAGCCATCGCTTTCTCCATCGACTGGATGGAAACGAACTCATAGGGACCGTGGAAATTCACACCGCCAGCGAAGATGTTGGGGCAGGGGAGACCCTTGAACGACAACTGGGCTCCGTCCGTTCCACCACGGATGGGCTTGACTTTCGGGGCTACACCAGTCTCTTGCATGGCTCTCAGCACGAGGTCGATGACATGCATCTGGGGGTCGATCTTCTCCTTCATATTATAGTATTGGTCGCTGACGACAGCCTCCACAGTGCCCTCGCCGTATTTTTCGTTCATCTTCTCCGCACAGAGTTGGACGAAACGCTTACGGTCCTCGAATTTCTCCCGGTCGTGGTCACGGATGATATAACTCATCTTCGCCTGCTCGATATTCGACTGGATGCCCAGCAGGTGGTAGAAACCCTGATAGCCCTCGGTGGTCTCTGGGGTCTCATTCTCTGGCAACATCTTGGCAAACTCAGCGGCAAGGGCGTTGGCATTGACCATCTTGCCCTTGGCATAGCCTGGATGCACACTGACACCCTTGATGGTGATCTTCGCTGAGGCGGCGTTGAAGTTCTCAAACTCCAGTTCGCCTACATCGCCACCGTCCATCGTATATGCCCACTCACAACCGAACTTCTCCACGTCGAAATGATGGGCGCCCATGCCAATCTCCTCATCGGGATTGAAGGCGACACGGATCTTTCCGTGCTTGATTTCCTTATGCTCCTGCAAGTACACCATCGCTTGGATGATCTCAGCGATGCCAGCCTTGTCGTCAGCCCCCAACAGGGTGTGACCATCTGTCACGATCAGGTCCTCGCCGACATGCTGCAACAACTCTGGAAACTTCTTTGGACTCGACACAATCCCCTCGGAGAGTAGAATGTCCGAACCGTTGTAGTTGCGAACAATCTGTGGCTTGATATCCGCGCCACTGCAGTCTGGTGACGTATCGTAATGCGAGATAAACCCGATGGTGGGGATGTCGCCTTTGACATTCGCCTTCAGCGTGGCATAGATGTAGCCCTTCTCGTCCAGTTCCACATCGTCAAAGCCCTCCCGTTCGAGTTCTTTCCTCAGGTATTCCGCGAAAATCAGTTGCTTGCTAGTACTCGGTACACTGTCGCTCTCCTCTGCCGACTGTGTATCAAACTTCGTGTAGTTTAGAAATCGTTCTGTAATATCCATTTGTCGTTAAAATAGTTATTTGGCTACAAAGTTACGAAAAGTCGAGAACAAAACAAAGAAACTTGTTTCTTTTTTTGTCGAGACGGAGTAACTTCGGCATTTTATGCCAAAGTTACGAAAAATCGAGCGAAATGCAAAAGGTTATTGCTAAAAGATACAAAAAAGATGGTAGTAAAGAGATTCCTTTGCTATCTTTTTTGTATTTTTGTACCAAAATAATCATAGATATATGTCGAACAATCAACAAAAATTGGCAGAAATACTTCTTAGGACTTTGGGCGAATACCGTTCTCTGGGTATAGCGGAGCAGATAGACTACCAGAAGTTCTATCTCTATTCTCTGATTACCCACTCTACGGCAATAGAAGGATCGACGGTAACGGAGATAGAAAACCAGTTGTTGTTTGATGAAGGCATCTCTGCCAAAGGGCGAAGTATACAGGAACAAATGATGAATATCGACCTGAAAGCAGCCTACGAATATTCTATGCGGTTGGCTCACGAGCACAAGGACTTCTCAATTGATATGCTGAAAGATATGTCTGCTGTTGTGATGAAGAATACTGGTGGAATCTACAATACGGCACAAGGAGTTTTTGATGCGTCAAAAGGTGATTTGCGCTTGGTGGGTGTAACGGCTGGCATTGGCGGTCGCTCGTATATGAATTTCCAGAAAGTTCCTGTGAAGTTAGCGGAGTTCTGTCAGCAACTAAACGAGCATCGCCGTCAATTACTCCAGACAGGCGATGAGATAGCCAAATATCTGTTAAGTTTTGATGCCCACTATCAGTTGGTGACCATTCATCCGTGGGTGGACGGTAACGGACGTATGTCTCGCTTGATAATGAACCATCTGCAATACGAATATGGTTTAGTTCCTGTAAAAATCATTAAGGAGGACAAAGCGGAATATATCCAGGCTCTGGTTGATTCTCGAGAGCAGGATTCGCTTGCTCCATTCCGCTCCTTTATGTTGGAAGAGCATATCAGGAATATCAGTAAAGAGATTGAGGAATATAAGAAGTCACAATCTTCTGACCCGATAAATTCCATTTCTGACCCGATAAATTCCATTTCTGACCCGATAAAACAACAACTATATCAGATTGTTGCCAAGGATGGCACACTCAACTATGCTGAATACGCATCGAGACTTGGCGTATCAGAGGCTACTATCAAACGTCGTCTTGGCGAATTGAAGAATCAAGGACTGATAGTCAGAGTAGGCAGCAACAAAACTGGTCATTGGGAAGTTAGGCAGTAGAAAAGCAATACCCTATTGCTAAAAGATACAAAAAAGATGGTAATAAAGAGCCCCCTTTGCTATCTTTTTTGTATTTTTGTACCAAAATAATCATAGATATATGGGTGAAACTACACGCATAGAAAATAAAGTTCTTCTTACTCCAGAACTGGATATAGAGAAAGAAGTTATAGCCTTCCTTAATTATAAGGAGGGAGGCTATGTCTATATCGGTATAGACAAAGAGGGTAATACGGTAGGCGTCAATGATGTGGATGATATTATGTTGAGGCTAAAAGATCGTATAAAAAACAACATTTCTCCTTCTGCTATGGGTTTATTTGATGTTGTAGAGGAGAAAAAAGATGGTAGAAGTATTGTTAAGGTCACTATTGCTAGTGGTATTGAGAAGCCCTATTTTAAGTCGAAATATGGAATGACACCTAGAGGTGCTTATATTCGTATTGGCACTTCTGCCGAACCAATGCCTCAAGATATGATTGACCGCCTCTTTGCCATACGTACTCGTAACTCTATCGGTAGAATTGTTTCCAATCGCCAAGATTTGACCTTTGAGCAATTGCGAATCTATTATGATGAACATGGCAAGCGACTGAATGACAATTTTGCCCGTAGTCTAGAATTGCTAACAGATGATGGTAAGTATAATTATGTGGCTTATCTGCTGGCAGACGAGAATGGCAATTCCATTAAAGTTGCCAAATATTCCAGTTTGGATCGTTGCGATTTAATAGAGAACAATGAATATGGTTATTGTTCGTTAATCAAAGCAACAAAGAGTGTATTGGCAAAACTGGAAATAGAGAATAAAACAGCAGCCACTATTACCCCTGTGGAGCGGATAGAAACACCACTATGGAATAAAGTGGCTCTCCGAGAGGCTGTCATCAATGCCATAGTGCATAACGATTACTCCTTTGAGGTGCCGCCTAAGTTCGAGATATTTCCTGATAGACTTGAGATTACGTCTGCAGGTCGGCTGCCCGAATCCCTTAGCCAGGAAGAATTCTTTAGTGGTATTTCTATTCCTCGTAACAAGGAACTGATGCGTATCTATCGTGACTTGGAACTTGTGGAGTCTCTTGGTTCTGGTATTCCCCGTATTCTCCATGCCTATGGTAAAGATAGTTTCAGGTTTACTGATAATTTTATAAGGATAACTTTCCCAATAAGTGTACAAAAAAGTGACCATGATACCGCACATGTTTCCGCACATGATACCGCACATGTTTCCGCACATGTTAAAACTTTGATTTTGGCTATAAAAGGAGATGTTAGAAGAGATGAGTTACAAGAACTTGTTAAAATTAATCATCGCCAGCATTTTATGAAGGAATATCTTGCTCCAGCGTTGGAAGAAGGACTTGTTGAACTTACAATTCCGGAAAAACCTAAAAGCAAGAATCAAAAATATCGTCTAACTCCCAAAGGCTTGCAACTGCAAGAAGTACTTGGGAAACAAAAAGAAGGACATATCTCGTAAGTTTCATTTCTTAATTGTTACATCCGAGACGGAGTAACTTTAGCAAAGCCATAGTTACGAAAAAATGAGAGAAGAACAAAAGGTTATTGCTAAAAGATACAAAAAAGAGAGAAGTAAAGAGCCCCCTTTGCTATCTTTTTTGTATTTTTGTACCAAAATAATCATAGATATATGTCGAACAATCAACAGAATGGTGATCCTCACAAACCGCAAAGTCGTCCTCTTGCCGACTTTCTTCCAACCATCAGCATCAAGGCAAAGGACTTGATACGTCAAGAGCCTATCAAGATACTAAGTATTTCTCGTATAACGGAAGGGGTTGGATGAGATAAGGAAAGAAAAAGAATCATTTTATTAGAAGTAATATGAATTTATTTTCAGAAAGATATGGATATATAAAACCCTCTGAGGCAATTATTGTTGAATGTATGCCGAAAGAGATAGCAAATGCTATATTCAATTGTTTTGACAACTTGAAATATGACATTGATATTCCAGAAATACAAAGAGAAGTATGTGTGCATTTTTTTAATGAAAAAGGAGAAGGCTTTTCTTCTCGGTCATACTATGATATGATTAATCCATATATTACCAATGACAAAATAGAGTGGTATAAAAAACTGGACTTAATAGAATTTTTAATTGATTATTTCTATCGAATTAGGGATTTTTCTTCTTGTAAAAGATTCGCATCTGAGCTTAATTCAGAATTTGAACGTCTTAATTATGGATATAGGATCATAAACAATCGTGTAACACCTATAACAGCAAAAGAAGAGGTAGAGAGTATTGAAGAGGCTATCAATAATGCAAAAGGCAACATAAAAGAGCATCTAAATTGTGCTTTATTACATTTAGCAGACAAAGAAGCCCCTGATTATAGAAATTCAATTAAAGAGTCTATATCTGCTGTTGGTGCTCTTTGTCGAGAAATGGCGGGAGAGAATGATTTAGGGAAAGCCTTATCTGCTTTAGAGAAGAAACATGGATTGCTTCATCCACAGTTGAAAGCAGCATTTAGTAATTTATATAATTACGTTAATGAAAAGCAAAGTGGCATTCGTCATGAATTGATGGATGAAAACGGAACTTATGTACCAACTTACCATGAAGCAAAGTTTATGCTGGTTACATGTACTGCTTTTATTAATTATATGAACGGAAAGTTTGCTTAGAACAAATAGAAATTGTACCTTTGCAACTGAATAGTAAGAAGATATGTTCTATAAACTAATAGAAAAAAAACGGAATGAATGGTTGACATCTGATGATTGTCCCATCAGTAAACTGTTTCAATATATAGAGCAGCGAGGAATGATGCGTGATGCACAGTTGGAGGCAATCAAAACCTATTTGTTTTTGAAAATTGCCTGCAAGAATCAGCCGTTATGGAAACTTTTTGTAGATGGTGTCTTCAATGATACGAATATCGGACAAGTTGAACTGACAGAAACGGCAAGAAAAATATTCAGTACCAATAAGGCTGCAGTTGCCCTTTTCCAATACTCACGTCTAAAAGACAAAAAAGGGAAACAACTTGCTCCAGAAATGGACTCCTATATCAAGCAGCATGCAGATGAGATAGATTACGAAGCAACGTTCAAACAGATATTCTATGACGTTACTTATACGGACTATATTTTCAGTCTCCCAATGGGTGCAGGCAAGACCTATCTAATGGCGGCCTTCATCTATTTGGATTTGTATTTTGCTATCAATGAGTTAGATAATCCATGCTTTGCCCATAATTTCATGGTGATGGCTCCTTCTGGTTTGAAGTCTTCTATTGTGCCGAGTTTGAAGCATATCAAAGAATTTGACCCTGCATGGATTATTCCTGAACCTACTGCGACCCAGTTGAAACGACTGATAAAGTTTGAAATCCTTGACGAGCAGAAGACTACCAACAAAAGCAATCGTATCAAGAATCCTAATGCCCAAAAAATCAATAACCATCAGCCATTAGAAGACTTAATAGGTCTGGTCGCCATCACAAATGCAGAAAAAGTTATCCTTGACCGTTATTCTGATAATTATGAGTTATCACTTTTTGACGAAGGGGAATTGGAGAGGATAAAACTTGCTAATGAACTAAGAGAAATCATCGGTAATCTTCCCAATCTTGCTATCTATATTGATGAGGTCCACCATGCCGCTGATGGAGAAATCAAACTAAGGCAAGTTGTCAATAAATGGACAGAAAAGAACACCTTTAATTCTGTCCTCGGTTTCTCTGGTACGCCCTATTTGGATGGTGCTGAGCGGTTAGCATTATCTGATGAGTTTTCCATCAGGAACACCGACCTTGCCAATGTGGTGTATTACTATCCGCTGATTGAAGGTATTGGCAATTTCCTTAAAGTTCCTGACGTAAAATTCTCTGATAATGATATGGAAGCCATTGTTACTAATGGCGTCAAGGAGTTCCTTGATAAATATCGTGATACAGAATATGCTAACGGCACTTGTGCGAAATTGGCAATTTATTGTGGACAAACACTAGTGTCCAAAGAAATTTAGAATAGCCATCCCTGGCCATCATTCTCTGGCTTTAATTTAGAATTATCGATTCGATTAAATAACTCGGACACGGGCATCTTCTCAAAGAGAACCAACCCGATTGCTTGAGAGAAAATG
>JAFTGH010000035.1 GCA_017458005.1 Prevotella sp. | reverse complement strand
CTTGTCACAAAAGTTACCGTTTTTCCTCGATTTGCTTAATTTCAGAAAAGGGGTACGAATTAGCAACTCAACTCCTTCTTCTATCTGCATCTATCTTGCTTCCTTCAGAATTCATCCGCTTCACAGCGTTTTCATAACTCCTTGATTCTCAATTCAAATTCCCCATCTCTCCATTTTTTGTTCTCTTATTATGTTTCCACGCTGGGAATCTTACTTTCCCACGCTGGGAATCTTACTTTCCCACGTTGGGAATATTTGCACAATGATGGGATTTCTCTCTTTCAACAAAAGAAATTCATTTATTCTGTTCGCACTTCATCGATTTTTTCGTAACTTTAGATAAGTTACTCGGCACTCGGAAAATTCCAAATATATTTGGCTTTTCTCTCGTTTTTTCGTAACTTTGCAGAATGCAAGACGATGAAAAGAAAATAGATAGTTATAAAACGTTGAAAGTCTATCAAAAGGCTATTTGCGTTTTTGATATCACTTGCTATTTCGTCGACCATTTCTTGGATCGTGGGCATGATCGAACTGCTGATCAAATGCAACAGGCAGCACGCTCAGGTAAACAAAACATCGTGGAAGGTTATAGCGATGCAGAAGGTTCTACTGACAGCGAACACAAACTGACCGTCATAGCCAAGGGAAGTCTGGAGGAATTGAAAGAAGATTTCCAAGATTTTCTGCGCACACACGGTATGACAATCTGGGACCAGAATCATGAGAAGTATAAGGCATGTGTCCCCCTATTCAAACGTCATAACGATACTGCCTATTATATGAGGCAGATAAAAGACAGGAGTGCTGAAGATATCGCCAACATCGCACTGATAGTCATCTATCAAACGCTTGCGATGCTCTATGGATATATCAAATACATCAATCGGAAATTCTTGGAACAAGGCGGTGTGAAGGAGCAACGTTATTGGAAGAGAGTTCAATATAGGGAAGGTAGGTTTGGAAGGGATGGTAGGTTTGGAAGGGGCGATGCCACACCTACCACACCTAATAACCCTACACCACCTACCACACCTACAAAAAAATAGAACTATGGTACTGAATTATATTTGGGTGGCTTTTTTCCTGCTCGCCTTCGTGATAGCGGTGGTGAAGTTGGTGTTCTGGGGAGACTACGACGTCTTCCCTGCGATGATGGACTCTACGTTTGCGTCATCGAAGACGGCATTTGAGATTTCTTTAGGACTGACTGGGGTGCTGTCGCTCTGGTTGGGTGTGATGAAAGTGGGTGAGAAAGGAGGCGTGGTGAACGTACTGGCTCGTCTGCTGTCGCCTGTGTTCACCAAACTGTTCCCAGACATCCCCAAGGGACATCCCGTCACTGGCTCTATCTTCATGAATATCGCCGCCAACATGCTGGGACTCGACAATGCCGCTACCCCACTCGGACTGAAGGCGATGGAGCAGATGCAAGAACTGAATCCCAAGAAAGACACGGCATGGAACCCGATGATCATGTTCCTCGTGCTGAACACCAGTGGGCTGACCCTCATCCCCGTCTCTATCATGGTATACCGTGTGCAGATGGGAGCAGCGCAGCCTACGGACATCTTCATCCCCATCCTGCTTGCCACGTTCTTCTCGACACTGGTGGGAATCATCGTGACTTCCCTCTTCCAACATATCAACCTGCTGAACCGCACCTTGCTGTTGACCCTTGGCGGTGCCTGTGCAGTGGTGGCTGGTATCATCTGGGGCTTCTCGCGGATGGACGGAGAGACGATGAACCGTGTGAGCACCACCGTGGCGAATATCCTGTTGATGACCATTATCGTGAGTTTCATCGCAGCAGGTGTGAGGAAGAAGATCAATGTCTATGACGCTTTCATCGAGGGAGCGAAAGACGGTTTTCAGACAGCCGTGCGCATCATCCCCTATCTCGTCGCCATCCTCGTGGGCATCGGTGTGTTCCGTGCCTCAGGGGCAATGGATATGCTCATCGGCGGCATGCGCTGGTGTGTGGAACTGACGGGCATGAATGCCCAGTGGGTAGACGCCATGCCTACGGCAATGATGAAACCATTGTCGGGCAGTGGCGCACGAGGGATGATGGTGGATGCGATGACAACCTATGGAGCCGACTCGTTCGTGGGCAGACTGTCGTGTGTCTTCCAAGGCTCTACAGACACCACTTTCTATATCCTTGCCGTCTACTTCGGCTCGGTGGGCATCGCCAAGACCCGCCATGCCGTCGCCTGTGGCTTGCTTGCCGACTTGGCGGGAATCATTGCGGCAATCGCGATCTGCTATTTATTCTTTGGGTAGGGGCGAGATAACGATATATCGATATATCGAGATAACGAAATAATGAGATAACGAATTATGGCAAACATGAAATCACTGGCGAAAGATACCGCCATATATGGACTCTCGAGCATCGTGGGGCGTTTCCTCAACTATATGCTCGTCCCGCTCTACACACACTATATGCCCAAGGATTCGGGCGACTACGGCATCAGTACTAATGTCTATGCCTACACAGCGCTTATCCTCGTGCTACTGACCTTTGGCATGGAGACCACGCTGTTCCGCTATGCCAACGATGAACGGACCAAACCTGATACGGTATTCTCGACGACCATGGCTGTTGTGGGCTCACTGACAGCCCTCTTCCTGCTATTGGTGTTCGGCTTCATCACCCCCATCAGTGGAGCATTAGGCTATACGGAACATCCCGAATACCTGCAGATGATGGCTGTCGTGGTGGCACTCGATGCCCTGCAGGCGATTCCGTTCAGTTATCTGCGCTTCCAGAAACGCGCCATCCGCTTTGCCTCGCTGAAACTGCTGTTCATCGCATTGAACATCACGCTCAACGTGTTCTACTTCGTGGTGCTGGGCAAGACCTCCGTATTCTATGTGTTCTTCATCAACCTGCTATGTACGGCATTCATCACGCTGTTCTTCCTACCCGACCTGCTACGCATCCAGTGGTGCTTTGACGGACAACTGCTACGACGCATGCTTAGTTATTCATGGCCTATCCTGATACTGGGCATCGCAGGTATCCTGAACCAAGTAGCCGACAAGATCATCTTCCCACTGGTCTATCCCGACCAGGCTGATGCCAACGTGCAACTGGGCATCTATGGCTCGTGCGTTAAGATAGCGATGATTATGGCGATGATCACACAGGCGTTCCGCTATGCCTATGAGCCTATCGTCTTCGCCAAGAGCAAGGACTCGGACAAGACGGAATACTATGCCTCGGCGATGAAGTTCTTCCTGATCTTCACCCTGCTCGCCTTCCTGTGTGTGGTCGGCTGGATGCCTCTGTTGCAGTATATCATTGGCGCAGACTACCGTGAGGGATTGGGCGTGGTACCTATCGTCATGGCTGCAGAGATCATGATGGGTGTCTACTTCAACCTGTCGTTCTGGTATAAACTCATCGACAAGACCATCTATGGCGCCTGGTTCTCACTGGCAGGCTGTGCGGTACTTCTTGCCGTCAACATCCTGTTCATCCCCAAGTATGGCTACTGGGCTTGCGCCTGGGGTGGTGTGGCAGGCTATGGCACGGCAATGGTGCTGAGTTACATCGTAGGACAGCGGAAGAATCCTATCCCCTATCCCATGAAGGACATCTCGCTCTATGTCGTACTGACCTTCGTGCTCTATGGCTTTATGAAGACCGCCAGCGACTGGTCTGCGCTGGCTTCACTTGCCTTCAACACGCTACTGATTATCCTTTTTGTCGCTGTCATCATCAAGCGCGACCTGCCTTTGGGCAGTCTCCCTGTCATCGGAAAATATTTCAAAAAATAAAATAATATGAAAAAAGCACTTTTATTTATTTTACCTTTTTACCTGTTCACCTTTTTACCTTTAAAAGCCGACGAGGGCATGTGGACACTCTACAACCTGCCTACGGCAGTGTATGAACAGATGAAACAGTATGGTTTCCAGTTACCACAGGAGCAACTGTACCAAAGTGACAATGCCGTGAAGAACGCTGTCGTCAACTTCGGTGGCTACTGCTCGGGAGTCGTGGTGTCACCCGACGGACTGGTATTCACCAACCACCACTGTGGCTTTGAGGCTATTCGCAGCCATTCTACCGTAGAGCACGACTATATGCTCAACGGTTTCATCGCCAACTCGTATGAGGAGGAACTGCCTAACGAGGACCTCTTCGTCAGTTTTATGGTGGACCAGAAGGACGTGACAGACAGCCTCAACGCACTCGGACTGGACGCGTTGCCCATCACGAAGGTAGAGGCGTTTGTGGACTCCGTGCAGAACGCATGGCAGAAGAGCATCCGTCAACAAGACTCCACCCTGCGTGTGGAGATCCTGCCTTTCTATGAGGGTAACAAATACTATCTGACCACCTATCGTGACTTCGAGGATGTACGCCTGGTATTCGCCGTACCCAAGTCGATGGGTAAGTTCGGTGGGGAGACCGATAACTGGATGTGGCCCCGCCAGACCTGTGACTACAGTGTGTTCCGCATCTATGCGGATGCCAAGACGAACGGTCCTGCGAAATACTCCAAGGACAATGTGCCCTACCACCCCAAATCATGGGCACCTGTCTCTATGGAGGGCTATAAGCCTGGTGACTTCGCCATGATATTAGGATATCCTGGCTCTACCAGTCGTTACCTCAGCAGTTATGGCATCCAAGAGCGTCATGATGCCATCAACGCCCCACGTGCACAGGTGCGTGGTGTCAAGCAGGAGATCATGCTACGTCACATGCGTGCCGACGAGGCTATCCGAATCAAGTACGACTCCAAATACGCCCACTCCTCCAACTACTGGAAGAACTCCATCGGTATGAATAAGTGCATCGACTCCATCGGACTCGTCCAGCAGAAGCGTGACTTCGAGGTGAGACTGAAGCATTGGCAGGACTCTACGGAATACCTGAAAGGACTGCTCGACTTCGACAAGATGGCTGAACTCTACGGAAAACGCCTTGCCATCACCCGTGCCCGTATGCTGTTTATCGAGACCTTCTTCGCGCAGGACGAACTGAGCAGCCGCGCCTGGCGTATGAACTGGGGCATGCCCGTCAAAGGTCCTGAGGATAAGCCCAAGAAACAATACCACCAGTTTGATGACAACAGCAACGAATGGGATGAGGCTACCGACATCGAGATACTGGCGGCACTGTTGAAGAACTACCGTGAGCAGATGACGGATGAGTACTATCTGCCTGAGTTCTATGAGACCATCGACCAAAAGTTCCATGGCGACTATACCGCCTATGCCAACGCACTCTATAGGAAATCTGTGCTGATGAGCGACAAGCCCATCTATTTCAACAAGAAAGGTTTTTACAATGACTTAGGTATCCAGTACGGACTGGCACTTAACGAGTTGTTGGCAAAGATCAATGCGGACCGAA
This sequence comes from Prevotella sp., assembly GCA_017458005.1. Classification (GTDB taxonomy): domain Bacteria; phylum Bacteroidota; class Bacteroidia; order Bacteroidales; family Bacteroidaceae; genus Prevotella. Next base: position 79,447 of record JAFTGH010000035.1, on the reverse strand, counting down.
AACAACTCAGTATCAAAATCGCAGAACAGGAGAAGTATCTCTGTGCCGCCAAACTGCGCATGGAACAGGATATGCCCAACTACTCAGACGCTAACTTCACCATGCGTATGACCTACGGACAGATTGGTGAGTACACACTGGGCGGACGACCCTCGGGCTACTACACGACGGCACGCAGTCTCTGGGAGAAGATGCAGAAGGCTGACGAGAACTTCGAGTATTTCGCCGAGCCTGTGATGCATGAACTGCTCTCTGCCAAGGACTTCGGCAAATATGCTGACCCTTTGACCGGTACCCTCCAACTCTGTTTCCTGTCGAACAATGACATCACAGGTGGTAACTCCGGCTCACCTATATTTAATAATAAGGGAGAACTGCTTGGTCTTGCCTTCGACGGCAACTGGGACAGTCTCTCCAGCGATATCTTCTTCGACCGTCAACTGGCACGCACCATCAACGTGGACATTCGCTACATGCTCTATATGATGGACCGTTGGGGACATGCCGACCGCCTGCTCAAAGAGATAGGCATCCAATAAGATAAGGTATGGATATATAAAAAGGTTGAGAGTGATCTCAACCTTTTTTCTTTCTTGGCTTTCGTATTGCCCAGCCTTCCTCACTGAAGTCCGGCATCTCGCCTTTCAGTTTCATACCATCTGGATTCAAGAACTGCATCCACTCGTTCTTGGTATAGGTCTTCTTAGTTTCCCTAGGGGGCCTAGTTTCTCTAGGGGATCTAGTTGACCTAGTTTCTCTAGGATTCCTAAAACTCCTGGGCTCCCTAGCCATTCCACCCTCGTCGGCATCGTTACAGCGAACTTCCCTACCCTTGTATTTCTGACCGTTCACAAACTTCATCACACGGGGGGCATCCTCCTCTGGCACGTCGAAATACGACATCATCGTCAACAGATCAATATGCCCTACCTCCACATGACCTTTCACATGCTTGTTCAGGAACTGCATCAACTCGCCAGGATAGAAACCGTCTCTCTTACCAAGATTGATGAACAGACGACGATAGCCTTCCTCCGCCTTGCGGGGACCATTACCTCTCGACCGTTTGTCCTTGGCACCACGCTCTCCCTTCTCCCGCTTCTGACCCTTCTCACGACCAGAGGATACTGGTGTGATCTCTGGGGCGTCAGCATAATAGGCAAGGAAACGTCCGAACTCCAAGGATACAATCTTCTTGATCAGGTCCTCCTTGTCGACATACTCGAAGAAACGGTCGATATCCGACATAAACGGAGCGATCTGCTCCTCGTCCACGTCAGCCTTGACGATCTGGTCCATCACCTTATATAATTGTTTCTTGCAGATCTCCTCGGCAGTAGGAATCGTTCCCTGCTCGAAAGCCTTGCCTATCTCCTTCTCGATATTACGGATCTTATGTTTCTCGCGAGAGTGCACAATACTCAAGGAGGTGCCTTTCTTTCCCGCACGTCCTGTACGACCAGAACGATGGGTGTAGTTCTCAATATCATCTGGTAGACCGTAGTTGATGACGTGTGTCAGGTCGTCGACATCCAATCCACGTGCCGCTACATCCGTTGCCACCAGCAACTGAACGGTATGTTGGCGGAACTTCTGCATCGTCAGGTCACGTTGCTGCTGGGAGAGATCGCCATGCAGGCTCTCCGCGTTATAGCCGTCACGGATCAGTTTATCGGCAACCTCCTGTGTCTCCATCTTCGTGCGACAGAAGATGATGGCGAAGATACGAGGATAATAGTCGACCAAACGCTTCAGGGCAAGATACTTGTCCTTGGCATTCACCATATAATAAATATGGTTCACATGCTCGGCACCCTCATTACGGCTTCCCACCACAATCTCTTTGTAGTCATGCAGATATCCCTTGGCGATACGCTCTATCTCCTTACTCATCGTGGCGGAGAACAACAAAGTGTTACGCTCGGCAGGGACTCCCTCCAAAATAGCGTCGATACTCTCGGAGAAACCCATGTTCAACATCTCGTCCGCCTCGTCAAGCACCACATTATACACATCATCCAACTTTGCCACCCCACGCTTCATCAGGTCTATCAATCGACCTGGAGTAGCGACAATGACCTGTACCCCCTTTCGCAAAGCACGTATCTGCTGCTCGATAGAGGCACCTCCATAGACCGCCTCGATATGGATTCCCTCCATATACTTCGAGAAATCACGCAGATCATCGGTGATCTGCAAACAAAGTTCACGGGTAGGAGCAAGTATCAGGGCATGAGGAAGACCTCTTCCTACCTCCCCGAACTGGGGATGCGGTGTCTCTGCAATTCGCTGCAATACGGGAATACCAAATGCTGCCGTCTTACCTGTTCCTGTCTGGGCAAGTGCGATAACATCATTCTGATTACCAAGCAAATAAGGGATTACCTCCTCCTGTACGGGCATGGGCTGTACGAAACCCAACTCCTCAATAGCGCGGCGAATCTCTTCGCAAACGCCTAACTCTTCAAATGTCTTCAAATCTAATACTGTATTATTTGGGTGCAAAGATAGTGCAATTTAAGGGAAGTACCAAATTTATTTGGATATTTACATTTTTTTAGATATTATATAGTGATGGTATTCGGGAAATTTATTATCTTTGCAACCGAATTCGGTTTTCCGAAATGGAAAACTTTTTGGATTCAAAAAATAAAAAAGTTGTCCAAAACGGAAAACTTTCTGTAAACTGAAGTAATTAAAAACTTGATAATATATAGAACAATGGAAATTAAAAACTTTACCATCACAAAACGAGACGGATCGAAAGACCAGTTCTCATTAGACAAAATTATGAATGCCATCCTAAAGGCATTTGAGAGTGTTGACCAACCTACTGACCTTGGTGCTATCTCTAAGATTCTCAGCCGTTTAGATATCAAGAACGATATTACTGTTGAGGATATCCAAAATCAGGTAGAGGAGGCACTGATGAGTGAGGGCTACTACAAAGTGGCAAAATCATTTATGCTGTATCGTCAGGCTCACTCTGAGGATCGCGAGACACTTGCCAAGTTGCAATTCTTGTCAGAATATTGCGAGTCAGTGAACGCAGCGACAGGCTCAAAGTATGACGCAAATGCCAACGTGGAGCACAAAAATATTGCCACACTGATTGGTGAGTTGCCTAAATCCAACTTCATCCGCTTGAACCGCCGTCTGTTGACAGACCGTATTAAAAAGATGTATGGCAAGCAACTCGCCGATGAGTATATCGACAAGTTGACACACCATTTTATATATAAGAACGACGAGACGAGTCTTGCCAACTACTGCGCCTCTATCACGATGTATCCTTGGCTGATTGGTGGTACCATTTCCATTGGTGGTAACTCCACAGCACCAACTAACCTGAAGAGTTTCTGTGGTGGTTTCGTGAATATGGTGTTCATGGTGTCTAGTATGCTGAGCGGTGCTTGTGCCACCCCGGAGTTCCTGATGTACATGAACTACTTCCTGGGGAAGGAGTATGGCGAGGACTACTACCAGCGTGCTGACCAACAGGCAGATATGAGTCTGAAGAAGCGCACCATCGACAAGATCATCACCGACTGCTTCGAGCAGATTGTCTATACCCTCAACCAGCCCACAGGTGCCCGCAACTACCAGGCTGTGTTCTGGAATGTCGCCTATTACGACAAATACTATTTCGAGAGTATCTTCGGTGAGTTCTACTTCCCCGATGGCGCCAAGCCCGACTGGAATGGTCTGTCATGGTTGCAGAAGCGTTTCATGAAGTGGTTCAACCAAGAGCGCACCAAGACCCTGCTGACCTTCCCTGTAGAGACCATGGCATTGTTGACCGACAAGAATGGAGAATGTCTGGATAAGGAGTGGGGCGATTTCACGGCAGAGATGTATGCGGAAGGACATTCGTTCTTCACCTATATGAGTGACAATGCCGACTCTCTGAGTTCTTGCTGCCGCCTGCGTAATGAGATCACAGACAATGGCTTCAGTTACACCTTGGGCGCTGGTGGTGTCTCTACCGGTTCAAAGAGTGTGCTCACCATCAACCTGAACCGTTGTGTCCAGTACGCCGTCAACCATAAGATAGACTATCTGGAGTATCTGGGTGGCGTCATCGACCTTTGCCACAAAGTACAGATGGCATATAACGAGAACCTGAAGGAACTGCAGGAGCATGGTATGTTGCCACTCTTCGACGCTGGTTATATCAACATCGGACGACAGTATCTCACCATCGGTATCAACGGACTCGTAGAGGCTGCTGAGTTCATGGGACTGAAGATTACGCCTAATGACGACTATCTGCACTTCGTACAGGGTATCCTCGGACTGATCGAGAAATACAACAAGCAATATCGTACCAAGGACGTGATGTTCAACTGTGAGATGATTCCCGCAGAGAACGTAGGTGTGAAGCATGCCAAATGGGACCGTGAGGACGGCTATTTCGTACCACGCGACTGCTACAACAGTTACTTCTATGTCGTGGAGGATGACTCACTTAGTGTCATCGACAAGTTCAAACTTCATGGCGCACCTTATATCGAGCACCTTACGGGTGGCTCTGCCCTTCACATGAATCTTGACGAGCACCTCAGCAAACAGCAGTATGCCCACCTGCTGAAGGTCGCTGCGCAGGAAGGCTGTAACTACTTCACTTTCAATATCCCCAACACCGTTTGCAACGACTGCGGACATATCGACAAGCGCTATCTGAAGGAGTGCCCCCACTGCCATTCTAAGAATGTGGACTACATGACACGTATCATCGGTTACCTGAAACGTGTCAGCAACTTCTCACAGCCACGTCAGGAGGAGGCCGCTCGTCGCTTCTATGCACATGCGGAAGGCAAAATGAGTTAATCACTGACAGCAGACATGCTGAAATACGTCAACACTGGCATCGTATTCCAAGAGATACCCGATGAGGTGACTCTGGCAATCAACATCTCGAATTGCCCCTGTCGCTGTCCTGGCTGCCACAGCCACTATCTCTGGGAGGACATCGGGCTCCCCTTGGATACCGATGCCATTGATGGCTTTGTCAAAAAGTTCGGTAGTGACATCACTTGTATCGCCTTCATGGGAGGTGACGCCGATCCGAAAAGTGTCAACCAACTGGCGCAGTATATTCATGAGGCTCATCCTATGTTCAAGGTCGCATGGTATAGTGGGCGCATCCGCATCTCTTCCTCTATTTGTAAGACCGATTTCGATTATATCAAGATCGGTCCTTTCATCAAGCATCTGGGACCACTCAAGCAGCCCACTACCAACCAACGTCTCTACCGCCAGACGGAGAACGGGGAGTTTGAGGATATCACCAGTCGTTTCTGGAAAAAATAAACTATCATCATGAGAATTTGTGTCTTCTGCTCCGCGAATGCCGATATTGACTCCGATTTCTTCCGGATGACGGAGGAACTGGGGCGTTGGATAGGAGAAAACGGGCACTCCCTGGTGTACGGAGGTGTCAACCAAGGCTTGATGGAGTGCGTGGCGAAGGCTACCCATGAGGCTGGTGGACAAGTCATCGGTGTCATACCCACCATTATTGAACAGTCGGGGCGCATCAGCCCCTATGTGGATGTCGAGATGTTCTGCGACAACCTAAGCGACCGCAAGCAACTGATGCAAGATCAGGCAGATGTATTCATCGCCCTGCCAGGTGGCATCGGCACCCTTGACGAGGTTTTCACCATTGCCGCCTCCGCTACCATCGGCTACCATAGCAAGAAAATCATCCTTTATAACATGAAAGGGTTTTGGAACTCCCTGCAAACCCTCCTTGACGACCTCCAGTCAAAAGGTTTCACCAGAAAAGACTGGCATCACCAAATCCAGATAGCGAACTCACTGGATGACCTCCGCCAACTCCTAATATAAAGTCGCGCACCTACTGAAAAGTAGGTTTTTTATTTGGTATTTCTCTCGATTTGCATTATCTTTGCAGTCGTAAAAGACAAAAAGATTATTATGGACGTTATAAAGAAACTATTTGCCCAGAAACTGATGGATATCAAAGCCATCAAGTTACAGCCAAACGAGCCATTTACATGGGCTTCGGGCTGGAAGTCACCCATTTATACAGACAACCGCAAGACATTAGGCTTTGCCGATGTGCGCTCTTTTGTAAAACTGGAACTCTGTCATGCCATCCAGAAGTATTTCCCTGAGGCAGAGGCTGTGGCTGGTGTCGCTACGGGTGCCATTGCACAGGGAGCATTGGTGGCTGACGAACTGGGACTCCCCTACGCTTATGTCCGTCCGAAGCCAAAAGACCATGGTATGGGTAATCAAGTGGAAGGTGAGTTAAAAAAGGGTGCAAAGGTCATTGTCGTGGAAGATCTCATCTCAACGGGGGGTAGTAGTCTGAAGGCCGTAGAGGCTTTGCGACAGTATGGAGTGGAGGTCATCGGCATGGTGGCATCCTTCACCTATGGCTTCCCTGTTGCAGAACAGGCTTTCAAGGATGCTGGTGTGCAGTTGATCACGTTGAGTGACTATGCTGCCGTCTTAGAGCAGGCTGCCGAGACGGGCTACATCAAAGAGGAAGAGATAGAAATCCTAAAAGAATGGCGTAAGGACCCCGCCGCTTGGAAAGCATGACAAAATTCGAGAGTAGCGTCAAGCAGATACCCTATGCGGTAGAGGACGTATATCGTAATATCAGCGACCTGCGTAACCTCGACAAGGTGCGTGACCGTGTGCCAGAAGACAAGTTATCTGACTTTGCCTTTGACGAGGATTCTGTACAGGTGAAGGTTGACCCCGTAGGACTCCTGAAACTTCGCATCATCGAGCGTGAAGAGGGAAAGTGTGTGAAGTTCGAGACCGAGCAGTCACCCATGCCCTTCAACCTCTGGATACAGGTATTGCCTGTCACAGAGACCACCAGTAAGATGCGCGTGACAGTGAAAGCAGACATTCCCTTTATGCTGAAAGGAATGGTTAGTGGTCCCTTGCAAGATGGTGTGGAGAAGATTGCTGATGCCTTGGCACAGGTGCCATATAAATAACGTTATCTCGATATATCGATATATCGAAATATCAAAATGAAAAAGCAATGAACAAACTCTGGGAAAAGAACTTTGAGGTGAATGCGGAGATAGAGCGTTTCACCGTGGGTCGTGACCGTGAGATGGACCTATATCTCGCACCCTATGACGTGTTAGGATCAATGGCACATATCACCATGTTGGAGTCCATTGGTCTCTTAAAGGCAGATGAACTGCGACAATTACTTGCTGAGTTGAGGAACATCCATGCCGTCTGTGAGCGTGGCGAGTTCGTTATCGAGGATGGTGCCGAAGATGTCCATTCTCAGGTAGAACTCATGCTCACCCGCAAACTGGGCGATATGGGTAAGAAAATACATTCTGGTCGCTCCCGTAATGATCAAGTGCTGGTAGACTTGAAACTCTTCACCCGTCACGAACTGATGGAGATAGCCGATAGTGTCATCGTTCTTTTCGATGAGTTACAAGCGAAAAGTGAACAGTATAAGCACGTGCTCATGCCTGGCTATACTCATCTGCAAGTCGCCATGCCCTCGTCGTTCGGCTTATGGTTTGGTGCATATGCCGAGTCGCTAGCCGACGATATGTTGTTCTTGCAGGCAGCCTATAAGATGACCAATCGCAATCCTTTAGGTTCTGCTGCAGGCTATGGCTCGTCGTTCCCCCTGAATCGCCAGATGACAACCGACCTATTAGGGTTCGACTCGATGGACTATAATGTGGTATATGCACAGATGGGACGCGGCAAAATGGAGCGTAATGTTGGTTTTGCTATCGCCACCATTGCTGGAACCCTTGCCAAACTAGCCTTCGATGCGTGCCTGTTTAACTCCCAGAACTTCTCTTTTGTCAAATTGCCGAAGGAATGTACCACGGGGTCTAGCATCATGCCGCATAAGAAGAATCCTGATGTCTTTGAACTCATCCGCGCCAAGTGTAACAAGTTACAGGCACTGCCTCAACAGGTGACACTCATCATGAATAACCTCCCTGTGGGCTATTTTCGCGACTTGCAGATTATCAAGGAAGTGTTCTTACCCGCCTTTGACGAACTCAAAGACTGCTTGCAGATGGCTGCATATATTATTAATAAGATAGAGGTACGTGAGGGCATTCTTGACAATCCGATGTACGACCCGATGTTCTCTGTTGAGGAGGTCAACCGCCTTGCCGCTGAGGGAATGCCTTTCCGTGATGCCTATAAGAAAGTAGGACTGGATATCGAGGCAGGAGCGTTTACTCCTAATAAGGATATTCACCATACCCATGAGGGCTCTATCGGCAATCTCTGTAATAACCAGATTAGGACCTTGATGCAACAGGTCCTTGATGGTTTCGGTTTCGAACGGGTGAAAGAGGCAGAAAAGAAGTTACTCCAATGAGAAAGGTCATTCTTTTACCTTTTTACCTTTTTTCCCTTTTACTTCTCACCAGTTGTGGGGCAGAGAACGAGTATACGTCATGGCCTTGCCGCTTCATCTATGACAACAGCATCCATCTTGATCAGACACTCGCTGTGGCTATCAATCCTGTTGTTCATGGCATCTTCTGTATGATTACGGAAGAATCAAGAGGAGGTTCTAAGTATCTGATTTTTGAGAATAACCAAGGGGCTAGTTCACGCCAGATAGAGACTGCAGAGGAGTTGCGTAACAATCTACGCCTTGGACTAAACAATGGTATTATTGTAGGCGTTCAGAACCTAGGCGATTACTCTTTTACCGCTTACGACGTGCAATGTCCTAATTGTGTACGAAGGGAAAACAACATGGCGAGTCCCAACTACCGCATGATACTGGACAAGAAAGGCTCTGGTATCGTCACCTGCTCGAAATGTGGTAATAAATACGACCTGAACAATAAAGGACTGCTGATAGAGGGACAAGAGGGTGACAAAGGACTCTCCCAATATCGTAACGCCCACACTGCTGGTCCTAATGGTGTCGTCACCGTTTTCTCAGAGTGATGACTAAAAAAGCAGGAAAATATTTGGCAATTCCTTCGTTTTTTCGTAATTTTGCCCCCGCTAACTGAAAATGTCTGCTGCCGCGATGGTGGAATGGTAGACACGAGGGACTTAAAATCCCTTGGCCAGTAATGGCTGTGCGGGTTCGAGTCCCGCTCGCGGCACAGAAGCAAAAGAGCCTTGGGCAATAGCCTAAGGCTCTTTTGTGTTATCTGGGAGCAAGAGTTATCTGCTTAGCCAATTCTCTATCCGCTGCAATGCCTCCTGCGTCTTTTCCTGTTGCCCGAAAGCAGTGAGTCGGATATAGCCTTCGCCACTAGGGCCAAAGCCCACACCAGGGGTACATACCACATGTGCACCATATAGCATCTCCTCGAAGAACTGCCATGAGGGAGTCTCATGAGGAGTCTTCACCCAGAGATAAGGAGCATGTTCTCCACCATAGACCTTCAATCCAAGGCTCGTCAGGGCTCGCTTCATCTCATGCGCATTCTTCATATAATAGTCAATGGTCGCCTTCACTTGTTTTTTACCTTCTGGTGTATATATTGCCTCAGCAGCACGCTGACTGAGGTAACTGGTACCATTGAACTTAGTACATTGTCTACGGTTCCACAGGTGATTCAAAGGGATGCGTTCCCCTTTCAGCGTCGATGCCGTCACCTCTTTCGGTACAATAGTATAACCGCAGCGTACACCCGTGAATCCCGCAGTTTTAGAATAACTATGGAACTCGATAGCACATTTTCTTGCCCCTCTTATCTCATAGATAGAATGAGGCACCGAGTCATTCTGTATATATGCCTCGTAGGCTGCGTCATAGAATATCAATGCGTCGTTCTTCAATGCGTAACTTACCCATTTCCTCAGTTCATCTTTTGAGATGACAGTGCCTGTAGGATTGTTGGGATAACAGAGATATATGATATCTACCCTACGGTCTGGGATTTGCGGGATAAAATTGTTCTCTGCTGTACAGGGCATATAAATCACGTTCGACCATCGTCCACCCTCTTGTACCCCTGCACGCCCAATCATCACATTGGAGTCGATATACACAGGATAGATTGGGTCGCCTACCGCGATGGAATTATCCCAGCGTACCAGTTCCTGTATATTCCCCGTATCGCTCTTCGCTCCGTCGTTGATGAATATCTCGCTGATGTCGAGGTGAATGCCGCGTGGTAGAAAGTCGTTCTTCAAAATGGCTTCCCTAAGAAAGTCATAGCCCTGTTCCGGACCGTATCCTCGAAAAGTTGCCTGCTGCGCCATCTCGTCAGTTGCCTTGTGCAGTGCCTCGATAACAGCAGGACACAATGGTTGTGTCACGTCACCAATACCCAATGAGATGATGTCCGCTTTCGCATGTGTCGCCTTGAAAGCGTTCACTTTCTTGGCAATGTCTGCAAACAAGTAGTTGTTTGGCAGTTTTAGGAAATGTTCATTAATCAGTGCCATAGTCTTTTGTGTTTTGTTGTTGTTATTATTGTGATAGTGTTGTTATATCAAAGATAATATCTCGTTGAAATGGGCGATCTTGTGAAGCCGTTCGTGTGGATATTCCTCCGACTTCTCCAGTTCCCACACCACATGATAGGGAATATGTGCCGCCCATGCTCCCGCAGTGAGGGCTGGGGCGATATCACTGCGAAAAGAGTTGCCCACCATCAGCGTCTGCTCTGGAGCCACGTCCAAGTTTTCGCACAGTTGTCGGTATTCACGCTCCGTTTTGTTAGAGACAGTCTCCATGTGTGAGAAATACCGTTCTAGCCCCGACCGTCTAAGTTTGTCCTCTTGATCCATCAGTTCTCCTTTCGTGAACACCACCAGTTGGAAACGACGAGACTCAGACAGTGCCTCCAAGGTGTCTTGCACTTCAGGCAATGGTGTCGTGGGGAATCGCAGCAGTTCCTTTCCCATATCGATGAGGCGCATAACATCATTACCGGTCAGTTGTCCTTTGCTCAGCCGTATGGCGTTTTCGATGAGTGAGAGTGTGAATGCTTTCGTGCCATAACCTGTCAAGGGTAAGTTTCGGTGCTCTGTAGCAAACAATCCTTCACTTACCTCTCGTGCTGTCGCCCATGGCTTTAACAAGTCACAGCATCGCTGTTCCACCTCATCAAACCATGACTGGCAGTCCCACAGCGTATCATCTGCGTCAAATACGATAACTTTTATCTCGTCCATCTAATTGCTTACCTTTACCTCATATAGTTCAATTGAATTGATGATATTCTGCCAGAGTACATAACACCCTGCACCTATCGAGGCAACAGGATTCAGATACATATACGCCACCCAGATACTCAATGCTGTATTCTTCTGAAACAATGCCTGCCCGCTATTGATTTCCTCACCCAGATGCCTACCAATCAGTCTGCCAATAGCAAACTGTACGAAACATAGCACCAAGGTGGTCAAGGCTATCATCGCTAATAACCATAACGAGGCATTGCTATGCATGATATTCTTCACTGTGATACCCGTGGTGATCGACAGGGAGATTGCCCAGCAGTAGAAACTCAGGTTCGGCATGGCGGTGATGCGCTGGCACACACCTTTCACATAATGCTGCATCACCCATCCTAACAACAAGGGTAATAGTAGTACGATTGATACCTTCTGCAAGATTAAAAGAAACGCCTCTATAAAAGCCACGTTGGCTGCTGGCTCCAGCATAGGGAACACCAATGGAATCATCAGTGCCGAGGCAAGGGATGATATCAGCGTGTAGGTCGTCATGGTCGAGATGTTTCCTCCTAGTTTTCCCACCACCACAGGTGCTGCCGATGCCGAAGGACCAATAATACAGGTCAGCAATGCCTCCCAGAGCAGTTTCTCGCTATTGCCGCTCATCCCCTGTATGTTCAGACCGTCACCTCCTACCAGTGGTCCTGCGATGATGACGAGAATCGTGACACCCACCAGCAGCAGTTGTGCCAGCAGTACCCCTACATGCCAACGATGCGGTCGCATCTGGTGGAAATCCACCTTACAGAAGGTCACGAAGAGTGTCAGGAAGACGAAGAGTGGGAAGATGACATCGAACACGGGGCTCAACATATCGCCAAGTGCGTCCAATTGTGGAGTATAATAGAAAGTCAGGTAACTCACTGTCCCTACGACAATTGCCACAGGCAGTGTCCAGTCTTTCAAAAATCGTATCAATCCCATGCTTTTTCTCAAATTTTGGTGCAAAGATACATAATTTTCTTTAAAAAATCTTTGGTGATTCGAAAATAATGTTTATCTTTGCAGCGGAAATTGTTCTGCAAAGTGCATTTTCCAGCCTGCCCATGTGAGGGTGGGGCACAAAAACATCGATGGAATGAGACCCCAGGGCAGTTGTACGCCCAGTCTCGAAAGGACGTTTTCGAACGTTACTGTCTGTAAGATCGAACTTCGCAACTTTGATTCTTGGTACAGCGGTGATGCAACAGAGAGCGTCTACGTTGGGTTGATTTTATATCTCCCTACGGTTCACATTTCCTTTATATATATAATAAGGTGTATACCCCAGCAATGGGTGTACTCTTTTAGCATATATATAAGTTTGGTGTGCCGTGGTGTGTCGATATATTTATCATCACGGCGTGGGCAGGCTTCGAGTTGCTTATCCTTACCAAGGGGCAATGCGAAGGCCTGATCTTAGGGATAAGCGCGAGAGGAACTTACTCCCACGTCTTTTTTGTTTCCATACTTTTGTTAATTTCACAGCCGATCCGGGGAGAGTCGGTCAAAGCGATAATGTGTGTTATTAACAAATAGTTTAATTAAATTTTAAGATTATGAGAAAACATTTTCTTTTATTGTTTTTGATGGCTCTCTTGCCACTGGCGGGATGGGCACAGGTGGACATCTCTGATGGATGGAGTATTACGCTTACTCCAGCGAATGCCTCCTATACTGGTGGAGATTTAACACCAGTTGTTACTCTGACGAAAGGAGGAGAAGCATTGAATGCCAGCAAATTCAATGTTTCTTGGGACAAGGCTGAGCGTATCAATGTGGATGCAGACGGTTATACGGTGACTGTTACGCCCAACATGACCAATACTTATGGCGACTTGGCTATTAAGACCAAAAAGTTCTGGATCCTGAAGGCAAACAGTGAATTGACAACTACCCCTGTAATTGCCAGCAATACTACCTATGCGGCAGTTCAGGAATCTGGCAATGCCTACAATCTGGTTGGAACTGCTGGTGTGGCTTCATTTGGTGACGTAGAATATATTGAAAGTGCTGACGAGCCTACAGCCAATGCCGCAGGTTGGTCGACTTCAATTCCTACAGCAACAAGTGCTGGAGACCACAAAGTATGGTATCGTGTTCAAGGCACAGACAACTACAATGGTATTGCTATTACTCTCTTGGGTACTGTTACAATCGCTGGAACTGACCCAACGATTACTACGGTTCCTGCCGCTGTTGGCGAGTTGACATACAAAGGCACGGCACAGCAACTGATTACCGCTGGTGCTGTTGCTGCAGGTCATGGTACACTGAAGTACAAACTCGGTGCTGCAGGTGAGTGGACTACAGATGCAACTAAAATAAAAGGAACTGATGCAGATAACTACACTGTTTATTACATGGTAGAAGGAGATGCAGGTTACAAAACTACCGAACCTGAAGAAATTGCTGTAAGTATTGCCAAGGCTTCTCCTGTGATTACTGCTCCCACCGCTGCTACAGAACTTACCTACAATGCAGCAGAACGGGCTTTGTTAAGTGCAGAAGGCTCAGCCACATTAGATGCGCCTGTCGTATACACCATCGCCTATAAGGCTCCAAGTGCAGAAACATTTGACGAACCAGGTGATCCTGTTGCATATGCTAATGTGAAGGCAACTAATGCCGGTACTTACCACATTGTAGCCAAGGTTGTAGAATCTGCTAACTTCAATGAGGTTGAAAGTGCTACATATGTAGATGTTACTATCGCACAGAAGGCTGCCGCAGCACCTTTCGCCATTGCAGGTCTTAAATACACTGGTGCAGCACAGCAACTGATTAGCGCCGGTGAGGCAGGTATTGTACAGTACAAGTTAGGTGAAGGTGAGTGGACCACAGACGCTTCTACGATAACAGGAACTAACGCTGCAAACTATACCGTTCAATATAAGGTTGAGGATGCTAACTATGTAGCAATAGAAGCGACCAATATTGCCAACGTCAAGATTTCTGGTGCCCTCTTGACCGTTACGGTTAATAATGTGACAAAGGAGTACGATGGGAATACAACAATTTCTGATATTACCGCATCAGATTATAACATTCTGACTTCGGTTGCTGGATATAATGCCGCTAACATCGCATATGCTGCTATTGACGCTGCCAACAAGAATGCTGGTACGCATGAAGGTGTTGTAACCATCACTGATGCCTTTGCCAATGACAATCCGAACTTTGAGGTTACAGTCATTCCCGGTAACTTGATTATTACCGAGAAAGAGTTGTATGTTACTGCTAATATGGGATTGACCACTGATATGGATACTCCTCTTGATATTAGCAACTCGTACGTTGTTACTGGTATCGTTGGTGAGGATGAGCCTTGGGCAGAAGAAGGTGCTCCTGTCCTGACATCAAACGCTCCAGATCCTCTTGTTCCTGGAACTTTTACGCTGTCATTTACAGAGGGTACACTGAAGACAAACGGTAACTATAAGATGCGTGCAGAGAATCCTTATGTTATTCCTGTAGGTGCAAACTTCGTTGTTACTGCTGCCGCAGGCTCTAAGGTTATCATTACTGTTGCTCCTCATGAGAAGGTTTATGGATCAAATGATCCCGACTATTCTTCTTGGGTAGCAGGTACAGACTATTATGTAACAGGTCTGGCTGAGGGTGACGCCATTGCAACTATTACCTTCACCCGTACAGGAGATGAGAATGTTGGTGTATATGCTTTGAGCGCGACTGCTACCGTAAATCATCCCGACTACTATGCGGACGGAATTGATTATAACAACTCTACCTTCGAGATTACTCCAAAGGAACTGGTTGCAACGGTAAATCAGCAGGTTGTCCGTATAGGTGGTACTGTAGATGATATCGATGCAGATGCATGGAGTGTGTCAGGTCTTGAGTTTGACGATACAAAGGATGATCTTAACGGAGAACTTTCCATCAGTTCAACCGATGCTGAAACCACAACAGGTACTATCACTTTGGCCATTGACAATGACAACTATACTTTGAAGGCTGGTACAAATATTGGAACTCTGATCGTTATCAACAACACAACGCTTGTACTCGATGATACAGATGCAGATGTAGTTGATAAGATTAATGCGTTCGCAGGTCAGAATGCTACAGTGAAGATCAAACTTGGCTCACGTGACACACGTACCCTTGGTGGTGAACGTAAGTGGGCTGCAGAGCAGTGGAACACTTTGACCCTGCCGTTTGACATCTCTGTTGCAGAACTCTCTCAGATACTTGGTTATGCCATTGTGAACGTTGTAAATGAGGAGGGTTACAGCGACGCTTCAGGCGCTCCTGTATACAAGTTCAACTTGACGATGAAGGGTGGCAATGGTAATGAAGAGAAACTGAAGGCCAATAAGCCGTTTGTAGTTAAGACGACAGAAGCCCTTGCAGATCTTATTGACGAAAACGGATATGTAAACTTTGGTGTGCAGGCAATTGTCGCTCCTACAGAGGACGATCTCTCAGGTGTAGCAGCAGGTGGTAACTCTATGTTCAAGCCTACCTATGCTACGAAGACTGTCACCAGTGCTGATAATGGTAAGATATGGTTCTTGTTGGGTAACTACAAAGAGTGGGCTTATATCACATCAACCTCTCCCAACCAATGGAACATTGTTCCGTTCGAGGGCTTCATTGATCAGACTGCTAATCTTTCAAGAACAGAAGACGCTACCTTCTTGATGGAGGAAATCGACGGCTCTGTTACTGCCATTAAGAGCGTGAACGTTGACAATCTCGGTATCAAGATGAGTCCAGAGGGTTGGTTCAACCTGCGTGGTATGAAACTGCAGGGTGCTCCTACCGAGAAGGGTGTTTACATCAAGGATGGTAAGAAGATTGTGATTAAATAACTACTTTTGAGTCTGTCTCTCCCTAAAAGGAGAGCAGGCTCAGAGTTATAAGTATAACAAATTAAATACGAAAAGAAATGGAAATGAAAGCGTACAAGACTCCAGAGATGGAGGTTGTTGAGATGAAACATCAAGTTGCACTGCTTGCAGGTAGTGGTGAAGAGGCTCCTGGTAGTGGTACTGGTTTCTCTCGCGAACTGGATGAGGAAATCTAAATTGGTTTATCTCTTATAAGTAGCCAGGTGCGGCGTATGGCGTGAGCCATATCGCTGCACTTCATAAACGAAAGTGAGAATGAAGGGTACTATTACACTATTGTTGAGTCCTTGTTCCACCTTATGAATACTATCATATTAGTATTAGTGAACTATAACATCCAAGTATTGCACCAACTGTGAAGTTGGTGCTTTATTGAGGATGACGGAGGATAAAGGATCATGCGGTTTTTGCGCCGGCAAATGACTTCGTCGACGACTCATGATCCATTTTTACTTACGCAAGTAGCCCAGTCGGTGGACACAGAACAGAGAGGTTAGGGTGTACGGGTGTTACAACCCTCTGGTTATCGGCATGTGCAACCTATTGAGCAGGGTGTAACGGGTGTAACAAGGGTGTAACGTTTTCATAGGGCATGACTGTACTTTTGCTAGGGAGTTTGGAGTCTTTATTGTGCAACTCTTTGATGAATTCTCGAGAGAATTCATCCGAAAGGAAGCACCTTTCATCCCGTTAGGTGCCTACAAACGCTCCAATTCTCGAGAGAATTCAATTACTACCCAGCCACATCCACTTGGTTCCCTATAGGGAAGTACATCGTGTCAACCTTGTGACAACCTTGACAACCTCAAAAAAGGTTGCAAAGTCTGTGGTTATCGGCGTTATGTCAACCTGACAACCTTTTTCATAAAAATTCCCTGTATAGAAAATTCGTCGAACTCACGTTAAATAACCAAAAAGTGAATTGGTCTTTGTGGTTCTGGAGGATTGTTGGGGCAAAAAGAAAAAAGACTTACTTTAAATGGCTAATTGTTTGGAAATATGTAATTAATTGGTTACCTTTGCACCAGAATCTTTTGAATCAATTATTCAACAAGATTATTCATTGCAATATGCTGGTAAATACATTTTGTGCTGCCGTCAATGGACTGGAAGTCAATACGGTAAAAGTGGAGATAAGTATGTCGCGAGGCGTTCAGTTTCATCTGACAGGTCTTGCGGATACTGCTGTGAAGGAGAGTTACGACCGTATCAAGGCGGCTCTTCTGAATAATGGTTTAAAGATGCCTGTGATGGATATCACTGTGAATCTTTCTCCTGCAGACATCAAAAAAGAAGGAAGTGGCTATGATCTCCCACTTGCCATTGGCATCTTAGCCGCCAATGGCAAAGTAGAGAGTGACCACCTCAAAGAGTATATGATGGTAGGAGAACTTGGACTGGATGGTAGGTTGCAACCTGTGCGTGGCGCACTTCCCATTGCCATTAAAGCACGTGCAGAGCATTTCAAAGGGCTCATCGTTCCCATCCAAAACATCCGAGAGGCTGCTGTAGTAAATAATGTGGAGGTCTATGGTATGGAGACGCTGATGGATGTCATCCGTTTCTTTAACGGCAGTTCTAGAGTGGAACCGACGAAAATAGACACACGCAAGGAGTTCTATGAGCAACAGGATGTCTTTGAACTGGATTTCTCTGATGTGCGAGGACAAGAGAGTGTCAAGCGCGCCTTAGAAGTAGCGGCTGCTGGTGGACACAATCTCATTATGATAGGTCCTCCAGGATCTGGAAAGTCGATGCTTGCCAAAAGATTGCCAAGCATCTTGCCTCCCTTATCATTGAGTGAGAGTCTGGAGACTACCCAAATCCATAGCGTAGCAGGTAAATTGTCGCGTGATACAAGTCTCATATCCCAACGTCCCTTCCGAGCCCCTCACCATACCATCTCACAAGTGGCACTAGTGGGAGGGGGCAATAATCCCCAGCCTGGAGAGATCTCGTTGGCACATAATGGTGTGCTCTTTCTTGACGAGATGCCCGAATTGTCACGCAGTGTCCTTGAGGTTCTTCGTCAACCTCTGGAAGACCGTAGGATAACGATTAGCCGCGCTAAGTACAATGTGGAATACCCCTGCTCTTTTATGCTTATTGCCTCAATGAATCCTTGTCCCTGTGGCTACTATGGTGACCCAACCCATCACTGTGCTTGTACCCCAGGGCAGATACAAAGGTATATGAACAAAATTAGTGGACCTTTGCTTGATCGTATTGATATCCATTGTGAGATACAAGCCGTACCCTTTACAGAACTCTCCAAGATGCAACCAGGAGAGAATAGTGAGGCAATTCGTGAGCGAGTTATCCGAGCACGTAAGATTCAAGAGGAGCGTTTCAGACGACACCCAGGTATCCATTCCAATGCAATGATGACAGAGAAGATGCTGCATGAATATGCTGAGCCTGACGAGCAGTCGATGGAGATGCTTCGTATGGCAATGCAACGCCTGAAACTCTCTGCCCGTGCCTATAGCCGTATCCTCAAAGTGGCACGAACCATCGCCGACCTTGAGAACTCAGAAAATGTGCAGAGTCACCATATCGCCGAGGCTATCGGCTATCGCAGTCTCGATCGAGGCGACTGGGCAGAGAGAGGAATCTGAGATACCTATCCCTTAGTAAAACCAAGGGTAAGGACACTGATACAAAGACTAGGAATGGACTGCAGGGCATTGGCGCAGGAGATGAGAGTAGCGCCAGTCGTACAGACATCATCTATCAGCAGGACGTGTTTGCCCTCCAAACTTTCCGTTTCCCGCAAGGTAAACACATCGGTCACATTCTCTTGCCGTTGATGGCGCATCAGGGTGGTCTGACTCTTCTTGAAGTATCTACGGCTAATGACTTTGTCCATGACAGGAATTCCCGTGACCTCATGGATACCATGGGCAAGCATCTCACTCTGGTTATAACCTCGCTGGCGCATCCTGCGAGAAGACAAGGGAACAGGAATAATAACATCAATACCATCGAAGAAACCTGCCATCCGCATCTCCTCCGCCATCATACGCCCAAGGGTCTCTCCAATATCTGGACGATTAGCGTATTTCAGATCGTAGAGCAGTTGGGCAGGCTCACCATGCGGCTCATAAAAGAACAGGGCTGCGGCACGGTCTACTGGGGCAAGTCCCCAGAAGAGTTGTGTCATCGGATTATCATAAGGTGTGAACTGAAAAGTGGTGCGAGGCAGATGGAGATAACAGGAGGAACAGAGCGCATGCTCGGTAATGCTCAGACGATTGCCACAGGCAACACATTGACGTGGTGATATCAAGTCGAGAAACCTACTCCAAAAACTCGTCCTCATCTGTCACGTTGATACATTGTCGAATGATATCCATGGTAAAGCCACGGCTGATGGCAAACTTGACGAGTTTACCTTTCAACTCATAATCACTAGTAGCCTTGGTCGATTTCCGCTTTTGTTGGAGTAACGGACGTAGGATGCGCAAATACTCCTCATCATCTACTTCATCAAGCACTTGTTGGCGGATGGTCTCATCAATATGTTTTACCCAAAGAGCCTGCTCTACTTTCCGTCGACCCCATTTATTATAGCGTACCTTATCTTTTACGAAGGCACGTGCAAAACGTTCGTCATCTACATAACGTTCTTTAATAAGTCTATCCATGATGCGGGTCTGTGCCTCGTCGGGGATTTCCCAACGGAGCATCTTCTCTGTCATCTCCCATTGACAATGCTCTGACTGGGCACACAGGGCGGCAAGAGTGAGGTAGGCTTCCTGTTCTGTTTTCTGTTTCATCGTTGCGCTCGGATAAATCGTTGTTTACCGTATTGATCGGCGTTGAGTTCGATGTCGTGATACGACATTATACACAACAGGTCCGTTAACTCGTTAGCGTAGAGAGGGTTGATCTCGAAATAGAGCCAACCGCCCTTCTGGAGTGCCGTCTGCCCGTATTGGGCAATGGCACGATAGAACAGCAAAGGGTCTTCGTCAGGAACAAAGAGTGCTGTATGAGGTTCATAGTCAAGCACATTCTGTTCCATCTTCGCGCGTTCCTTATTTAATATATAGGGGGGATTGCTAACGATAAGGTCGTAGCGGTTAGTAATTTGTGTTGAGCGGTTAACGGTCAATACGTCCACCTGCTCAAAAGACACATGAACATGGGTACGTTTGGCATTCTCACAAGCCATCGCCAATGCCTCTGCAGAGATATCCCATGCTGTCACTTGTGCTTCAGGCAATTCAGCGGCAAGAGTGATGGCGATACAACCAGAGCCTGTCCCGATGTCGAGAAGGGCTGGGGCGGTTAGCGTGGAGCGATTAGCGGTTAGCGAAGACAGAATCCATTGACACAATACGGCAGTCTCTGGACGCGGGATAAGCACATACTCATTGACTAGAAAAGTACGTCCGCAGAAATCCTCCTGTCCCAAGACATACTGAACAGGCTCCTGCCGTTGCAGTCGACCTGCAATTTCTTCCAGTTCTGCTTGGTCGTCTGCGGATAATTGTGTATCTTTGCCGATGTATAGGTCTGACAACGAGAGCCCATAGCGTACCTCATACACCATGCGGGCAATGGCTTTCGCCTCACCTTCTTCATAGACATGCGCCAATCGGTGCCACAACTCATGATAAGTCATACTGCAAAGGTACACATAAAAGTAAAAAGGCGAAAGGGTAAATAGGTAAAAAAAGTAAAAAGGTAAAAAATAAATAAATGACTACAGACGAGAAATACATGCGACGTTGTCTACAACTGGCAGCAAACGGCATACAGGGAGCACGTCCTAATCCGATGGTGGGTGCTGTGATTGTGGTGGACGACCGTATTATCGGCGAGGGCTATCATGTGCGCTGTGGGGAGGGGCATGCCGAAGTAAATGCCTTTGCAAGTGTGAAACCTGCTGACGAGCCGTTGCTGAAAGACGCTACCATCTACGTGTCGCTAGAACCATGTGCCCACTATGGTAAGACACCCCCTTGTGCCGATTTGATTATTCACAAGGGTGTGAAAAGGGTAGTTGTAGGTTGTATCGACCCTTTTGCAGAAGTACAAGGCAAGGGTATTGACAGAATCCAAAAAGCAGGTATCGAGGTGACTGTAGGGGTACTTGAGAAGGAGTGTCAATGGCTTAACCGCCGTTTCTTCACCTATCACGCCAAGCATCGTCCATACATCATTTTAAAATGGGCACAGACGGCTAATGGTTTCATCGATGACCATTTCCAACCAACAATGATTAGCAATGAGCAGACACAGATGCTCTCGCACAAACTGCGTGCAGAGGAGGATGCTATTCTGGTGGGACATACCACCTTCGACCGTGACCATCCCTCACTGAATGTCCGCCACTGGCACGGACCAGACCCTAAGCGTATTGTGCTGACTCACGACCGCCCCTTATCTTTACTTCTTGACGATCTCTATCAACATGGTATCCAGTCACTCATCGTAGAAGGAGGAAGACAGACGCATGAGGCATTCCTTGAGGCAGGTCTATGGGACGAGATACGAATGGAGGTCGCCCCTATGACCGTTACGGATGGTACCAAAGCCCCCCAACTACCCTGTGAGGCTGTTGTGATTCGTCAAGAAAGATATGGAGATAACACAATTACTTACGTCCGAAATCCGCAGGAATCTCTCCCCACTTCTGAGTCTCCCACTTGATGATGGGATTGCGCCACGTATGAGTATTCAGCCATCGTTCAGCACGGAGGATAATCTGAAAGAGGGGCTCAGTCTCAGGCGTACGCTCTAACTTCGTCTTACACTTACGCTTGTTGACCCAGAGAATCGCATTATAGGAATCGCTATAGATTACCTTGTCCCGCAATCCCTGTTGCTGCATCAGCGCAAGGGCATGGACAATAGCAAGGAACTCCCCAATATTATTCGTACCCTTCATCGGACCGAAATGGAACACCCGATAACCAGTCTGCAGGTCAATCGCCTGATACTCCATTGGCCCAGGATTGCCACTACATGCCGCATCGACAGCCCATGCGTCAGCCATCACCTCTAAGGGTAAAGGCAACACTGTGTCGTGTCTATAATCTGGAGGGTTCTGCATCACATTCTCTCTGGCACCTCAATACCCAGCAATGCCATACCGTTCTTAATGACCTTAGCCACATTACGGGCAAGTACCAGACGAGTCTGACGCTTCTGATCATCCTCTTCGTTGAGGATGCTATAGTCATGATAGAACTGATTGAAGATTTTCGTCAACTCATAGCAATAGTTGGCGATACCACTGGGTGAATAATCCTTACCTGCCTGTTCGACAGCAGCAGGATATTCGCTCATCTTCTGAATGAGTTCGATTTCCTTGTCGTTCAAAGTCGAGGAGACGAGGATACGGAGGGACGTGGGGGCGAGACTACTTTCTGCGTTGGTACTATTCTCGTCCCCCCGTGCTCCCGAACCTTCGTACCTCCGAAGAATACTGCGTATTCTCGCATAAGTATACTGAATGAATGGTCCTGTATTGCCATTGAAATCTATCGACTCCTCTGGGTTGAAAAGCATGTTCTTGCGGGCATCCACCTTGAGGATGAAGTATTTCAAAGCGCCCATTCCCACGATTCGGGCTATCTCCCGCTTCTCGGCATCACTGAGATCGGCATTCTTTCCTGCCTCATCAGCAGCCTTTAGCGCATCGCTGACCATCAGTTCCATCAAATCGTCGGCATCGACTACCGTACCCTCGCGGGACTTCATCTTACCATTGGGCAATTCCACCATTCCATAAGAGAAATGGACAAGTTCCTTACCCCACTTGAAACCAAGACGGTCAAGTAGGATGGAAAGCACCTGGAAATGATAGTTCTGCTCGTTACCAACCACATAAATCATCTTATCGATAGGATAGTCTTGGAAGCGCATCTCTGCCGTTCCGATATCCTGTGTCATATAGACGCTGGTACCATCTGAGCGCAACAGCAACTTCTGATCGAGTCCCTCGCTGGTAAGGTCTGCCCATACGGAGTTGTCGTCATGGCGCTCGAAAAGTCCTTTGGCGAGTCCCTCCTCCACTTTTGCCTTACCTTTCAGATAGGTCTGGCTCTCATAATATATTTTGTCGAACGAGACACCCATCTTCTGGTAGGTCTCATCGAAGCCTGCATATACCCAGTTGTTCATCTTCTCCCATAGAGCACGCACCTCTGGGTCGTTCTGTTCCCATTTCACAAGCATGTCATGAGCCTCCTTGATCAGCGGAGCCTCTTGTTTCGCCTTTTCCTCGTCCATACCTTGCGCCATCAGTTCTTTGACCTCCTCGCGATAGTGCTTATCGAAGGCCACATAATAGTCACCTATGAGATGGTCGCCCTTCTTTCCACTGGTCTCTGGTGTCTCTCCGTTGCCCCACTTCAACCAGGCGAGCATCGACTTACAGATATGAATACCACGGTCGTTGACGATATTCGTCTTCACCACCTTATTGCCATTCGCCTGCATAATCTGGGCAAGTGACCAGCCAAGGAGGTTATTACGGACATGCCCCAAATGGAGGGGTTTGTTAGTATTCGGAGATGAATACTCTATCATTACTAAAGGACTTTCATCGGTAGCCTGCTTATGACCATAGCACTCATCGGCCTCAATGTCGGCAAGCAAGGAGAGCCAAGCCGCAGGAGCAACCACCAAGTTCAAGAATCCCTTCACCACATTGAAAGAGGCAACAGCCTCACAATGATCTGCGAGATACTGACCAATCTCCTGTGCTGTCTGTTCCGGATTCTTCTTGGAAATCTTCAAGAAAGGGAAAACAACCAGTGTCAGATGACCCTCAAACTCACTACGGGTCTTCTGCAGTTGTACCATCTTCTCGGGTACGTCCTGCCCATACAATGCCTTCACTGCCTCAATGGCAGCATTCATGATTTGCGATTCAATATTCATCTTTGGTATACCTATTTAATCGTTAAATCATCCACATGGGGATGTGGATGATTCGCTATTTTGTTGTCCAAGGCGGATTCGAACCACCACAAACAGAACCAAAACCTGTTGTGCTACCATTACACCATTGGACACCCTGATGCTCGTTAGCGGGTGCAAAGGTAGTGGTTTTTCATGCCACTACCAAATTTTTCCCGAATTATTTCACTATCAGAAGATAATAATTCTTCTTTCCTTTCTGCGCAAGGAGATACTTCCCGTCTATCAGATCCTCTGTCGTGACAGGACGGTTCTGGTCTGTCAGTTTCTCCTTGTTAAGACTGACTCCGCCACCCTGTACCATCTTGCGCATCTCACCTTTAGAGGGGAATACAGGAGCCACCGTTGTCAACAACTCAATAGCGGGCTGTCCTAACTGATCCTTGGAAATCTCATACTGAGGAACACCATCAAAGACATCGAGGAAGGTCTGCTCGTCAAGTTTCTCCAATCCCTCCTTGGTCGACTTACCAAACAAGATGCTGGAAGCCTCAATAGCAGTATCCAGTGCCTCCTGCGAGTGTACCATCACCGTCACTTCCTCTGCAAGACGCTTTTGCAACACACGACGACCCGGGTCCTGCTTGTGCTCCTCAACCAGCGCGTCAATCACCTCTTTCTCCAAAGAGGTGAATATCTTGATGTAACGCTCGGCGTCCTCATCACTGACATTAAGCCAGAACTGATAGAACTTATAAGGTGTGGTACGTGCTGGATCAAGCCAGATATTTCCACTCTCTGTCTTACCGAACTTCTTACCATCACTCTTGGTAATCAATGGACAAGTCAAGGCGAAGGTCTCCACATCGTTTCCTAATGTACGACGTATCAGTTCCGTACCTGTAGTCATATTACCCCATTGGTCGTTACCACCCAACTGGAGTTTCACACCCTTATGCTGATAGAGATACAAGAAGTCATAGCCTTGCAGCAACTGATAGGTGAACTCCGTAAATGACAAGCCGTCACGTGCCGTACCGTTCAGACGCTGTTGTACGCTCTCCTTCGCCATCATATAGTTGACGGTGATATGCTTACCCACCTCACGAGCAAAGTCGAGGAAGGTAAAGTCCTTCATCCAGTCGTAGTTATTCACCATCTCAGCGGCATTAGGCTCCTTGGACTCAAAATCAAGGAATTTTGCCACTTGCTTCTTGATACACTCCTGGTTGTGATAAAGCGTCTCGTTGTTCAGCAGATTACGCTCCTGACTCTTACCAGAGGGGTCGCCAATCATACCTGTAGCACCACCCACAAGAATAATGGGCTTATGACCACAACGCTGCAAATGACGCAACATCATAATACCACATAAGTGACCAATATGCAAAGAGTCTGCGGTGGGGTCTGTTCCCAGATAGGCAGTAACCATTTCCTTCTGGAGCAGTTCCTCTGTACCAGGCATCATCTGAGCAAGCATGCCACGCCAACGAAGTTCTTCAACAAAATTTTTCATTCTTATTATTATTTTATGTCGTTATATCGTTATATCGATATATCGAGTTTCCGATATTCGATATGGGGGAGACGAGAGTCACGGTACTGGGTCATAGCCGCTCCCACCCCACGGATGACATCTTAAAATCCGCCTAATGGCGAGATAGAGTCCTTTGAAAGGACCGTGTTTAATGAGTGCCTGCCGAGCATATTCGCTGCAGGTAGGGGTAAAACGGCAAGAAGGTGGCGTATAAGGCGTGATCGCAACTTGATAGAAACGGATAGGAAGTAACAGGATCCACACCAAAGCACGGGAGATAAGATGCCAGAGATTCCTCATAATCTTTCCGTTATACGCTGTATCAATTTCTCCATACGACCAGTGACTTCCGCAGAACTGTACAACTCATCCGACAACCAAATAAAGGCTATCAAGACTGCACGTTGGGGAGTCTGCTCCAATTGAGTGTACAATGGTGACTTTGCCTGCCGGTATGCCTCACGCACCTGACGCTTCACACGATTACGCTTAACCGCTTGCTTAAAATGTCGTTTTGAGACACTCACCAATATCTGGACAGGAGACTCGTGCTCGTCACGCTCTTTCTCCATCCACACAACTCGTATCGGGAAAACCGCCATGGAGTGACTGCCTGCTCCATTGAAGAGACGATCTATGAGTTTCATACTACATAGCCGCTCTCGCTTTTTGAGCGTATTGGCTACCATGGCTCTCTCCTTACTTTTGCTTCTTTTGCAAGAAATCTTGTAAAGCGCCCGTCATCGAGGGATATTTCTCCGATGGAGCCTCTAAGTCAAGGCGAAGTCCTGCATCCCTTACCGCTTTTGCCGTAGAGGGACCAAAGGTGGCAATAGCAATATCACCTTGCTTAAAATCAGGGAAGTTCTTAGTCAGCGACTCTATTCCTGAGGGACTAAAGAAAATCAGCATGTCATAATCGAAGGTCTTCACCTCCTCTGCCGTGAAGTCATTACTTACCGTCCGGTACATCACGCACTCCTGATGCTGTAGTTTCTTATCGTCCAACATTTTCGTGACACTGTCATTGTGGACATCACTCATGGGAACCAGGTATTTCTCCTGCTTGTGCTTCACCATAGTCGGAATCAGATCGTCAATTTTTCCCGTAACACCAAAGAACACCTTACGCTTGCGATACTGCACATATTTCTGGATATAGAGTGAGATGGTCTCAGTCACGCAGAAATACTTCATATCCTCAGGGATGGCGACACGCAACTCTTTTGCCAACGTGAAGAAATGGTCAATAGCATGACGTGACGTGAATACGATGGCTGTATAGTCCAGGATATTCACCTTTTGTGCACGAAACTCTTTGGCGGTTATTCCTTCCACCTTGATGAACGGACGGAAAATCAATTCCACTCCGAACTTCTCAGCGATGTCATAATATGGTGACTTCTCGCTAGATGGTTTTGGTTGAGAAACCAGAATCTTCTTTATCATTGGTGTCCTAAAAATTGATTTTTAAACTATTCGCTGTCATGACAAGCACGCCCCAGAAGACGAGCAATGGCACTATTTCGAGGGTGCAAAAGTACAAAATAATTTGCAAACGAACGACATTTCGACGGAAAAAGATAACATAACACTTATAAATCGTCAGCATTTTAATACAAACAAGTGCTATAATGACATAAAACGTTACCTCTTTGATACCTAAATCAAAATAGGCTCCCAACAATACCGCAGGAAAAAACAGCATACCCTCTGCCGCAATGATAAACAACATGGATTTAATCCATTGTTGATTTCTTTTACTATCAAAGAAGACAAGGTTAATGGCAGAATAAAGTCCTGCTTTCAACAGGAAATAGCCTATCGTCAAGCCTAAAAAAATCGCAATCAGTGTATACTGTGAGCGCAGTACAAAGGTCTCGCCGATATGATCCAAAGTATAGAAATAAAAGAGCAAGGACACTTGCAGGCAAGCGATTAAGACCAGTGCTATCTGGAAGCGCGCCTCGTTGGCTGTCTCTGAGAATTCTGTCGTACCTTCATGAGGCATATAGAAAAAGGTCTTTGCCTGACGGAAGATAAAACGCCGTGCGTTCGTAAAGGCAATCACGGAGAAGATAAAACAGGCGAGCAAGAGCGATGTGATAATATTGTCGTTGTGCACACTATATGGCACAGGGTCTCCCGCCACGCCATAACGTCCTCCCTGCAATTCAGGATGAAACAGCGTGTCTCTCGAGAAGAAACTCTCCTTGTAGTATTGGGGAAGGTCTGCGTTCATGAGGTCGACACCCGCATCATGACCTGGCTGATGAAGTGTGTCAGGATGCTCACTCCAATGAACCTCAGAGGGCTTAAAGCGTGACTGGATTGCCGAGTCTTGTTGGGCGGGTGTCGCATCACGAGGCAACCAACTCAACACTTGAGCAGGAGTTAGCGGTCGGTGTTGCACCACCACGGTGTCGGTTCCCTGTACGACCGGCTGTTGTGCTATCGAGTCTTGCTGTAACAATTACAAACCAAATTCTCTTTTGATATCCTCTACCCTATCCAGTTTCTCCCATGTGAACAGTTCCACGTCCATCGTCTTTGTCTCATGATAACGACTCGTGAACGTCTTCTTGACCACCTCTGGTTGCCGCCCCATATGTCCGTATGCAGCAGTCTCCAGATACATTGGCTGGCGCAACTTCAGCGTACGCTCTATCGCCTTCGGACGCAGGTCGAAAAGTTGCTCTATCTTCTGGGCTATCTCCCCATCTGTCATCTTCACATTAGAACGTCCATAGGTATTCACGTAGATGTTCATGGGGGTTGCCACGCCAATGGCATAACTGATCTGCACCAGCATCTCGTCAGCGACACCTGCAGCCACCATGTTCTTGGCTATATGACGTGCCGCATAGGCTGCGGAACGGTCGACCTTCGAGGAGTCCTTGCCAGAGAAAGCACCGCCACCATGGGCACCCTTACCGCCGTAAGTATCCACGATGATCTTACGACCTGTCAGACCCGTGTCACCATGAGGTCCTCCAATGACAAACTTTCCCGTAGGATTGACATAGTATTTGATATCCTCTCCAAAGAGGGCTAGCACCTGAGGAGAATGTATCTTCGATTTCACACGAGGGATGAGGATGTTCACCACATCCTCCTTGATCTGCTGGAGCATGCGCTCGTCATCCGTGTCAAACTCATCGTGCTGCGTTGAGACGACGATGGTGTCGATACGCTCAGGGATACCCCCATCGCTATACTGGATAGTTACCTGACTCTTGGCATCAGGGCGCAGGTAAGTCATCACCTTACCCTCTTTCCGAATCTCAGCAAGCGTACGCATCAGCAGATGGGCAAGGTCGAGAGATACAGGCATCAGGCTCTCCGTCTCATTGGTGGCATAGCCGAACATCATACCCTGGTCGCCAGCCCCCTGGTCCTCGTCATCCTCACGGTCTACACCACGGTTGATGTCCTCACTCTGCTCATGGATGGCGGTCAGGATTCCGCAGGAGTTGCCATCAAACTGGTACTCTGCCTTCGTGTAACCAATCCTCTTAATCGTATTGCGGGCTATCGTCTGCAAGTCGATATACTCCTCACTACGCACCTCACCCATGATGACCACCTGACCTGTGGTAACAAAGGTCTCGATGGCACAACGGGCATGCTCGTCATACGCCAGAAACTGGTCGAGCAAGGCGTCACTTATCTGGTCGGCAACCTTATCAGGATGCCCTTCTGATACGGATTCTGATGAGAACAAATATGACATATTTCCTTTATTTATTATTTCAGTCGGCAAAGTTACGGAGTTTTTACGACATGACAAAATAAACGGCTTGCTTCTTTTACGAAACAAGCCGTTTTCATTATGAAACGAGGTTGGTTATTTTGTCTCTGGAGTCATGATTACCTCCACGTGATTACCACTCTTCAGGATGACATTGTTCAAGAAGTCACGCACACTGTCCGTCGTCAGTGCCTCTACAACTTTCTTATAGTCAGTATAGACATCCAGTCCATAGTCCTTGAAGGTAGTGATGGTATTCACCCAATAACTGTTCTTCTTCGCATCCACGTCAATCTGCTTCAGCATATACTCCTTCGCCTTGGCAAGTTGGTCGGCATCCACAGCCTTCGCCATATTGGCAATACCCTCATGCAACAGGCGGACAGCAATCTCCGACTTGTCAGGGTTCATCGGGCAATAGGCCTGTAACAATGCCTTTGGCTGGTGGCTCGACAGGTTGAAGGTACCATAAGCGCCACAAGAATAGGCAGCACTCTCATCCTCACGGATTGTCTTCAGGTAAATCATAGAGAGCACCTGTCCGATGGCGTCAATCTTCACCATATTCTCCAAAGTGTAAGGCACGTCAGCATGCCAAATCTCAAAGGCTGTTGCCTTGGGGGACTCTGTCTTCACCTTGAACTGGTTGACGACCTCACCCTTGGCAAGAGTCAGTATCTCGTTGAAGTCCTCTGCCTTTGCCTTGGTGGCTGGCAATGAGGCGATATACTGCTCTATCAATGGGCGGATGGTCGCCTCGTCGAAGTTACCACAGAAGATGAAGGTAAACTGTCCCGCATTCTGGAGACGCTCCTTGGCGATCTGAAGGATACGGTCATAGTTGATGTCCTTCAAGTCCTTCACGTCAATCTGTGTGAATCGGGGGTTGTGAGCATACAGTGTGGCAGCAAGGGAGTCAGAGAAGACGGCATCAGGTGACAGACCCTTATTCTTCAGTGCCATGTCAAGTTGGGTCATCAGGTTCTGGAATTGCTTGTCGTCCTTATTGATGCCTGTGAAATACAGGTATTGCATCTGCATCATCGTCTCCAGATCTTTCGGTGTTGAGTGGGCTGTCACGTACTGACGGGTATTGCCCATCGTAGCATCGGCATTACACTCCTTACCAGCGAGTGCTTTCTGTAACTCGTTGCTGGAGAAATTACCCAGTCCACTGATACCTATCACCTCGTCGTACACCTTCAGATTGGTATAGTCGGCAGCACCGTAGAAAGACTTACCGCCTTTGGCAAACGCTTGCATCTGTACCTCATCGTCTTTGAAGTCTGTCTTCTTCAGAATGACGGTGGCACCATTGGAGAGGGTCAGTTCCTTATAGCCAAAGGTCTTGTTCTCCGTCTCTTTGACAATCTTACCTGCCTTGATTGTAGCGACATCAACCAGAGGCTCGTCCTTTACATTATCCACATATGCCTCAATCTGGTCTGCACGGGCAGCGGCAATGGCTGCTGCCATGTCTTGCTCAGTAGGATAAACCTTACCCTCTTTCTCCTGTGCCCACTCCATGACAACAAGGTTACTATCGGTAGCGGAAATCAGTTCAGGCACCATCTGGTTTATCACCTGTACAGGGATATTGGGGACTATCATCTGCATGGTCTGGTAGAGCACATCCAATGGGGGAATCGGCTCATTGTCCAGATAATGGTCACGATAATCATTGCCATACTCAGCGTTCTTGCGCTTGTCACGGTTGGTATAACGTTTCTCCAGTCCACTCAGGTAGTCTGCTTTAGCACGCTCATACTCTGTAGCAGTAAAACCGAACTCACGGGCACGGCGCACCTCACGGTAGAGTGTCTGTAGCGTCTCCATATCCTTGCCCTCCTTGGGCACGCCAATCACCTCAAAGCAGTCTTTCGTCCTGGAGAGCATGTAGGTGTCGTCATCCGCAAAAGCCTGGAAGAAAGGACAACTCTCCTCCTGTGTCATCTCCGACAAACGCTGGTTCATCATCTGAGAGATCACGTTGACGGCATAGTCTTGGATGAGATAGCCCATATTTGTCTTCTCCTCTGGCGCCGTTGCGTCATGCTTCATCATCATGATGATCTGGCTCATCTGCATCTCCTTGTCTTTCTCGAAGATATAGATCGCCTCCTTATTGTCTGGCACTTGCTCCGCAACAACCTTTGGCGCATTGGGGTCAACCTTGATACCACCAAAGAGCGTCTTTATCTGTGCCTCGATATGATCGACATCGACATCACCCACAACGATGATTGCCTGATTGTCTGGACGATACCACTTCTGGTAATAAGCACGAAGCGTCTGTGGCTTGAAACTGTCAATCACACTCATCAGACCAATAGGCATACGCTCACCGTACTTGGACCCTGGATACATCTTCGGCAGGGCACGGGTGATCATACGCTGTGACGGTCCCTCGCCCAGTCGCCACTCATTATGCACGACATCGCGCTCCTTGTCAATCTCGTCTGGCTCCAGCGAAAGACCGTTCGACCAGTCTTTCAGGATAAGCAGACAGGAGTCTACGGCTGTGGCTCGCTTGGTGGGCACGTCGCAGACACGATAGACGGTCTGGTCGATACTGGTATAGGCATTCAGATCACTACCGAACTCCACGCCGAGTGAGCGGGTGAACTCGATGATACCATTGCCCTTAAAGTGCTCAGAGCCATTGAATGCCATGTGCTCCAGGAAATGGGCAAGACCACGCTGTGAGTCGTCCTCATTGATGGAGCCCACACGCTGGGCGATGTAGAAGTTTGCTACATGCTCCGGGTATTCGTTGTGACGAATGTAATAAGTTAGTCCGTTGTCCAGTTTACCGATACGCACGGCAGGATCAACGGGAATCGGGGGCAACTGCATCTCCTGTGCCACCATTGTTGCGGAACTGACTACCATCAGTACGGCAACCCATAGTTTTCTAAGTCTCATTGTTTACTTTATTATGATAGTTAAATGATTAATTCCGTGCAAAGGTATATAAAAAAGGTGTTCCTTAAATACGAATGTTAGGATTATTAAAGTTTTTTATACTATTCTCTTCTCATATTACGCGGATGGTGCTCCAGGATCTCCTGCCGAAGCGTCGACATATCGATATGGGTATAGATCTCCGTTGTGCCGATGGACTCATGACCCAGCATCGCCTGAATGGCACGAAGGTCGGCACCGCCCTCCAACAAGGCAGTGGCAAACGAATGGCGCAGCGTGTGGGGGGAGATGGTCTTGGTAATACCAGCCTCTACCGCCTGTCGCTTAATCATGATTAATATCATGGTACGGGTCAGATGGGCTCCCCGACGATTCAGAAACACATAGTCCTCCTCGCCTGGTTTGATTTTCATGAGATTACGATCAACGAACCAGTTGTCCAACTCCTTCAACGCCTTGGGCGAGATAGGCACCAACCGCTCTTTCGAGCCTTTTCCTAACACCTTCACATACTGCTCTTCCACATAAAGACTGGAGAGTTTCAGATTGACTAACTCGCTGACACGCAGCCCACAGGAGAACAACACCTCGATAATCGCCTTGTTACGATGCCCCTCCCATTTCGAGAGGTCGATGGACTCCTCCAAAGCATCCACCTCCTCTGCCGACAACACCTCAGGCAGATGCTCACCCAAGACTGGGCTCTCCAGCAATTCCGAAGGGTCGTCCTCACGCCATCCATCCATCTGCATGAAACGAAAGAAACTACGCACCCCACTCAGAATACGACACTGTGAGCGAGGATGGATACCGATGTCATGAAGCGTGGCGGCGAAATGCTGCAAGTCGGCAAGTTCCACCTCATAGACGCTCTTCCCCTCATGCTCCAGATAGTCCAGCAACTTACGCAAGTCACGCTGGTAAGCATCCAGTGTGTTCGCGGAGAAACCACGTTGCAGTTTCAGGTAACGCTGGTAACTCCTTACAATATTTGTCTGCGAATTCTTGCCTGTTTCCATAAAAATGATTATTTTTGCAGACAAAAGTACAAAATATTTCCGAAATATGAAAATTCTTATCGTGAATGGTCCCAACCTCAACCTGCTGGGCACTCGTGAGCCAGGCATCTACGGATCCTCGTCGTTTGAGCAATATCTGCCACAGTTACAGGCAAGATTCCCTGACGTGGAGATTGTGTATTTCCAGAGTAATGTGGAGGGAGAACTCATCAACAAGATGCAGGAGGTTGGTTTCTCCTACGACGGCATCGTGCTGAACGCAGGAGCCTATACCCATACCTCTGTGGCACTGCATGACTGCATCCGCTCGCTGAAGGCACCAGTCATCGAGGTACATATCTCTAATGTCCACCAGCGAGAGGAGTTCCGCCACCATTCCTTTATCTCCGCTGCCTGCAAGGGTGTCATCTGCGGCTTCGGACTCGACTCCTACCGCCTTGCCATCGAGGCCTTGAAGGCATGACCATCGACGAATACATAGCGTGCCATACCTCACCAGAGCCAGACTATCTCTACCGGCTCTGGCGAGCCACGAATATCCACATGCTGCACGGACGAATGGCATCTGGGCATCTGCAAGGGCGGTTGCTGAAGATGCTCGTGCAGATGATTCGTCCGCATAATATATTAGAGGTGGGCACCTTCAGCGGATACAGTGCCTTGTGCATGGCGGAGGGTCTGGAGGACGACGGACACCTCTATACTTTTGAGATCAACGACGAGCAGGAGGACTTCACCCGTCCGTGGATAGAGAACTCTCCCGTCAGCGATAAGATTACCTTTATCATCGGCGATGCCATCACAGAGGCTCCTAAACTGGGAATTGAGTTTGACCTCGCCTTCATCGACGGCGACAAGCGCACCTATCATGACACCTACGAGATGGCACTCTCCATTCTCCGTCCTGGCGGCTTCATCCTTGCCGACAACACCTTGTGGGACGGGCATGTCATAGACCCCTCCTACGAGAAAGACCAGCAGACCCATGGCATCGTCGCCTTCAACGACTACCTGCAAAACGACCGCCGCGTGGAGCAGGTCATCCTTCCCCTACGCGACGGTCTTACTCTGATTAGGAAATTGTAGTCAGTGAGGCATAGGTTGCCACCTGCCGACTTAGAGTCAACCAATCGGTTGACTTAGAGTCAGCAACCTTGTCGACTGGAGTCAGCAACCCTGTCGACTGGAGTCGACAACCGATTAGGATACTTCCAACAACTGATTACAACTGCACATCCACTCAAATAGGCAGGCACTCGCATGTAATTAATAACTATAGAGAACCTTTACCGTCGCAGGCTGAGCATTTTCCAGTCCCCCAACAATCCGAACAATTGCCGTCACCTATTTTTATATTATCAAGATAATATCCCTCAGCGCCACTGCCTCTATGCCAACAGTGATAGCAACCAAAATACATGTGACCCACTACATAATAACCATTACCATCGCAGTATTCACAATCGCCCGTACCATCGCAATACTTACAATCGCCCGTGCCATTACAGTATGTGCAACGATTGCCACTTCCGGAACTACCGCTACTAGAGTTGCCACCAGAACTGGGCTGTATCCATATGTATCCCTTCCCCTCACAAAGCATACACTTTCCGTCACTGTTTTTGCAAGTAGTACAGTGAGCATCACCACCACAATCCTTGCACTTTTTCATTCCATCACAAACATAGCACATTCCATTGCCATTGCACCAATTGCAAACCAGTTCACCTGCACCATTACATTTGCTACATTTTCCTGTGCCAAAACAAGAAAGGCAATCATCAATATACAAGATCTTTCCACCACTTTGTAAGACATATTGACCACTACCTCCACAACTCTTACAATATGTACTACCCTCACATTGGGGACATATAGTATTAGGAGAGCCATTACAAAGAGTGCATATGCCATCACCTTCGCACTGATAGCACAAACCTGAGTTCTCGCAGAGGGTGCAGTGTTTTCCTGTCCCTAGACAAATGTAGCAATTGCCGCTAGCACTGCATAAATTGCAGTCCTGCTTTACATAGCCTTGACCAGGAGAATCGTTACCACCGCCATTGTCATCATTACCACCAGCAGAAGTTCCGCCACCACTACAACCAACCAATGCAACCATTGTGATGGTCATCATAAAAAACAAACAAATTTTCTTCATCGTTAATCTTACAGACTTTTTCATAGCACAAAATAATTTGTTCAGTGTAACTTTCTATTTCATCTCTCGAACCAGCATTCCAGGATAGAAGTCCCCGCCTCTCACCTTCTCAAAGGTGGTAAATCCCAAGGTGGCGTTCTCCGCCTTTTCCTCCACAGCCATGAAGCGATTGTCCCATATCTTATCCTTGACAGGTCGGATGACCCCGACACGCTTATACTCGACATGCCCGTTCTCATCCTCGACGACCTCTAGAACCTCATAACGGCTGTCTTCCGTAATGCCCTCCTTGAGTCCTATCTCGCATCTCAAAGGTTCCGTACTCAATAGGGGAGCCTTGACCTTAAACGCCTCAAAGTTCTTTTGCAAATTGGCGATATTCTCATCGAAAGCCCTTTGGCATGCTTTACGTACCATCTGCTGCGGTTCAGACTCGTTGACTCCAGCGAAGGATACATCCTTTCCACTGCTTTCCTGTTTTCCCAAATAGACCAAAGAGAACTTACCCCTGTTGTTCTCAAAGTTCTCTTTCTTGGAGTCGTCAGGTTGCTCCGTGTACACCTTATTATAAAAGAAGGACGACATCTCCTCATCCCATACCAGTTGATACAGGTAGGTAACTATCTTTACATTGAATCCCTTGTAACTGGCAATAAGGTCGCCAAGGTTCTTTTGGTCGGTGGTATTCTGTCCCTGTAGGGCTGTACCCACCTGAATGGCACCGCTGACAATGCCGCCTACCACAGAGGTTCCCCTACTCTTATCAATATAACGGATGTCGTTGACCAGGACGAAAGTGCTACCTATGAGTTCCTCACCCGCATCCATCAGCAGCGCATCCTTACGGACGGAGAGCGCCGCCATACGCTTGTCGACCTCTGAGGCGTTCTGATAGCCGCGCTGTTGTATCAGTTCCATGTTACAGACACCATCCTGTCTCTTGCGCTGGAACCATTTCGCAATCAATCGGCTCGCCACAAACTGTCTCTGGAGGAAGGCATCGAAATCGTTCATCTCCTTAGGGTTGGACGACTCGTTGACGACGAAGCCACCATGGTTCCCAAGATCTTTTACCTTGATTTTCTTGTCAGAGGAATAAAACACTTTCTTTCCCAACCCATGGTCGTTGTATTTGTCTGGGACAGGCATAGCATCAAAGGCTTTCTCTATCTCCTGCTCATATTGCAAGTTGCGGTGCCCTATCATCATAGAGTAGATAGAGCCTCGCCGATAGAGAAAGAGGGAGTCCCCCGACCGAGCAAACCCGGCAGGAGACACCATCAATAATATGGCTATAAGACTTGTTCTCATAGCAGCGTTTTTCTAGTAATCCCAATCCTCGGAGAGATCATCGTATATCTTAGCCTCATCAGGAGACTCCTCAGTCCACAAGTTCTTCTTTATCATATATTTCTTATTGTCCTCAAGCATCTTGATGAGTTCCTTGGGCTTCTTCTCAATATCAATCATCTTGATGTCAGCAGGAACCTCAAACTCTGCATCGTCCACCGTCCTTGGGGTAATTGCAGTGACAATAGTTGCGACGGACATCAGAAAATCAATGTTCATCATCTCATTGGTGATCTGAGAGGCTGTATTTACTGTCACCTTCAGAGGGACACCCTTTACACCAGGAAGGCACTCTTGGTCGGCACCTGGCATCGAGGGGTCATCGTATACTGCGAACTCATTATGCAGGTTGGTTGCTGAAGTTGTTCCTGCGGAGTCGGTCTTCACCTCGTACTTCACCTTATAGACATCACACTTATGACCAAGAATTGTCATGGTCTCACCCGTCTTCTCTACCTCACCTTTACGCATCTCCTCTACCTGTTTCTGGTTCTCTGTCATATCGGTAATTTGAGTATACCCCTTCTTGATATATGGGAAATACGTGGTGGTCTTCATCTTGTCGCCCTCTTTCTCTATCAGAGTATAACAATTGTTATAAGAGTTATGGACACGTGTCTTCTCACCCTTGACAACAGTTGTAGCAGTATACGTTCCCGTATAGAAACCCGGATTATTGTCAAAGTTCTTTTTCATAATATTCTTGACGATCATCTTCGCCAAAACATTCTTGGTGGTTACCTGCGACTTCGCCTTCTGTACGGAGTGGCACTTAGACACCATCTCACCCTCGAAGGTGTTCTGTGCGAGGGCTGTTAGATTCCCCATGCCAATCATCATTGACACCAGGGCTAAGAGCATTACTTTTTTCATAGTCTTACTGTTTTTAATTATTTATGAATTTCACGAAAAACATGTTAGTTTTGCTCCACAAAGATAGGTTTTTTGGGCTTTCTAAACAAACGGGGAAAACGCTGAAAATCGGCAAGAGGGAAAAACCGCAGGCAAGAAGAGAAAATTACAAGGTAAGAGGGCAAAAATATTTATGGGTGTAAAAGGTGTATTTTACAGATTTTATCGTAACTTTGCCCTTGGCTAATTGATAAGAGATGAGAAAGTTGACATATTTGATGTTGGTAGGGGTTGTTGGTGTCCTTATTAGTTGTCAACAACAAGGGAAGGGCAGTTCACACGGAAGTGCCCTCAAGGATAGCGATGACTACTATATGCAACTGGTTGACCGTGGTGTGAAGTACTATCAGGCGTATGCTGTCGATTCGTTTGTGCAGACCAATCAGCAAATTCACCAATACCTGTTACGTAACGAAGGACGCAATGACCATGCCATCAAACAGTTACATGCACACTGGCTGAAAGCGCAGGGAGTCTATTACGCTGCCCTTGCCAGCAAACCAGACTCTGGAATTATCTACACAGAAGAGGCGCTCCGAATGATGGAGCAGGAACGGATGGATCCGGAGTTGCGTGTCATCACCATGCTGAACAGGGGCGACTTCTATCGGCAGGCAGGACGGTTTGACATGAGTGCCGACAGTTATTTGCGGGCGATGGCTGTCGCTGACTCATTTCAGACCAGTGAGGACAGTCGTATCGCCATCTATTTAGGCATTAGTACGGTATATACCTTCATGGACGACTTCACCCATAGTGCCGAATGGTACCAACGTTGTGAGCAACTGTTACCCAAGATGAGCAAGCCAGACCAGTTTATCTACTACAACAATCGTGGTAATGACTATTATTTCCAAGAGCGATATCAAGAGGCATTGCCCTGTTTCGAGAAGGCGGCGGCATTGGTGAAGGACAATCCCGACAAGACATGGGACTATTATACGGCGCGCACCAATATCGCGGAGATTCTCATCAACCTCAAGAAGGCTGAAGAGGCTCGTCCCATAGTCGCAGAGGTTGACTCTTTCTTCCACCATGTCAACTTCGGCATCCTGATTTACTATGTCGAGACAGAGAAGATGAAACTTGCCTTGCTCAACGGAAAGACACAGGACGCTGTCCGAATGATACAACAAGAGAATACTCCCGAGGAGATGATTCCTGCCGCCAAGGTGATGCGACTGAAAACTGAGGAACAGGCCTGGCTGCAGACTGGTAACGCGGCGAAAGCCTATCAGGCACACCTTGCCTTGCATGCCATCA
Source organism: Prevotella sp. (assembly GCA_017458005.1). GTDB lineage: Bacteria > Bacteroidota > Bacteroidia > Bacteroidales > Bacteroidaceae > Prevotella. The sequence goes on along the minus strand of JAFTGH010000035.1, from coordinate 40,590 downwards.
ACGACTCTATCAAAACAGCGAATATGAGAATGCAGATGAGCACTCGTCTCTTGGAGTATGAGCATGACAAACGACTGTTGGAGCAGCAGCAACAGATAGACCACAGTCGCATGACCAGCAGACTGGCGTGGGCTTTATTCGCTACGGCTCTGATGACCGTTATCTTGCTCTTCGTCCTCTATATGATGCGCCGTAGGAAAGCCAGTATGCAGGCATTGGAACTGAGGCAGCAACTGATAGAGACCCGATTGCGTAACACCCGTAATCGCCTCTCACCTCACTTTATCTATAATGCGCTGACCCATGAGATGCTTGCCCAACAAGATGGTAAGACGGTCAATTTCAACACGCTCACCCAACTGTTGCGCAGAGGACTCGCCATTGCCGATACGCTGACGACCACCCTCGAAGAGGAACTTGCCTTCGTAGACTATTACGCCACCATCGAAGGACAGCAGATGGGTGAAGAATTCAAGTATGAGCGACAAGTCGACGAAGGTATCGACATGCGTCAGGTCATATTGCCTGCCATGACGATACAGATATTCGCAGAGAATGCCATCAAGCACGGACTACGCCCGATGCGACCTCAGAAAGGGCAGCAACGACTGCTGACCATCCACGTCAGCAGACAGGGTGATGCCACGCTGGTGGAGGTGCTTGACAACGGTGAGGGTTTGAAGAAGGCAACGAGTGGGAAGGGACATACGGGCATGAAGGTGGTCAGACAAACCATCCAAATGCTCAACGAGAAGAACGAGGTGCCTATCCAGTTTGGAGTCGGTAACTATGAAAGAGATGGGGTCACGGGCTGCCGCTCTTGGATTCTCTTGCCCGATAGTTATAACTACACATTAACAACGACATAACAATGAACAGGGAGAAATTAGTGAGCGTCTATATCATAGATGACAATCGTGATGCTATTGAGGTACTGGCACGTATGCTGGAGGACAACTATTCCGTAAGGGTTGTGGGGAAAGCGATAGATGCGGAGACGGGTATCAAAGGGGTGATAGACACAGAGCCCGATCTTATCTTCGTCGATGTGGAACTGCCTTCGATGTCTGGGTTGGAATTCTGTACGCTGATTCGTAACGAGGTGAAGCCTGAGACGAAGGTCGTCTTCTATACAGGTCATGACAAATATCTGTTGGAGGCTATCCGCCGGGAGGCTTTCGATTATCTCATGAAGCCTGCCACAGAACAGGAGTTAGGGCAAATCATGACACGCTATTACGAGAACAAACTGGCAGAATACCCGTTCTCACAACCTCATGCACAACAGCACCTGCCCATCATCCTTGTCGTCAATCCTAAAAATGAGCATATAACCTTACTGTCAGAGAATATCGCCTTCTTCAGATATAATAAGGAACGTAAACTGTGGGAGGTCGTTTGCATGGACGGTATTAATTATGTTCTACGCCATCGCACGACATCAGATGTGATCCTCAACTATACACCTGACTTTGTTCAGATACACAAACGATATATCGTCAATATTAATCACATCAAGATGATTCAGGATAATACTTGTATTTTAGCAGAGCCCCTTGAGGAAATGACAGAACTGAAGATAAGCAAGAATTACCGTCACGACCTTATGACCGCCTTTTATTCGCTATAGATAATGGATTATTAAGAAATTTTTCGTACCTTTGCCGCGACAAAGGTATGAAAGACTATGCAAGAAACAAGACAGAATAAGATAGCACGCCTGCTACAGAAGGAGTTGAGTGTCATCTTCCAAGAGCAGACACGCAGTATGCGCGGAGTGATGGTCAGTGTGACGAGGGTGCGTGTCAGCCCCGACTTAAGTATCTGCACCGCCCATCTGAGCATCTTCCCGTCAGAGCGTGGCGAGGAGATCATGGAGAATATCCGTAAGAGCGAGAAACAGATACGCTATGAGTTGGGCACGAGGGTGCGCCATCAACTGCGCATCGTCCCCGAGTTGCGCTTCTTCATTGACGACTCGCTCGACTATATCGACCATATTGACGAACTGCTGAAGAGTTGAGAATTTGAAGAGGTGAACTTCCCATTCTATATCGCCCGCCGCTACCTCTTCTCCAAGAAGAGCACCAACGCTATCAACGTGATTAGCGGTATCTCTGTCGTAGGTGTCGCTATTGCCGCTATGGCACTGGTGGTGACACTCAGCGTGTTTAATGGTTTCCACGATATGGTCGCCTCACTCTTCACCCAACTCGATCCGCAAATCAAGATCACCCCTGTAAAGGGTAAGACGGTGGCTGCCGACGACTCCCTGCTGACCCAGATACGCCAATTACCACAGGTCGACGTGGCGACGGAGGTAATGGAGGATCAGGCTCTTGCCGTCTATGGGGAGCGACAGGCGATGGTGATACTAAAAGGAGTGGAGGACAACTTCGACAAACTGACACATATCCGAGAGGTCTTGGAGGGTGATGGTGACTTTGCGCTGCATGCCGCCGACATGAACTACGGCATCTTGGGCATGGGAGTCGCCTACCAGTTGGGCACTGGCTATGTCTACGAACGCCCCTTGAAGATCTATGCGCCACGAAGGGAGGGACAGTTGAACCTTGCCAACCTACAGGAAGGGTTCGTGGAGGATGAGTTATATTCGCCAGGAGTCCTGTTCAGCATCCAGCAAGGGAAATACGACAAGCGGTATATCATCACCTCTATCGCCTTTACCCGTCAGTTGTTCGACCAGCAGGGCATGCTCTCGTCGCTGGAGTTGCGCCTGAAACCTGGCAGTAATTTCGATAAGGTGAAGGAGGAGATGCAGGCAATAGCGGGCGACCGTTTCCTGGTGCGTGACCGTTATGAGCAGCAGGACGACACCTTCCGCATCATGAAGATAGAGAAACTGATGGCTTATATCTTCCTCACGTTTATCCTCGTCATCGCCTGCTTTAACATCATCGGAAGCCTCTCCATGCTGATGATCGACAAGAAGAACGACGTGGTGACCCTGCGGAACCTCGGGGCTTCCGACAAACAGATCATTCATATCTTCCTCTTTGAGGGTCGTATGATTTCCGCCATGGGAGCAGTGATCGGCATTGCCATCGGACTATTGCTCTGTTGGCTGCAACAGCAATACGGTATCGTGCGCTTAGGGGAGTCGGAGGGCTCGTTCATCATTGATGCCTATCCCGTCAGCGTCCACCCTTGGGACATCGTACTGATTTTCGTCACCGTCCTTGCCGTCGGCTTCCTCAGTGTCTGGTACCCTGTCCGCTATTTCGCCAAGCAATTGTTGAACTAGCCAAGCGTGATATTCTCCACTTCCACTGGCTCGTGGAGGAACAACTGTGCCTGTTCCTTGAACTTCTCAGGATTCTCGGTCGTCAGGTAATGCACCTGACCGCCTTGTGTGCAACGCTGCTCCACGTCGGGATGGCGCAGGAAATACTTTTGCAATGCCTCTGCGACATACTCCCCTTGTGAGATAATACGGATGCCACGGGGGATGTACTTATGAATCTTAGGCAATAGGATAGGATAATGGGTACAGCCTAAGATGATGGTGTCTATCTCTGGGTCCATGCGCAGGATCTGGTCGATGCGCTTCTTCACGAAATAGTCCGCGCCCGGGGAGTCAGCCTCATTATACTCCACCAAGGGGACCCAGAACGGACAGGCGACACCGCTGACCTGAATGTCTGGAAAAAACTTATGAATCTCTAAGTTATAACTCTCGCTCTTGATAGTACCCTCGGTAGCAAAGATACCCACATGACGTGAATGGGTCAATGACCCAATCACCTCTGCTGTAGGACGTATGATACCCAAGACACGACGCTGCGGGTCAAGGTTGGGGAGGTCGTTCTGCTGAATGGTGCGTAACGCCTTTGCCGAAGCCGTGTTACACCCCAAGACCACCAGATGGCAGCCCATCTCGAAGAGACGGATGACCGCCTGACGGGTGAACTCATAGACCACATCGAAGGAGCGAGTACCGTAAGGTGCGCGGGCATTATCGCCCAAGTAGAGGTAGTCATACTGGGGCAACAATTGGCGGATGCCATGCAGGATGGTCAGTCCGCCATATCCACTGTCAAAGATACCGATAGGTCCGGGTATCTTGGGCAGTTGGCTATTGGCTATTGGCTGTTGGCTGTTAGTCATTATTTCAGCAACACCTTCACAGCCTCTGTCACGTCAACACCCATAGCGGTATTGATCCAAGGGGCTACATTCTGGTCGGTGTTGAGGATAAAGGCAAGAGCCTGCTCACCGCCCACCTTCACCAAGGCGTCAGCAAGACGCTGCTTCAAAGGAGCCAATGCCTGCTCTCTTGCCTCGGCAAGTTGACGCTGACACTCTTTCTTGAAGGCGATGTTCTTCTCCATCAACTCCTGCAACTCACTCTGGCGCTTCTGCAAGATGGTCTGTGGGAATTCGCGCTGTCCGTCAAGGAACTCCTCATACTTCTTGTTAAACTCGTCCTCTACTCGTTTCTGCTCTGCGGCATACTGATCCTGAAGTTGCTGCATATTCGCCTCGACAAGGGCATAGTCACTCATCGACTGCAGTACTCCCTCATAACTCAGAAAACCAAATTTCAGCAACGGCTCAGTAGACTGTGCCGATGCTGAAAGAGAGATGACGGTTAATAATAGTAATAAAAACCGTTTCATATCGTATGTTTATTAATTAATTACAAACCAAGTTTCTTCTTGACCTCTGCGGTAACATCCGTAGAGAGGGTGGAACTGATATAAGGAACACCACCTGCGAGATCCATGATATACACGTAGTTGCCAGACTGACCTACCTGCTTGATAGCGTCAAGTACCTTGGTCTGGATAGCCTGCATTCTCTCCGACTGCTCTTTGGCAAGAGCCTGCTGGTTATCCTGATAGGTCTGCTGAATCTTCTGGTACATATCCTGCAGTTCCTTCTCACGACGCTCCTTGATGTTAGCGGGCAGGGTAGCCTGCTCCTTCTCATAAGCCTCAGCCTTCTTCTGCAACTCATCCTGCATACTCTTCAGGTCTGCCTCATAGGTCTTGGTCAATGCCTCGATATCGGTACGAGCCTTGGTGAACTCAGGCATAGCCTGGATGATCTCCTGAGAGTTAACATGACCAAACTTCTGTGCAAATGTTGCCAAAGGGGCAAACATAAACAACATTAAAAGTACTTTCTTCATTTTCTTGTTCGATTTATTGTTATTAATTTGAATATCCTAATCTACTCAATACCTCACTGGAGATATCTACTTTGGGGGAGCCAAAGATGATACCACTGTCACTGGCACGATCAAGCACCAGTTGATAGCCACGAAGGTCCGCTATCTCACTCACCGCATTATAGATCTCCTCCTGGATGGGAGACATCAATGCAGTGCGCTTCTTGAACAACTCACCCTCAGGACCAAAGTATTTCTTCTTCAACTCAGAAGCCTCACGCTCTTTCTCCATGATAGCGTCCTGGCGAGCCTTCTTCTGCTCCTGAGAGAGAAATACAACTTCCTTCTGGTAGTCCTTGTACATCGTCTGCGCCTCTGTCTGAAGTGCCTCCACCTCTGCCTGCCACTTCTTGGACACCTGTGCCAACTGCTCATTAGCACGCTCATAGGCAGGAACATTCTTCAAGATATAGTCCATATCCAACAAGGCGAACTTCTGTGCGGAAGCGTTTAAAGGTAAAAAGGTAAAGAGGTAAAAAGGTAAAACCCATTTCACCATACCCATTACCTTATTTTTAATACTCTGACTTTTCATAATCGTACTCTTTTTTATGTTACATCTCTATGACGTAAAAACTTCAGCAAGGTTTAAAGGTTTTCGCTTTTCTATTTTTACCTTTTTACCTTTTTACTTTTTTACCTTTTTACTTTTTTACCTTTTTACTTTTTTACCTTTACTAGAACTCCTGTCCTAAGATAAAGTGGAACTGGCTTCCTCCCTTGGAGTAAGAACTGCCACTATATACCTTGTCGAAACCGTAAGCCCAGTCGATACCCATCAGACCAACCATTGGCAGGAAGATACGGACACCGACACCAGCAGAACGCTTCATGTCGAACGGATTGAACTTCTTCGTATCAACCCATGCGTTACCACCCTCGAGGAAGCCCAGTCCGTAGATGGTGGTGTTACCCAACATAAACGGATAGCGCAACTCCAGCGTAAAGCGGTCGTAGGCATAGGCATTATAGTAAGCACTGGTTCCAGCCTCATAGGCTGCCGTGTTAGAGATAGAGCCGTTATCGTAACCACGCAGACCTATCGTCTCCTCCGCATAGCCAGAGGAATAGCCACTCATACCGTCACCACCTACATAGAAAGTCTCGAAGGGCGACTTCTTATATTTATTGTAAGAACCCAGCAAACCAAGTTCCACACGAGTCATCAGCACCAGACACTTCTGCCCATTGGTCAGAGAGGTGAAGGTACGTGACTTAAACTTCCACTTGTGATACTCAATCCAACGGTACTTGTCCTGCTGCTCACTCTCGAAAGTAGCGGAGGTGCGGTCGGTGGCAAGATGCTCATAGTCCTTATTGTCAAAGGATGACCAGGGCGGTGTGAGTGTGACAGAAGCCATGAACTCTGATCCACGACGTGGGAAGAGTTGGTTATCAGTAGAGGTACGTGAGAGAGTCACACCCAGGTTGATGTTGTTACAGTTACCGTTCGAGATAATGAAGTAGTTCCAGTCACGCAACATATAACGAGTATATGACAACTGGACGGACAACTGGAAATAGTCGTCAGGCCAACGCAGGCGCTTACCCCATCCGATAGAGGCACCAAACATCTTGATATATTTATCGTCGTCCAGCATGGAGTCATAGTTGTAATAGGCATTATTATACATGCCATAACCACCGTAATAATAACTGTAGTTATTATAAAGTGCATTATTACGATAACTGCTGGAGATATCACTTTGCTTTGAGTAGAAAGCACTGACATTCAAGGCATTCGGACGCTTACCACCGAACCATCCCGTGCTATAGCCCGTAGAGATAGAACTATAATAGCGACCATTGGTCTGCAGGGACAATGACAACTGCTCTCCATCACCAATCGGCATAATACCACGGTGCATCTTGTTCTTGCCAAAGAGGTTGCGCATAGAGAAGTTATTCAACTTCACACCCACACGTCCGATGACACCCGTCTGTCCCCAACCAAGCGAGAACTCCAACTGGTCGTTAGACTTCTGCTCCAACTCCCAGTTGATATCCACCGTACCATCCTCATAGTTCGGTTTGATATCGGGGTTCACCTTCTCTGGATCGAAATAACCCATAGAGGCAATCTCACGTGCAGAACGCTGGAGGGCATCCTTAGAGAACAGGTCACCAGGCTTGGTGCGGAGTTCACGACGAACCACCTCCTCATAGAGACGGTCGTTACCATAGATACGCACATGGCTGATATGAGCCTGAGTACCCTCCTGGATTCGCATCTCCAAGTCGATAGAGTCGCCTACGATGTTCACCTCAGTGGGCTGGAGGTTATAGAAGAGATAACCATTGTTCCAATAGTAATTGCCCACGGCATCCTCATCTTCCGACAGACGCTTGTTCATCTGCTTCTGATTATAGATATCGCCCTTCTTCATGCCTAACACCGCATTCAGATAGTCGGTGGTCACCACGGTATTACCAACCCATGTGATATTACGGATATAATAACGTTGACCCTCCTCAACTTTCACATAGACGTTGACATGCTTCTCGTCATTGTTCCATACGGAGTCTTCCAAGATGACGGCATCACGATAGCCCAACTCATTATATTTGTCAATCAGTGCCTTTTTAGCCTCATCATAACGCTCTTGGGTAAACTTCTTTGCCTTGAAGATATTACCAAACTTACCAGCCTCATTGATCTTACCAAAGGCTCCCTTCTTGAAAATCGTTCCCTTGATCTTTCTGGAGGAGAGTTTCTCGTTGCCCTCAAAGATGATGTTACGGACTTTCATCTTGTCTTTCTTGTCGATATTCACATCCAAGATGACCATATTATTGTCTGTCACATCATCACGCTGTACAATCTCTATCTCTGCGTTCTTGAAGCCCTTGTCGTCAAAATAGCGTTTCGCGAGAATCTTGGCACGGTCTATCATGTTCGGCGTAATCTGACTGCCTCGCATAATACCCAGTTTCGCCTCCATATCCTCACGCTCTGACTTCTTAATGCCATTATAGTTGATGCGACTGACACGAGGGCGTGTAGCAAGATGGATACACAAGTATATCTTGGAGCCGACAATAGAATCCGCCGTAATTGACACGCGAGAGAACAGACCATGACGCCAGTAGCGTTTCACCGCATCCGTAATCTCTGAGCCAGGAACAGTAATCTCCTGACCTACCGTAAGACCCGACAAACCTGTCAGCACATAATCCTCATAGCCCTCTACGCCCTTGACAGCGATGCCACCTATCTCGCAGGTTCTGGGTGTTCCCGCATACGAGATATCTGGATGAACGATCACATCCTGTGCGTTAACGCTTAAAGGTAAAAAGGTAAGAAGGTAAAAAGGTAAAAACCATTTTACCATCCCTTTAACCTTATGTGTCATATTTATATTCATTTATTTCTTTACTTTTTTACCTTTTTACTTTTCTTCTTCCACTTGTGCCTCTGTCTTACCAAAGCGACGCTGACGACTCTGGAAACTGGCTATTGCCTTGTGGAGATCCTCCTCACCGAAGTCCGGCCAGTAGGTGTCACAGAAGTAGAACTCTGAATAGGCACACTGCCAGAGCAGGTAGTTGGAAATACGTATCTCGCCACCCGTGCGGATAAGCAAGTCGGGATCTGGCATCCATGCCGTCCACAGATGCTCGCTAATCGTTTCCTCACTGATGTCATCAGCACTTATCTCACCGCTTTGAACCTTACGGGCAATCCTCTTTGTGGCACTCACCAACTCCTGTTTAGAGGAATAGCCCATGGCAATCGTCATCGCCATACCATCGTACATCGCTGTCTCCTCCTCCATCGAGCGCAGTTTGTCTTGCACGCTCTTTGGAAGGCGTTCACGATCACCTACTACGTGGAAACTCACATTATTATTATGGAAGAGGTCCATCTTGATGAAACTGAGGACCAATCCCATCAACGCCTCCACCTCGTATGCAGGTCTGTTGAAGTTCTCTATGGAGAAGGCATAAACTGTCAGATACTTCACACCTAAGTTAGAACATAGGGTGGTTATAGTCTCCAGGTTGTCAAGCCCAGCCTTGTGCCCAAACGTACGATCCAGTCCACGATCCATAGCCCATCGTCCATTACCATCCATAATGATGGCAATATGCTTGGGAATACGTGTCATATCTAATTGTTGCTCCATATCGTTTTCAGTCTCTATCATTATGACAAGTTTTACATTTAGCCCATATATCATAGGTCAAGGACATGCGCAAATGGCTATAGCAGTCGGTATTCTTGAAAAGTCCGCTGCTCTGAATGCCATAAGGGTCCTTCACACCATCAAGCATATCACTCGACGTGAAATGCATTGCCCATTCCAGTGCGAGATTCACACGCTCTCCTACTTTATATTTCACACCCGCTCCTATTGGCAGGTTAAAGGCTATCTCTGTCTTCTCAGGCTTCACCATCGTTGCGCCCATCCCTATATATAAATAAGGTGTAAGGCATTTCGCTCCACGATACTCTCTTCCTGTGCCATAGGGCCAGAAGTTATACTCGTATCTTACCCCCACATCCAACAGTCCATGGCTGAAATCCGTGACAGGGATATCGGGGTAATAGGTCTTCGCATCCTTCGATGACCCTTTGATCTTCCCATAACTCACATTCAGTGCCAATGCCATACGTGGGTTGAACTTATAGCGTCCCAGCAAAGTGAACATCGGCTGCATATTCTTAAACAGGTTTCCATTGAAGTCACCTTCGTAGGCGACAAGACCTATTCCTCCTCCTATCTCAGCACGATATTCAGGAGCGTCCTGAGCGCTGAGGGCAACCGTCATGGTCAGCAGCAAGATGGATAATAGCGTCTTCTTCAACATCTATCCTATTCTGACTTTTCCCAGGCAACCTTATTAAGGTGTCCCTGCCAAATCTCTCCTGTATCCCCACTTACCAACCATATCTCCTTGCCATCAGTAGTTGCGGCAAAAGAGGTCGTACTGCCTTTGAAATTCTCTGGCAGTTGATAGTTCGTGTTCTTTTTCCAGATAATGCCATTGTCGCGACTCTGATAGATGGAAGAGAACTCGCCATCCTCAACACCCCACGCAAGGATACCATCATCATAGGGCATCATCACCAGATTCTTCAACTGTGGCAAAGCGAAACGGTTGTTGTCGGAGCGGTCTATATATATCCATTTATCTTCCTGGCTCTGGACGTCATGCTCTGATATCTTTCTCCAAACCGACTCAATAGAGGGAATCGCTGAGGAAATACCAGCCAAGACAATCTGCTCTGCGCCATAGGTCATCTGAACAGGAAGACAGGCGTAAGCGATTTCCTCCTGGGGCAACCAAGTGACATCCTCATCGAACATATCCTCGTTCCATGTCACGCCACCGTCTTCAGAGAACAGGATGACACCAGCAGTAGAAAGACCATACAACTCTCCGCTATTGGATGCCACCAACTGACTGACCTCCACATCCGCCTTCACAACGCTCCACGTCTCACCATCGGCAGAACTTTGCAGAGAGCCATTCACGAGTGTATAAAGGCTCCCATCAAAGACCATGATATTCCGATATGCCGTCTCGTCATCTATCTCTGAAAGCGTTGTCCAACTCTCCCCGTCTGTGGTCTTATAGCCAACTGTCTTCCCTGCCTTTACACCAAAGACGAAGAGTTCCTCGTCAATCATGACAGCCTTGGCAGCCTCTAATGCGGCGATGTCATCGCTATCAGCATGACGCATCCACACAAACTGCTCTCCTTCCTCCTGATGGACATTGATCTGAACAGTATATTCCTCATAACCAGAGCCGTCACTGGCTGTCACAAGGAAAACACGAGGTACAGAGAAGTCGAGACTGTCTGCGGAACTATGATACATGACTGAATCACTTTTCGCGCTCTTGACAAACACACTGCCGTTATTCAATGCCGTGACATAGGTAACGACATGCTCCATGTCTGTTCCTACAGGTAGGGAGTCTGCGTTAAAGATACGATGCGTAGCCTGGTCGATACTGAACTTATAGTCGCTGCCTGTAACCGTAACCTTATAGATAGAGTCCGTCCCTGTAGAGGAGGTGGTATGCAGATATCTGTTCAGCGTTCCTAGGGAGAATGCTGTGATTGCCGTATCATTATAAAGAGTACTGGAACTGTCGTCGTCTTTCATACACGAAGCCAGTAATGTCATGGCTGCCAGCAGCCCACACATGACCTTAACTATCTTTGTCATTTGGTTATTTTCAATTTTTGGGTGCAAATTTACTCACAATTCTGCAAATAGCGACATTTTTCTACCTTTTATTAAGTTAATTATATGATAAAAAGCCATATTTTAGATTTTGTAAACAAAAAAAGAGCGCGGTATGAATCACTCACTCCGCGCTCTTTCCTAACGGATGTTGGTATTCATGAGTGTGATAACACTCAAAACTGTCGCAATAGCAACCGACACCAACACAACCGTCGTTTGAAAATCTAATAACATAATCTTTACCTTAATCTATTAACTACTAACCTAATGAATAACTTAAAGTAATCGTCTCGATTACAAATACAAAGGTACGAATTTTCTCTCACCAACTAAAAAACAAGGGCGATTTCTTCTGAAACCGCCCTCTATTTTTGATGTAAGTCAAATTACAATTTTGGACCTGCAGCGACGAGTGCCTTACCTGCCTCGTTGCCCTCGTACTTCTTGAAATTCTTGATGAAGCGACCAGCCAGATCCTCTGCCTTCTTGTTCCACTCAGCAGCATCAGCATAGGTGTCACGAGGATCGAGGATATTGGTGTCTACACCCTCCAACTCTGTAGGAACCTCGAAGTCGAAGTAAGGAATCTTCTTCGTAGGAGCCTTCAGGATAGCACCACCGAGGATAGCGTCGATGATACCACGAGTATCCTTGATAGAGATACGCTTACCTGTTCCGTTCCAACCTGTATTGACGAGATATGCCTTAGCACCGCTCTTCTCCATCTTCTTCACGAGTTCCTCAGCATACTTGGTAGGATGCAACTCGAGGAAAGCCTGTCCGAAACAAGCACTGAAGGTTGGAGTTGGCTCTGTGATACCACGCTCTGTACCTGCCAACTTAGCAGTGAATCCACTCAAGAAGTAGTACTTGGTCTGCTCGGGAGTCAGGATAGATACTGGAGGCAGTACGCCGAAAGCATCAGCAGAAAGGAAGATAACGTTCTGTGCGTCAGGACCTGCGCTCTTGCCGTTCACCTTCTTGGCAATCTTCTCGATATGCTCGATAGGATAAGATACACGTGTGTTCTCTGTAACGCTCTTGTCTGCGAAGTCAATCTTACCATCAGCAGCAACAGTCACATTCTCCAACAAGGCATCACGACGGATAGCGTTATAGATGTCGGGCTCGCTCTCTTTGTCAAGGTTGATCACCTTCGCATAGCAACCGCCCTCAAGGTTGAAGACGCCCTCGTCATCCCATCCATGCTCATCATCACCAATCAGCAGACGCTTAGGATCGGTAGAAAGAGTAGTCTTACCTGTACCAGACAGACCGAAGAAGATAGCGGTGTTCTTACCCTCCATATCGGTATTGGCAGAGCAGTGCATAGAAGCGATACCCTGCAGTGGCAGATAGTAGTTCTGCATAGAGAACATACCCTTCTTCATCTCACCACCATACCATGTGTTGATAATCACCTGCTCACGAGAAGTGGTATTGAAGGCTACACATGTCTCTGAGTTCAGACCCAGTTCCTTGTAGTTCTCTACCTTTGCCTTAGAAGCGTTGTAGATGACGAAGTTAGGCTCGAACTTCTCCAGTTCCTCAGCGGTAGGCTGGATGAACATGTTCTTCACAAAGTGAGCCTGCCATGCAACCTCCACGATGAAGCGGACAGCAAGACGGGTAGCCTCATTGGCACCACAGAAAGCGTCAACAACATAGAGTTCCTTGTTAGAGAGTTCCTTGATGGCAATGTCCTTTACCTTTGCCCAAACATCCTCACTCATGGGATGGTTGTCGTTCTTATACTCCTCAGTAGTCCACCATACTTTGTCCTCGCTCTGTGCATCCTTCACGATGTACTTGTCCTTAGGAGAACGACCAGTATAGATACCTGTCATTACGTTAACAGCGTTCAACTCAGTGTTCACGCCCTTATCGTAACCCTCGAGACCTGCTTTTGTCTCCTCCTCGAAGAGGTACTCATAAGATGGGTTGTGTGCAATCACCTTTGAACCAGTGATGCCATACTTTGTCAAATCTAAGTTTGCCATAATTTTTACTATTTAATTGTGAATTTACTATTACCTATTCAAAACCGGATGCAAAGTTACGAAGAAAATGAGAATTATTCGTCCGCAATTAAGAATTATTTGCTTTCCCACGGTCGTTTTTGAGTTAAAGTATTTAAAAAACGGTATGCGTCCAATACTTTTGTAACGCAGAGTTGACAAAAATGTTTATCTTTGCATCCAATACAAAACCTAAAAACAATGGAAGTAATTAATTTCGCAGAACAGAACAGCGTCATCAACCAGTATATGGCTGAACTACGCGACAAGAACTATCAGAAAAATCGTATGCTATTCCGTCGTAACATCGAGCGTATTGGTGAGATGATGGCATATGAGATCTCAAAGACCTTGGAGTATAAGCCTAAGACCATCAAGACACCATTAGGTACCCTTGACATCCCTTTGCTGAAAGAAGAGGATATGGTCATCGCCACAGTGCTACGTGCAGGACTGCCTTTCCATCAGGGGTTCCTCAATGTGTTCGACAATGCTGACAATGCCTTTGTCTCTGCCTTCCGCATGTACCTCAACCGTGAGCATACAGAAGTAGGCGTGCATACTGAGTATATTGCCACACCCAGTGTGAAGGGCAAGACATTACTGATTGTGGATCCGATGCTTGCTACGGGTGGCAGTCTTGCTGCTGCTATCGACTCGCTGTTACAGGCTGGCAAACCCAAGAAGATACACTTATGCTGCGTCATTGCCGCCCCAGAGGGTATTGAGGTGGTGAAGGCTGCGTTGCCAGAGGGTTCTACTATCTGGTGTGCCGCTATCGACGAGGGCATGAATGAGCAGAAATATATCGTACCTGGCTTTGGTGACTGTGGTGACCTCTGCTATGGAGAGAAACTACAATCCTTCCGTAAAATAGCAGACAAGAAATAAAAAGGAAAGGCACCCTCCCAATTTGGGGTGGTGCCTTCTCTTTATAGTTTAAACGTTACTTTACTTCCCAGATATCGTTGGTCTCCAGCAACTCTGTGAAGTTATGGTATTTCTTCTGGTTGCTCACCTCCTGAATCTGTGCATGTACTGCCTCATCATAGGTCGGAGCATCCACGTCACGGATGACACCAAGGGCTATGGGGAAACCGTCACCATTACCCATGAGGGCGAGTTTCAACTGCAAGGTGTTGTCCTCACAATGGGCATCATGAACGAGGACATCATCCAAGGTATAGCCATCCTTACCAATCTCCACCACCTTCAGTCCAAAACCCTGCTGTACGAGTCCGAACTCATCGTTCTCACCAAAGACGAGTTTCTCGCCATGGCGTACATAAATGGCATTCTTCTTACGACCTTCCTTGTTGTAGACACTCTCATGTGTTCCATCATTAAAGATAACACAGTTCTGCAGAATCTCACAGACAGCAGCACCTTTATGCTCATAGGCTGCTTTTAGTATCTCTACAGTACCTTGGGAATCCGTAGCGACGGCACGGGCGAAGAAATGTCCACGTGCTCCAAAACAGAGTTCCGCAGGACGGAAAGGATCCTCTACAGTTCCGTAAGGACTCGACTTAGAGACGAAGCCACGGGGACTCGTCGGAGAATACTGTCCTTTCGTCAATCCGTAGATGCGGTTGTTGAGCAGGATCATATTCAAATTGATGTTACGACGATTGGCATGGATGAAATGGTTGCCACCAATGGCAAGTCCGTCACCATCACCTGACACCTGCCAGACCGTCAGATTGGGATTAGCAACCTTAGCACCTGTGGCAATCGCAGCGGCACGACCATGGATGGTATTCATACCGTAGGTCGCCATATAGTGAGGCAGACGGCTGGAGCAACCGATACCACTGATAACAGCAGTATCATAAGGAGCAACACCAATCTCTGCCAAAGCCTTATGCAGCGAGGCAAGAAAGAAATGGTCGCCACATCCTGGACACCAACGTGGTTGTCCTTTTTTATAATCTTGTGCTGTATATGTACTCATAACTTTACTTTTTTACCTTTTTACCCTTTTACTTTTTCAAGATATCCTCAAATGCGTTGACTAACTCTTCTACTACGAAAGGCTGACCCTTGACCTGATTAAACTGGGCAGGCGTGAAGTTGTCGACCTTCATACGCAGATAGGCGGCAAGTTGCCCCATGTTCTGCTCTGCTACTACTACCTTCTTATATTTAGAGAGGACCTCTGCAGTATTCTGAGGCAGAGGATTCAGGTATTTAAAATGAGTCTGTGCCACCTTATAGCCCTTGGCGCGGAGTTCCTCCATTGCGGAGTGCAGATGTCCGTAGGTTGAGCCAAAGCCTACGACCAACAGGTCTGCATCATCCACATCGCCTTCTACCTCCAAGTCAGGAACTTGGATATTGGCAATCTTCTGCTGACGCAGACGGGTCATCAGGTCATGGTTCTCTGGATTGGTAGAGATAGCGCCAGTCTCTGAGTCTTTCTCCAAACCACCGAGGATATGGGTAAAGCCCTCACGACCAGGCACAGCCCAATAGCGAGTACCATTCTCCGCACGCATATAGGGAGTCCACTTGCCTTTCAGTTCCTCTGGAACATAAGGGGGATTGATAGCGTCCAGTTTTGCTATCTCAGGCAGTTTAAAAGCACCAGAGCCGTTGGCGACATAAGCGTCAGTCAACAACACGACTGGAGTCATGTGCTCCAAGGCAATCTTGCAAGCCTGATAGGCAGCGTCGAAGCAGTCGGCAGGACTGGTAGCGGCAAGCACAGGCATAGGACTCTCACCATTACGTCCGAAGAGTACCTGCAACAGGTCCGTCTGCTCTGACTTCGTAGGAAGACCCGTGGCAGGACCTCCACGCTGTACGTCAAGCACCACCAGTGGCAACTCCATGATAACGGCAAGGTTCATCGCCTCGCTCTTCAAGCAGATACCAGGACCAGAGGTAGAGGTTACACCTAAGGCTCCTGCGAAAGAGGCTCCTAACGCAGAGGCACATCCACTGATCTCGTCCTCACACTGCACGGTGGTCACACCTAATGACTTATGCTTTGACAACTCATGGAGCACGTCAGTAGCGGGAGTGATAGGATAAGAGCCCAGATAGAGTCTTAGCCCAGCCTTCTCCGCGGCAGCGATAAATCCGTATGCCGTCGCCTTGTTACCTGTGATATCCATATAGCGTCCAGGCACCTTCTCTTTTGACTCAATGCGATAGACATTGACTGCCGAGGAGTGCGTGTTATGTCCATAGTCATATCCTGCCTGCACTACCTTGATATTGTTCTCCGCAATAGCGGGTTTCTTAGCAAACTTATCCCGCAGGTAGTTGTTCACCAGACTCAGGTCACGGTCGAAGAGCCAGCAGACCAGTCCGAGGGCAAACATATTACGACATTTCAGAATCGCCTTATTCTCCATGCCAGTATCAGCAAGACAATCTTTCACCATCGTCGTCAACGGACACTGAATGACACGGTCGGGGTCAACACCCAACTCACCGAGATAATCGTCTGTCTGGAACTGTGCCTTCTTCAAATCATTAGGACCAAAGGAGTCCGTGTCGATAATAATCGTAGCCTGCGACTTCGCATACTTCAACTGGGTCTTCAGGGCAGCCGCATTCATTGCCACCAAGACATCACACTTGTCACCAGGGGTATACACCTGACCTGCACCGATATGCACCTGGAAGCCACTGACACCAGTCAGTGAGCCTTGCGGGGCACGGATATCAGCGGGATAGTCTGGAAACGTAGAAATACCATTACCCACGGTGGCACTCACCGTTGAGAAGATGTTACCAGCGAGTTGCATACCATCACCAGAATCACCTGAGAAGCGTACAACCACTTGGTCGAGTTCTTTTACTTCTAATTCAGCCATAATTATATATAATGTGTTCTTTTCCGTTAAAACGACTGCAAAGTTCGTAAATATTCACCTAATAGCCAAACATTTTGCAATAAAAATGCAGTTCCCGCCTAAAATCAAGACGAAAACTGCATTTTTATTCGTTCTTTCCTTGAATATTAGAAGTCTGACTGGTCTACATCACCAGCGACATCGGCGGGATGAAGGCCCGGCTCCACAGCCTCCTCACTCTTGATCAGTTCGATATTGGTCTGTTCGATGACGTTGAGTTTGATGGCAGCGTTATTCGCACCTGGCTTATACCACCACTTGCTACTGAAATAGTCTCTCAGGTCCTTCGAATTGAACGTATAGCCATGGCGGGCAAGGATCTCATTACGCATCAGGCGCAACTGCTCTCTGGGAATATTCATCAGATAAGGTGTGTTCAACAGTCTGTCGCTAACCTCATCCTCCCAGTTGGCATTCACCAACGCAGCCTGCTGTGCCTCACAGTTCGCCTCATTATCTGGTGTGAGCACCATCGTCCACATGGCATCGCCATTGGGTTTGCGCACAGCGAGGAAGTTCATGCCGTCCTTACGGACATACTGTACTCGCCAACCAAACTCCGCAAAACGGACAGGACACTCCTCTGCCTGTCGACTGGGAATAATCTTGTATTCCCCTGTCTTGCCTGCCACCTTCTCAAGGGTCATCTCATCATCTTGGGAAGTTGTCATATAGACATAGGTACCCATTCTCACCTCTTGGACGGTATACAAACTGGCACCATCAAAGAACTTATCACCTTTCTTAATCGTCTGTGCCTGCATGCCAAGAGCAGCCAACAAGGTGACTATCAGGGTAAAAAACACTCTTCTCATATCATTTACACTTTTATTTAAACAAACTTTGGATGAACGACCACTCACTCTCATAGGATTTCACTTTGATGAGCGACTGGTGGGTGACGATATACTCTGAGAGACCCACACGGTTGGCTCCCTCGTGCCAGTCATAAGTATAGCCCAACTGAGTCCAAGGCAGCGGACTGTCGTCCTCATAGGCAGAGGCGAAACTATAGCGATACCACTCTCGGAAATTGGTCTCTCCCACCGTATATGTTGTATCAGCATAGGCAGGGAACTCCAGTCCTGCTGATGTGGTGGCGATATCAGGGGTATGGGCAGGACGGAACATATAGGAAGGATCAGCATAGAACTGTACCATGATATTATAGTCGCAGTCAGGACTGAGACCATACATCTGTATCATACGCATGTGGGCAGCAACACTGTCCAGTCCCTCGTAGGCATCCTTCTTGCGCAACCAGTCAGCAGGCAGGGTGACCCATGTACCCAACTCACGATCAATTCGATAGACACCTTCCTGCCCGAAGAAACGCTGCAGGCGACTGGAGTCAACAAGGGTTACCAACAACACCATATCCTTGCCGTCGATGGTTGCCCACTCCTGACCAGGATAACCTTTCTTCACAGGCATCAGGTCATTAGACACCTTCGAGGCATCCAACTGCTTGGCGTCAGCGATGGCTGCATCGAGTTGTGCCAATAGCGCAGAATCATTCTCATACCATGCTGTCTCTTCCTCGCTTGTCTGTACAGCATTGCTTTGCTTGCATCCCATCAGCATGGTCACCAACAGGAAACAGAAACCTATGGTAAAAAATGTAATTTTTCTCATATCGGCTACAGTTCTTCTTTCTGGTCTTTTTTCTTCATCGTGAAGGAACGCTCGCCATCAGTGATCAGCCAACCATGATTGTTGGTCTTGCGCAGGGTAAGCCATCCCTGAGGACTATCAGCACCTGTACTGATGACATGCAGACGAGCATAAGTGATACCGTCACTCACATAGAGGGGCTCTGCATGTGCTTCTACCACGGTCACCTTATAGGGGGTCGTTGGTGTATAGAGATTCTCAGGAGAAGAACCTGCGAAGAAACTACGCAGTCCATTGACAACAGGATAGCCATTGGTGTCGTTGCCGACAAGGTCGCTCTGCACAATCTGCTGCATATTGAGGTTAGAGACCAGTGAGATACCATTCATACCTACTGTAGCGGTATGGGTGCGAAGATAGTTGATCATCTCCCAGGCATCGCTACTGTTATCCGCCATACGATTCAGGCAACATATAAACAATGCTGTCACAAAATACTGCGACTCAAAATACTTGCGGTTGTCAACCTCCAAGGTCTTCAGTTCCTCGATGTTTCGAGGCAGCGCATTGAAAGTATAGGTGTATTGCTTCTTTCCATTCGTGTAGGTACCCTCTTCCTCTATCACCGTAATTGTCTGAACAGGCTGTGAATAGGCGGAAATCTTCTTAATGGCAAGTGAACCGTCTGTCTTTGCCAAGGTAAACCTGGTCTTGTCAGAAGGTGTATTACCTATATAATAATAGGCATTCTCATCCACATTCCCAGACGTACTGCCATGGGTAAAAGGCAGCGCATCCTTGAAATCCAAATAGTCATAGGCTGGATTGAAGAATGTCTTGCCGTCAGCGGCATATTGCTTCACTTGCTCCAGATTCTCAGAGAACTGGACACGGAAATAGGACACACTTTGTGCTGAGACAGTAGCAGCCGCTATCATCAGAGCCATCGTCACAAAAGTCTTTTTCATCGTCGTAACTTTTTATTTTTGTTTTTACTTATTTACTTTTTAAAGAATTTGAGCGCCTTGTTGCCTACCCTTACGATATAGACACCTGTCATCAGATGACCTACCGCAATGGTGGTGGTACCGTTAGACACAGGGGCTGCCGCCATCTTCGCACCACGCAGGTCATAGACTACGGCATTGGCGGCATCGCCACATCCAGAGAGTTTCAACTCGAAGTGGACTAGAGTCATCAGGCGCAGCATCGGCTCCTCGTTGTTGACATCCACCTTAGGCTGCTGGATGGCTGTCTCCACCTCCCTGAAGAAAGTGACATAACTGACATCCGTCATACTGCCTCCCTCATGGAGCACGACCTCAAAGTGTCCACTGCCATCGACATTGGCAAGCATGGCGACATTGCTCATCGGCTGACTGTCGCCTTTGTTGGTTTGCAGCCATAGCGCACCTGTCGTTGACGTGGGTTGCTCCTGTCCCTCCTGATAGGGTTTGAAGCCTCCAGACTCCTCACTGAGTCCACGGGCAAAGCGCACCTGCTTGACACCAGTAGCGCCCTCACCCTCTCGTGTCACAATCTCAAAGAGTCCTGTCTGGTCGACGTATGCCAATAGTGACACACGACTCATGGCAATAGAGTCATTCCGATCAGTAATCAGACACCAAGGACCATCACCCTGCTGGGTCGTAGGCTCCTGTCCTGCCGTTATCTTCTGGAAACCGCCTGCCGTCTTGGAGTCGCCATGGGCAAAACGCACATACTGCGCTCCCGTCACGTTAGCGCCATCGCTGACGACAATCTCAAAACGATGGCTGCCATCCACATTGGCGATCATCTGCACACGGCTCATGGCGATGGTGTCGTTCTTATCAGTAATCATACACCAGGGGTTATAACGGTTGGGGTCAGTGGTACTACCTCCCTCACCCGTAATGGGCTTGAAACCTCCACTGGTATTACTCTTCCCTCGTCCGAAACGGATGGTGTTGACACCCACCAAGTTGGCACCGTCTGTAGCGACGACCTCAAACTGGCGGTTGCCATCAGCACTGGCAAGCATTGCCACACGACTCATGGCGATAGAGTCGCCCGCGTCTGTTATCATACACCAAGGTCCCGTCTCCGTGACGATAATAGGCTCATCATCGGCAGGAGCCACATAGTCAGACTCATGCAGTTCGAAGGTGATGCTCTTCACGCCTACGGCACCCTGTCCGTCGCGCACCACCACCTCAAAGACCGCCTGTCCGTCGACAGCGGCAAGCATGACCACACGAGACATCTCGATATACTGTCCTTGGTCTGTCTTCATGCACCACACAGACGACTGCGCCTGTAACGCAAGGGTGGCGCAGAGACAGTATAAGATGGTTATTAGTCGTTTCCTCATATTATGCGAAATAATAGAATTTGATGACGTAGAAGCCAGGATGGTATTCGTCCTGCCCTGGTTTCCCCATAGAAGTCAGGATGCTGCAGTCAGCGAAGGAGTCCACCTTGACAGTACCATTGGGCAGTTTCGTGTCATTAATATGATAGTTGCCGTTCATATCCACGAGACCGTATGCCAATGCCTTCTCCATGAAGCGGTCGGCATCCGCCTTGCTCTTGAAACACATCGCTGCCTGCGTGGAGGTATCCAGTTGGTAATAGAAATAGCAGGCATGAGGGGAAGTCTCTTTCAGTTCATAGCCAAACTCCTTCTGCTTTCCCTTCTCAACGCCCCAACCATATACTGCACAACTACCACCTGCCTCATTCTCTTCATCTTGCTCCATCTCGCAGGTATAAATCTCAGAAAGTCCGCATTTCTTTGCCGTCTCCTCACTTGGACCCTTTAACAAATCCACAAACTTGTCGAAGTCCAACTGCTCGAAAAACTGGTCAAAGGCTTGGTCTTCCTCGTTGGAAGCCTCCACGACAGTCACACTGTCTTGTGCGACAGCCAACGAGTCTGCACTGTCTCCTGCCTGTGTCTTCTTGTTACCGCAAGCAGACAACAGCAGCATTACGGTTAAGGGTAAAATGATCTTTCTCATATCGTTTAGACTTTTAGTTCGGGACAAATTTACGAATTAATCAGCAAAGTACCAAATTTATTTCGAATTCTCTACCGATTTGATTAAGTCAATATTCAATTGCTCTAAGAAAGTGGGCTTCACTTGGTCATTCGATGTCGCAGGATGATACCACGATTGCTTGCCAAAATACTCCTGCAAGTCCTTCGACTGGAAGCGGTAACCGTGACGTGCCAGAATCTCGTTACGCATGATGCGAAGTGTTTTCTTGTCGAGTTTCGCGAACAGTTTGTCATTCAGGACAATCTTACTGGTATAGGCAAAACGTCCTTGACCCTGATCCGTCTTTCCGAAAGTGTATTTGACACCAGTAGGTTGCCAGTCCCATGGCATCGTTCCCTTGGAGGTATCCAACGCGATGAAGTCAAGACCTTTCAAGGTGGCAACTACCTTCCAGGTACCCTCTAACTCGTTAGTACTGCCTGGTACCTCTTTAATATGAATGATACCTGTATCAATGATCAGACCGTTGAAGGTCAAGACCTCATAGGGCAGGACGATGCCACCAAGACTGAGGCTATGCTTATCCCAGTTGAGGACTTTCTCCACATCATTCTCTTCTTCACTGGCATATTCTCCATAGACCTGTGCAAGCCAACGCTTCTTGTTGATTATCTCAGATTCCCATTCCGACTCGTTCGTCATCACCTTCTCCAACTGGTTCTTGTCATTATAGAAACAGAGTGCGTCCAGACCATTGCCTTTCAGATGACGGACGTTGGGGGTCGCATGAAACTCATCGACATAGCCATTAGGACCGTCAGTGACACGATAGGTTTCCTTCTTTCCTGCCACTGGAACGAGCATGAACTCATGTTCCTCACCCTCTGCCATGGCATTCATCAAAATCTTTCCGTTATCCTGCAGGTCTGCGGAATATACGAGCCAACCGTTATACCAGTTGCCTCCGTCAATCTGTGCCTGTGCGCCAAGTACAGCGCACAGACACAGCAATATGGTTGTTAATACAGATTTATGCATGAGTTATTCAAGTTCTATCGTTCTTGATACTATACCATTGTAAAGCAGGGAATTGATGATTTTCTGTCCCTTTTCGCTATCAAAAAAGTCTTTGCCAGAAGGTAAATCGCTCTTGCTTTGAATTTGATCAATTTGAATATCGATGAAGCGGTCGGTAGTTTCAGAAATATGCTCAAAGAGAATGCAAATGTGCATGTCCCTAACCCCTTCATAAGAATAGGCATCATACTGTCCGATTTTAAATTCCTTGTAGTTCTCAGGATGATCCTTGGCAGCAACTTCCTTGTGATTTGCAAATACACTACTTTCCTGAAGGTATAACTCTATCTTGGCGTTAGCAGTTGAGTCTGCAAGCGTTTTTCTCGCATTGAAGGTGCCAAACACTTCGATTTCTTGAATATCTTCGGGATACCAGAAGTCACAAGAAACCATAAGAGAATCACCTTCGTAAGTCTTAGCACACAATTCAAGTTTTGTTCCTTCACGTTCCACAGCCGCAGCGTCTTCACCCTCACCATTTGCTGCACTCTTGTTACCACACGATGCCACGAACAGCCCTGCTGCTACGATAGCGATACTGAATAATACTTTTTTCATAACAATTCTTTGTTTAATTGGTTAATACATTATTTATTATTAATAAGTTTTTTGAAGCGCTGGTCAATCTTCTGGTCGATGAGTTGCTCAAGACGAGGCTCCAGTTGTCTTAGTTTCCTCTCGACAACACGGTCCACCACCCCCTCCTGCTCCATCAGGTAGTTCAGGTAGTCGAAGGAAAACCTCGTTGCCTCTTGTTGTTGTTCCGTCTTGCTCATCATGCACCTTCACTTTTACGAGTGCAAAGTTACGACAAAAGGGGATTACGATAGTTGATTAAATCTTCCAAAAAACGTCGAAATACTTGTCATTTTCTACCAAAATGCATGTCAGCAAGCACCTCGATGGTTGTTAACGAGGCATTGTACTGTTGCAATTTAGATTAGATTGCAATGCAATTTAGATTAGATTACATTGCAATTTAGATTAGATTGCGTTGCAATTTAAATTGAATTGCAATGACTAACTACTTTGTTCACGGTATTGCGAGGGCGACATACCAAAGATGCGCTTGAAGGTATGCGTGAAACTACTTGCCTCCTCGAAGCCACACTGGTAGGCGACATCGACGATAGGCATGTCCGCATGCTCACGTAACAGTTTACCCGCTTTCTCCATCTGGATAGCGGAGACGAAAGCCTTGGGAGTCTCACCTGCGGCACTCTGCAGTCGGCGACGGAATGTCTGCACACTCATATTCATCTCGGAGGCGATATGCTCCACACCTAAGTTCTTGGTGGCAAAGCCCTCGTTCACCACCTCAACCACACGCATCAGGAACAGACGGTCCTCGTTGGGAACCTGCGACTCCTCCTCTTGGGGACTCTGCTGATCAAAGCCTTGCGGGGATGGATCAGCAGAACCGTCACCGCTTTCCTTTTCTCCTCTCAACAGACTGATCTCACGCATCAGACTCTCGATACGCTCCTTCTCCTGCTTGCGGATACAGCGGATGACGAGATAGGCAGCCCCCACGATCAACAAGAGGAGAATAATGCCAAAGATGATGGTGCGCTGGTGGGCACTTCGCACCTCCTCGTTCTCCTGTTGCAGTTGGTCGTTGCCGAACTCCGCATTATAGCGTGAGAGACTCTGGGCAGTGGCATGCTCGTAGAGCGAGTCCTTCAGCAGGTCGAAATAGTCGAGTTCTATCTTCGCACTGTCTGGGTTGATCTTCCAATAGCACTCATAGAGTCCACGATGGGAATGCATCTCATTATACACATCGCCCATCTTCGAGAAAAGACCTGCTGCTATTTTATAATAAGGTATAGCCTCCCGTTGGCGATCTTGACTGAAAAGCGACATGCCCAAACGGTTGAGGGCGATGGCATACGAGTGGTAGTCGCCTGCCTCCTTGAAGACTGGGATGACCTGTCGCAACAGACTCTCTGCCTCCTGATAGCGATGCAGTCCCAAGAGCACAGAGGCTTTCTGCGACTTTCGTATCGTCATCTGTGGCTGTCGCCCTAGGAGGGAGTCTATCTGATAGGCTTGTTCCACATAGGGCAACGCCTTCTGGTCGTTACGCAGACT
Organism: Prevotella sp.; assembly: GCA_017458005.1. Classification (GTDB taxonomy): domain Bacteria; phylum Bacteroidota; class Bacteroidia; order Bacteroidales; family Bacteroidaceae; genus Prevotella. The sequence goes on along the minus strand of JAFTGH010000035.1, from coordinate 15,540 downwards.
ATGGTAGACCTCTGACGCCATACCCAGAATCACCGCCTTGCGGGCAGGGTTGTCGACTTTCTCCGCATGCTCCAACGCGCCCAGGACATACTGCTCCGCCTCTTTCGCCTGATAGCCAGCCATATAGATTCCTGCCACCGTATTCATACTCGACGAGATACGGTCGTCGTCCCCGCTCTTCATGTCAATGGCAAGACACTCTTTGGCATACTCGGCGGCATGCTGCACATCACCCATTCGCACATAGATACACCCAAGGATATTCAGGCATCCTGCCTTGTCGTCGTTGTCATAACGGAACAAGGGCAGCGCTTTCTTGCCATAGGCGGCAGCCTGCTCGTACTGCTGCTGGTCGTAGAGCCACTCGGCAGCCCAGTACCACACCTGCTGGCGCAGGGAGTCCTGAGGCGTGTCTTTCCTGAACTGGATACGCCCATCGGTAAACTCCTCCTGGTCGAGTTGCTGGAAAAACTGGTTGGCTGTCGCCACATCCTGCTTGCTGTCAAATTGGCTCAACAGTGTGGCAACGCCTGCGAGCAATAGGCAATAGAGGTTCGTCATTTCTTGTGTTTTTGTTATAATCTGCTGGCAAAGTTACGGAAAAACGAGAGAAAAGCCAAAGAAACTACTTATTAAAAAAAGAAAACCCTGCTCCTCTCGAAAGGGGAACAGGGTTTCGTGTCATGTCATTAGAATCCTACCCGTCTCTTAGGCTGTGGTACCTCTATCGGCTGCACATCAGCAGGAGTGATGGCGAAGCACTTGATAGACTTGGAAGGACTCATCGCAATATGTCGCACACAACGCTTGGCATGGAGCAGATAGATATGCTCCAGCAGATTGGCGACAAAACGGGCATTGCCCCAAGTATTGGCGTCACGCTTGGCGTAAGCCTCTGTCAATAAGGACCTGTATTTCGTCCAGGCAGCACGAGTGAAGTGGTATCTGTATTCACTCACCCTCCGACGAGTGATCTCCATCAGTTCGTCGACGGTGAAGTCGGCAAACTCATAACGATGAGGGAAACGGGAAGCGAGTCCCGCATTCAAATCAAGCAGTTTCTGCATGGGTTCCTTATAGCCGCAGAGCACGATGGCGATGTCACGATGCTGCTCGTTGGCTAGAATTTCCATCAACATGGGGATGACCATTTTTCCTGGGTCATTGGGATGTGCAGAGTTCAACAGGTACGCCTCATCAATCATCAGCACACCACCTTGTGCCATCTCCAATACCTGTCGTACGGCTTTCTCCTCGTCACCCCAGTTGCTACCAAGGAATGTGCCGCGACTACACACCACCACATGTCCTTTGCTAAGCATCCCTGCTTCCTTGAGTAATGATCCGTAAATCTTACAGACCGTGGTCTTTCCTGTGCCTGGCTTACCAAAAAAGATGGCATGCAACGACACATCATGCTCCTTCCATCCTGGATGTTCAATAACCATCCACTTATTGTAGGTCGAGAAAAGCAGCAGGTCGTTGATCTGCTGTTTGATATTCTGGCAACCCACCAATTTCTCCAGTTCTTTGCGAGGTTCCCTAAGGGGCTTTAGCACCTCCACCTTCACACAGTTGTTCTCGTTGAACTTCACCGTGCCTTCTGGATAGTCCTCGAGGTCTGGGTCGAAATCATCCAACCCGTCTTCTTCCTCGTCTTCCTCCTCTTTCTCCTCGAAGTCTTCCTCCTCGTCATCGGCCTTCACGAGACCAAAGGAGGCGTTAGAGATAAATTCATCAAGTAGTTTCTCGAAGTCATCCTCTTCGTCAAGTTGATGTGTTTCCATGGCTTGTGTTTCAAAATCGTCTAACTGTTCTGTCATTACTTCCATTGTGTTTTAGTTGTTAATCAATAAGCATGAATAGCATTTCGTAGTCAACTCCCCCAAAGAAGGGGAGCGCGTGAGAGAGTCTGTTTCAGTATGTCAAGGATCGCCATCTTCCCTTGCTCTCAAAGAAAGCGAAAGGGCTGCAAAGATAGAAGAAAATCCAATACGCTCCAAATATTTTTTTGAAAATCTTTTGCTTTTAACATTTGTGATTCCAAAAATTTTTCGTACCTTCGCAGACGCAAGCCAAAGACTAAATGTTTAAGACACTCTATCAACAGATTCGGCAATACCGTACAGCAGCACTTCTAACCCCTACCTTCACGGCTTTGGAAGTGGTGATGGACGTGCTGATACCCTATGTGACGGCATCGCTCATCGACAAGGGTATCAATGCCGGGGATATGGAGAACGTCTATCTCTATGGAGCCGTCATGCTGGGCATGGCGTTCCTCAGTCTGTGCTTTGGTATCTTGGGGGGACGTTTCTCCGCCTATGCCGCCACGGGCTTTGCCGCCAACCTGCGCTCAGCGATGTATCGGAACATCCAGCGGCTCGCCTTCTCGGATATTGACAAATACGCCACCTCTGGACTGATTACCCGTATGACGACGGATGTGAACACGTTGCAGAGTGCCTTCCAGCAGATTCTGGGTATCAGTGTGCGGGCTCCCTTCCGACTCGTGCTGTCTATCCTGATGTGCCTTGTCATCGATGCCCGCCTGTCACTGATCTTCCTCGTGGCACTCATCATCCTGAGTTTCTCGCTTTACCATATCATATCCAGGGTGGCAAGACTCTTCCAACAGGTCTTCAAGCGATACGATGCGCTGAACCAGAGCGTACAGGAGAATATCACAGGCATCCGACTCGTCAAGGCGTTTGTCCGTGAGGACTATGAGAACGCCAAGTTCACGAAGGCTGCCGAGAACCTCTACCACCTTTACGTCAAGGCGGAGAGCCTGATGGCATGGAACCATCCTATCATGAATATGGTGGTGTATGGCTGCATCATCGCCCTCTCGTGGTTTGGTGCCCATTATATCGTGGAGGGAACCCTGACGACGGGCGAACTGACCTCCCTCTTCACCTATGTCATGTCTATCCTCATGTCGCTGATGATGCTCTCCATGGCTTTCGTCATGCTGACCCAGAGTGCCGCCTCCGCCAAGCGTGTAGCGGAGATCATCGAGGATGAGCCCGATATCGTGAGTCCCGTCAACGGCATCACCGAGGTGCCCGATGGAAGCATCGAGTTCCGTGGCGTAAGATTCGATTATCGGAATGTCGATTCTCGAGATCCCGATATATCGATATCTCGAGATATCGAAAAGACGAAGATCTCGAGAAAATCCGCCCTCTACAACATCACCTTCAGCATCAAGAGCGGTGAGACCATCGGAGTCATTGGCGGCACAGGCTCTGGTAAGTCGACCCTCGTCAACCTCATCAGCCGTCTCTACGACCCCACCCAGGGCGAGGTGTTAGTGGGGGGGCATGATGTCAAAGACTACGACCTGACCACCCTGCGCACTGCCGTCTCGGTGGTGCTCCAGCAGAATATCCTGTTTAGCGGCAGTGTGATTGACAACCTGCGCTGGGGCAAGTCCGATGCCACTTTGGAGGAGTGCCAGCGAGCCTGCCAGTTAGCACAGGCAGATGAGTTCGTCAGTCAGATGCCCGAGGGCTACGACACCCGTATCGAGCAAGGTGGCACCAATGTCAGTGGTGGTCAGAAGCAACGCCTCTGTATTGCCCGTGCCCTGCTGAAGCACCCGAGGATACTGGTGCTCGACGACTCCACCTCCGCCTGCGACACCGCCACCGACGCCAAGATACGGGAGGCTATCCGCACCCAGTTGCCTGAGATGACGAAGATCATCATCGCCCAGCGCATCCTCAGTGTCAAGGACTGCGACCGCATCCTCGTCATGGACAATGGTGTCGTCACAGGCTTCGACACCCATGAGAACTTACTGAAGAATAACCAACTCTATCAAGAAATTGAATCCATACAGAACACGAGCATCGGCGACTTCGATGCCTAAGGGAGAGGTGAAAAGCGCCACGCTGTTGCGCATGTTCTCCTTCGTCTGGCACTATTACAAGTGGCAGATGCTCATCGTATTGGTATGCGTCCTCGTCGCCTCGCTGACCTCGCTGGTGTCCTCCCTTTTCACCAAGACCCTCATCGACGACTATATCGTGCCCCTGACACAGGTCGACAACCCTGAATACGCCTCGCTTGCCCAGACCCTCTTCACGCTAGGGCTCATCCTGTTCTTCGGCACCATCTGCTCCTATACCTACAACCGCCTCATGATATCCATCAGCCAAGGCACCATGCTCCGGCTGCGCAAGCAGATCTTCGAGCGGATGCAACGACTGCCCATCAGTTATTTCGACCAGCGTTCCCATGGCGATATCATGTCCGTCTACACCAATGATGTCGACTCCCTGCGCCAGATGATCTCCACCGCCTTGGCACAGGTGTTCTCCTCCGCCATCACCATCGTCGCCACCTTCACCTCGATGGTCGTGCTGAGCATCCCCCTGACCCTCGTCTGCATCCTCATGGCTGTCATCATGATGATAGCCACCAGCCAACTGGGCAAGCGCTCCCGCTCATTCTTCCGCACCCAGCAGCAGAACCTCGCCCGTGTCAACGGCTATATCGAGGAGATGATGACAGGGCAGAAAGTCGTCAAGATATTCTGCCATGAAGAGCAGGCTATCCGTGACTTCGAGGACATCAACGAGCAACTGCGCTCCTCCGCCTGCCATGCCAACCGCATCGCCAATATCGTGATGCCCGTCAATGGCGGCATCAGCAATTTCGGCTTCGTCCTCCTCGCCGTCGTCGGTGCCACCCTCGCCCTCAATCAATTATTAATTATTAATTATCAATTATCAATTAGTTTAGGTACCGTCGTCGCTTTCCTCCAACTCAACAAGAACTTCACACGCCCCATCGCACAGGTCAGTCAACAGATCAACAGCGTGCTTAACGCCTCTGTCGGAGCCGAGCGTGTCTTCGCCCTCGGCGATGCTGAGCCAGAGGTGGACAACGGTCAAACAGAACTGACGGAGCCAAAAGGCGATGTCGACTTCAAGGATGTCGACTTCGGCTATACCGACGACAAGCAAGTGCTCTTCGATATCGATATCAACACCAACCCGGGACAGAAGATAGCCTTTGTCGGAGGTACGGGAGCGGGCAAGACTACCATCATCAACCTCATCAACCGCTTCTACGAGATACAAGGCGGTCAGATTCTCTACGACGGCATTCCCATCACTGCGATCCGCAAGGACTCCCTCCGCAAGAGCATGAGTATCGTCCTGCAGGAGACCCACCTCTTCACAGGCACAGTCCTCGACAACATCCGCTATGGCAAACTCGATGCCACCGACGAGGAGTGTATCGAGGCGGCACGACTGGTCGGTGCCGACGACTTCATCCGTCGTCTCGCTGGCGGCTACCACACCATGCTCAGTGGCGATGGTGGCAACCTCAGCCAGGGAGAGCGCCAACTCCTTGCCATCGCCCGTGCCGCTGTCGCCAATCCCCCCGTCCTCATCCTCGACGAGGCGACCTCCTCTATCGACACCCGCACTGAGCAGTTGGTGCAGCGAGGCATGGACACCATCATGCAGGGGCGCACCACCTTCGTCATCGCCCACCGCCTCTCCACCGTCCGTAATGCCGACCAGATCATCGTCCTCGACCACGGTCGCATCATCGAGCAGGGCACCCACGACGAACTCCTACAACAAAAAGGGAAATACTATCAACTGTATACTGGAAACGAGATATAATCGTATTATTTCTCTTCCTTACACTACTCAATATAGCAACCCCATTCTCAGTAAAAGCGTAAGATCGTTTTAGTGAAGTTTCCACTTAAAAATCATCCCCAGCGATAGCAGCAGGCTTAAAAATAAAAAGACTTTTCTCATGTTCATTTAAGATTAAATTGACTATAATTAATGAGGTGTTATTAATGCCATATTACTATTTTTTATTCGTTCCAAATTTCTAATGGCATTTCGACTAATGTAATATAATTGCCCAGTGATTTGGGTGGCATGGAATTATCATGAACCTCATAATTGCCACCAACAATATTAACATAGACATATCTACATGGATGACCCCAGTTCCCGTACGGAATGTCATCAATGAAGAATAGCCACGATTCATAATTGGGCGATTTGTCTTCCTCGCCATATGTTTCAACTATCGTGTTCGGCTGGATAGTATTCTTGGAAACATACACATTAATATTGTCCAATTGGTTGTTTAACACCGACATCTTCACTCTTTCCCATGCCTGATTCTGAGATACTGAAATGTTATCTTCTTCCTCATTGCTGCATGCACAGAATGTTCCCAGCGATAGCAGCAGGCTTAAAACTAAAAAGACTTTTTTCATATTCATAGTTCTTTATGTATGGTTACTGATATTTTGGAATGTTGCATTTTGGGATATAACCCCCAGAAATAGAGAGTCGAAATTACAGTTGGCTTATACTCATTCTCATTTTTCACATATAAATTAAGGACAGGGGAACTATTGGTTGTGGTATAAACTAATTCTTGTCTTACGCAATTGTTTCCAAGATCGGGCATTATTATATATCCAACTATCAAGGTATATTTTGTAAAGTCTATTTCTGGCAAATCCTTATCGCCCGAATATATGTCTTTAAGTTCTTTCCTACTATTAATGATTTTACAAACTTCCTCCCCTACATTTGTACTGTTTTGAGAGTCGACAAAGAATCCTTGTGAATATATGTCTGAAGATAATTCCAAATTGAAGAAGTTGGCAATTGCAGCATAGTCTTCTCCTTCCTCTATTGGAACATAAACATTCACTGTCTCATCCTCATTGCTGCATGCGTAGAACATTCCCAACGATAGCAGCAGGCTTAAAACTAAAAAGACTTTTTTCATCTATTTGTTAATTAGGTTAATCATCTGTAATTTTTATAAGGTAGTTCCTCTCTATACTAATTCCATAAGTGCAGAAAACTTGCATGAGCGTGTCGGTATTTAACACCATTTAACCTACGCAGAACGGTGGTCGGCTTGATGGCGTTGGCGAAGACATCAGCCTTGCCCTTAACACTTATTCTTCCTTAGGGGGTAATAATGGCTCAGAAGCCATCATAGGCTCAAACTCGCAGGAAGGTGTCGGAGCATAATCTGTAATCATGTTGGGAGTAGATACACGCTCGTCAAGAATGAGACTAATGCCAAGGGCATTTTCCAGTCTCGACAGTGTGTCAAGCGACATATTTTCCTTGCCTTTTAAAATCTTGGAAACATACTGCTGGGTGCAGTTCATACGTTCAGCAAGAACCTTCTGGGTAAGATTCTCCTGCTTCATCTTTAGCAGCACCTTGGCGGCTATCTTCTGTGAATGACGTAACCACGACCAATTGTCGCGCCTCCATTCTGCCTCCTCGCGCCACTTTGATGGCGTTTCGCTCTGATGGGTTTCGAGGAATTCAAGCGTTTTCTTTTTCATATTACCTCCTTCTTTTTATTGTAATTCTGACAGGAAATCCACGAAACCATCAGCATCTATGGCATTATTACTGATGAGATAGTTACGTACCTGCTCCATCTTGTTCAATTCTTTAAGTGTATGCTCCCGCTCTTGCATTGTACGTGTTAACTTGATGGCGCCACCAGTAATGATGTAGCACCCTGGCTCCAATTTAACGGCATAGATGCGAAGCCACGAAACATGCTCTGGACGGTCTTTGATTCTAGCCTTCTCTTTACCTAATAGCATCTCATTGGTACGGCTATTCTCCAACGGACGGAATATCTTATCCAGGTCAGCCTCTGGTGAGAGATCGAGAATCAGACACTGAATGCGCTGATTGTCATCGATAGTATCGTAGATGGCTTGATTAATGTCTGTAATCTTAAAGTAGGACTCCAAATCTGCCATATTAGTCAGAAAAAAATCTACCAACCACTCTGGATCGCTCCACTGTTCAAAGAGTATCTGTAAAGCATTGCCATCATCTCCTTTGTAGTGCGCAGCCCACAGGGTATTATTATCAAGAATCTTATCAAATGTCATCTCAGATATGTTTTACTATTTATTCGTGGCAAAGATAGAAAGAATATTTGAGAAAAACAACTACTAGTTGTAAAAATCGCCAAAATTTAACAAATATGCTTTTAAAAGTCTGTCTTGTCCTGAAATAGGATGAAAGACAAACCTTCTTTAACGATACTTCTTTGTTTTGTTAATCAAGAATAAAAGAAATCCTGTTTTGAGGAGCGATAAGGTAAAAGTTTGTATCTTTGCAAAGAATATACCTACTATTTATAAAAAACAGATGGAGCAACTATTGCATTATGTGTGGAAGCATAAGATGTTTCCGTTAGGCGAACTGAAGACGACAGACGGCAGAACCGTCGAGGTTATCGACCCAGGATTGCACAACCATAACAGCGGACCCGACTTCTTCAACGCCAAAGTAAAGATCAACGACACCCTCTGGGTGGGTAACGTGGAGATACACGTCAAATCGAGCGACTGGTATCTGCACGGTCATGACAAGGACAAGGCATACGACAACGTCATACTCCATGTCACAGGACTTGCTGACACGGAGGTGACGAATACCGCGGGGCAGTTTCTGCCACAGATGCTCCTTAACGTGCCGACAACTGTGAGGGAGAACTACGAGGAACTATTGCGGACAGACCAATACCCGCCCTGTTACCAGATCATCCCTGACCTGACCTCATTGACTGTCCACTCATGGATGGCGGCTTTACAGACAGAGCGCCTGGAACAAAAGACAGAGGCTATCCGAAAGCGTGCAGAGCGGATGAACGGCTCATGGGAGGATGCCTATTTCCTGACACTTGCCCGCAACTACGGCTTCGGCATCAATGGAGAAACCTTTGAGGAATGGGCTGCAAACGTACCCCTATCCGCCGTAGGACACCACCGTAACGACCTCTTCCAGATAGAGGCCATCTTTATGGGGCAGGCAGGACTCCTCGACATAGAGGCTGTGCCCGAGCGTTACCAGCAGGAGGCTCTGAACGAGGGCTATTTCGCCAAACTACGGAATGAGTATCTGTATCTTGCCCATAAGTTCTCGTTGAAACCGATCGATTATAAACACTGGAAGTTCCTGCGACTGCGCCCCCAAAACTTTCCGCACATCCGCCTTTCGCAACTTGCCAACCTCTATTACGAGAGGAAGACGGGATTGTCGCAACTATTAGAATGCAAGCAGGTGTTTGCCCTGCAGGACCTGCTGAGCACACGGGTGACTCCCTACTGGGAGACCCACTATACCTTCGGCTCGGCAAGCGACCCCAATGAGAAGAACCTCTCCCCTTTCTCCATCAATCTGCTAATGATCAACACCTGTATTCCCATGCTCTTCGCTTATGGTCGGCATACTGCCAATGAGGCTCTTTGCGACCGTGCGTTCGACCTGCTGGAGCAACTGAAGCCAGAGAACAACTATATTATCCGTCTATGGAAGGAATGTGGACTGGAGGTCAAAAACGCAGGAGACTCTCAGGCACTTATCCAACTCAAGAAGGAATACTGTGACAAGAAAGACTGTCTGCGTTGTCGCATCGGCTATGAATACCTGAAGAGGGCTAAGGGCTAATGTTTAATCTTTAATGTTTAATATTTAATGTATAATGTTTAATGTTCAAAGATATGAGTAAGTACATTTTTGAGACCAGAATGGAGGTACGCGACTATGAGTGTGACATCGAGGGAATCGTGAATAACGCGAACTATATCCACTATTGTGAGCATACACGACACTTGTTCCTGCAACAGTGCGGGTTGAGTTTCGCGGAGATGCACCAGAAAGGAGTGGATGCCGTGGTGGCTCGCATGAACCTGCAGTATAAAGTGCCATTGCGACCCGACGACATCGTCGTCTCACGCCTGTGGCTGGAGAAAGCGGGCATCAAATACGTGTTCCACCAGGACCTCTTCCGTGCCTCGGACGAGACACTCTGCTTCCGTGGGGAGATCACACTGGTATGCCTCGTCAACGGACGGCTCTCTGGGAGCGAGGACTATGACCGTGCGTTTGAGAAGTTCATAGTTAAGAGTTTATAGTTCATCGTTGTGAGTAGCGAAGAGATTTTATACACGATGGCACTGACCCGACTGACGGGAGTGAGCCATGGCGTGACGCTGCAACAGTATCGGGAACTGGGCAGTGGACAGGCGGTGTATGAGCGCTGTAAAGGCGTTTTCCAGTGGGACGAGGCACTGCGACGGGCTGACGCTGAGATGGCATTCGTCGACAAGAACGGTATCCGGGTACTGACCCTGAATGACCCAGACTACCCCAGGCGGCTCCGTGAGTGTGAGGATGCTCCCACCTTATTATATTATAAGGGAAACGCCGACCTGAACCAGCAACGGGTCATCAACATCGTGGGGACGCGACAGTGTACGACATACGGACAGGACATCATCCGACACTTCGTCAGCGACCTGCGCCGCCTGTGTCCTGACGTGCTGATCGTTAGTGGACTTGCCTATGGCGTGGACATCCATGCGCATCGGAATGCGCTGGAACAGGGCTTTGAGACGGTGGGGGTACTGGCACACGGACTTGACCAGATATACCCGCACCACCATCGGGACACGGCAGCGGAGATGGTGAGACAGGGGGGACTCCTGACGGAGTATATGTCGCAGACCCAGGCGCTGCCTAACAACTTCCGACAGCGCAACCGCATCGTGGCGGGGATATCGGACGCCACCATCCTCGTGGAAAGCGCGTACAAGGGGGGTGGACTGATTACCTGCCGCATCGCCCAGGAGTATGGACGGGACGTGTTCGCCTTCCCTGGTGCCGTGGGGATGCCGTTCTCAGAGGGCTGCAACAAGATGATACGTGACAACACGGCGGCTCTCATCACGTCGGCACAGGACTTCGTAGAGGCGATGGGCTGGCAGACACGAGGGAAGATGGAAGAAGGAAGAGGGATGATGAGGGAGGGGGAACTGTTCCCCGACCTGACACCTGAGGAACAGCGAGTGGTGAACGTGCTGAGAAAGACGAACGACTTGCAGCAGAATATGGTAAGTGTGCAGACGAATATCGCCATCGGACCCTTGACGGCACTGCTCTTCCAACTGGAGATGAAAGGAGTGGTCAAGGTGATGGCTGGAGGAATGGTACATCTTTTAAGTTAAAGTTATGAGAATAGGAAATATTGAATTAGGAGAGTGCCCCATCTTCCTCGCTCCGATGGAGGATGTGACGGACATCGGGTTCCGACTGCTGTGCAAGCGGTTTGGCGCCTCCATGGTGTATACGGAGTTCGTATCGGCGGAGGCGCTGGTAAGGGATGTGAAGTCTACCATCCAGAAACTGACCATCGCAGAGGAGGAACGCCCTGTGGGTATTCAAATATATGGCAGGGATGTGGAGGCGATGGTGGAGGCTGCGAGGATTGTCGAGCAGGCAGGTCCCGACGTGATAGACCTGAACTTCGGCTGTCCTGTGAAGAAAGTGGCGGGCAAGGGCGCTGGTGCGGGGATGCTGCAAAACATCCCGAAGATGCTGGAGATTACCCGTAAGGTGGTGGATGCCGTGAAACTACCTGTGACTGCGAAGACCCGACTGGGGTGGAATGCCGAGCAACTGATCATCACCGACCTTGCCGAGCAGTTGCAGGACTGTGGCATTCAGGCACTGACCATCCATGGACGCACCCGAGCCCAGATGTATACGGGGAATGCCGACTGGACGCTGATAGGGGAGGTGAAGCGTAACCCCCGCATCCATATCCCCATCATCGGCAATGGAGATATCAAGTCGCTGGGCGATGCCGACCGTGCCTTCGAACAGTATGGTGTCGATGCCGTGATGATCGGGCGTGCCACCTTCGGCTGTCCGTGGATATTCAGCCGTCGTGAACTGACGCTCGACGAGAAAATCGACGTGCTGGAGGAACAGTTGCGTATCAATGTGGAACGCATTGACGAAAGGCGAGGCATCCTGCACACTCGTCGCCATCTTGCCGCCAGTCCCGTCTTCAAAGGCATCCCTGATTTCCGCCAGACCCGCATCGCCATGCTCCGTGCCGAGACGGTTGACAATATCCTTGCCATTTTGGAGGAGTGCAGGGAGCGGTTAAGAGATATTAGATAAGAGATAATAGATAAAATAATCCCTGCGAGTCGCACGACCCACAGGGATTTCTTTATTCTCTCAATTTTTCAACCTTTCTAAAAAATGCTCGCAGGCTTATTTCTTTATCATTGAAATTGCCTTGGAAGCGAGCGAAACTACTACGTAATTCAAAATAATCATAACCTTCTTCCTTTTAAATTTATACCTGAAACAATCTCTCAATATGTTCCTGAAACAATCTCTATTTGTCTTTTGACGATGCAAAGTTACATATTGTGTGCGAGCACAACAAGGTTTCTTTCACTTTTTATTCAATCTTCTATCGCTTCTTGACTTATATCAAAAGAAAAAGAGGGATACTCTCTGCGAATACCCCTCTTCGATTATGATAGCCCAATACTTATTTCAGTTTCTTGTAACCGTATACAGAGCGACCATCGAGTTGCTCCTCAATGCGGATCAGTTGGTTGTACTTAGCCATACGGTCTGTACGAGAGAGTGAACCAGTCTTAATCTGACCACTGTTGGTAGCAACTGCGATGTCAGCAATAGTGGTGTCCTCTGTCTCACCTGAGCGGTGAGAAGTAACGGTGGTATAGCCATGACGATGAGCCATCTCGATAGCATCGAGTGTCTCTGTCAGAGAACCAATCTGGTTTACCTTGATCAAGATAGAGTTGGCAGCACCCATCTTGATACCCTTCTCCAAGAACTTCACGTTAGTAACGAAGAGGTCGTCACCGACGAGTTGGCAGCGGTCTCCGATACGCTCTGTCAGTTTTACCCAGTTGTCCCAGTCGTTCTCATCAAGACCGTCCTCAATAGAGTCGATAGGATACTTCGTGATCAGTTGCTCCAGATAAGCAATCTGCTCCTCAGCAGAGAGTTTCTTGCCATTAGAATCCTTCTTCTTGCCATTCTTCAACTGACGATAGTCATAGAACCACTCACCGTTCTCCTGTACTGCGAACTCAGAAGCGGCGCAGTCCATAGCAATCTTTACGTCCTTGCCTGGCTCATAGCCTGCAGCCTTGATAGCCTCCATGATAGTGTCGAGAGCATCCTCAATACCATCGAAGTTAGGAGCGAAACCACCCTCATCACCAACGGCTGTAGAAAGACCACGAGCCTTCAGCAACTTAGCAAGGTTGTGGAACACCTCAGCACCCATACGGATACCCTCCTTCTCGTTGGCAGCACCAACAGGACGGATCATGAACTCTTGGAAGGCGATAGGAGCATCAGAGTGAGCACCACCGTTTACGATATTCATCATAGGAACAGGCAGCACATAGGTGTTAGTACCACCGATATAACGATAGAGAGGAATCTGCAGATAGTTGGCAGCAGCGTGAGCAACAGCCAGAGAGACACCGAGGATGGCGTTGGCACCGAGGTTCTTCTTGGTAGGAGTACCATCGAGTTCCAGCATCTTCTCGTCGATGGCGCGCTGGTCAAGTACGCTCATACCCTCAATGGCGGGAGCGATCTTGGTGTTTACATTCTCAACTGCTTTCTGGACACCCTTACCCAGGTAGCGACCTTTGTCACCGTCACGGAGTTCCAAAGCCTCATTCTCACCAGTAGAAGCACCAGAAGGAACACTGGCACGACCCATGTCGCCAGTCTCCAAAGTCACCTCAACCTCAACAGTAGGATTACCACGTGAATCCAGAATCTCTCTTGCGTGAATTTTCTCAATAATCATAATACTAAAATAATTAAAATGTTTTTATATGAATCTTTCAACCTGCAAAATTAAACAATATTTCTCAATTTTCAATTCACAATATCCAATTTTCGGTTCCCTTTAACCTTATTTATTATTAAAGAGGGTAGTATTGCCATATTGAAATGGCAAAACAAAGTGCATGGGTTCACCACTCACCGGATGGTGAAACCATATCTGCTCCGCATGAAGATAAAGTCGGTCGCTTTTCGTCCCGTAAAGTTCATCACCCTTGATAGGACGACCAAGCCCCTCCGGATGAGCACAATGGATGCGCAACTGGTGGGTACGCCCTGTCTGGGGATAGAGAGCGACAATATCCTCACTCAGGAACTCATAATCCGTAACAGCACATTTGCCATGCTCATAATCCACAACTTGACAAGGGCGATTCACTGGGTCAGGGCGAAGAGGAAGAGAGATGGTACCAGACCCCTCCAACCTCCCCTGCTTAGGGGAGGCTTCCAGCACAGCGATATAGCGTTTCCGCACCTGATGCTTGAGAAACTGCTGCTGCAGGGAATGATAGACCGTGAGGTTCTTCGCTACTATCAACAGCCCCGAGGTCCACATATCCAACCGATGGGCAACATGACTTTCGGGGTAGCGCTGTTGCATGACCCGCTCGACGGAATACTGCTCGATGCGCCCTGGTGTGCTCAATAGTCCTGACGGCTTGTTGACGACCAGTAGAGCCTCATCCTCATAAACCGTCTCTATCGCCAGATGGGGGAAGCCCAACGTCTCTGGGTCCGGGTCGACCTCCAATCCCTGTAGCATCCATGTGAGAATCGGTTTGCATTTTCCACGACAGGCAGGGTAATATTGCAGATGATGGCGTATCTCCTGACGAGGGGAGGCTCCCCACCAGAACTCCGCCATGCATATCGGTTTCAGTCCCTGCTGATAGGCATATTGCAGGAGTTTCGGAGCGCAGCAGTCGCCTGTCCCACCAGGAGGCAGGGGGAACTTACGGCGCACCTTCTCCTTGTGATAGTCCTGCCAGATGTCAACCAAGTCCTTTGTCTCACCTTGCGCATTCAATAACTGATACTGATGGAAAAGCCACAACTGCAACTCCTGTGAGCGTTGCTTGCGAGCCTCCTTTTGCTCCTCGTCCGTCATGGCGGAGATAGCATGCTCCTCTTGTTTGAAATGACCGTCAGGCTGTTGCGCGTCAAAGACTGGAGGCACGAAATAGTCCCAGTCGTTCCTGCCTGCCAGCAAACCACTATAGGCGGCAAGGAAATAACATGGGGCTGATGGGCTTAATGGGGTTGAAGGGGTGACGATGAGAACTCCAAACATTTTCCCACGATCGGCATCCTCTTTGATGTCCGCATGGCTATCAATATACCCCTGCACCTCCTTTGCCGCCAACTGGCATAGAGGGTGCGGCTCATAGTAGAAAGGATAGGTAAACCTCTCTGGCTTCGGGATGTCGATATGTAAGGGATGCATTCTCATTGTGTTGCAAAGTTACAACTATTTTGCGAGGTGACCATGAAATCAGCACCCAAAATTTTCGCGTTTCGAAAGCGAAAATGTCCGTTTTAACATTTGCCCTCTACCCGATTTTACTAAGACTATCTTAGTCACTTGCTCCGATAATCTTAGTTCCCTGCTCTGATAATCCTAATACCCCTGCTAAGATTATCGGAGTACCCCCACTAAGACTATCTTAATCACTCACTCCGATTATCGGAGTCTCTCCCCCAAAATCTTACAGTCTTACACTTACAGTTTAGTAAAATGAGAAAACGGGAATCTGACCGCATATTTATTGTATAAATATATTATTATATATATTAT
>JAFTGH010000034.1 GCA_017458005.1 Prevotella sp. | reverse complement strand
TAAATTGGAATTTAAAGCTCAATTACATGTGGCTTTACATCTGTATCGTGAGTTGCTAATGATTCTATGCAGTCTGGATTCATACTCTGTTCACGAATCCATTGTAGGGACTTACGCTGTAAGCTTTTGTCAAGTGTGATTCCAGAAGTTATCATTTCACTCCAGGACTTAGTTGCATAACCGCCATCGGCAAATAGTAGTACATACTTTTCTTCCGCATTTTTGATTTTCAAAGCGCAAAGCCCCTCACTATGACCTGGTATATTTATCATCACCAGACTACCATCCCCAAGTACATCGTACGACTTGCCAACAGGACCTTCCGTGCCGTTCCAGTCAAAAGTCTGTAGGTTTACGCCCTGCCACCAACGTTTCTGAAAGCGAATCTTAATCTGGAAACTGAGTCGTTTGGTTCCTTCCATTTCAGCCTTGGAAACGAGAATATGCTTTGTCTCGGCCACCTGACTCAGACCGTTAGCATGGTCGCAGTCCAGATGTGAAAGAAGCACATAGTCAATGTCCGACGGCTTGATACCCATAGATGAAAGATGCTCATTGATGGCCTCGCCCTTGGCTATCCTTCCCTGATTGATGTTATAGAGCAGCCACGACCCCAGCGACCTTATCTGAGCCTTCTTGTCATAGACCCCATCGGGTGACATGTCGCGGTGCCAACCTGTATCAAACAGAATCCTCCCCTTCGGATGCTCTATCAGATAGGAGAACACCGGCAACCATATCCAGTCCTTTTTCGGTGTGGTCAGTCCCGATGCCTTGATAATACTGCAATCGTCGCCACCAAAAGGCAGGTAGGGAGAGACTCTGACCTCACCCGTACGCAATACATGAATCTTTATCTTATCCATAAATTCCGATTTATCTGTTATTACATCTTCGTCATGTGATAACCCATGCGTTTCAGTTGCATAGATGCTCCAAAGAGGTAGAGCTGATGCAGACAGGCAACATAGGCATCGAAAGCCTCCTTGGTGCCTGGCTCGATATGCTGGTGCATCAGGGCATTATAGACACGGGAGGCACATTCGCCAGTCACCTTCTCCAGAACCGTGTAGTCGATGCCTTGCAGCAGCAAGATTTCTTCACGGATATACTCATCCAACTGGTCATAGCCTCGCTTATCGCGCATATAAGCGTAGAGGTCTTCAATCTTAGAATAAATCTCCCATTCCGTGTCCCACATCTTTGCCACAGCCATTCCGATGTACATCATCCAGCCCAGCGAGGCAGATGGGAAATCCTGAAACTCACGGATGCCGTCAGGGATGTATGCCTTGGCGATAGACTCCCATCTTTCTTCTACGTCAGGACACTCCGATAACCGCTCATCCACCTCTTTCATTGAAAGCAGAAACTGGTGCAAGTCATTTCTCAATATATCTTCAAAATTCTCCATATAATCCATCAATTAAAGCAGTTCTATATAGTGTGGAATAATATCCTCGTAGTGCCCGTCTTTCATGCGGAACCCATGAGGGATAACGCCGAGTTGGGTGAAGCCCAGACGTTCATACAGGTGCAGAGCGTGGGTATTCGTAGCCACTACAGCATTAAACTGAAGGATGCGGAAACCCAGTTCGGCTCCAGTCTTCAGCGAGTCCTTCACTAATTGCTCTCCAATATGGAGACCTCGTTTGCCTTCCTTGACGGCATAACTCGTATTGCAGATGTGACCACATCGCCCCACATTGTTGGGATGGAGGATATAAAGTCCGACAATCTCATTTGTCTCACTATCCACAGCAATGCCCGTATATAACTGACTGCTGAAAAATCCGTCAGCAGAAGCCTCCGTCAACTCTTCATCCTGCGGGAAGGCAATGCCCTCGCGAACAACGGCATTCCAAATTTCCCTTGCCTCAATAGTATCCGTTTCCTTATATTTCTTTATTTCAATCATGCTTGTTCTCTTAAACTATGTTGCAATTATGGAGCAAAGTTAGTGATTTTGCGGCAGTTTTTGTAAATTTGCACCTGATATTTAACTATTGTTGAGTCTCGTCACGACTCGGCATAAATCAAGCACGCTTGGCTCTGCTCTCGCTGTTCCGTCCTTTCATCTCCTCACCCTGCTTGTCGTACTGCTTGCGCTTACCTGTGGGAGGTGCAGTCAGGGTTATCTTAACGACTGCCGTTCTCTCCAGACTACGCGCTATCGCATCGTCGAAGGCATCCATGTGATGTGGGAGGAACCGCTGGCTAATAGCACGAAGAGCCTCTATCTTCTCGTCTATATCTGATACCACCTCTGCCTTGCCAACTGCCATTGCTGATTTATACTGGAGTGTAAAACTGCCATCCTTCGGGCCAACGGTAGGGGCGCATTTGGTGACTGCTGATAATGCCACAATCGGATTAACTGCTATGCAGTCCAACTTGTCACCCTCCAAGGCACAATGAAAGTAAAATGTCTTATCGTCTGTGCGAGCCAACGACAAAGGTACTCCGTAGGGACTACCGTCTGGTCGTGTAAAACTGACGGTTATATACGGTGCCTTATCCAACACCTCCAATGCGAAGGTGGCATCCATTTCTCTGCTTGCTTTTCTCATATTTTTAGGTATAGAACTACTTTACCTCACGCTCCTGTATCGTGCCTCTTTCTTCGAACCGCACGAAACGGCTGCCAACATTGCTGCCACGAAGGCCAGCATCATCTTGGTTGTCTTCATATTTCTTATTGTACATTGCGAGTGCAAAGGTATAAAAAATCTACTACACCACGATGGATTTGGCAGAAGTTTTTACTATCCAATCGTTATCGTTTCGCCTTCTCTGCTGATTTCCCAGAAAGGAATGTCCTTTTCGTCTGTAAATTCCTTCATGCGCCACGCGGACTCAAAACCACTGGCAACAAAATGCATGGGAACAAAGAGACCCACCTTGAAACGCTCGATGAATTGTCGGCCACCAAGGGTATAGCCATTTCCAATACGACCGTCTATCGGGAACATTACCAAGTCGAAACAGTCGGAAATCTTGCGGATGTCCTTCAACTCGCCCAAGTACTGCTTCTCGTGGGCTATCGGGTCTATTTCCTCGTCGAATTCTTCGCTATAGATAGTTTGACCAGGCACGGCTTCTGACAGGTAATCGTTCTTTGAACGCTTGCAAGGCAAGAATCTGGCATACCAGTTGTTCAGGTCGCCTGCATGGAAAATTCGTTTACCCTCAGTCTCTACTATCCATGAAACACCGCTGTCTGTGCTGCCTAATGCCCATACCGAGATAGTCCCATCAGACCATGTGCCACCTTTGGCAAGCCAAACGTCTGCATCATCCTTGTTGGCTCTGCGATGCTTATAAATGTCTTTGGAGAGGATGTAGGTAATGCCATTATGTTGTTTCCTCCACTCGAAGATTTCCCTGTTAAAGTGGTCTTCGTGGAAGTGGCTGGAGAACACATAGACTGGCTTTCCCTTCTTCAGGAACGAGGGCACGGCAGCACTTGGATCCAGCCAGTAGTCGAATATCAGAATGGACTTTTCTGTTTCAAGCACAAAGCCGCTATGAAAGATGTAGGTGATGGTCATTTTCTGTTGTTATTCTTTGTCAGGTTGCTGACCATCGTGAGCCTTCCATGCACATTCGGTAATCTTCATGTCGGAGAAGATTGCCGTGAAGGATGACTCTTCGGGTGAGCAGGCATAGATACCAAAACTGATCTCGTCGGCAGCGGCATACATGTGGCAGATGCGCATTTGGCTGAAGTTTTTTCCATCTGTGGAGCACTCGATGCAGTAGTCATCCTCTCGGCGAGAGAAACGATACCACATAGTCTTCACATCAGCAGGGATGGCTGTTGTGGCCCAGTCGGAATAGCCTTTGTTGGTGGCTACGCTGCCCAGGTGCTGGAACTCGTCGTTCTCATACTCCACGGAGCCTTTCAGCCAGTTCTCGCTGTCCAGGTACATCACAATGCCGCACTGGTCAAAACGCTGATGGCTCTGCGTGAAGTCGGTCTTCACCACGAAACTGAAGAATTTTTCGCGCGTCTTCATCTGCAACACAGGGGCATTGTCGTTTTGGAAATGATAGTACGTGCGCTGCCAAAGGTCGGTATGGGGCGCGGTGGTGATGAGGATGGTGTCACCCTTCATCTCAAATCCACCTGGCTCTCTCGTCCATTGAAGACAGTTCAAATCTACACGCCCACTATCTGCGAGGGCCACTTTCACGTTATCAATAAATTCCATGTTTGTTTCTTTCTGTTGCTGATGTCCGCAAGCCGTGAGCATCAAGCAGGCTGTTGCGATACTGAAAAATATTTTTCTCATTTATCTATAGTCCGTTTTTTTATGCCGCAAAATTACAAAAATTCTGCCACACAGCGATGGGCATGGCAGAAGTTTTGGGATTATTTATGAGAATCGCATTTCCTCCGTGAAGGGAATGAAGCACTTCACACCCTCTGTCGTCAACTGCGGATAGTCGCGGTTGAAGCGGACGAGGGTGGTTTGTGGAAACTGTGCCGCCATGCGCTCGAAGGGGAAGCGGATGATGACGGGAGTGTTGAAGCCTACGCCTAATTCCAGAAGTAGCAGACGCTTAGTGCTTGCCTGCTCGACAAATTCCTGATAGCGGCGAGCCTGCTGGTGCCAATGTTCATCCTCAACAAAGGTATCATCACAGCGGAGGTTCATTGATACAGGTTTGCCATCGGGCGTATGAGGAATCAGTTCTGTGGGGATGCGGCAATCACGGATGAGTGGCAGCACTTGGTTCACCCAATTCTGGTTATGATACAGTACTTTGGGAGAACCAGAGGCGGGCTGGAAGTAAGCGTAGTCGCCCTGCGTGGCGAATATGCGGCTCGTGTCGAAACCTGCCTTTTCAAACTGTCCATCTACGTTGGTGGTGATGACGAAGTAATTCTTCTCCCTTACCACATCGAACAACTGACGATAGAGCGGCAGAGCCTCTGGGCGATAGCGGGCAAACCAGATGTGCTTTGCCCAGCAAGCCCACAGTTCTTCTTTGGTCTTGAAAGGATAGAACGATGCAGAATAGAGGTCGGTCATGTCGTAGCGGTTGATCCACTCATGGAACTCATGTCGGAAATCCTCACCGGCATAGTCGAGTCCTGCCGCAGCAGAAAGACCTGCACCAGCACCAACCAGCACGTAGTCGGCATCAGTAATCAGTTGATGTAACTGTTCAATCCTGTCCATTCTCCTACCACTTCAGTTCATCCTGAAGGATGTTGCCGTCGGTCATGGGACTGTCAGCCTCAGTGAAGGCGTTTGCCTTATACTGGATGCAGAGCATCGTTAGGTTCTCGCTGCCTGTGTTCTTCAGCGCACGCTTGCCGTTGGGAGCGACACGGATAATGGTGCCCTCGCTAACGGGAAAGATCTCACCATCCACCTGATATTGCCCCTCGCCTTTCAAGATGATGTAAAGTTCCTCGTGGGTCTTGTGAGTGTGAAGAAAACCGCTGTCTTGACCAGGAACGAGTGTCTGGAACGAGAGTTCACTACCCGTAGCACCAACAGCCTGTCCTACGAACACCTTACCCTGAATGGTTACGTTCGGTCCCATCGGCAACTCGTGCTCAATGATTTCATTTACCTTACCTACGCTTACTGCGCTAAAGTTCTTACCTGTTGCAATTGTCTCAATCTGTTTCATAATTCTTATTTGTTTAAATTATTACTGTTTGTTCTTGATTTCGACCGCAAAGGTACGGCGAAATTCTCATCCGTGCAAGAAGGCACTTTTTGGTGCCATAGTTACCAAAAAGTAGGAATTGGGATGTTATCGGGTTTTGTTGGAAACAGCATTAACTTTGATTAACTTAGTGTAATTTGGTAATTCGGTAACTTTTGGGTACTTTTGCAGTGTAAACGTAATATGAGTAAGGTTATGGCAGATATTAAGGCAGAGTATTTGGCTTGTCCTATCAGAAATGTGATTAGTCGCTTTGGCGACAAGTGGTCGATGTTGGTACTCTTTATGCTTCACAGGAGTGAGTCAGGCATTCTTCGCTTCAATGAGATCCGCCGTCTGATGACGGACTGTTCCCAAAAGATGCTCTCGCAGACGCTGAAGAATTTAGAGCAAAGTCATTTGGTGCATCGTGAGGTTTATCCCGAAGTACCTCCCCGTGTGGAGTATTCTCTGACCGACACGGGCAAGTCGCTGATGCCAGCCATCATGGCGTTGATAGCTTGGGGCAAGGAGCATTTCAATGAAGTGGTAACGGATTAAACGCACAACGAACTAAAAAAGTTTTGGTGGTCAGATGATTTAGAGGAACGTAATGATTGAGATAAAGAATGCAATAGAAGGGCAGGCAGCGGAAATCGCTAGTTTGATTATGATGGCAATGACGGATGATTGCTGTCTGCATTTTTGTGGAGCGGGCTACGGATTGGCGGACTTTCATAGGATGATGACCCTGTTAGTGGAGCGAGAGGATTCACAATACAGTTACAAGAATACTCTGGTTGCTATCGATGGAGAAAGAGTGGTAGGTATCTCTGTATGCTATGATGGGGGTAAACTTCATCAACTACGCCAAGCATTTATTGAGGCTGCAAAAGTCTATATCGGTAAGGATCACTCAGGCATGGATGACGAGACACAAGTTGGAGAACTGTATCTGGATTCCCTGGCCGTCTTACCTGAATATCGCAGACTGGGTATTGCAAGCCGTCTGATTAGGGCAACAAAAGAACGTGCTAATAAGATGAGACTACCCCGTATTGGACTATTAGTTGATAAAGAGAATCCTGACGGTGAAGCCCTATATGTTTCTGTTGGCTTTCAGTATGCCAATGATAGCCATTGGGGAGGACATGAAATGAGACATATGACATTATGAAAAAGTGCTTATGTTACACGTTGTCAAGTAATCGTCCGTAGTGGGGAGTGTTCTGGAGTGTACTCATGCTGGATTGGCATTGGCGTTTCTATTTGACGTTCGTCTTCTTCCTCCTTGCAAGGCATAGTGCAAGTAAACTTGCCCTCTACTCTTGCTTCGTTCGTCAGTTGCTGTTTAGTCTTACATGAGCATAGGAAGAGCGGCGCAGCGAGGTAGATAAGGGCAATATATAAGAGCGAGAAGTCTTTCATAATCATAGATTGTAGCCGATAGGTCTGAACAAACCAGTATTGCGGGGTCTTTTGGCAGATAGTCCATATCGCAAATTAATTTGCAAAGTTACGGAATTTTACCCAATTTTCCATAATGTTGCATCCATTTTTAACGTGAGTTCGATGATTTTTTTCATGTGCGTCAGGACGTTTCCCGTCATTAAAGCCTCCGATAGTGAAGACAAGAGCCTTCCATCATTGATACAAGAGTCTCCCATCAGCCATCGGAGACTGCCCGCTCCTCAATCGGAGGTATGATAGTCTTGCGGTGGAGGCGTACTAACACGTGATGGAAGGCATCAAAAACAAAGAACACTGATGTTCTGAACATGATGCAAAGGTACGCAAAAGATTTTTTCTATGCAAGGGGGTAGCCACTCCATCTTCCTCAAAACCGCATTCCAATGCCTCCCATCAGTAATAATTTAATAACAATTAAGAAATTGTCATTGCCTAGGGTGCAAATTTATTTGAATTCTCTTTGTCTATTCAAAATTTTACACTATCTTTGTCGGAAGAACAATCAATTTATAAGAATATGATAGACGTAAAACAAACATTAGCCTCGGCTGAAGAGCGTATGGAGATGGCAGCGATGTTCTTGGAAGAAGAACTGAGCCGTGTTCGTGCAGGTCGTGCCAACGTAGCCATCCTCGATGGCGTTCGTGTAGAGTCTTACGGTTCAAAGGTGCCTTTGAACCAAGTTGCCAACATCTCAACTCCCGATGCCCGTACCATCGCCATCAAGCCTTGGGACAAGAAGCAGATCCGTGACATCGAGAAGGCGATCATGGATTCTGATGTGGGTATCACACCAGAAAACAACGGTGAGATCATCCGCTTGGGAATTCCTCAGCCTACCGAGGAGCGTCGTCGTGACTTGGTGAAGCAGTGCAACAAGATTGCGGAGAAGGCAAAGGTGGAGGTACGCAACGTACGTGGCGACATCAAGGACAAGTTGAAGAAGGCTATCAAGGATGGTCTTTCTGAGGACAACGAGAAGGATGCCGAACTCGAGTTGCAGAAGATTCACGACAAGTTCATCAAGAAACTTGATGAGTTGATGGAGGCAAAGAACAAGGAAATCATGACGGTGTAACCTGTGAAAGGACTCGTCATTAAGAATACTGGCAGTTGGTACACCGTTCTGACGGACGATGGATCAACTGTCGATTGTAAGATAAAGGGCAATTTCCGCATCAAAGGAATACGCTCTACTAATCCTGTGGCTGTGGGCGATAGGGTGGTTGTTTCTTCCCCCTCAACAGGGGGAGGTCAGGAGGGACTCTGGATCACCGAGATAGAGGACCGTCGTAACTACATCATCCGCAAGAGCATTAACCTTTCCAAACAGAGTCATATCATAGCGGCGAATGTCGATCAGGCGCTCTTGGTGGTAACGGTGGTCAAGCCCGAGACTTCTACGACGTTTATCGATCGTTTTCTTGCCTCTGCAGAGGCTTATCGTGTGCCCGTCATCCTCCTCTTCAACAAGACCGACTTGCTTGATGAGGCGGAGCGTCATTATCAGGAGATGATGATGAACCTCTATGAGACGATAGGCTATGAGTGTCATGCCATCTCCGCGCTTGACGGGAAGGGTGTTGACGCGCTGAAAGAGCGACTGGTAGGGAAGATATCCCTATTGAGTGGCAATAGTGGTGTGGGGAAGTCGACCTTGATAAACTGTATATTACCCCATGCCAACCTGCGGACGGCGGAGATTAGTGATGCCCACCATACGGGGATGCATACCACCACCTTCTCGGAGATGATTCCGTTAGGTGACGGCTGGCTCATCGACACCCCGGGCATCAAGGGCTTTGGCACCTTTGATATGGAGCGCGAGGAACTGACGAGTTATTTCAAGGAGATCTTTGAGTTCTCCAAACAGTGTCGCTTCTCCGATTGCAGCCATACCCATGAGCCAGGTTGTGCGGTGCTCAAGGCGGTGGAGGACCATTACATCGCGCAGAGCCGTTATCAGTCGTATCTCTCCATGTTGGAGGATAAGGACGAGAACAAATATCGCGAGGCTTTTTGAGTCTCGCGATATTCTTTTTATCCAATCGTAATCGTATACTTGCTCATGAACGAGGCACCTGGCTGCAGGTGATTCATCAATGGCTTGTCTTTGAACTCGCCCTTCCAGCCTCGTGGGTCACCAATGCCGTACCACGGCTCGATACATACGAAGGGGGCATGTTTGTCGAATGGACTCCAGAAAGCACAGACAGGTGTCTTGTAGTCGACCGTCACGGCAGGCTCGCCATTGGTGTCCATCAGCATCGCACGACGGGTTTGGCTCTTATGGATCTTCACGCTGTCGTTACGCCAGAATTTGTTGTTGAACTCGATGATACCCATGTCAGCCTCCACAGGGACATCCACCATGTCGTGTGAACCGTCAGCATAACTTCTCAGTCCGTCCAGTGGCTCCTCGTTGTCAAGTTTGATGATACCCTCGGTCTTACCGCCAGGGATGTTAAAGGCAGGGTGTCCGCCAATCTGGAAGTGGATCTCCTGCGTGTCGGTGTTCTCCACATGCCAGATGACATGGATCCTGTTGCCCTCCAGTCGATAGGTGATGGCGAGGTTGAAGTGATAAGGATATACCTTGAGGGTGTCCTCCGACTCATGGAGGGCGAAGGTTACTTTCTCTGGTGTCTGTGAGATCAGGGTGAAGTCACAGTCACGGGCAAAACCATGGCGGGGCAGGTGGTATTCCTTGCCGTCCACCACATACGTCTCGTCGTTTACACTACATACAATAGGGAAGAGGATGGGGGAGTGGCGACCCCAGAACTTCGGGTCTGCCTGCCACAGATACTCTCTACCGCTCTCGTCTTGTATACTCTGGAGTTCCGCTCCTTTCTCTGCCACCTTGATGGTCAGCATCTCGTTTTTCAGTTCTATCATATTTTGAAAAATTATGTGAATATAAGTGATAGTATCACCATGGCAGCCAGCAAGCCCCAGGAGATGAGCCTGTTCTTGTTCTCCGCCTTGAAGGTCTTGAAATGCCATAGTTCGTAACACATATCGGGCAACATCATTCCCACTGATATATACATCAGATAGCCTAGTCCATCGCTCTCCTTGAATCCTTCTTTGGTGTGATAGACTACAATACTGACTATCAGATAGAGAAGAAACAAAAGACCGCCCGCGTAACTAAGATATTTTGTAAACTTATAGAGACTCATTTAGTATTCTTTCTTCTTTTTAGGCAGACGCTTAGCCTTGCGCAGTGCCTCGGTGATAATCCACTGCAACTGACCGTTGGTGCTGCGAAACTCGTCCGCAGCCCAAGCCTCTATCGCATTCATGGTGTCAGCATCGACGCGCAGGATAAAACTCTTGGTACTCTTTTCTGCCATTCTAACCCTTTTTTACCTTTTTACTTTTTTACCTTTTTACTTTTTAATGGTTCAACGTTCCAGTGTTCACAACGGGTTGAGCATTATCGTCACCACAGAGTACCACGAGCAGATTGCTTACCATTGCTGCCTTCTTGTCATCATCAAGTTCGACGATTTCTTCTGTGGAGAGTTTGTCAAGAGCCATTTTAACCATCGAAACGGCACCCTCTACAATTTTCTCACGCGCCTGTATAATCGCATCCGCTTGCTGACGGCGTAACATGACGGCAGCAATCTCGGGAGCGTAGGCAAGATAGTTGATACGTGCCTCAACTACTTCAATGCCTGCTAATGCCAAGCGTTCGTCTAATTTCTGTTCCAACTGCTCGTTGATCTCGTCAGCGTTGGAGCGTAGCGTAGGCTCTTCGTTGTCATTGTCGTAGGCATACTGACCAGCCACCTGGCGGAGGGCAGCATCACCTTGTACACGCACGAAACGTTCCAATGCGTTCATCAGACCCTTTGTGTCAGAGCCCACGGTGTTGGGGGCTGAAGCCATCGTCTGGGTGTCCACCTCAAACAAAGCCTTATAGGTGTCTTTCAACTTCCAGACTAACACTAGCCCGATCATAATGGGATTGCCTGTCTTGTCATTCACCTTGATGGGCTCAGCATCCAGATTTCGAGCACGTAGGCTCACTTTCTTGGTGCCGTAGAACGGGTTGATCCAGTAGAAACCAGTATCGCTGAATGTGCCTGCATATTTACCAAACCAGGTGATGACACGAGCCTCGTTGGGCTCTAACTGCAGAAAACTGCACATGCAGATGATGTCTACCACTAACAGCAAGATACTCCCTCCCAATAGCCAACCGCCTTGGGCTCCATCGCTACTGTCAAGATGGATAATGGCAAAGACAATGCCTACAATCGATATGACCAATAGGGCTAATACGACAAATAGCATCAAGAACCCATTTAGTACGGAACCTTTGAACTTAAACTCTTTTGTTTCCATAACGTATAAATTAAATTGATATCATTTTGATATCACAAAAGTAATTACTAATTTTGAAATGGCAATGGATTTGTTGCGATTTTAAGTTTTTTTAATTACCTTTGCACCCATGAATCTTCAAAATCAGCGTATCGCCGTGCTGCTTTCGGGTGGTGTTGATAGTTCTGTGGTGCTCTATGAGTTGGTGCGACAGGGCTTGCATCCCGATTGTTTCTATATCAAGATTGGACCAGACCAAGACGAGGAGTGGGACTGCTCCTCGGAGGAGGACTTGGAGATGGCAACCGCCGTCAGCCATAAGTATGGCTGTAAGTTGGAGGTTGTCGACTGCCATAGGGAGTATTGGGACCAAGTGACCGCCTATACGATGGATAAGGTGCGTGTTGGGCTCACGCCCAATCCCGATGTGATGTGTAACCGCCTGATTAAGTTTGGAGCCTTTGACGAGAAGCGTGGGCATGACTACGACCTCATTGCCACAGGACATTATGCCCAGACGGAAAGAGACGAGCAAGGCGGTAAGTGGCTCTGCACCAGTCCTGACCCCGTGAAGGACCAGACCGACTTCCTTGCCCAGATATACGACTGGCAACTCCAGAAGGCACTCTTCCCCATCGGACACATGATGAAAGAGGAGGTACGCGAGATCGCGGAGCGGGAGCATTTGGTGAATGCCAAGCGTAAGGACTCGCAGGGCATCTGTTTCTTGGGGAAGATCAACTATAACGACTATATCCGTCGTTTCTTGGGTGAGCAGCCTGGTGACGTGCTTGAACTCGAAACTGGAAAGCGGATAGGGCAGCATAAGGGACTATGGTTCCATACCATCGGGCAGCGTCATGGCTTAGGCTTCGGTGGAGGACCATGGTTCGTGGTGAAGAAGGACATGCGGCAAAACATCCTGTATGTCAGCAAGGGCTACGACCCGCAGACAGCCTATAAGCAGGAGTTCTTGTTCAAGGACTTCCATGGTCTGATACCTGATGGCGGTTCCCTTCTCTCTTATCCGACAGTCACTTTCAAGATTCGTCATACGCCCGAGTTCCTTCATGCAAAGTTGCAGGCGCAAGATGACGGTACCTTTAAGGTGAACTCCGAAGTGCCTATTCATGGGGTGGCGCCAGGACAATTCTGTGTGCTCTATGACGAGGCGCATCACCGCTGTTTGGGTTCGGGGGAAATAACCCTTTAACACTTTTTACCCGTAAAAGTTGTTTTTTCTTCTCACTTATTCGTACCTTTGTACCCTATGACAAAGGAAGTACAGAATCAGGGGAAATGGAAGGAAAACGTGATACTTGTTGACGCAGACTATGTTGACAGTGTTGCGTTTAACCTGATTGTTAATTTTGAACGCATGTTAGGCAGACCTATTCCCCCTGTGGATATGTCGCTGTGGGTAGACTGTGTGGCACTTGACGGAGGACTTACTCCTGGTAAGAACGAGACGCAAGTGGTGCTTATCCACTCGAAGGACAAGTTGCAGTTGGAGAACATAGAGCCGTCTGACTTTGCCGATGAGTTGAAAGACAGGGCTTTCAAAGACCATATCGGAGAGTTCATCTTCGATGCCTATCCTATCGAAGAGGAGATTGTCGACTTTGATGACTTCTATGTAGATGCCCTTCACCTGATTACCACCCAGAAAGAGGTGAAACGGGTGATGGTAATTCCCAATGTGGAGAATGCGCCATTATATAATAAGGTACGCGCGTTGCTCAACCGTCTGGAGGATGACGAAAAGCAGATTACCCTGTTTGCCATGCAGCCAATGCCTGGCGGTCGCTTCCAGCAGCAAATCCTGGGTTATTCCCTGATGGTGGCGATGGGCATCAGTGGGGATGAGATAAAAGATAAATTACAAAACTAAAGAATATTATGGCAAGAGTATTGATGATCGGCGCTGGTGGCGTCGCTACCGTAGCAGCATTTAAGATTGCTCAGAATGCGGATGTGTTTACAGAGTTCATGATTGCCTCTCGTCGCAAGGCGAAATGTGACGCTATCGTGGAGGCTATCCATCAGAAAGGGTATACCCTGCCCATCCAGACGGCGCAGGTGGATGCGGATGATGTGGAGCAGTTGAAGACCTTGTTCAACAGTTATAAGCCAGAACTGGTCATCAACCTCGCCCTGCCGTATCAGGACCTGACCATCATGGAGGCTTGTCTTGCCTGTGGGTGCAGTTATCTCGACACGGCAAACTATGAGCCGAAGGATGAGGCGCATTTCGAGTATTCATGGCAGTGGGCATATCGTGAGAAGTTTGAGAAGGCAGGACTGACGGCAATCCTTGGCTGCGGCTTCGACCCTGGTGTGACAAGCATCTATACCGCCTATGCGGCAAAGCACCATTTCGATGCGATAGAGTATCTGGACATTGTCGACTGTAACGCAGGCGACCACCACAAGGCTTTCGCCACCAATTTCAACCCGGAGATCAATATCCGTGAGATTACCCAGAAGGGACTCTACTGGGAGAACGGGAAATGGGTGGAGACGGAGCCGTTGGAGATCCACAAGGACCTGACCTATCCGAATATCGGACCACGTGACAGTTACTTGCTTCACCACGAGGAGATAGAGAGTCTTGTCATCAACTATCCGACCATCAAGCGTGCCCGCTTCTGGATGACTTTCGGACAGCAGTATCTGAAGCACTTGGAGGTGATTCAGAACATCGGTATGAGTCGTATTGACGAGGTGGAGTATGAGGCTCCGTTAGCAGATGGCAGTGGTACGGTGAAGGTGAAGATTGTGCCGCTACAGTTCCTCAAGGCGGTATTGCCTAACCCGCAGGATCTGGGTGAGAACTACGAGGGCGAGACCTCTATCGGTTGTCGCATCCGTGGTGTCGGTAAGGATGGCAAGGAGCATACCTATTATGTCTATAACAACTGCTCGCACCGTGCCGCCTATGAGGAGACGGGCATGCAGGGCGTTAGTTATACCACTGGCGTACCGGCGATGATTGGTGCCATGATGTTCTGCAAGGGCATCTGGAAGAAACCTGGTGTGCATAATGTCGAGGAGTTCGACCCCGATCCCTTCATGGAGCAACTCAACAAGCAGGGACTTCCTTGGCACGAGATCCACGATGGCGACCTCGAACTTTAATTCGAACCTCGTTATATCGCAATCTCGTTATATCGTTATATCGAAAAAATAAAATTTAAACAACTATGGCAAAAAAAGAATTGGAAGAGGGCGCAGCCATGAGCCCTCAGCAGGAGAAGATGAAAGCACTGCAAGCCGCCATGTCGAAGATAGAGAAAGACTTCGGTAAAGGCAGCATCATGCGAATGGGTGACGAGCAGACGGAGAATGTGGAGGTAATCCCCACAGGAAGTATCGGACTGAATGCCGCACTGGGAGTGGGAGGATATCCCAAAGGACGTATCATTGAGATCTATGGTCCTGAGTCATCTGGTAAGACGACACTTGCCATCCATGCCATCGCTGAGGCTCAGAAGGCAGGTGGCATCGCCGCATTCATCGACGCTGAGCATGCCTTCGACCGTTTCTATGCCCAGAAATTGGGTGTGGATATCGAGAACCTGTATATCTCACAGCCCGATAACGGAGAGCAGGCTCTGGAGATAGCCGACCAGTTGATACGCTCCAGTGCTATTGATATCCTGGTCGTCGACTCTGTTGCCGCACTGACTCCTAAGAAGGAGATAGAGGGTGATATGGGCGACTCGGCTGTCGGTCTGCATGCCCGCTTGATGAGTCAGGCGTTGCGTAAGTTGACGGCGACGATCTCCAAGACGAACACCACCTGCATCTTCATCAACCAGTTGCGTGAGAAGATTGGTGTGATGTTTGGCAACCCAGAGACAACGACGGGTGGTAATGCCCTGAAGTTCTATGCCTCTGTGCGTCTGGACATCCGTCGTGTGACCGCTATCAAGGATGGCGATCAAGTGATCGGCAACCAGGTGCGTGTCAAGGTGGTGAAAAACAAGGTGGCTCCTCCTTTCCGTAAGGCAGAGTTTGAGATCACTTTCGGTGAGGGCATCTCTAAGATTGGTGAGATTGTAGACCTCGGCGTGGAGCACGGCATCATCCAGAAGAGCGGCTCATGGTTCTCTTACGAGGGTGCCAAACTGGCTCAGGGTCGTGACGGTACCAAGCAGTTGCTGAAGGATAATCCCGAACTGTGCGAGGAACTGGAGGCTAAGATCATGCAGGCTATTGCCGATAAGGCATAATTAGGAATTGCCGATAAAAAAGCGGAGACTTTCAAATCTCCGCTTTTTTGTTGCCTTTATTTACTGTTGGTATTTCTGCGTGGGGTTCGGATACCTACTACCTTACCGCTCTTGCTGAACTGTACGATCAGCCAACTCTTGGTGCGCTTGTAGGTCCACTCGTAGCGTCCGTCGTTGATGTCTGCCTTACTGTCAGGCTCACCGACTGCCATCTCTACCTCTTCCTCTGTCATGCCCATTCCGACACGTCCCTCACGAATCATGGTACGGGTGGCGGCGGAGGTGTTCCTCAACTTACCCTCTCCGAAGCCGAACAGGTAGCCGAAGTAGTCCTCTTTCTGTCCGTCGATATCGCCTACCACACTGGTGTTGGTGAAGGTGACATCCTTCGAGTAGATACGTCCCGTCTCTGTCTCTGTCAGTGTCAAAGTGACATAGTTGCTGTTATGTATGGGTGCCATGCCGTCGATGCGGAAAGCCATCAACTTAGGCACTTTCACGACACGGTTGTCCTTACCACCACCCTTGGTAGTCATGCTGGTGGCATATTTCGTGTAGATGGTCTTACCCATATACTGCGCATAGTCGCTTGAAACTTGGGTCTCTCCTGACATCAGGTCGAAGGAGCCGTAGAACGTGAACTTCAGGTTATCCACGATAAACTCGTCGTCACGCATGCCGCAGTTGGTCTTGCTGATGGCGACATTCTGGTAGAACTCATTGCCTTTCT
This sequence comes from Prevotella sp., assembly GCA_017458005.1. GTDB lineage: Bacteria > Bacteroidota > Bacteroidia > Bacteroidales > Bacteroidaceae > Prevotella. The sequence continues at coordinate 5,330 of JAFTGH010000034.1, read as the reverse complement.
TGTCGGCAACGATAATCTTCACTGGGAAGGAGCGAGTGCCCACACCCACGGCAACGACCTTCACCTCCATGTTCTTCTCGACCTTCACCTCCTCGTAACTGTCGCTCTCGTAGTCGGTGTCTACACGGTAGTCGGTAGTACGTGTCACCAGCGACTGTCCCATCAGTTTCTCACGGGCAATGTCCACATCTCCCAGATAGGCAAGGGTAGGAACACCCGTCTTGCTGTAGCAATAGTCGTCAAACTCACCGTTGGGAAGTTCGAAATAGTATCTCTTGTTGTCTTCCTGGCAGGTGAAGTTCATTCTGGCACGACCGTTGGCGCCTACCGTGTGGTTGTTGTATACCATAATCTTACGGCGCAGTCTGCCACTGGGCACTTCCTTGCCAGTACCAGCGTCACGGAACGTGTTGACAACCAGATCGTATTTCTCTGGCAGTACCATGAACCTCATACCGTCTTGCCAGTCACACAGACTGTAGAAAGGGAAGTTCTGGCTGACGAAATCAGTGCCAGTAGTCTCTTCCTTCTTAGTAGACGACTCTTTGGCAGCCTTTGCTTCCGTCTTAGTGACTCCTTTGGTCTTGACGATGTAAGAGTCAGCATTCTGAGCCGTCGCAGTGGTTGCTGCAAGGACCAGACCTGCTATAATCATCAGTTTTTTCATAGATATATCAGTTCTTTGTTATTACGTAATACGTTGCAAAGATAGAAATAATTTTTGATACTTGTGCCAAAATGTCGTGACAATCAGTCATTTTTATTGAATTTTTTTGTTTTTGGCATGTGCTTTGCTATAAAATCAGTGACATTTCATGCATATTAATAAATAAAAAAATACGATTATGGGAAAAATTATTGGAATTGACTTAGGAACAACTAACAGTTGCGTTGCCGTTTTCGAGGGCAACGAGCCGGTAGTCATCGCTAACAGCGAGGGTAAGCGTACTACACCTTCTGTAGTGGGCTTCGTGGAGAATGGTGAGCGTAAGATCGGCGACCCTGCTAAGCGTCAGGCGATTACTAACCCTAAGAACACGGTGTACAGCATCAAGCGTTTCATGGGTGAGAACTGGCAGCAGACAGAGAAAGAGATCTCACGCGTACCTTATAATGTAGTCAACGAGGGTGGCTATCCTCGTGTGGACATCGACGGTCGTAAGTACACCCCACAGGAGATTTCCGCTATGGTGCTGCAGAAGATGAAGAAGACCGCAGAGGACTACCTTGGACAGGAGGTCACTGATGCTGTCATCACCGTACCAGCCTACTTCTCTGACTCTCAGCGTCAGGCTACCAAGGAGGCAGGACAGATCGCTGGTCTGAACGTGCGCCGTATCGTCAACGAGCCTACGGCAGCCGCTCTTGCCTATGGTGTCGACAAGGCTAACAAGGATATGAAGATCGCTGTCTTTGACCTCGGTGGTGGTACGTTCGATATCTCTATCTTGGAGTTTGGTGGCGGTGTCTTCGAGGTGCTCTCTACCAATGGTGATACGCACCTGGGTGGTGACGACTTCGACCAGGTAATCATCGACTGGCTCGTTGAGGAGTTCAAGAACGACGAGGGTGCTGACCTGAAGGCTGACCCGATGGCTATGCAGCGTCTGAAGGAGGCTGCCGAGAAGGCGAAGATCGAGTTGTCAAGTTCTACGTCTACGGAGATCAACCTGCCATATATCATGCCGGTAGGTGGTGTGCCCAAGCACTTGGTGAAGACTCTGACACGTGCGAAGTTCGAGCAACTGGCACACGGACTGATCCAGGCTTGTCTGGCTCCTTGCCAGAAGGCTATCGCTGATGCTAAACTGAACACTTCAGATATCGATGAGGTCATCCTCGTAGGTGGCTCAAGCCGTATCCCTGCTGTTCAGGAACTCGTGAAGAACTACTTCGGTAAGGAGCCTTCAAAGGGTGTGAACCCTGACGAGGTGGTAGCCGTAGGTGCTTCTATTCAGGGTGCTATCCTGAACAAGGAGGGTGGTGTAGGTGATATCGTCCTGCTCGACGTGACCCCGCTGACACTGGGTATCGAGACCATGGGTGGTGTGATGACCAAACTGATTGAGGCTAACACGACCATTCCTTGCAAGAAGAGCGAGACTTTCTCTACCGCTGCTGACAACCAGACAGAGGTGACCATCCACGTACTGCAGGGTGAGCGCCCCATGGCTGCCCAGAATAAGTCTATCGGTCAGTTCAACCTGACTGGTATCGCTCCTGCCCGCCGTGGTATTCCTCAGATTGAGGTGACCTTCGACATCGATGCCAACGGTATCTTGAAGGTAAGTGCCAAGGATAAGGCAACTGGTAAGGAGCAGGCTATCCGTATCGAGGCTTCGTCTGGTCTGTCACAGGATGAGATCAACCGCATGAAGGCTGAGGCTGAGCAGAACGCTGAGAACGATAAGAAGGAGCGTGAGCGTGTCGACAAACTGAATCAGGCTGACAGCATGATCTTCCAGACTGAGAACCAGTTGAAGGAGATTGGCGACAAGATTCCCGCAGAGCACAAGCCCGCTATCGAACAGGCTCTCCAGCAGTTGAAGGATGCCCATAAGGCTGGCGACATCGCCGCTATCGACACTGCTATCGCCGCCCTGAACAATGCTTGGCAGACTGCCTCACAGCAGATGTACCAGGGAGCGCAGGCTGGTCCTCAGCCAGGCGCTGACCAGCAGCAAGGTCCGTTCTACAACCAGCAGACTGGCGGTCAGGAGGCTCCAAAGGATGAGAACATCCAGGATGCCGACTTCGAGGAGGTAAAGTAAGGCTGATAAGTAAATATTAAGCAAAAACAGAAATCCCGTATAACTAAGTGGTTATGCGGGATTTACTTTTCTCAGATCTTTGGGAAAATGCGAAAAATAAGGCAGCCCTTGCAGTCAATACAGAACTACTGGATGCAAATTGGCAAACAGGTCAGTATATTGTAGAGTTCGAACAATGTGGTAATGCTAAAGCCAAGTACGGAGATAGGTTGTTGGTAAACTTGTCTAGTGACTTGACACGCCTAAAAGGCCGTGGATTTAGTCGTTCGGTACTGACATATATGCGCAAATTCTATCTTGCTTTCCCAAAATGTGCGACAGTGTCACACATATAGTAAAAGACTATTCTGCATTAAAAAAGTGTCAAGATTGACAACTTTTTAACGATAAATCTTGTGGGATTGAATTTAAAGCCCTATCTTTGCATTGTAAAAACGTCAATATTGACAAAAATTTAACGTAAGCGATGGAGATAAAAAGAGATCGATATCTAAAAAAGCTGATTGATAGCCGTCAAAATGGCTTTATCAAGGTGGTAACAGGAATTCGCAGATGTGGCAAGTCGTATCTGCTGAATGTTTTATTCTATCACCACTTATTAGATAATGATGTAGCAGATGACCACATCATTCGTATTGATCTCGAAGACCGCATGAACAAGGAACTGAGAAATCCAGACGCCATGCTCCACTATGTTCATGACAGGATCAAGGACAAGAAACTTTATTACATCATCATCGATGAGGTACAGCTTATGGACGAGTTTGTTGATGTGCTAAATAGTTTCCGTCATATTGATAATGCTGATACATACGTGACAGGAAGTAATTCTCACTTCCTATCATCTGATATTCCTACAGAGTTCCGTGGCCGAGGAGAAACGATACATGTGAATCCTTTATCTTTTTCCGAGTTCTATTCTGCTATAGGTGGTGACAAACAAGATGCATGGCGCGAATACTATACTTATGGCGGTTTGCCGCTCATTCAATCTTTTGAAACCGAAGAGAAGAAGATAAACTATCTGAAGGGATTGTTCGAAACAGTTTATTTGGCAGATATTATTGAACGTCATAAAATCAAAAATGATAATGAACTGCGTGAGTTGGTGCTGATTTTAGCATCGTCAATAGGTGCGCCATGCAATCCTACTAAATTATCAAATACATTCAAGAGTGTAAAAAATGTAAGTATTGGCAGTCAGACAATTGGAAATTACCTCAATTATCTGTCTGAGTCTTTTCTACTGAACAAAGCCATACGCTATGACATAAAAGGTAAGAAGTATATCAATACACTTTCCAAATACTACTTCTCTGACATCGGTTTGAGAAATGCCATCCTAGAAATGCGTCAACAAGAAGAGACGCATATCATGGAGAACATCATTTACAATGAACTTATCACACGTGGCTATAGTGTAGATGTTGGAATGGTAGAGATTAGGAAACCCGACAAAGAAGGAAAATGGTCTCGTACCCAACTTGAAGTGGACTTTATTGCGAGCCTCGGCAGTAAGAAGTATTATGTACAGTCGGCTTTGTCCATCCCTGATAGGGAGAAAGAGATACAGGAGTCTCGTTCACTAATGAACATCAATGACTCTTTCAAGAAGATTATCATTGTGAAAGACCATATTATGCCACGTCGTAACGAAGATGGCATACTGACCATAGGTCTTTTCGATTTCCTTCTAAAAGAGGATAGTTTGGATTTATAGAACAAATAGTCCCTTACATGGGATTTCTATTTTTGTTTGGCATTATAGCCTTATTAACGTCCTCTTATCGTTTACATGTGTTTGTAAATATCTGATACACAATAGCGATTAGATTCATATAACATCCTTATGCACTCTTGAGTGGGACCACCAGGTAGTGAGGGCGGTTGTTGTATAGCAGATGCTCTATTCCAAGTTCCTTCATGGCAAGTCCCAAGTGTATCTTGGTACTACGGTCGTCCTTGATGGAGGGGTATTCTGCTTGGATGAACTGCAGGATTTGTCTGCTGTTGAGTTTCTTTGCCTTCTCACCCTCCTCAGGTTTTCTGAAACATATCCTGACAATCTCTGCGATATCTTTCTGTCCCATGTAGTTGAGGTTAAGTTCCTGGATGCGAGCCACTTCCGCATTATTGAACCAATAGGGCACTCTCAATTCCCTGATCTCATGGAGCAACTGCGCATAGAGTTGCTCATAGTCGATCTCACCCTCGTTGTCGATAAATTGCCCCTTGGGAATCGTCAGACAGATATATCGTCTGCTGCCAGTGGCATCTGTCAAAGGATGGGGGTTGTTGGTCGTGGCGACGAAGGAGGCGAACCTCGGACGGTCCTCCTGCGAGCAGCCATAGATAGGGCGACCATTCACCTTCGATTTCGAGAGTGTTTGCTTCAGACTGGCATGCTGACTGGGACGTATCGCCTCCAACTCGTCGAGGTTGACCAGCAGGTTGTTGGTCAGCGCCATCTCCTTGTCGAACTTGTTCGAGAGGTTCAGGTGGTCGAGGTAGTACTCACGAAGATGGGGCGGCAGCAACCTCGTCACGAAGGTCGTCTTG
>JAFTGH010000033.1 GCA_017458005.1 Prevotella sp. | reverse complement strand
TTTGTTTCGATGTATTGATGTAAACCCAAATTATGACTAACGTAAAGTCGAGTCAACGTGAATTAAAAATTAAGTTTAACCAGGGTCAACCCTTATTGTGAGTAAGACTACAAGTAGTCAACTAAAATCGTTAAACTACAATTGTATGCATGTGTTGGAAGCATCCTAATCGGTTGCCGACTCCAGTCAACCAATCGTTTGACTCCAGTCAACCGATCGTTTGACTCTAAGTCAACCAATCGTTTGACTCTAAGTCAGCAGGCAGGCGAAAAGGTGAGAACAGGTGAAAAGTGAGGGAAATGCGTGTTTATCGGGGGTTCAGGAAATGGAGAAATAGGAAAAGTGAGGTTTTTGCGAGGTGATTTTTTTGGAACAAAGGGCATAAATCCACTACTTTTGCAACCGAAAGTTTAACGCTAAATAATAACTAAAATAACTAATTTAAAAAGTTAAAGAATTATGAAAAAAACATTATTACTCATTTGTCTTCTGCTGACATCGCTGACTTCGATGTTGGCACAAAACAATCTGACACTTAATAAAGAAGTGTCTCCCCTCGGTGGTCTGATACCAACGTCGGCGTATACGGAAAAGACAGGCGCAGTGACGGCTGTGTCTAAGGATAATCTACAGAATCTGACGAAGGACAATGATGACCTGGCAATTCTCCTTCCTCAGCCAACAGGTAACTGGAAAGATACAGATGTGGCAAGCCAACAGCCTGTTCAGGGCTTCTTTATTGATTTTGGAGAATCTAAGACAGTTGGTAGTCTATCTATTGAATGGGAAACAGGCGATGTTAGTGCCAAGAATTTCAAAGTGTATCTTTCTGCCACTGCTCCTTCTTCAGAGGGCAATGGGCAGGATGTGACAATCCCTGATGGTGCTGTTGAGATTTTCTCTATAGACAACAACAACAGCCAGAAAAACACCCAATCATATACAGGTGAAGAGCAGAAAAGTGGACGTTATGTGATTTTTAAGGCAGATAAAGGTGCTAATCAAGTTTATGGTATAAAGATGCGGAGGTTCTTTGTATACGATAATGAAACTCCAACACTGACCTCATTGACCCTTGCATCTTCAAGGACCTATACGAAGTTAGAGACTGCTTATGACTTGACCCTTGCTGGATTTGATAAGGTAAGTAATAGTTTTGACATATCAGGCAAGACCCCAGTATATACTATTTTGCCTGAGGGGTCAGGTTCTGTGTCGGAAGGCAAATTTACTGCCTCCAAAACAGGTGAAATAACCATTAGTGCAAAGATTGACGGTGTGACGAGTAATACTATTACCGTTTATGGCGTTTCCAGCGAAAACTTGATTACCTCAACGGATCAGTTTGTTGATATGAGTGAAGGAGTTCTTGCTGCTGTAGAAGGACTTTTTGATGGCAATGAGGAAAGTCCTGACTGGGTAATTCTCTCTTCGAGCACAGAAGGTGGTGCTTGTGATGTCAGTTTTACGGTTAACCTTAAAAACAAGTACGATATTGATATGGTTGCCGTTGCTTTTGAGGGTGCACGGGCAGGTGCTTACACTATTTCTTTCTCTGAGGATAATTCATCATGGCGTGAGGCTTATTCTGTAGCAGCACGTACTGGTATTGAAGCCAGTAAGGATCGTTTTATGGGAACAGAGGCTGACAACACCAAGGTGCAGTATATTAAGTTCCATTTTACTACGGCTGCGACAGGATATGGTATTAAGGTTCGTGAGGTAAGTGTTTTCGGCACAGAATACACAGTGCCTACTGCTATTTCCCTTTCTGCCTCTGCTTCAGATTTTGTTGTAGGAAAGTCGGTTAATCTGACGGTGAAGAGGGAAAATGAGAATACTATTTCCACCAATACTGTTGACTTCACCAGCAGCAACGACGCTATTGCTACTGTGGATGCTAATGGTGTAGTAACTGGTGTTGCTCCTGGCAACGTAACGATTACCGCAACTCTCAAAGAAAATAATTCTATTTCGAACACGATTGACCTGACAGTTAATCCGAAACCAGAGGGACAGGAATTAACGGTAGATGGTATCTCCATCATTTTGCAGCCATATCATTATACGGGTACAGAAGGGGGCTCACCAGTTGATTATTACCAACTGAAGATTTTCTCCGACAATGTTATGACAGGTCTGCCTGATGGCTCTTATTGGCACATTAATTCTGATGAGGGAGTATCAATGAACAATACAGAAAGTGGTCGTACCTATGAGGTTGCTGCTGATGGACATACTATCACTATTACTGTCACTTCCTCTACCGATCCTGCTCCATATAATAACTTTTATGTACAGTTTAACTCAGAAGGTGAAAAGATCTTTGGCACTGATATTCCACTAAATTGGATTGACATCGTGGTAGGTGAGATTCCTGAAGTCCCAACAACTGGGGATAAGACCAATACGATAAGCGATGCAGGTGTTAACAACGGAAAGACATTAAAGTACACTTATGAGTTTACTCAGACTGGTGCTGGCGAGGTGACAGTTAGTTTCGAGTGCACAAATCCTGATGAAATTGACGCTCTTGTTGTAAACGGCTTCTTTGGTGTGTCAGGTGGTACAGAAACTGTTGATGCTGCAGGAAAGCATTTCTACACATGGGTAGGTCAGAAGCGTGGTAAGAAACTGACGGCTGCCTTTAACTGGGCTTATACTGATGGAACATTCACTACTCCTCTTGAAACCTACATCGTTCGTGACCCGCTGACGATTGCTGAGACTACTGGTACTGCTACGATTACTGGTGAACTGCGTCCCGCTAATGTGGGCGACATCAACAATCTGGCTGCTGAGAACAGCAAGATTGACGTTACAGGTCTGACCATCAAGCAGGCTGCCGCCATTGTTCCTGCCAACAACCCGAATGCGGTAGTTGTCGCTACTTCTACTCAGGCTACTGACCTTGCAGGAACGAAGAATTTGGTAATTTATGATGGTGTCAGTGCTTACACTGCCGACGATATTGACTATACAGATCTGCCAGGAACTGTTCCTGCTAACTTATCAATCCAGACAAGTGATGTAACTTATACTCGTAAGAATATTGCCAATGACAAGATGGTATCAGTGGCTCTTCCATTTGCAGCCGAAATACCAGAAGGATTCAAGGCTTACCAGTTGACGAGTTATGATAGCGGACTTAAAACTATCACCTTTGATGAGGTTGCGTCATTGTCTGCTGGTGTCGCTTACATCGTTGTCAACAAGTCTGGCGACGCAAAAGACTTCGTGGCTACAAAGAATACTGCTATCACGTTGAACTTTACAGAGAAAGAGACAGATATTACCACAGCAAAGACAACGGCAAACTTAACGCAGAACTTGGATAACAGTGGTGATAAATATGTCTTGAGCGATAACAAGATCAAGAAATTGGGAAGTAGTGCAAAGGTTGCCGCTTTCCGTGGTTACTTTACCTTTGAGACGGCTCCTTCTCGTGACTTGGATGTGACTCTGGAGGATGGACTGTCTTCTGGTATCAACAACCTGAAGGATGGTGCTATCAAAGAGGTAATCTTCTACGACCTGAATGGTCACCGTGTGGATAATCCTACGAAAGGATTGTACATCGTGAATGGCAAAAAGGTGATTATTAAGTAATGAATGTATAACCGTCAAAACGATATAACTATGCATAAGAAAGAATATACAACACCTGAATGCCAGGTGGTAGAGATAAATACTCACACACCGCTGCTGGCTGGTAGTACTCTCAATCTAGGAGTTAATCCTGATGAAGAACTTGAGGAAGGCTATGGTGATTAGTAAGAAGTTAACATGTTCAATAACTAAATAAACGATTATGAAAAAAACAGTATTATTCTTGTTCGCGCTCGTTGCATCCATTGGAGCAATGGCACAGACGAACTTAGTATCTGGCAAGACTGTCGTCCCCTTGGGTGGACTGAAGTCCTATGCAGTATCAGATGTTGATGACACTCATGCGGATTATGACTTCACCATCAGTAATGATGATCTTCAGAAACTGACGACCACTAACAACGCAGACAATGTGCTGTTGTATCCTGAACAGGGTGTTAATGGTGCAGCCTCCACATCAACTGCATATAAGGCTGTCGGCATCCAGGGCTTCTATATCGACCTTGGTGCTGACAACACAGAGGTAAAGGAAGTCATCATGACTTGGGAAGGTGCTACGGCTAAGGCATATAATATATATGTGACGAACACAAAGCCCACCAATGAAGGTCTTGTGACTGGCGATGCTGCCATTAAGCGCACTGACCTCGGTCAGGTGACATCAAACAAGGAGACGCTGACAACTAATAACAAGGGACGCTATATCGTGTTTGAGCCGACAGAGGCACTCAATTACCAATGGGGTGTGAAGATGCGCACCTTCCAGGTCTATGGTGAGGCAACAACCGCAGTGTTGACAACCTTTACCGCTACTGCCGCTAAGACAACACTCAAAGTAGGTAACACCACGACCATCTCCACAACAGCAAAAGACCAGTTTGGTATTGACTTCCCTGTTACTTTGACATACGGAAGTTCTAAAGAGTCTGTCGCTACAGTAGCAGATGGTACGATTACAGCAGTTGCCGCAGGTACCGCTGTCATTACAGTGACCCCTAATGGCATTGCCGCCAAGGCTGCTACTATTGATATCACGGTAGAGGATGCCGTTGTATTACCCGCAACCGCTCCTGCCGCTCCTACAGGTGATGTGTATATTATCTATGACGGCACAACAGATGTGTGGTCTGCCGAAGGCTGGGGCTGGACTAGTGCTCAGAGTGATGTCGTGATTGACGGTAAGACTTGCCGTTTGGGTGAGAACCTCGGAGGCATGCAGATTCCTAACGATTTGAAAGACTATACGGGTTATACTCAGTTAAAGGTCGATGTATGGTCGGCTAATGAGCATTCTTTGAATGTATATTTTGAAGGTGAGGGTACGACAAAGGTTGTTAACCTGACAACAGGATGGAACGAGGTTGTTGTTCCAATAGAGGGCATCGACGGCTCAAAAGTTGACTATCTGACATTCCAATATGACAATAGTGCTACGAAGACTGGCGTGTTGATATTCTCTAATATCTATTATGCTAAGGGTGCCGTGGCTGTTCCTTTCAACATCAGTTCTGCAGGTGTAGTCACAGGTGATGTGACAACTTCGAATGTTGCTGCTATCAACGCAAGCACTTCATCTGTCATTAATCTGGCAGAGGCAAATATTAAAGAGGCTATCACATTGAATCCTGCCAACAAGAACGCTGTTGTCATCGTTGGTGGTACAGGTCGTACTCCAGATGCCAATGGTGCTAAGGTTACTGCGAAGAATATCGTCGTGTTTGACAATACATACCGTCGTGCTAAGGACGGCGTGGTTATTGCCCTTGTTGATGACAATGAGTCTCAGCCTGACTATAGTTTTGTTATTGATGCACAGCAGGATGGTTTCTCTTATTCTCGTGAGATTGCCGCTGACCAGTGGATCAGTTTCAACTCTCCCGCTCCTGTGACAATTCCTGATGGTATTACAGTCTATAAGGCTACAGACGCTACAGCAAGTCAGGTAACCTTCACCAAGCAGGACAATCAGGCTCTGGGCGCTAATGACGCAGTGATACTCCATAACACAGGTGCAGCGACTACCATCACATCAGATGTCTTGAAGTCTGACCTGAACCTTACCGCTAATGGTGCCGCTACTGTAGTCAAAGGAAGCATCATGCAGCAGGGTACTTCTCGTGCCGTAGAGGCAGACGGAACACAATTCGCTCTGAAGAATGGCGCACTGCATCAGTTCAACGCAGGTGCTAAGATTGGTGCCTTCCGTGTATACTTCACAGGTCTGGGCGGCAGCGAGGCTCGTGCCATCTTCGTCGACAACAACACCACGCAGATTGGTACTATCAAGGCTGACGGTAGCATCGAGATGGAGAAGGCTGAGATCTATGACCTCAATGGTCATCGTGTGCTGAACCCCACCAAGGGACTGTACATCGTGAACGGCAAGAAGATGATTATCAAGTAAAGCATAAGGAGGACTATCATTATGAAAAAGCAATATATGACACCCACCGTCGAAGTGGTGGAAATCAATACGAAGGTTCAACTGTTGGCAGGAAGTGATCCACTTCAGGAAGTCATGGACCTCAATGGCGAAGATATCGATAATGGCTGGGCAGACAGCCGTGAGATGAACGATGTCTGGAACTTACTAATGAACTAAGGTTTTCTCAGATAAATAATTTTTGTTAGTTAGTAGTTAGTATTAATTGTAGGCGACCTGGCATCTGGGACGGACACCAGGTCGCCTTTTCCCTCTAAAACTAAAAACCAATGAAGAAAAGTCCAGTAATGAGAATGATAGGTGGGGTAATGCTCCTCATGGCAACCGCCACTACCGCCCTCGCACAGAATGCCATCAGTGTGGGAGGCAAGGGCAGTTATGCCGAATACTCGCCCCTGTCGAAGTCGAAGACCTCAGAGCATCAAGGCGACCAGAGCCAGTATATGCAATATCGTAAACTCTATATCCGTGAGCAGGCTGGGCAGCCGATTCCCACCAACGACTGGTGGACGGACCTGATCAATGCCGACCGTGGACGCTCGGGACAGGAGGTGACAGGACACCTGTGGTCATACCCGCAATATGTGGAGGGTATGAAATATGGTATTGACATCCACTATCCTAAGTACTGGGTTGACAATGGCACAGAAATGAAAGCGCAGTCGAAACTGACTGTGCGAGGAGGAGACAACTTCCATGCCGCCACCCCCATGGCGGAGACATGGAGCGACTGGACGGTGACGTTCTCGGAAGAGAGCGGTAGTCAGCGGATGCTGACGACGCTGGCACATGGTGTTCCGTTCACATGGATTGAAATGCAGAATATATCTCCCGTCATCACTGCTGTGAAGACGGACAACGACGGAGCCGACAACCTGTTGAAGGGCGAGACCACCGTGACCTTTACGGATGCGAGTGGACATGCCCTGACCAGTGGCTCCCATACACAGATGGTGGTGAGGATCAGCAATGCCACCACACAAGACTTGTATGGCATTTACCTGCCCAGTGGCAGCAATGTCACCATCGCCGACGGAAAGGCTACCGTCGCCTTTACAGGTGAGAAACAGTTTGTGGTCGTCGCTTTGCTACAGTCGACAAGTGACCTAAGCGACTACGTCACCTACGCCTATAGCAAACCCACCGATACGAAGGTGTCATGGAACTACACACAGAGCAGTGGTACCCTGACTACCCATTGGCAGGTGCAGGCGGAAGACTTGCGTACTGGCTCGGCAACGACTGACGTGCTGCAGGGCTTTATCCCCCATCACTGGCGTAGTCCATATGCTACGTTCAGTCATTCGTTCTTGGGTAATACCTATGCTACCCCACGAGGAAAACTGAAACTTGCGGCAGGCAATGACTTGAGCATTAGTTATCAGTTTAGTGGCATCCTGCCATGGTATGCTGTTCCTAATGATATCGTTGGGGTTAGCGGGTCTACTGGCGCTTACGATAAAGAGAAGATGAAGACCATGATTGCCTCGTATGCGCAGAAAGGAGAGTTCGGGGCAGACACCTACTGGGGAGGTAAAGGACTGACCCAGATGGCACTCTATATGTCGTTTGCCCGTGAGATGGGCGAGGAGGATCTCTTCAAGCAGTGTCACGACCGACTGAAGGAGGCACTGGTCGACTGGATGACCTACACCCCAGGCGAGGATAACTTCTTCTTTGCCTACGACAGGCGGTTCCATGGACTGATTGGCTATGACACCAGTTACGACTCAGATACCTATAACGACCATCACTTCCACTATGGCTATTTCACCCTTGCCGCTGCCATGCTCTGTCTGGTGGACGACGATTTCAAGACGAAATATGGGGATATGGTGAAACTCGTGGCTCGTGACTATAACAACTACAAACGTGACAGTTGGGCTTGTTTCCTGCGTATGATGGACCCATGGGCAGGACACTGCTATGCTGGTGGTATGGGCGATGGCGCAGGTAACGGACAGGAGTCTACCTCTGAGTCGATGCAGGCTTGGGGCGGTATGTATCTGTTGGGTGTCGCCTTGAATGATAACGAACTTCGTGACGCAGGCATCTTCGGCTGGGTCAACGAGAGCCGTGCTACTGCCGAATACTGGTTTGACCGTCATGGGGAGGCGATAGACGGCGATTTCCACACGACGAATAATGACGACTATAACATCGACTACACGAAATTCAAACATACAAAAGACGGGGAGGTGGACTATACCATTCCGTATTCCTCCAACCTGACCAGTCATGGCGTGGGCTGGTGGACTTGGTTTGGAGGCGATCCCGTCTTCATGCAGGGCATCCAGTGGATGCCTATCTCCCCAGCCCTCGACTACTTAGGTGAGGACAAGGCTTTTGCCAACTGGGACTACCAACGCCTGTTGGCTTTGAAGGAGCATAAAGGATGGGATGGTACGGGCGGTATCGGCGATGCCGACCTGCGTGACTCCGACTGGGGTAACGTGGTGCTGAGTTATCGACAGTGGAGCGACCCTGATGACGCTGCCGCCATCTTCGATGAGGGCTGGGCTGGTGGCTGGGGCACTATGACGACCAGTTCCACCAATGGTATCACCTATTTCGTCACTCACTCACACCGTACCTATGGTGATATCGTCTGGGACGTGACGGCAAACTATCCCACGGCTCGTGTCTTTGACAAGAGTGGTGTCAAGACGCATGTCGCCTATAATCCGACGGATGCACCTATCACTGTCCACTACAGTGACGGTACTAATCTTGTTGTGCCTGCACGACAGATGAAAGTGGAGGGCGTGGAGTCGACAGCCTATAACTATGTGTACCCTGTCGATAACTCGGAGCCTGACCTGCGTGAGCGACTGGTGATGAGGAACCTTGCCCTGAACAAGCCTTGTACGGAGAGCAGTCATGAGAATGCGGGTACCTTGAAGGAGTATGCCACTGACGGAAAGTCAGATACCCGCTGGGGCAGTGCCCATCAGGATAACGAATGGATACAAGTAGACCTCGGGGAGAATGCTAATATATATAAGGTACGCGTAAGATGGGAGGCAAGTTATGCGTCAGAGTATCGCATCGAATTGCGTGATACGGAGGATGGTGCTGTCACTTACAGTATGACGGGTGCCGGAAAGGCTAACGATTGGACGGAACTCGCTATAGGCGACCATGCTGGGCGTTACGTCCGTCTGGTTGGCGTGAAGCGTGGTTCCTCGTATGGTACGTCACTCTATGAGTTGGAAGTCTACGGGCAATCAGCCTCTGCTGCCAATAGCGACTTGATGGGCGTGGAGATCACCAGTGCTGACCAAGTGCTGAAACAAGGTCAGGCGTCAGCACTGACTATCCAGGGCTATGACTATGCGAAGAACCCGAAGAGTGTTACTGCCGTATGGAGTAGTGAGGATGGCACTTTCTCTGACAATAACTTCACCCCGTCGAAATACGGCAACGTCAATGTGACGGCAACAGTGGAGGGTATGACGGCGACGAAGACGCTACCTGTGGAGGAGAGTCTGAAACTGACCAGTATAGACTTTGACGTTCCTGCTGCCGTCATCGTAGGCACTGACTATCCGTTTACCGTGACAGGAAAGGACCAGTTCGGTGCGGAGATAGCCGTATCGCCTACCTATACCTCCACACTGACTGTTGACGCAGAGCATAAGACCTTACGGGCAGCGACCGTTGGCACGTATGAGATAACGGCAAAGGCTGGTGGTGTCAGTCAGACCAAGAGTGTTCTTGCCATCAGTGAGGGTATAGACGGTCCAGCCACCTTGACGGGTAAGATTCCTGTCTTCGTAGGTGTCGAGGAACCACCGATGAACTTCGGCTACAATGGCGGTTCGGTGAAGGAAGGTAACATCTTCTCGCTGACCAACGACTGTCGCGTACTGTATGTGAAGAATTTAGGAACCTGTGGCTTTGGTGCCTTGGGTAACCTCGACTTGGAGGGTGCCAATATGTTGCACGTGGATATCTATCCCATCAACGATGCCCCCCATTTCAGTATCCATATCGAGGGTGCTCCAGCAAATAAGGAGTATGCTAAGGGACTGAAGGGTGGACAATGGAATAGCATTGACCTGCCGATCACGAACACGACGGCAAACTGGCTGTTCTTCGCTTTCTCCAATTATCAGGCAGGAACGAACGAGGCACTGATAGCCAATGTCTACTTCTATACAGAGACAGGTGATAAGGTCTATGTCAGTGATCCTGACAGTAAGGGACTGGTGACGGTCACCACCTTTGGCGCAGGCGTCACCAATAGCAATATGGCGCAGTTTGTCGCTGACCTTGCCGCCCTTCCTGAGTCGGCAACGGCGATTGACCTGAGTAATGCCACGCTTGGTAATACCGCACCGATGACCATCACGACGGCGAATCCGAATGTGATGCTCTTGTTGAATGGCGATGGTGGAGACGATAATGCGGCATCCGCACAGGAGGGCAAACTGACGAATGCGCAGAACCTTGCCTATACAGCCGACCATATATGGTACCTGCCGTTGAAGTCGACAGGCTATAAGGTGGTGTTCGAGGACGGCTATCCTGTCTATCCCGTCAATTTCGGAAGGAACACCACACTGACCTATACCCGTACCATCAATGCCGGGGCGTATGCTACCAGTTGTCTGCCGAGAGAGGTGACCGCACCTGCAGGTCTGACGGTATACGAACTGACGGGTGCTGATAATGACGGCATCACCTTTACCAAGGTGGCAACGGGTACGATGGCTGCATATAAACCCTATCTGATTCGTAATACTTCGGAGACGGCAGTCACTATCCAGATCACTGCCTCACAGGGAGATACCTTCCTGAGCAGGGGTGCCGATGACTTGAAAGTCACGCAAGGGAATGTCAGTTTGATTGGTAATTTCCAACAGTTCCACGTGACAGGCACTGAGGGCTATGCCGCTTTCCGTCCAAGTGGTCAGATGTCATGGCTCAGCAACGCAGGTACAACAGTAGGCGCCTTCCGTGCCTATCTCTCAGGTGTCACGGAGGAGCAGATGGCTCGTGGCTTCGGTTTGGAGGGAGATAACGAGACGACAGGTATTCTGCATCCTGGTCGTACCACGATGAGTCCTAATCGTTATTATGACCTTCAGGGTAGGGAGGTGAAGAGTCCTGGGAAGGGTGTCTTTATCCTGAATGGTAAGAAGATGATGGTGAAATAGTGATGAAAGGAGTATTGAAGATGAAGAGACATTATATACATCCAGAGATGGAGGTGGTGAATCTGGAGGTCTGCCAGATGTTGGCAGCGAGTGGTACTGGACTACCGACCGAAATGGAGGATATCCTACAGTGGGAAGATCCCGCAGGATCCTTTCTGGAAGATGAGATAATCGCTTAAAATCATATTCTAAACAAAATGACAAACCCCATGAGGATAATCCTATTCACTCTATTGGTGCTGATATCAATGGCCACAGGTGCCCAGAGGATAGAGATCGTAAACGACTCCAATGGAAGCCGGCTTACGATTGACGGCTCTCCTTTCTTCCTGAACGGGATGAACTGGGATTACATTCCTATTGGCAAGAACTATGCGTATAGTTTGTGGGAGCAACCCGATGACGTGATACGAGCCGCATTGGATAACGAGATGTCGCTGATGAGGAAAATGGGGGTTAATGTCATCAGACAATATACGACGATTCCGCCTCGTTGGATCCAGTATATCTATGAGCATTACGGCATTTACACGATGATCAACCACTCGTTCGGTCGGTATGGGCTGATGGTCAATGGTACAGACTACAGTAATACCCTCTATTGTAAGGATGACATCAAGGAAGAGTTGCTAAGACAGGCAGACAAATTCGTGAACACCTATAAGAACACACCTGGCGTACTGATGTACTTGTTGGGTAACGAGAATAACTACGGCTTGTTCTGGAGCGGTGCCGAGTCGGAGGATCTTCCAGTATCGGATAGCCTGTCGGACCAGGAAGCAAGGTGTATGTATGAGTTGTTCAATGAGGCTGCACGGAGAATCAAGGCTGTCGATCCTTCTCGTCCTGTTGCTATCTGTAATGGTGATCTTCTGTTCTTGGATATCATTGCCGACGTGTGTAAGGATGTGGATATTCTGGGGGTAAACTGCTACCGTGGTGACTCGTTTGACGTGTTGTTCAAGGATGTGAAGGAGAAATGTGGAAAACCGATCCTGTTCACGGAGTTTGGCGCTGATGCCTTTAACACTGTCACGAAGCAGGAGGCTCAGCAGGAACAGGCTGAGATTCTGTTGAGCAACTGGCAGGAGATCTATCTCAACGCCGCAGGGATGGGACAGGCGGAAAATTGTATCGGTGGCTTTACATTCCAGTTTAGTGATGGCTGGTGGAAGTGTGGGCAGAAAACAAATCTCGATATTCACGACACCAGTGCGTCTTGGGCGAATGGCGGCTATAAGTTCGACTACGTTAAAGGCGAAAATAACATGAATGAGGAGTGGTTCGGTATCTGTGCCAAAGGAGAACCAGACGGCAATGGACTCTACGAACTGTATCCCCGCTTAGCGTATAAGGTGATAAGTGAAGTCCACAGGCTAACCCCATATCTGTCGACAGCGTCATCCGTACAACAGCATTTCACAGACATCAAAGCAAAACTTAAAGAATCTAAATAATATAATGTATATGAGCAACGAAAAGAAATCCATAGCAAATGCTGACTTCTTCCAAATCAAGAATGTGGACAGCATGGAACCATTCTTCATGAATGTAGTGAGTGGTACCGATCTTTGGACCTTCATGTCTAGTAACGGAGGTATTACAGCAGGTCGGCGTAGTGCCGACTGGGCATTGTTTTCCTATGAAACTGACGACAGGGTGACGGCATCTACTGAGAATACAGGTAGTAAGACGCTTATTCGTCGGACAGGGGAGACCCGTTGTTGGGAGCCTTTCTCTATTCGTAGTGAAGGACAGTTCAGCCTGGAGAGGAACTTGTATAAAAGTCGTATCGGTAATAGTGTCATCTTCGAGGAAGTCAACCATGACTGGAAAATCTGTTTCCGTTGGCAATGGACTCCTGGTGACCGCTTTGGCTTCCAGCGAGAGGTAACGCTAGTAAACCTAGGAACAGAGACGGTGAATCTGGAAGTGCTGGACGGTATTCAGAACGTGATGCCTTGTGGAGTACCCAGTGCCTTGCAGCAGGCTTCCAGCAATCTGGTGAATGCCTATAAGCAAACCCAACTGGAACCACAGACAGGGATGGGACTATTCTGCCTGAGTGCCATCATCATAGACCGTGCGGAACCCAGTGAGGCACTGCGTTGTAATGTGGTCTGGCAAACGGGTCTGGAGAAGCCTGTACACCTGCTCTCCTCTGCACAGATTCCTGCTTTCCGACAGGGGCAGCCTATAGAGGAAGAGACACTGGTGAAAGGGGAGTGTGGCGCCTACTTGTTGGGAACTTCTTTCGCTCTGACGGCAGGAGAGAAGAAATCGTGGACGGTAGTTGCCGATGTCATGAAAGACCAGACGGAGGTTGTGGCTCTCAGGGAGCAAATTCGCAAGACTACTGATATGAAACCGCTTCTTGACAATGACTTGGAGGTCGCCACGGCGTTGCTGGTGCAACTGGTGGCTCAGGCAGATGGTGTGCAGACTACTGCTGACGAAGCGCGTACGGCACGTCATTTCTCCAATACGATGTTTAATATCATGCGTGGTGGCATCCCTTTAGAGCAACCCACCAAAGAGGACCCGCTGCCACTGGGTTTCAGTCGTCGTCATGGAGACCCTACACGTCCTTGGAACAAGTTTAATATCAATACTACGGATCCAGTCACAAGGAAACCCGTTTTGGATTACGAGGGCAACTGGCGTGACATCTTCCAGAACTGGGAGGCTCTCGCAGTGTCGTACCCGATGTTGCTGGAGGCAATGACAGAGAAATTCCTCAGTTGTACGACGGCGGACGGCTATAATCCCTATCGTGTCACCAAGGCAGGCTTTGACTGGGAGACAGAAGACCCGGCAGACCCGTGGTCATATATCGGCTACTGGGGGGACCACCAGATTATCTATCTATTGCGTCTGATGGAGGCAGAGGAGGCACATGTGCCTGGACAACTCTCGGCACGTCTTGACACCCCAGCCTATCCTTTTGCTAATGTTCCCTATCGCATCAAACCTTATCAGGAAATATTACAGAACCCCAAGGACACCATCCGTTTTGATGCTCCTCTCAGCGATCAACTCAAGAAAGAGATGGCTATCCAAGGAGTGGATGCCGCACTGCTGAAGGGACCTGACGGGACCACCGTAAAAGCCTCGTTGTTAGAGAAAGTGTTGGTGTCATTACTTGCCAAACTATCTAATTTCATCCCTAATGGCGGTATTTGGATGAACACGCAACGTCCAGAATGGAACGATGCCAATAACGCCTTGGTGGGCGGTGGTCTGTCGGTGGTGACATTGTGTTATCTGCATCGTGCCTTGCGCTTCTATCGTGATATTGTGGCTGCCTCACAGACAACGGAGTTTACCCTCTCACAGGAAGTCTATACATGGATGGAGGCTACGGGGGCTGCCCTTGCCCTTAAGGAAACACAGGATGTCATGGATGCCCTTGGCGATGCCTCAACAACCTATCGTCAGAAAATCTACACCCACTCCTTCTGTGAGGGAAGTGTGAAGGTACAGCGGGAGTCCGTGCTCGCTTTCCTCTCCGCAGCCCTGAAACCTGTAGAGGAAAGTATTCGCGCCAACCGCAGGGACGATGGTCTGTATCATTCATATAATATCATGGAACTTTCAGAGGGACGTTTCGCAGGTATTCGTTCACTGTCCGAGATGTTGGAAGGTCAGGTGGCAGTGCTTAGTTCTGGTGTTCTTTCCTCTGCTGAGGCTCTCGCAGTACTGGATGCGCTTCGTAACAGCAAACTATGGAGGGAGGACCAGAAGAGTTACATGCTCTATCCCAATAAGGAACTGCCAGGTTTCTTGGAGAAGAATTGTCTGCCGAAAGACGCTATAGATCGCTCACCCTTGTTAAGGGAATTGGTGCAGAAAGGCGACAAGCATCTGGTCAGTCAGGATGTCTGTGGTACACTGCATTTTAACGGGACGTTCCGTAATGCAGGCGACCTTGCTTCGGCGATGAATGCTATTGGCGTGGCTGAGAATGAGCAAAAGATCTTGCTGGATCTGTTTGAAGAGACCTTCGACCACAAGGCGTTTACAGGACGTAGTGGCACTTTCTATGCATACGAGGGACTTGGCAGCATCTATTGGCACATGGTTTCCAAATTGTTGGTTGCCACACAGGAGTGTTACTTCCAAGCACTGGACGCTAAAGCCCCAGAGTCGACAGCCCTCGCCAAGCACTACCATGCTATCTTGGAGGGAACAGGGGTTCATAAAACGGCCCGTGAGTATGGTGCTTTCTCAACAGATGCCTATTCCCATACCCCATGGGGGAAGGGTGTGCGCCAGCCAGGTATGACTGGACAGGTAAAGGAAGACATCCTTTGTCGCTTTGGCGAACTGGGAGTTCGTGTAAAGGACGGTAAGGTGTCCTTCCATCCGACACTTCTGAGAGACGATGAGTTCTTGCCAGATGGCACCCTCTCTTTCTCATATTGCGGTGCACAGATAACCTACCATAAGGGTAACGGTGATGGCATGACCCTGTCGGAAACTGACAGTGCCCGTCTCTTTGCCCGTCAGTTGCAGAAACTAGAGATAACAGTATAACTAAAAACTAAAATAGAATGAAGACAAAAGTATTATTCATGATGGCACTTGCGTTGCAAGCATGTTCCCAGCAGGATAACATCAAGGTCTGGGAAACTAACTCAGCAGGTGACAAACTGGTGGAGAAGACCGAGTTCGCCGCTGCGGAGAAAAAGGTATCAATTGAGGTAAACAGTACAGAGGAGCGTCAGACACTCATAGGTATTGGAGGCTCCTTCACGGAGGCTACATCCTCGTTGTTGGCACGTCTGAGTAAGGAAAAGCGTCAGGAGGTGATTGACGCCTATTTCGGTCCTGACGGTGCTCGTTATTCACTTTCTCGTACCCATATCGGTTCATGCGATTTCTCCCGTGGACATTATAGTTATGCCCCCGAGAAGGACGACACGTTGATGGAGCACTTCTCTATTGCTGTGGATGAGGAGACATTATTGCCACTTATCAAGGACGCACAGGCTGTTTCGAAGGACGGGTTTAAACTTGTATCCTCACCTTGGAGTCCGCCTGCTTGGATGAAAGACAACCAGTCGGATATCGGTGGTCATCTGCTGCCTGAGTACCAGCAGGCATTTGCTAACTATTTTGTGAAATATTTAGAGGCGTATAAGGCAAAGGGTGTGGATGTCTGG
The DNA here is from genome assembly GCA_017458005.1 of Prevotella sp. Taxonomy (GTDB): domain Bacteria; phylum Bacteroidota; class Bacteroidia; order Bacteroidales; family Bacteroidaceae; genus Prevotella. The sequence goes on along the minus strand of JAFTGH010000033.1, from coordinate 123,757 downwards.
GCCGTGACACCGATTAACGAGCCTCTTGGCAACAATAACAACTGGGAAAGTATGTACTTCGATCCTGGGTATGAGGCAGCCTTTGTGCGTGACTATATGGGACCGACACTGGAGAAGGCGGGCTTCGGCGATGTGAAGATTTTGGGCTACGACCAGAATCGTGCCGGTATTCCCGAATGGACGGATGCTATGTATGCCGATGAGGTTACCAGTAAGTACTTTGGTGGTTTGGCAATCCATTGGTATGAGAGCACCGTGGAGTGGTTTCCCGAGGTGCTGAACCTGGGACATGAGAAGGCTCCCGACAAATTGATTATTGAGACCGAGGGTTGTGTGGACGCTGAGGTTCCCCATTGGAAGGACGATGCCTGGTATTGGCAGACCGAGGGTACCGACTGGGGATGGGATTGGGCTCCAGACGACCAGAAGCACTTGCATCCGAAGTATGTACCCGTGTTTCGATATGCCCGTGACATCATCGGATGTCTGAACAATTGGGTGAATGGCTGGATAGACTGGAATATGGTACTCGACCGCCAGGGTGGTCCTGGCTGGGCAAAGAACTGGTGTTGCGCTCCTGTACTTGCTGATGCCGATGCTGACGAGGTGTATTTTACTCCTATGTATTATGCCTTGGTTCACTTCAGCCGTTTCCTGCGTCCTGATGCTAAAGTGCTTGGTGTGAAGGTTGGTGGTAACGAGCCTACTACCATTGAGGAGAAGAGCAAAGCCGTCATGGCGACCGCTGTTAGAAATCCCGATGGAAGTCTTGCTGTTGTAGTGATTAACCAAGGTGAAGAGCCTGTGGAACTCGATCTTGCTGTAGATGGCAAGCACTACACTCTTTCAATCGCTAAGGAAGCCATCCAAACCATCGTAATATCATGACACAGACAAAAGTTGCAACCAATGGAAAGTTGAGTTGGGGACAGAAACTCGCTTATAGTTCGGGTAGTCTTACCAACAACCTGCTGCCCGCTGCGCTGGGCGTGTTTATGTTCTTCCTCGTCACGGGATTCGGCATGGATCCATTCCTGGCGGGTCTGTTAGGTGGTATTCCACGCTTCTTTGATGCGCTGACTGACCCTATCATGGGTTATATCTCTGACAACAGTCGTACGGGTTGGGGTCGTCGTCGACCGTATATCTTCATCGGTTCCATCGTGACGGGTATTCTCTTTATCCTGCTGTGGCAGATGAGTCCCGAGGATGGGCAAACATACAATTTCTGGTACTTCTTAGTGATGTCACTCCTCTATATCACGGGTAACACGATCTTCAGCACCCCCTTTATAGGTCTTGGCTATGAGATGTCGGACGATTACAACGAGCGTACCCGCCTGATGGGTATCACCAATACGATCGGTCAGATTGCGTGGATGATCGTGCCTTGGTTCTGGGCTCTGATCTCTAATCCGGACTATATCTTCGCCACGCAGGTGGAAGGTGTCCGCAAACTCTCTATTGTGGTGGCTGCATTATGTATCGTCACAGGTATCATGCCTGCCATCTTCTGTAAAGAGCCGCCCCTTCCCGAGAAGGATGACCGTCCTGGCATTACCATGTCTGGTATGTGGAATGTCGTGAAGGATGTGTTCAAGAACTTAGGTGAAGTGTTTCGCAACGTTCCGTTCCTGCGCCTCTGCGTCGCCACGTTCTTGGTATATAACGGTTTCCAGATGGTGGCATCGTTTGCCAATTATATCATCGTTTATTATATGTTCAATGGTGATTACTCTCTTGCCAACAACTGGCTTACTTGGGAGTGGGTGCCCACGCTCTTCCGTTCTGCTTCGGCATGGTTTGCCACTGTTCAGGCATTGATCACCGCCTTTATGGTGATTCCCATCGTGACGTGGATGGCAGGTAAGTGGGGTAAGAAACAGGCATTCGTCATATCTACGGTAATCTCTATCGTTGGCTACGCCTTGAAATGGTGGGGATTCAGCCCAGAGAACCCTTGGCTTATGTTCCTGCCATTACCCTTGATGTCTTTCGGTATGGGCGGCTTGTTTACCTTGATGATGAGTATGACTGCCGATGTGTGCGACTTGGATGAACTGCGCAACGGTCTGCCACGTAAGGAAAGTCAGTTTGGAGCCATCTATTGGTGGATGGTGAAGATGGGACAGTCGCTGGCATTGGTGTTGGGTGGAGCCATTCTCAAATGGGTGGCATTCGACCAGAATGCGGCGATTCAAGCCCCAGAGACCCTCACTCAACTTCGACTTGCCGATATTCTAGTCCCTGCCGGTTCCGCCTTTGTAGCGATTTTCGTGATGATAGGTTACGACTTGACCGAAGATAAGATGAAAGAAATCAAGGCAGAGTTGATAGGACGTAGGAAGAAGCAATAGGACAAAAGAACAACAATACAAATTGTAAAATGTAGTTTGCATTTTCCCATAGCACGGGTTATGCGAGGTGTACGAAAAACTTAAAATCCGTGAAAACCGCATAATCCGTGCCTCTTTTTTTTGTCATTGAGAAAAGAAATCCGTACCTTTGCCGTACGAATTCTATACATCATTTTAATAAAACTAACAATTATGGTAAATTACAAGGATTTGGGTCTCGTAAATACTCGCGAGATGTTCAAGAAAGCAGTAGCAGGTGGCTACGCTATCCCCGCTTTCAACTTCAACACAATGGAGCAGATGCAGGCTATCGTACAGGCTGCCGTTGAGACAAAGTCACCTGTTATCATGCAGGTTTCCAAGGGTGCCCGTAACTATGCAAACGCTACTATTCTCCGCTATATGGCTGAGGGTGCTGTGGCTTATGCTAAGGAGTTGGGCTGTGAGCATCCAGAGATCGTGCTGCACCTCGACCACGGTGACAGTTTCGAACTCTGCAAGGATTGTATCGACATGGGCTTCTCTTCAGTGATGATCGACGGTTCCTCTCTGCCTTATGAGGATAATATCGCCCTGACAAAGAAAGTCGTTGAGTATGCTCATCAGTACGACGTGACTGTGGAGGCAGAACTCGGTGTCCTCGCTGGTGTTGAGGATGAGGTTGTCGCAGAGGAGTCTCACTATACCAAGCCTGAGGAGGTTATTGACTTCGCTACCCGTACAGGTTGCGACTCTCTTGCTATCTCTATCGGTACTTCTCACGGTGCTTATAAGTTCAAGCCAGAGCAGTGCACACGTGACCCGAAGACTGGTAAACTCGTTCCTCCTCCACTCGCTTTCGACGTGCTGCATGAGATTGAGAAGAAACTTCCTGGATTCCCCATCGTGCTCCATGGCTCTTCTTCTGTTCCTCAGGACGAGGTTGACACCATCAACAAGTTTGGCGGTAACCTGCCTGACGCAGTAGGTATCCCCGAGGAGCAACTTCGTGAGGCTTCTAAGAGTGCTGTCTGCAAGATTAACATTGACTCAGACTCTCGTCTCGCTATGACTGCCGCTATCCGTCAGTATCTCGCTGAGCATCCTGACCACTTCGATCCTCGTCAGTATCTGAAGCCCGCTCGTGAGAACATGAAGAAGATGTACATCCACAAGATTGTGAATGTGCTTGGTTCTGACGGTAAACTCGCATAATACCGACTATACGTTATCATATGATAAGTGACGCCTCGAACTGTTGTTCGGGGCGTTTCTTGTTAAATTAACTGTCTGTGAGCAGTCGTTGATAGATGTCATAGTCCTTGTCTAAGAAGACGTTGAACACAACCGTTTTCACCGACTGCCTTGGATAATGTCTCACCGTCTCGACGGCAATCTTTGCCGCCTGCTCGTTGGGGAAGTGGAAAACACCTGTTGAGATACAGCAGAAAGCGATGCTCTCCTGCCCTTCCTGTTCCGCAAGGTCCAGACAGGAACGATAGCATTGTGCCAGTTGTTCCTCTTGCTCTTTCGTAGGAGTGTCTGTGTCTATAATAGGACCTACGGTGTGGATGACATGTTTGGCAGGCAGGTTATAGCCTTTGGTAATCATCGCCTCGCCAGTCTTCAGCAGTCTGCCCTGCAACAGGTCGTTACACTCCTTACGCAACTGGATACCTGCCGCCGAGTGGATGCAGTTGTCGATGCAGTTGTGCAAGGGTGCCCAGCAGCCCAAGCCCTGCGCATTGGCAGCATTCACAATGGCGTCCACTTTCAGACGGGTGATGTCTCCCTGCCAGAGAAGAAGACTACGATCCTTCAATTCTACAATGCCTTTTTCTTCAGCCTGCTGTTGTAGTTCCGCATCCTGCATTACCAGAAAATCAGCAGCAATCTCTTGGGGGTGCCATATGTTGCTTAACGCTCTCATCATTCGCTGGCGTTCCTCTAATGCGTCGGGTATCCGATGACTGACATGGTTAGCAGCCATCAGGTACATGATAATCTCTCTTAGGTTCTCAAGTCTGTTCATTCAATTATTTAACTTTATATTGGTTGCAAAGATACTGCTAATTTTTCATCTATGCAAGAAGAATGCGAAAATTGACTTTAACTACGATTAACATCACGCGATGGTGATTTAAAGAAGATTATTCGTATATTTGCAGAATCAATTCTCAAATATTTATAAGAATTCAATATGGCTATAGGACAAAATGGAGTTCTGCGAGTCGGCATCATCGGAGCAGGAAGGATAGCAGAGAAGGCGACCATTACATTAAACGGACTTAAGGAGTGTGAGGCTTATGCCATAGGCTCACGGTCGCAGGAGAAGGCAGAGACCTTTGCCAAGCAATGGAGCCTCTCGAAGGCATACGGCTCCTATCATGAGTTGATAGCCGATGCGGATGTTGATCTGGTGTATGTGGCAACGCCTCATTCCCACCACTTCGACGTGACACGAGCGGCTCTGTTGGCTGGTAAGCCATGTCTGGTTGAGAAGGCTTTCATGGCAAACCATAAGCAGGCTGCCGAGATCGTAGAACTGGCTCATGAGCGTCGGGTATTTCTTGCAGAGGCCATTTGGACACGCTACCAGCCTGTGGTTAAGATAGTACGTGACCTTATCAACAGCGGGCGTATTGGCATCCCACGTCTCGTGACTGCTACGCTGGGCTACTCGATGGGCGAGAAGCCACGGATTATGCGCCCTGACCTCTGTGGCGGTGCCCTGCTCGACCTTGGTGTCTATGCCCTCAACTTCGTGCGCATGTTCTTTCCCGCGAACATTATTAATATAGATAGTCAATGTGTGAAAAGCCAGACGGGCATGGATTTGACAAATGCCATCACACTGGTTCTCGAGGATGGTATGCTGTGTAACCTGCAGTCGAGTGCTGCCTGTGTGGGAGACAACATCGGTGTCATTGCCGGAACGGAGGGTAATCTCATCATCGACAACATCAACAATCCCCAGACAATAACCGTAAACGGTCCCAATCGTACATACATGGAAACAATCCATGTACCTCAGCAGATCACTGGCTATGAATACCAGTTCCTGACCTGTCGCCAGGCACTCATTGACGGTTTGTTGGAACCTTGCGAGATGCCTCATGAAGAGACTCTCTATATCATGCGACTCATGGACAGCCTCCGCCAGAAATGGGGCGTGCGCTATCCGATGGATGAGGAATAGTCAACGGAGTTAGTTTGCAGAAGATATGAAACAAAACGATATGCGAAAAATAGGTATTTCTGTTCTTTTTTGTTTGCTGAGTATTACGGCAGGAGCCCAGGACGAATTTGTGTTCACGCCCCAGTGGACGGCGCAGGCACAGTTTGCGGGCTATTACGTTGCCGAGGCAAAGGGCTTCTATCGTGAGGCGGGGGTAAAGGTACGCATTGAGCACCCGTCAGCCACGACACCTGCCATGACTCGACTGCGTAACAACAGGTGTCAGGCTACGACGCTACAACTCTGCCAGGCAATGGAGATAGTGGATGGTGGAATTCCTTTGGTGAATATTCTCCAGACATCCATGAATAATGCGATGGTCATCGTCTCTGCCCGTGGCAAGGACCCGCTGACACAGAAAGGGGCACGTGTGGGTATTTGGAGCGTGGGGTTCGGTCAACTTGCCATCTGCATGAGTATCAAAGATCATTTGAACTACCAATGGGTACGCTTTGCCCAGAACGTCAACCTGTTTGTCTCTGGTGCCCTTGATGCCACGCTTGCGATGAGTTACAATGAGTACTACCAACTGGTGCAGGCAGGTATCGAGATGACAGACAAGAATGTCTATCGCTTCTGTGAGCATGGCTACAACGTACAGGAGGACGGAGTCTATATGACACGTGACTACTATGAGCGTCACCGAGAGCAAGCCCGTAAGTTTGCGGCGGCAAGTCGGAAAGGTTGGGAGTGGGCAGTCCAACATCCTGACGAGGCATTGGAGATTGTGATGCAGCGTGTCAACAAGGATCGCATAGCCACCAATCGTGTCCTGCAGCAACTCATGCTGAAGGAAGTGTTACGGCTACAGGTAGACCGTGAGTCTGGCAAGCGTGAGTTCCGTTTACGTCCAGACATGGTTAAACTTGCCAGCAGACTGATGTTAGACAATATGATGCTGAGCCGTGAAGTGACCTACGAAGAACTGATTGAACATTGAAACTGTTTTCTCTATGAAGAATATCATCGCATATATCCGTCGGAGACTTTCCGTTAAACTCAGCCTGTGGGTGGTACTGTTTGCCGCCGTCATCTTTAGCGCAGCCCTTGGTTTCTTTGTCTATCAGGCACGTGATGCCGTGCATCAGGAAGCCATTAGCCAAGCCACACAGATTCTCGACAAGACTTCTTTGCGTGTAGAGAGCATCCTGAACCGTGTGGAGGTTGCCACGAACATGACCGAGTGGCTTGTGCAGCGACATCCCGACAAGGCAGACTCGATGTTTGTCTATAGCCGTGGCATGTTGTTGAACAACCCCGATTTCTACAACTGCTCTATCGCCTTTGAACCCTACTATTTCAAGGACAAGGGGCGCTACTTCTCCGCCTACTCTGTGATAAACGGTGACTCCATCCGTACCATTCAGGGAGGCAGTGACAACTACCAGTATTTCTTCATGGACTGGTATTTGATGCCTACCCTGCTCAACCATCCTTGCTGGACAGAGCCTTACATGGATTTCGACGCGCCCACCAATAGTTATGCGATGGTGACCAGTTACTGTCAGGCTATCAAGGACAAAGAGGGCAATGTGATTGGTGTCATCAACACGAGTCTCTCGCTGAACTGGCTTTCGAAGACCATCTCCGAGACCAAGCCCTATCCCCACTCCTATAGTATCATGATAGGCAGGGGCGGCACTTACTTCGTACATCCCGACACAACGAAGATCACCCGCCAGACGATCTTCACGCAGACGATGGAGCAACCCGACACGGCGATGACAGCACTTGGTCATGCCATGCAGCGGGGCGAGGAAGGTATGAAGCGCATGAGCATTGACGGTACCGACTGCTATGTGTTCTATAAACCACTTGGTAAGACTGGCTGCTCGATGGCTATCGTATGTCCGGAGAATGACATTTTCAGCGGCTTCAACCGTTTGCGTCACATCGTTTGGGGCATTATCACGGTGGGGCTGTTGCTGATGCTCTTCTTCTTCATCCGCATCATCACCCGTGAACTGCGTCCCCTCGGGCAGTTGGCAAAGGAAACAGAGACAATCGCATCAGGACAGTTTGACACCCAGATACCCGATTTCCATCGCATCGATGAGATAGGTCAGTTGAGCCATTCGTTTGCGGGAATGCAGCAGTCGCTCGTCCGCTACATAGAGGAACTGAAAGATACAACCGCACAGAAGGCATCCATAGAGAGCGAACTGAACATCGCCCGCTCTATCCAGATGTCGATGCTGCCCAAGACCTTCCCGCCGTTCCCTGATTGCGACGAGATCAGCATCTACGGACAACTGACCCCTGCCAAGGCTGTGGGCGGTGACCTCTACGATTTCTACATCCGCGACCAGAAGATGTTCTACTGCATCGGTGACGTGAGCGGCAAGGGTATTCCTGCCTCGCTGGTGATGGCTGTCACGAGGGCTTTGTTCCGTACCATCTCTTCCCATGAGGATCAGCCGGAGCGCATTGTCAGCCAACTCAACGACACCATCGCAGAGGACAATGAACTGGGCATGTTTGTCACGCTGTTCGTCGGCATCATCGATTTAAAGACGGGTCACATGACCTACTGCAACGCGGGTCACAACCCACCACTGCTCATCTTGAAGGGAGGAAGCCATATTGACCTGCTGCCTGTGGACAGTAATGTGCCGGCAGGTATTATGCGAGGTTGGACGTTCTGCCAGCAGGACACCACTATCGACAGCGGTGCGACCATCTTCCTCTACACCGATGGACTGACCGAGGCGGAGGATATTAACCACGGGCAGTTCGGTGACGACCGTCTTCTCGATATGGCACGCAGCATCTGTGCCGATGGCAACTACTCGACTCATACGCTGGTGGAGCAGATGGTGGATGCAGTACACGACTTTGTGGGAGAGGCAGAGCAGAGCGACGACCTGACGATGATGGCGATCCAATATACGCCAAAAGCAGTGAAAAAGAGTTCAAAAACAACTATATAATGAAATAATGGAGCCCTTTTGTCAATAATTCATCATGAATCATTCTACTTGTATAGTATTGAAAACGAGGGCACATCAATAGTGATGTGCCCTCGCTGTTTATCAGGATGATATTGTCTTACTCGAACAGCGTATGGAGCGCTTTAGCATCATCACCTTCAAAGACGACCACCTCAGTTACAGGTTCGTAGTTCATCCGTATGAATTGAAGAAGCAGGACAGCCAAGAACTGTCCGTCACGCGAGGCGCAGACCTCGGCCATATAGTTACCATTGACCGTTGCTTTCGGACGGAAGCCATTAATAGCGTCGGCTATCCTCTCTTTTGGGGTATCAATCAGCCGCTTCAGGTGTTCACCGTCGGCAGGTGAGTATTCGAAAGACTTTGCGTCAATGATGCTGTTTGTTAGTGTATATGTCGCTGTGGTTCGCAGACCAAAGAGCGACTTGCTGATACTGATACGAGCATCAGCGCAGATGGTATTCCACATCTGCAGATTCTTGATATTTGCCATTTGTGTTTTGTTTCTTTATTAATGATGTGATAATCCTCCTTTCTGTCAAGGGAAGATACATCGCTAACAAAGAAGCCGTCTCAGCGCAATGACATAGTATCGGCGCGGAGGCGAAGCAACCATACTGGTCTGATGATGGCCGATGCATGGATGCAGTATGCATTTAGTAAGGTGAGACCTTTGTTCCTTCGCCCAGCACCCTGAGTGCTGACTGAGTTTGCCGCCATGAGTAGGCAACAGTCGGACGGAACGGTGAGAGGCAACACGATGCGACGGTGTCGAAGGACGTAGTGCCGGAACAGGAGCCGTTTCAGGTTCCTCGGCCACATAGTGAATCCATCCATCGTACTGTTTTATCTGCTGTTTATCTTGCTGACTTGCCACAGCGCCCTGTGCCTTGCCAACTGAACCAAGGAGAAAGCCACACAGCAATGTGGCAACAAGACTGATACGAAACAGATATCTTCTCATTTCGCTTGCAAAGGTACGAAAAAATCCGTAAATCGTGTAAGTGCGGTTGCGGATTTTTTCGTACCTTTGCCGTCGAAAACGGCAATTGTATTGAGTATGGTGACGATGAGCCTGATTTGGCTACCTACAAGGAGATCTAAAATATCAGGTACAAAATAACGAAATCTGATGAATTTTCCGTAACTTTGCATGAAGAATTATTTAAACTAAAACAAATATGGAATTATGAAAGTCTTATTAATTAACGGCAGTCCCCGTAAGAAAGGTAACACATTCCTTGCACTGAGCGAGGCAGCAAAGACATTGGAACAACAGGGTATTGAGACAGAGATTGTACAGATCGGTACAAAGGCAGTTCGTGGCTGTATTGCTTGTGGGCAATGTAAAATCAAGCAATTAGGGCGCTGCGTGTTCGACGATGATGTGTGTAACCGCATCTCTGAGAAACTTGACACGGCAGATGCGCTTATCGTAGGCTCACCCGTCTATTATGGTCAGCCTAATGGTTCCGTGCTTTCTCTGATTCAGCGTATGTTTTTCTCAGCAGGGGAAAAAGTCGTGAACAAGCCAGCCGCAGCCGTCTGCGTGTGTCGTCGTGGTGGTGCCACAGCAGCGTTTCAGACCATGAATATGCCCTTCCAGATGATGAATATGCCGGTGGTTACCTCTCAATATTGGAACATCGTCTATGGACGTGAGGAAGGTCAGGCGGCTCTTGATACAGAGGGTATGCAGACGATGAGGACAATGGCAGACAACATGGCATGGATGCTAAAGAAGATTCACGCAGACGGCAACCCCGATTATCCTGAGCGTGAGGAGTGGCAACCAATGCACTTTATCAGATAAAGCAAATATCGTGGGCTACTTGATAGGACGTATGCTATTAGTTGATTTCTATTATTTCTCCATCCTATATGCTTTTGGGCTAATACCTCTCATCCGTGTAAAGAATCGTCCGAAACTCGATTGGTCGGAGAAGTGGAGGTTTTCAGCGATAGCGGCTATACTAAGATCGGTAGTTTGTAGCAGCCATGAGGCCTCCATCAGCAGCATCTGGTTGATATAGTCAATAACAGTGCGCCCCGTCACCTGTCGGACAATGCGGGAGAGATGGATGGTAGTGATGTGGAGCCTCTCGGCATAGAAACCAATGTCATGGTGCTCAATAAAATGCGTGGTAAGCAAGCGCATGAAAGCGATGAATTGTTCTGTGGCGCGCTCGCTGACCTGTCCTGGACCGATGTTCTGTGCCATGACATCCATTAAGTCAAGGACAAACTGCGTGAACAGTGTGCGCAGGGCCTCGTGCAGATAACGGTGATTGGAGCGCTGATAGCGGATGATTTCAAGCATATGCTGCCAGAAGTGGGCTGCTTGCTGCTCATCAAGATGGATAACAGGGCGTCCGAGTTCGGCAATAGGCTGATAGGCAGTGTGCACCACATTGCGAACACTGGGAATCTCGAGTGCTGCCTGCTCATCGACCATTAGGCAGGCGGAATGATAATTCTTCGAACCGTTGATGATTCTGATTTGCACACCAGGGGAATATATCATGAGGTCACCTTTTTGGAGCGTCAGCATACGATTATTGTAAAGCAGTTCTAACCACCCTTCGTGCACCAATGTATAGGAGTAGCCTGCTAACGTCTCCTGCATCTGATTGGTAAGAAACGTTAGGCGGGTGTTGCTCTCTGAGCAATAAAACTCGTCAAATGCCATGTCATCGTATGACATACCAAGTATCGATGTTAGGAAATCTCTCAACTTATACATATTGGTGGCGAAGGTAATATAAATAATGTGAAAAACCAAAAGGAAAAGCGAAAAAGTTTGTTTGGGTAGAATTTTTGTTTGTTTCAGACAGAGACGATATGTGGAAATAGACCTAACTTTGCAATTGAAATTATTAGAATCATTTATTAATAACTAAAAGGAGAAAGAATTATGACTAAAGAAGAAGCATTGAAGCAGTTTGCCGGACTCGGTGCTGCATGGTTTGGTAACAGTAAACAACATTTTGCCTTCTCGGCATACTGCCGTCTGCAGGGCTGGAATAAACTTGCTGATAAGTGGAAGGAAGAGGCTGAAGAGGAATGGGAAGAGGCAGAGGAAGTGCTGCAGCGTTTGGTAGAACTCGGCTGCAAGCCCGCTGACTTGCAGGAGGCGATGAAGACTCAGGAGTTCCCCTTCTACGATGACCCGAAGCAGCAGTTAGAGTCTGACTACTCGCCCGAAGCCCAAGATGCCATCAGGATGATGAGCGAGATGGCCACAGCCTTCGCTGATGACTATCCCACGCAGAAACTGATTTATAAGTGGATTGACGGTGAGAAAGAGCACGTGGCTTGGATGGCTCAGTACCTCAACTATATCGACAAACTGGGTTACGAGAATTTCCTCACCGCAATGATGTGATTACAAACTACTACGAAATATGAAAGAAAAGGTATTACAGGCTATGCGCGAGGCTGGCAAGCCCGTCTCGGCTGGCGACGTGACGAAGGCACTGGGTGCTGACCGTAAGGAAGTTGACAAGGTTTTTGCCGAGTTGAAGAAGGAGGGTGCCATCGTATCGCCCGTCCGTTGCAAATGGGAACCTGCAAAGTAATGTAGATATGATAATCAAGGCTGTAAAATTCAGAAGGGATGGGTACTATACCCAGCCCTTCGCCTTTGGCGGCGAGGAGGGTGCCGACAAGTTCGACCATAACATCCGCTACCGTGGTAGTCTGCAGAACTATCTGATCGACACGGGTGCAGAGGTTATTTTGGTAGATACCGGTCTACCCGCAGGCTTCCCCGAGGAGGTTATCGACGAGAAAGCAATGGCCTATACAGGCAAAGACATCTGTAGTTATATGGATGCGCTTGCCGCATTAGGCTACAAACCTGAGCAGGTGACGAAGATTCTGCTCACCCATCGCCATGGTGACCACAGCGGTGAACTCCGCTCGTTCCCTAATGCGAAGATCTATGTAGGAGCAGACGAGACGCAGGCTGAGGAACTGAAGGGCTTGTCCAACTTGGTGCCTGTAACCTATACTGACGGTCCCTATCATAACTTCCCCGAGACACAGAAGATTTGCGATGGTGTATGGTTTATCAAGGCAAAGGGACATACGAATGGAAATAGTCTGGTGATTGCCGAGAGCGACGGACTCTACTACATGTTCCAAGCCGACATCACTTACGTGGACGAGGCGTTGTATGAGAACAAACTGTCGGTGGTCTATGACGACCTGCCCGCCGCCCGTGAGACATTGGATCGGGTACGGGAGTTCGTCCGTAACAATCCTACCGTTTATATGGGCACCCACACACCACAGGGCTATGAGAACTTAGAGGCGAAGCGTGTGATAGATCTCGACAACCCCGTGCCCACCGTCCTTGCGGAGGTGGATTTCTCTAAGGCTGAGGCTTCGGGTAAGTACGTTTGCAGCGTCTGCGGCTATGTCTATGACCCCGCAGAGCATGACGGTGTTGCCTTTGAAGACCTGCCCGACGACTGGCGTTGTCCACGTTGCAAGCAACCCAAAGAGAAGTTTAATAAGGCATAATGGCATTAGCAATCGGACTACTTATCCCCTTGTTGGGAACCATGCTCGGGGCGGCATTCGTCTTTCTGATGAAGGACGAGATGTCGCCCCGAGTCCAAAAGTCGTTACTCGGTTTTGCCTCTGGCGTGATGGTGGCAGCCTCTGTATGGTCGCTGCTTATCCCTGCCATGGAGATGGAGGAATCAAAAGGGGCATGGTCAGTATTTCCTGCTGCGCTGGGCTTCCTATTGGGTATAGGATTTCTGCTTTTGATTGATGAACTGACCCCACACTTGCATATCGGTACCGACACACCAGAAGGTCCCCGCTCTCATTTGTCCCGCACGGCGATGCTCGCCCTTGCCGTTACCATCCACAACCTGCCTGAGGGTATGGCTGTCGGTGTGGTGTTCGCTGGTGCGGAGAATGGTGCAGCAGGTCTGTCGCTTGCCAGTGCTCTTGCCGTATCTATTGGTATTGCTATCCAGAACGTGCCCGAGGGGGCGATTATCTCGATGCCCATGCGGGCGGCAGGTAACTCGAAATGGCGTTCGTTTGTCATTGGCAGCCTGAGTGGTGTCGTGGAGCCTATTGGTGGACTTGCCGTGGTATTGCTTGCCTCGCTCATGACACCAGCCTTGCCGTATCTGCTTGCCTTTGCCGCAGGTGCCATGTTTTATGTCGTAGTAGAAGAACTCATTCCCGAAGCCTCAGAAGGCAAACATTCCAACCTTAGCACCATCGGTTTTGCCATAGGCTTTGTACTCATGATGGTGCTTGATGTGGTGATGGGATAAGTGAAAGGAATAAAGATGCTAAGAAAATCGTTGCTTCAGACTATTTATATGGTGATGTGTCTGACTGTCAACAGTCAAACATTACCCCAAATAGTGGAAACCGCCAAAGACGGCTATTTCCCATTCTGCACCAATGGTCAGGTCGCCCCTATCTATACGGATGCCGAAGACTATGCCGTAGTTGGTATCACAGCGAAGATGTTTGCTGATGACGTGGAGAGGGTGACTGGTCAACTGCCAGAGACAAGGAAGGTATCCAGTCATCACGCACTGCCACGTCATGCCGCTGTCGTGGCAGGAACAATAGGACAAAGTTGTCTGATAGACTGGTTGGTGGAAAAGGGGATTGTCAATATCAGCGACATCAAAGGGAAATGGGAGTCCTTTATCATCACGACGGTGCAACACCCCCAATATCATACACCCCTCTTGGTTGTCATGGGGAGCGACCGCCGAGGAACAGCCTTCGGACTGACATCACTCAGTGAAGCGATAGGGGTATCACCTTGGTACTGGTGGGCTGACGTGACACCAGCGCATAAGTCTGGACTTTATGTTGAGCCAGGAATCTTCCGTCAGGGAGAGCCCTCCGTGCAGTATCGTGGTATCTTTATCAATGATGAGCGATTCGGAGGTTGGGCAAGGTGGGTCGAGCAGACGTTTGACAAAGAGAGTGGCAAAGTAGGTCCCAAGGTCTATCAGCAAGTCTTCGAGTTGTTGCTGCGCCTGAAGGCTAATTATCTATGGCCTGCGATGCACCCTGGCACTCAGGCTTTCAATGCCGATTCTGAGAATGCGCGCCTTGCGGACGACTATGCCATCGTCATGGGCTCCTCGCATTGTGAGCAGATGCTGCGCAATAACGAGGGGGAATGGAAGGCGATAGAGCAAAAAAAACCTGGTACGTTTGGCGACTTCAACTATATCACCAATCGCCAAACGATGCATGATTACTGGGAGACTCGTGTCAAAACCAATGGTAAGTACGAAAACACTTATACCTTAGGACTTCGTGGTATCCATGACTACCCGATGGAGGGAGCCAATACCACAGCGGAGCGTGTCGCCCTTATGCAACAGGCAATCAATGACCAGCGTGACATGCTGCGTCGTAACATCAACAAACCGTTAGAGGAGATTCCGCAAGTGCTTTGTACCTATGAGGAGGTGCTTGACGCCTATCATAACGGGCTACAAGTACCCGAGGATGTCACCCTGCTCTGGAGTGACGACAAGCATGGCTACTGCCGTAACCTCTGCAATCCCACAGAGATGCAGCGTCAGGGAGGGGCAGGCATCTACTATCACCTGTCGTATCATGGCGACCCCGCCAGTTGGATATGGCTCAGTCCGCTATCACCCCCTTTCCTTGCCACGGAACTTACGAAGGCATATACCTTTGGAGCACGGAAGATATGGGTGTTCAATGTGGGCGATATCAAACCCGCAGAGAAGGAGATCTCCTTCGTGATGGACCTTGCCTGGAACATCGACCGTTGGAAACCCTCTGAGGCGCACAACTATATCAGATACTGGGCAGAAAAGACATTCAGTCCAGCGGTGGCGCAGGACATTGCCGACCTGATGACACGGTATTATCGGTTACAGGCTGGTGGCAAGGATGCCCATGTCTGGTTCATTGACTATACAGAACAGCAGGTGGCAGAAAGACTTCGAGAGTCCAGAAGTCTTGAGACGGAGGCTGCACAACTTGCCGGTCGCATACCAGCCGACTTGCAGGATGCTTACTTCGAACTGGTCTGTTATCCTATTCGTGGGGCTGCGATGCTCAATGAATATCAGTTGTTGGCTCGCCGCAGTATGGTCAGGGCGACACGTCTTGACAGTATTGGGGCTATGGCAGACGCTAACCGTGTACAACAGATGTTCCGACAACTCAACGAATGGACACGCCACTACAATGAAGAGATCCGACAGGGCAAGTGGTGCGAGTTTTTCAACTGGCAACCCTACCATTGGTTCCGTTCCGACAAGATAGACCCACCTGTTGCTACACCACAGATATTGGACGCTGTCAAGTCGATGCCACCATCGAGGTTCCTCAGTGTCACTGATGCCACCAGTCGTGAGGGGGCGGTCATCGAGAGTGATGTAGACGCGGAGATTCCCCTTTGGATAGAAGCATTAACGCCCATCCGCAACTTCTCTAAGGCACCTGAAAACAACGTGTTCTGTCGTGTCACGACAGACAACAAATCTTTCGATGCCTCAGCCACACCCATCAATAATGTTTGGCATGCACCTTATGTGGGTCCGATGTGGAGTCAGGTTGGCATATTGCATTTGAAGAAAGGCATAAACCATCTTTCTATTTCAGAATTGAAGGCTGACGCACGGATAGACCGTATCTTCCTCGGATTGTATCCTCCGTTTGCCTCGGAGCCCCGCCAGCGTATTGCCGCTGGTGATTTCCAGAGGTCCTACAACGGTCAGGAACCAGCCGCAGGGCAAATCACCAAGATAGAGGGACTGGGGTTCACTGATGGTGTCCTTGTGCAGTCCTTCAATACCCCCTCCTATCAATTGCCTGATATTGTCTCAGCCCCTTATGTGGAATATCCGCTCGACTTACAACCAGAAGATAGGGTTATTGAGATTCGTACCTTGCCGACACTCCATGTCTATCATGAGCGTGACGCACGCTACGCTGTTCAGTTAGGTGGCGCTACTCCTCAGGTCTTTTCCATTCACGCCAATGACTTCACCGCCGAATGGCGTTGGAATGTATTGAGGGGGTATGCCTCCCGCAGTATTCAGATTCCAGCCTCACTCTCAGGACGGCAACTTCTGAAAGTCTATCTGCTAGACCCTGGCATTGTATTACAGAACATCTTAATATATCAGTAACTTGGATAAAACGAAGACGATGACTAAACTCATTATTTTTGATTTCGACGGAACACTAGGTGATACCCGACAAACGATTGTGACGACGATGCAGATGACGATAGCGGAACTGCAACTGCCCAAGCGTAGCGACGAGGAATGTGCCGCTACCATTGGAATACCTTTGATGGGCTGCTTCCAGACGATGTTCCCAGACTTGTCGGATGATGTCATTCAACACTGTGCGGATACTTACAGAAGAATCTTCAGTGAGAATGTTCAAACCATCAAGCCACAGGCTTTCCCGGGAGTCGTTGAGACATTGGCTGCGCTGAAAGAACGGGGATACACACTCACCATCGCCTCATCACGGTCACACAAATCTCTTGAGGATCTTATCCATGACCTTCATATTGCCGACTATATTTCCTATCTGATAGGTGCTGACGATGTGAGAAAGGCAAAACCGGACCCCGAGCCCGTGCTGCAGACACTTCGTGCAGTGAATATCGATGCGTCGCAGACACTTGTGGTGGGCGACATGAACGTCGATATCCTGATGGGCTCCAGGGCTGGCTGCAAGACCTGTGGCGTGACCTATGGCAACGGGACGAGGAAAGAACTAGAAGAGGCGGGTGCCGACTATATCATAGACGAAATAGCAGACTTGCTAATAGTGAACTTATGATAAATTATTGACAAAAGGGCTCTGAGGTTTCGCGCGAAATCCATCAAGTCCTGATTGGGTCTCAAATACGCGAATCTCAGAGGGTTATTGTAATTCGCTGATAATGAGGGTTTTTCGTGTTTTGACGACTTTTTTGACCTTAAAAACACCCCTAAAAAGGTGCAAAATAGCAGCCAACTCACGATTTTTTGCAGCCTTCTGACGGAGAAAGGTAGGCTCTTCGTGACCGGGAGGTGCCTCCTCCCGACCGTGAAGAGCCTACTATCGTACCTCGAAGGTACGGCCTTCCTCGTTTTTAGCCCTAAAATGTGCTGTTTTTTGCCTCCTCAAATTCTAGAAGCACCAAAAATCCATACACGTTTTTCGACCAATTTTCTTGACATTGGCACTTCCCGTCGGAAATAAAATAACTTAAACAGAGTGCTTGACTGCCGTTGCTCCTAATTGCTTTTCTGCAAGAACGCAGATGGTGTGATGCCGAAATACTTCTTGAACTGGCGGGTAAAGTGCTGGGGATATTCGAAGCCGAGGCTTTCGGCGGTTTCGGAGATGGTAGCACCGCCCAAAAGGAGCGTCTGGGAGCGTTGCATGATGAAGCGGTGGATGTGGGAGGTGGCGGACTTGCCTGTCAGTTCGCGGATGAGGTCGCCGAAATAGTTGGGAGAAAGAAAAAGTTCCTGGGCGCAGTATTTGACGGTGGGCAGTCCCAATGTGCGCTGAATGCCGTCGTCGTAGTAATGCTGCAAGAGGTTCTCGAAGCGCGTCAGCAGGTCGGAGTTCGCGGCTTTTGCCGATGAGGAGAGTTGCAGGGCATAGTAGCGGCTGACGTACTCCAGCACCTGCTCTATCTGCGAGGTGACGATGCGCAGGGTGTGCTCGTCCTCCTCTTGCTGCAGTTCCAGGCGAATCTGTTCCAGGATGCCGACGATGCTCTGCCGTTGTTCGGGCGACATCAGCAGGGCCTCGCTGGTGTTGTAGGAGAAGAAATGGTAGTCGGAGATGCGGCGACCCAGTTCCGAGTTCCGCAGCAGTTCGGTGTCAAACAGCAGCGCCCAGCCCTTGGTGTGTATTTCCTCGCCCGTGTCGGTCTTGCCGCCAATCTGTCCCGGTGCCACGCACATCAAGGCATGTTGGTTGAGCGTGTAGCGTATCTGTCCGTAGGAAAGTTCCTCCAGTTCCTCGTCGCCGATAAACAGGGCATAGACATCGTAGTTATTCAGCGAGTGGCGGCAGTGCTCCAACTCGTCGTAGTGAATCACCGAGACAAGCGAGTGCAACTCCGGTGCCCCGATATAGCGGGCGTAGTCGTTGACGGTATGTACCTTTAAAATCCTCTCCATATCTGGGTGCAAAGATACAACAAAAAAGTGAGAATCCGTAAAAGTGGTAGATTTATCAGTAAATCGTTTAGGCTTTTGTTGCGAAATTCGCCGTACCTTTGCACCCAGTTAAACTAATATACATTTTAGGATTATGGCAAAGATTGCATTAGGAACCTGGGCCTGGGGCGCAGGAGCATTTGGAGGAGACGCAGTATTCGGTAGCAAGACCGACGTAGAAACACTGAAGCCCGTATTCGATGTGGCGATGAAGTCAGGGGCTTTCTCTGTGGGATACGGCAACCGCCTACGGCATGGGTGAGTCGGAGCGCATTTTGGGTACGCTGGCGCAGCAGTACGAGCGCCGGGACGTGGAGATTTCCACGAAGTTCACGCCACAGATTGCGGAGATCTACGAAAACTCGGTGGAGAAGATGGCACTCGCTTCGATGGAGCGCATGGGCATCGATTACATCGACATCTACTGGATTCACAACCCGATGGACGTGGAGCGCTGGACACCGGGGCTGATACCGCTGCTGAAGAGCGGCAAGGTGAAGCGTGTGGGCGTGTCGAACCATAACATCAAGGAGATTCGCCGTGCCAACGAGATTCTGGGCGAGGCTGGCTTCAAGGTCTCTGCCGTACAGAACCATTTTTCTTTACTCTACCGTTCGAGCGAGAAGGGCGGCGTGCTAGATTACTGCCGCGAGCAGGGCATCGAGTTCTGGGCCTACATGGTGCTGGAGCAGGGTGCGCTCTCGGGCAAATATAATAAGGAGAACCCGTTGCCCGCCGAGAGTGATAGGGGCAAGAAGTACAACCCCATACTGGAGCAACTCGAAGCCCTCACCAGCGAGATGACCGCCATCGGACGGAAGTACGGTGCGTCCTGTTCGCAGATAGGCATCGCCTGGGCCATCGCCAAGGGCACGCTGCCCATCATTGGAGCCACGAAGGAACGCCACGTCATCGAGGCCGCCGAGGCTGCGAAGATTCAGTTGACCGCAGAGGAGATGGCACGTCTCGAAGCCCTCGCTGATGCCACAGGCATTGATACACGTGGAGGTTGGGAACATTCAATGGAGTAAGGTATGAGACATTTCCTATTACTAATGGTGGCGATGCTGCTGTCGTGCTGTGCTTCAGACGGCGAGGTGAAGGCGGAGAATAAATCTACAAACAATATGAATCAGACTATGTATATCACTATCGACGGCGTAACCAAGAGTGCTACGCTGGTCGACAACGCTGCGACGCGGGAACTGGTGACGAGACTGCAAGAGGCACCTGTGACGGCGACGCTTAACGACAACCATTTTGAGATTTGGGGCTCGCTGGGGTTCTCTTTGCCCACGAGCAACGAGCAAGTTAATGCGCAGCCGGGCGATATTGTCCTTTACAGTGGACAATATATCTGTATCTTCTATGGTTCCAACTCTTACAGTTACACCCGTTTAGGCAAGATCGACGGGCTGACGGAGAATGAACTAAAGACATTCCTCCAGGCTGGCGAGAGAAATATCAGCGTGACGCTGTCGGTGAGCGACCCTACGGGCATTAGCCAGGTTCACGCCGACAGGACTTCATCAAAGGCTTACACGCTGCAAGGCACGGTGGCTCAGACAGGGCATAAGGGAATTGTGATTCAGAATGGCAAAAAGATAATAAAATAGGAGCATGAAACGTTTATTATTCGCAGCATTCATGGGCATGTTGCTCACGGGCTGCACAGACAAGAATCAAACTAAAACAGAAGAGAATATGACGACACTGAATTTGACACAGGAGTGGGACAAGAAGTTCCTGAAGAGTGACAAGGTGGAGCATCGGAAGGTGACGTTCCACAACAGGTATGGTATCGAACTGGCAGCGGATATGTACACGCCGAAAGGGGCTCAGGGTAAGTTGGCTGCCATCGCCGTCTCAGGTCCGTTCGGAGCCGTGAAGGAGCAGTCGAGCGGACTCTATGCGCAGCACATGGCAGAGCGGGGATTCCTGACCATCGCCTTCGACCCGTCGTTTACGGGCGAGAGCGGCGGCGAGCCCCGTCGAATGGCTTCGCCCGACATCAACACCGAGGACTTCCTCGCTGCTGTCGATTTCCTCTCTAACCTCGACAACGTTGACCCTGAGCGCATCGGCATCATCGGCATCTGCGGTTTCGGTGGCATGGCGGTCAATGCCGCTGCTATCGACCCACGTATCAAAGCCACCGTCGCCGTCACGATGTACGACATGAGCAAGGTGAACGTGGAGGGCTATTTCAAAAGCGAGGACACGCAGGCGCAGCGCATGGAGAAGCGCCGTGCCATCGCTGCCCAGCGCACAGAGGACTACAAGACGGGCACCTATAAACGGGCTGGTGGTGTCATCGACCCACTGCCTGAGGACGTACCGCAGTTTGTGAAGGACTATCACGCCTACTACAAATGCCCTCGCGGCTACCACGAGCGCAGCGGCAACTCGACCGACGGCTGGAACGTCATCGGCTGTCAGTCGTTCCTCAACCAGCCTCTGCTCTGCTGGGCGCACGAGATTGAGAACCCCGTGCTGCTCATCCACGGTGAGAAGGCCCACAGCCGCTACTTCAGCGAGTACGCCTTCGAGCGCATGACGGGCAGACACGTTGAGGGGCAGAGCGCCAAGGAGGGTAACAAGGAACTCTACATCATCCCTGGCGCCTCGCACGTTGACCTCTATGATGATGAGGCAGGCGTCGTTCCCTACGACAAGATGGCGGATTTTTTCAAGGAAGTGCAGTTGACAAAATAGCAACTAACGTAGACTTCGGGCTGCCAGAACGAGGAACATATAATGTGACGAGCCACCGCCGAGGACATACTCCGTTTGCTGCCACAGATAGGGAAACTCCAACAACTCCGGGAAGTCGGGACGGATGAGGGCAGTGCCTGAGACAACACCGCCAGGGATGTATGACCAGTCAGCACGGTTCAGACCGTAGGCTACTGTTGCCGACTTGGCTCCGACACCCGAGGCAAACGATGCTGTGTTACTGCCAGGGTGACAACCGAGGATGAAGTTCAGCGCATCGTAGATTGTCTCCTTCGGGAAGATGTCGGGGAAGGTCTTGTTTAAGAAAAAGTACTGGTAGCCGAATCGCTGGATGTCCCAGCCAGCCCCCCAGATGTTCGGTCGATAGGGAACACCATAGGGTGTCTCTGCCGTCCGTTGGCTAAGTTCCTGCTTGTAGGACACCATCGCCTTGCGACAGGCTGCCACGAATTGGCGTGAGCGCTTGTCATTCCTATCCGACAGATATTGTGCCAGACGAGCAGCCATCCATCCCGTATAGGCTGGAGCGGCAAAGATTATTTGCTGATGGTCGAGAATGAAGTCGAGATAGGACTTGTCGTCTGTAGTGAGATACAGTTCAATGGCTGTCTGTAGTTTCAGTGCCTCCATGCGTCCCTCTACCTTCGTCTGGCTATAGACCTCGACGGCAATGTCAAGACACTCCTGGGCAAGTTGGTCATTATACCCTCTGAGCACACGGGACACGCCAGCCAGACATGCTGCGGAGGATAACGCACGGGATGGATTGTCCTCAGTGAATATCCAGCGGTCGTCGTCATTTCCACTGATACCATCTGTCATGGCTGCGGCATCACCCAGCATGGCATACTGGCGGAGGGTGTTACAAATGATGCCGCGATAGAGGTGACCTAATGCCTGGTAACTGCGGACAACGGTCAAGGCACCATTCTCTATCTGTTGGAGGAAGTCGTTCTTGCCGTCAGGCTCGTGAATCTCCACTGTATGGTGCTCATGGTCAATAGCGGTCACGTCGATATCGGGATGAAACGCTTCGTAAGCCATGGCAAGGATGAACGACTCGCCAATCTGCGACTCTATACGCAGGTCGAAGTCGCCAGCGTCATGCCAGCCCCCGATGTTCACACCCGCAACCAAGTCGCCAGCCTGAAACTTTGAGAGACCAGGTGCTTGAGCGTAACCGTCAATATGATTGCCGACGGCAGCCATGCGGGCATCGTCAAGGTGACAGGTGTCATGCCAGATGCGGTATTTCTCACTAACCCGCATGTGGCACATCTGTACAGGCAGGAAATATTCTATCACGGGTTGCCACACGCCACGGTCATAGACATCGTCGGCAATGCGGAATACGGATGAGGTGGAGGTCCCGTACCTTATTCTATATAGCCCTGACTCGGTGATGTCGGAGAAGTCGGCAATAAGGTACCGATAGCGCAGGAACTTACCCCATGTGGATGGCTCTACCGTCTTTACCGTCTGCTCACCGTCAGCAGTGATACGTATCAGGTCGGCTTTAAGGGTCTTGGAGTCACGGCAGTCGGTTTCGATGACAACTCGTTTGGACTGCTCTGGCAGATAACCAACCTGAGAAGTCTGCACCACAGGCGGGTAACGCCAGTCGGCGGTGACCGTTGGCGTGATGAGCCACCTGACGGCTCCCTTCGTTGCCCCTTGGGCTATCTCACTACGTAGGACGAACCAGCCGTTGTTATGGTTCATACGCCCGTCGTAGAGTTTCAGGTCACCCGTCTGCGACTCTATGGTAATACGACTTAATGGGTCGTCAGGACGGGAGGTGAACTTGTGTCCAACGGCATACGGTTCTGAGATGATGTCATCAGCGATGAGTGGGCTATAGCCTTTGCCGTCGAGTTGTCGGAGATCCGCTTTCAGCCCTTTGCCTGTGTAGTAGTCGCCTGTATGCAGACGGTTGGGCTGTGTCGTCGCCAGTGGGGAGTTAGGCTGCTGCGGATAGATGCCACTTTGAGAGTCCATCAGCCATGGCTTCCCAAAGAGCGATCCAGGGAAGAACTCGAGGTTGAATCCCACTTTCCCTAACAGATAGTCGGGGACAGGTTTGTCGAGGTCCACCGTCACGAGGATACCCTGTCCTTGACTCTCCACGCTGACGGTGTAGGTAAACTGGTAGTCTGGGTAGACCATCGGGTTGAATCCTGTCAGATGACGCGAGGAGTCGGGATAGCAGAGGGTCGTCACGATGCGACCGTCCTTTACCTCACGACTGATTTGCTTGGGGACGGGTTGCCACTGACCAGGTGTCGCCTCCAGACGAATGTCGCCATTGGTGGCGATGCGTTGCCCATTCATGATGACGCAGACGCCGCCTTGATGTCCTTCAGGATAGAAGTCGCTGAATGCCATCACATCGACACCGTCATGTTGGAAATAGCCATCGGGGGTTAGACGAAAACCGTGACTGCCTATGTTCTGATGTCCTTCTTGTGCCAGACAGGGTAAAAACAGAGAGGACACTATAGCCATTGCTGATAAAATCATCTTTCTCATAATCCGCCGTTTAGATGAAAAATAGAATATTGCTACAAAGATAATCATTTTGCGGAAAATTCACCATACCCGTACCGATTTATTTCTAATCATTCTCTTTTTATCGATTATTTTCGTAACTTTGTAGGGGTATTAATCATCATTAAGGTATGACACCACAAGAAGAAAGAAACCAGAAGTTGGCGGAGCGGATGATCAAGAATCTGAACCGCCGTAATATGGAAGCCTTCTATTGTCCGACAGGAGAAGAGGCTGTGAAGAAAGTATCAGAACTCATTGCTGATGGCAGCACCGTTACATGGGGCGGTTCCATGACGGTCAGGGACTTGGGTATTCCTGACGCATTGAGGGAGAGGGGAACCTTGGAAGTCCTTGACAGGGACTTGACCGATGACCGGGCGGAAATAGAGCAGATATACCTGCGTGCCTTTACCGCTGATGTCTATCTGACAAGTGCCAATGCCATATCCGAGGATGGTGTTATCGTGAATGTCGACGGTAATGGCAATCGTGTCGCCGCCATCACATGGGGTCCTAAGAAGGTTATCTTCATCATCGGACTGAACAAGGTAGCCCAGACGGTGGAGGCAGCCTTGGCAAGAGCCCGGGGTACGGCATCACCCATCAATGCCCAGCGTTTCGACATCAAGACACCCTGCCAGATTGACGGCATGTGCCATAACTGCAACTCGCCAGAGAGTGTGTGCAGTTACGTCCATTTCCTAAGAAACAGCAGGAACAAAGGTCGTCATGTCGTGGTACTGGTTGGAGAGGACTTAGGCTATTAGACGACGAGAAAGCCGAGTCCTTTTCAACTATTCCTCCTTTTCTGGAATATCGGCATGGAGTCGCTCAACGGCTCCAGTGATGGGGTTGAGCACTAGTTGGGTGGCAGGGTATTTCTTGAAGAGGGAACCGCTACGAAGTTCCGTGAAACCGAATTGGGCGAGGGGATAGGTGTAGGAGGCTAACTGTTGTTCTTCCCTGTAGAGGGTGAGACGGACGAAGCCCGGTACATTGGTATAGAATCCGCCATCCTTCTTGTTCTCTGGGTATTCGTAGTCTTGCTGACGCTGCTGGTGCAGGTCTTCCAACGTCACATAGAAAGGAATGCCCGACAGGTCGTCCTTATCCACCAGTCCGAGTTGTTTGCTGATACGGAAGATGACCTCCCGCTTCATCTCCTTGTCAGGGCAAAGGCTGATGACTTGCTCAGTCGTGTCGCAAAGGGTTGTCCCCGTAAACAGCGACATCAGTCCCTCACTCTGACGGTCTATCTCGTCGAGCATCAGTTGCAGTTGCGCCTTATCCTCTGGCATCTCCTCAGCCTCTCCCGTGATGAGTTGCTGGCGATGCTCCTGGAGTTCTGCGATTTGCAGGGCGGTGAGTTCCGCCATACGAGCCGTACTTCCCGCTTTACGAGCCTCTCCGTTGAGGAGCAGCAGGGGATTGGAGGGAGTCTTCTTGGGGGCAGCGACAAAGGGTCGGGGTTGCTGAGATAGGATAGGGGAGTCGTTGACGGCAAGCAGTACCGCATCATCGCTGAGATGAATCTCCGCCGTAGCGCTCTTTCCTTTTAAGTTTGCCACAAAACATTTGGAGGTGTCCCTGACTCCCGTCTGACTCATCTGCAGATTCAGCAGCCGATGGTCTGTCTTCTTCTCCTTGCCGACGGGTTGAAGGCGGAGGTATCTCTCCGCATAGTTACAGAACGCACCAGGGGTATATACTTTTCTCTCTATCAGGAGATGGAAATGGATAACGGTCTTAGGGAGGTAATAGACAGTGCCCTCAGGTACTTTCCCTGGTCTCAACTGCGTGGAGACGGGTTGTCCCCATGTCGTCAAACAACAGAGTGACAGTCCTGCAAACAAAAGGGTCCTCAGATATCTCATGATATTATTCTTTCAGACGCTTGAAGGCTCGTGACAGATAGCGGATGATATCCTCGGCTATCAGGCTCTCCTCTCCTAAGTCACGTGCTGCAAGATCGCCAGCAAGCCCATGGAGATAGACACCTACGACGCAGGCATCCTCAGTCTTGTAGCCACGTGCCAGCAGTGCTGTGATGATACCAGTCAGTACGTCACCGCTACCAGCAGTCGCCATGCCCGCATTTCCCGTAGGATTGAACACCACATGACCGTCAGGCATGCAGATGGCGGTATAGCGTCCTTTCAGGATGACGTAGCCTTGTATGCGCTCGGCAAGATGGCGAGCCTTGGTCAGTCGCTCATAACTGTCGGCAGAATGTCCCTCCATGCGGTCGAACTCCTTGGCATGGGGCGTGAGGATGATTCCCTTGGGCAATTGCTGAAGCCAAGCGCGATGGCTGGCAAGGATATTCAAGGCATCGGCGTCCACCACAACGGGGCAGGTGGCACGACGTAACTGCGCAATCAGTGGGATAGCCGTTGTCTCGCTCTGTCCAAGTCCAGGACCGATACCGAGGGCATTGAAATCCTCAGTATCCACAGCCTCCGAGAAAATGGTCTCTTCGGGGTCGAACTGAAGCACCGCCTCTGGGACGGCGATCTGTAGGATGTCCCTGTTTTTCTTGGGGGTATGGACGGTTACCTTTCCGACACCAGAGCGCAGACAGGCACGAGTGGCTAGGATGGCTGCTCCTGCCATGCCGTAACTGCCCGCTATCATGAGGGCATGTCCCATCTGCCCCTTGTGGGCGAACGGGTCGCGTTCCAAGAGCATAGCACGTATCTCCGATTCCTCCAAGACCGTATAGTTTGCCTCTATCTTCTCAATACCCTCCTGGCTCAGACGGATATCCAGGACACGCAACTGTCCGATAAACACTTGGTTCTCAGGGAACAGGAAAGCGAGTTTGGGCTGTTGGAGTGTCAGGGTGAGATTCGCACGAATGGTGTTGGCACGCACATTATAGGTGTTGTCCTCCGTCATCAGTCCAGAGGGGACATCAATAGACACGATCTCTGCCGATGCGGAGTTGATGTATTTCACCAGAGAGGCGAATCCGCCAGCCAGTGGCTTGTTGAGTCCGGAGCCAAAGAGCCCGTCAACGACCAACATCCCCTTCTCCAGACGGGGTGGGTCAAACTCCTGTGTGACTTCGATAAACTCTTTTACGCGCCTTGCCTCGATAAGGCGTTTCTTGTTGGCAGCACACTCCTCGGCAAGGTGTCCGCTGATGTTGAAGAGGTAGACGCTGACCTGATAGCCCTGCTCTGCCAACAGGCGGGAAACGGCAAGTGCGTCACCGCCATTGTTACCAGGTCCTGCGAAGACGACAACGGGTACCGTATTGCTCCAGACATCAGTGATGGCACGCGTCAACGCTTTGGCTGCACGTTCCATCAGATCGATACTGGGTATCGGCTCATGCTCGATGGTGTATCGGTCAAGTTCTTTTATCTGAGCACTGGTGAAAATTTTCATTACTGCTGCAAAAATAAGAAAAATATATCAATTGATGTCATTCTTTGCCGAAAAATTAGTAATTTTGTGCCAAATTCATAAAAACAGGCGCTATGAGTATCGTAAAAATTAAGGATAAGACGTTCGAAACCTCCATCTCGGAGGAAGAGATCAAAGTGCGTGTGAGAGAACTTGCCCAGCGGTTGAGCAAGGATATGGAGGGTAAGAACCCGTTGTTCCTTGCCGTCTTGAACGGCTCGTTTATCTTCGCTGCCGATCTGATGCGCGAGATGACGATCCCCTGCGAGATATCCTTCGTGAAACTTGCCTCCTATCAGGGTACTACCTCCACAGGAAAAATCAAGGAGGTGATTGGTATCAATGAGAATCTCTCAGGACGTACTATTGTTATTGTGGAGGATATCGTGGAGAGTGGAAAGACCATGAAGCGGATGATAGAGACACTGGGTACCCGTAATCCTGCCTCAGTACATATCTGCACCCTGTTTGTGAAGCCAGAGAAACTGGAGGTCGACCTCAACATAGAGTATGCCGCCTTCTCTATTCCTAACGCCTTCATCGTGGGCTATGGACTGGATTACGACCAGCAGGGCAGACAGTTGAAGGAGGTCTATTCACTCAAGGAAGACTGAGTCATGCGACAGATCAAACTGCCACATCTCCCCAGTGACTTGGAGGCACGTAAGAGCGACCTCCTCACTGACTTATGGTATAAAGGAAAAGAAACACAAATCAAACAAGACAAGATAGAAAAGAAAGTGATTATGAAGAATATTGTGATTTTTGGTGCTCCTGGTTCAGGAAAGGGCACACAGAGTGACTTGATGATAGAACACTATGGACTGGGACATATCTCAACGGGTGATGTGCTCCGTGCCGAGATAAAGAAAGGTACAGAACTGGGTAAGACGGCTCAGGGCTTCATTGACAATGGACAATTGATACCCGACGAGTTGATGGTCTCCATCCTCGCCAAGGTCTATGACTCTTTCGGTCGTGGGCATAAGGGAGTGATCTTCGATGGTTTTCCCCGTACCATCCCACAGGCTGAGGCTCTCAAGAAGATGCTGGACGAGCGTGGCGACAAGGTGGCTGCGATGATTGAGTTGGATGTCCCAGAGGACGAGTTGATGACACGTCTTATCAAGCGTGGACAGCAGAGCGGTCGTGCGGACGACAATGAGGAGACCATCAAGAAACGCCTGGTCGTATATCACTCGCAGACACAGCCCCTGATTGAATGGTATAAGAAGGAGGGTCTGCATCATCATATCAACGGTCTGGGTACCTTGGAGCGTATCTTCGGGGATATCCAGCAAGTGATAGATAACCTGTAATGGAAAGCAATTTCGTAGACTACGTAAAGATTTACTGCCGTTCGGGTAAGGGAGGACGAGGATCGATGCATCTTCGTCATGTGAAGTATAACCCTAACGGTGGACCTGATGGCGGCGACGGCGGTAAGGGCGGCAGTATCATCCTGCGTGGCAACCATAACTACTGGACGCTGCTGCATCTGAAATATGAGCGTCATGTCTTTGCGGAGCATGGCGGCAATGGCGGTCGTGACAAGCGACATGGCACCGATGGCAAGGATATGTATATCGACGTGCCATGCGGAACAGTGGTCTACAACGCAGAGAACGGAAAATATGTCTGTGATGTCACCTACGACGGACAGGAGGTGGTATTGTTGAAAGGAGGACGTGGCGGACTGGGCAACTTCCAGTTCCGCAGTGCCACCAATCAGGCTCCTCGTTATGCGCAACCGGGAGAGCCGATGCAGGAGATGACGATTATCCTGGAGTTGAAACTCCTTGCCGATGTCGGACTGGTGGGCTTCCCCAATGCGGGTAAGTCAACCTTGGTATCTGCGCTGTCGAATGCCCGTCCGAAGATTGCCAACTATCCGTTTACGACGATGGAGCCATCGCTGGGTATCGTGGGCTATCGTGACGGTAAGTCGTTCGTGATGGCTGATATCCCCGGTATCATCGAGGGCGCCAGTGAGGGCAAGGGCTTGGGCCTGCGCTTCCTCCGACATATCGAGCGTAACTCGCTGTTGCTGTTTATGGTACCTGGTGATACGGATGATATCAAACGGGAGTATGATATCCTGCTCAACGAACTCGCCCAGTTTAACCCCGAACTCCTTGACAAGCATCGTGTCCTTGCCGTCACCAAGTGTGATTTGCTGGATGCGGAACTCATCGAGATGCTCAAAGAAACTCTTCCTGATGACCTGCCTGTCGTCTTCATCTCCGCTGTCGCCAATATGGGACTTGATGAACTGAAAGACGTGCTCTGGAAAGAACTCAATGCGGAGAGCAACAAACTCGCCACCGTCATGGCGGAGGACACCTTGGTGCATCGTGACAAGGACATGTCACGCTTCGCCCAGGAACTTGCTGACGAGGGTGAGGACGAGGAGATAGAGTATATTGACCTAGAAGATCTAGACGACTTGGACGACATAGAATATCTAGATGATCTAGAAGAAGATGAATAACCCTCAATTGACCTATTATGATTTAGGTGAGGGCGTGACAGCCTTCAGCACGACTCGTCATGGCGGTTGCAGTACTGGCAACTATGGCGAGTTCAATATCAATAACTATTGTGGGGACGAGGTGGCTCATATTGCGGAGAACCGCCGTGCCCTTTCCACTTTGCTGGGCATTGACGAGAGCCATATCGTGATGCCTCATCAGGTGCATGGCACGGAGGTTCGGCGTATCGACGGACCACAGCAGGAAGTCATTGAGGGCGTGGATGCCGTGATGACGAATGTGTCGAAGTTGTGTATTGGAGTATCTACCGCAGACTGTATCCCTGTTATCATTTACGACAAGGAGCATCATGCCGCCTGTGCCGTCCATGTAGGTTGGCGAGGTACAGTGCAGCGCATCGTCCGTGTTGCCGTGGAGGCGATGTATAAGACCTATGGCTCAGACCCTTCGCAGATGAAAGCCGTCGTCGGACCGGGCATCTCCCTCGAGAGTTTCGAGGTAGGTGAGGAAGTCTACCAGCAGTTTGCCGATGCAGGTTTCAATATGCGACTCATCGCCCGGAAGTATGCTAAATGGCATATCGACCTGCCGACGTGTAACCGTCTGCAACTTGCGGAGGCAGGCATCACAGATGTCTATATGTCGGGTATCTGCACCTACCAGCAATATCATGATTATTTCTCGGCACGTCGCTTGGGTATCAACTCGGGTCGTATCTTCACGGGGGTGATGATACGATAAAAGGCACTCGGTGGGAGTGCCTCGTTTACCTTGTCGTTATATCTTTCTTATCGTTTGTCAGGAATGCCGTAATCTGCCCAGCGTTCTTGTGGATAGTAGCCTTTGAGAGTCTTCTTCGACTCCGTGTATGCGGTCTTGACGGCAGTGAGGATCTCGTTCATGTGCTTTACCTTGGGCTGTAACTCCTCACGTAAACGGTCTACCTCCTCATTGGCTGCTGTCAACTGGTTCAGCGACTGCTCCATCTTGTCAATCTCGCTGTTGCTGAATCCGCGCTCTCCCATTTCTCTCACATGTTTACGCAGTCCCTCAACGAGGTTGCGTCCCTTCTCAATCTGTAGTTCTACTGTCTTTGACATAATCTTTTTGTTTTTTGTTATGCAATGTTTTCTTCTATGCAAAGTTAACAAAAAAACGTGATTTTTAGAACGGTATGCGAAGTCAGATTTGGGCTTTTTTAACCTGTATCATCTCTCCTGCTTAACACTTTTTTGCTTAGATTCTACGCACCATAGGCAGTAGGTTTATTCCGATTGACAGAACAAAACCCAGTATCATTTCATGAAGATAGGGGTTTCGACCGTCGAAGGTACGGGCTTCGAGGGGAGGAGGTGCCGCCTTCGCAGGTCGAAGGTTCGGGCTCCGGGGGTCGAAGGTGCCTTCTAACTTTCTTTCACCTATAGGTGCAAATATGTTCACCTATGGCTGCACATGTGTTTACCTATAGGTGAAAGATTGTTCACCTACGGCTGAAAACTCTTTTTGCTCATTTTAATCTCTTCTTAGATTCCTCTGAATTCCGCAGGAGTCATAATCTGTTATCTGTTTCACATAATAGTGATTTTAATCTTTTATTTGAAAGGTTGCTGCAAAGGTAATTAAAAAAAGTAAGAGCACAAAAATAATCAAAGTATTTCTATAAAGAGGTTACTGCTTCCTCAACGTAATATTACCATCCTTGTCGATGCGAGCCTCGCTGTTGGGAACGTCGCTGTTGGTGAGGTTCATCATCTCATGGGCGACATGCTGGTTGGCATCCTTGCGGGGACCGACACCTTTCTGCTGGAGGAAGGAGTGGATCTTCCCACTTAGGAAACGACCTTGCTTGTCGATCTTGATCTCGACGACAGGGGAGTAGGCGGAGATACCGGCAAGGCTCATCCCGTAAGGAGTACAGAAATTACCAAGGCTGTAGGCGATAAAACGACCTTTATAAACCTCTGTGGCACGTACCACATGGGGACCATGACCATAGACGATATCGGCGCCGTTGTCGATACAGAAATGAGCGAACTCACGCAGTGAGCCACGATCCTCGCCCAAGAAACTCTCCGCACCCTGTGGCAGATGGTTCTTCGTGCGTCCCTCGGCACCACCATGGAAGGAGACGATGATAATGTCCGACTTCTTCTTCAGGTCGTCGATGATACGCTTGACGGTCTGTAGGTCACGATGTTTCAGGGTATACTGGTTATGTCCGAAGGCACACAAGCCGAACTTGATACCATTGCGGACGACGACAGCAGACTCCACGTGTCCTTTGATACCAGCATACTTGATACCTTGCAGATTCAGTTGCTTCTCCGTGCTGGCAATACCCTCCGCACCGAAGTCGTTGGCATGGTTGTTTGCCATGCTCAGGAAGTCGTAGCCAGCCTCCTTCAGCAGGTGTGAGTAACTGGTAGGGGTGCGGAATGAATAACTGTTAGGACCACCGCCTTTGGTGCTCTTGCCGCCATCCAGCAGGGTGCCTTCCAAGTTGCCTACCGCAATCGTGGCACGTTGCAGGATTGGTTTCACGTCACGGAAGACCTCCTCGCCATTCTTTGGAGGCAGTGAGATACCGGGGTATGTCGTACCCATCATGATGTCACCCGTCATGGCAACGGTGATATCATCAGAAAAGCAGGCCACACTGTAGCCTGCTAATACCGTTAAAAGAAGAAGTTTTATTTTCATTGCGTCTTATTTTGCTACACGACGTACTCCAATGTACCGGCGACTATAGTTGCCATCTGTGGAGTGACTGATCTTCACACCGCTCTTGGTGCTAGCATGAATGAACGTAAACGAGTTGCTGATAGGATCGTAATCCAAGATGATGCCCACGTGTCCTACGTTACGTCCGGAGTTCGGACTGGTGAAGAACACCAAGTCGCCTGGCTGCATCTCCTCACGACGGATGGGAATATTGCGGGCGTACTGGTCACGAGAGGAACAGCCGATTGTGATATTGTTCTGACCATAGACATAACTGGTGAAACCAGAGCAGTCGAAGGTGTGAGGTCCCTTGCTGCCTAAACGGTAGCGAGAGCCAATCAGGGAAGTTGCCTGACTGAGGATGTCGTCGGTGGTGGCGAAACTGACATTGGTGTCATAGCCATCAGCATAGAGGAAATCGAAGTTGTCGATCTCTTCATACATCTCTGTCCTTTGGATTCTCTTTGCCTTCTTTTTCTTGCCTTTTGCCAATGCCACATCCACAGAGGAAAGAAGCATCAGTAAGATGCAAAAGATAATTTTCTGTTTCATTTAGATTTCTTTGGTCAACGGCTTCACGCCGTGGGTTGTTTTGGTTTAATTATATCTTAGGATTTGTCCTGGTCTGATACGGGTTGTCGACTTGATGTGATTCAACTTGCAGATAGCACTTACCGTCATACCACGCTTGCGGGCAATAGAAGAGAGGGTCTCGCCCTTAGCCACTTTGTGGAAACGAGTAGAGTGGGTCTTCGCATTCTTCTTAGAGGAGGAAGAATTAGTGGAAGCGTAAGACTGCTGTGGAATGTCCAAGTCGCCATTGACAGCAACACCACCGACACCACGCAGACGAGTTGCCTCGGCAGACTCACGGTTATAGGTGGACTTGCGGAAGACGTAGTAGTCGCTGACAACATCCTGGTTCTTGAAGTCGAACATCAAGGCGGGGTTCAGGGCGATACCACACAGACGTGTCTCGAAATGCAGGTGAGAACCAGTGCTGCGTCCTGTGTTACCACCGAGTCCGATAGGATCACCAGCGCGAACCTCCTGCTCCTCGGTCACCAGTTGCTTGGACATGTGACCATAAATGGTCTCCAGTCCGTTATAGTGGCGAATGACCACGTACTTACCATAGCCACGTCCCTCATATCTTACGATACGTACCTTACCACTGAAAGCGGCACGGATGGTATCACCAATATACACTTTGATATCCAGTCCCTTATGCTGGCGTCCCCAACGGGCACCGAAGTTACTGGTCAGTACACGACTGGGGGTAGGCATGCAGAATCCACGCAGGTCAATGCGGAAAGAGTCTGGCAATACAGTAGCCTTGTGAGCATAACGGTTGTTCCAGTCGTTATAGAGGTCGGCTGCGGGAGAGTCGTAACTCTCAGCCTGAATAAGTCTGTGGAGTGCCATGCTGTCGACAGCCTTCATCTTGCGGTCGATGGGAGCCTGATTGGCAAGCAGGTCCTGTCCCATGGCTGGAATAGAAATGATGGTTGCTACAATTAAAATTGCGAAGTTCTTAAATTGTCTTTTAGTAAGCATAAGTTTTATATTTTCTGTTCCAAACAGTTATTATTCGGAAAAATTTCGGTGCAAAGGTAATAAAAATATCTTTAGGATGAATGGAAATGCGGTGTGCGTTAACAATAATTGTGTGTTATTTAACACTTTACCTTATGAAATGGCTGCCCAGTTAACATTCGTTTTGCGTAACTGTCTCAGCCTGTTCCATAGCATGAGGTATTTCTCTGACTGGCACAGCGGATCCTCCTCGATGATGGTCTGTGCCTCGTCACGAGCCATCTGTACGAGTTGTCCGTCACGGGCGATGTCAGCAATTTTCAGGTCGAAAGCCATACCGCTCTGCTGGGTTCCCTCCAAGTCGCCGGGACCTCGTAGTTTCAGGTCTGCCTCGGCGATGCGGAAGCCGTCGTTGGTCTCACACATGATATCAATGCGCTTGCGGGTGTCCTCACTCAACTGGTGGTTGGTGACCAGGATACAGTAACTCTGGTCGGCACCTCGTCCGACACGTCCACGGAGTTGGTGTAACTGGCTGAGTCCGAAACGTTGTGCCTCAAGGATGACCATGACAGAGGCGTTAGGCACGTTGACACCCACCTCAATCACCGTCGTGGCAACGAGCATCTGTGTCTCTCCCTTGACGAAACGCTGCATCTCCTCTTCCTTGTCCTTGGGTTTCATCTTTCCGTGTACCTTGCTCAGTCGGAACTCTGGGAATACCTGTCGTAGCACCTCAAAGCCGTCCTCCAGATTCTTGAGGTCTATCTTCTCGCTCTCCTCGATGAGGGGGAAGACGACATACACCTGTCTGCCTTGGTTGATCTGCTTGCGCAAGCCATCATAGAGCGACGGCATGCTGCGGTCGAAGACATGGGTCGTGACGACAGGCTTGCGTCCTGGGGGCAGTTCGTCGATGACACTCACGTCCAAATCACCATAGAGTGTCATGGCGAGGGTGCGTGGGATAGGGGTCGCCGTCATCACCAGCACATGGGGTGGGTTGGTGTTCTTGCTCCATAGTTTGGCACGCTGGGCGACTCCGAAGCGGTGCTGCTCGTCGACGACCACCATACCGAGGTTGGCAAACTGCACTGTGTCCTCAATGACGGCATGGGTACCGACGAGAATCTGCACACTGCCGTCCTGTAGTCCCTCTAAAATCTCCTGTCGTTTCTTGCCCTTCACGATACCCGTCAACAACTCCACTCGGATATCCATTCCCTTGAGGAAGTCCTGAATTGTCTGCAGATGCTGCTCGGCAAGGATTTCCGTAGGTGCCATGATGCATGCCTGATAGCCGTTGTCGAGGGCGATGAGCATGGACATCAGTGCCACCAGGGTCTTGCCGCTGCCCACATCACCTTGTAGCAGGCGGTTCATCTGTTTGCCAGATCCTGTATCCTTACGTATCTCACGGATGACCCGTTTCTGCGCCTCCGTCAAGGAGAAGGGCAGGTGGTCGTGATAGAAAGTGTTAAAGTTGTCGCCCACTTTTGCGAATACATAGCCACGATATTTACGACGGTGGTCGCTGGCATACCTTAATATATTCAGTTGGACGTAAAAGAGTTCCTCGAACTTCAGCCTGACACGTGCCTTCTCCAACTCCTTGGTATTCTGTGGGTAATGGATCTTGCGCAGTGCCTCATCCCGGGTCATGAGGTGCAGGCGGTTGGTGATGAAAGTGGGAAGGGTCTCTGGCAGGGGCTCTTTGAGGGTGTCGAGGAGCGTTTTGACAAAACGCTCTATGCAACGGGAGTTGAGTCCGCTCTTCTTCATCTTCTCCGTCGTGTTATAATAGGGCTGCATCCCCATGGCGGAGAGTTCCAACTTATCTGCCTCGTCCATGTCAGGGTGAACAACTTGGATGCGCCCGTTGAACACCTGCGGACGACCAAAGACGATATACTCCGTACCTATCTTGTATTTCTTGATAGCACTATCGGCGTAATTGAACCAAGTGAGATCCATCACTTTCCCAGAGCCATCCGTGAAATGACCTACCACTCTTTTCTTACGAGGTCCCATCTTGAAGGTCTCGAAACTGAGGAGATGTCCTTTCACCTGTACGAAAGGCATGTCGCCAGTGAGTTCACGGATGGAGTAGATACGGCTACGGTCTATGTGTTTATAGGGATAATACTGCAACAAGTCACCAAAGGTCTCGATGCCCAGTTCCTGACTGAGCATCTTCCTCCTGTTGGGACCTACGCCCGCCAAGTATTGTATGTCTTGTTGCAGTATGTCGGTCATCCTATCAATACTTCCGCAATCTTCAGGTCATAGGGAGTGGTGATCTTGATATTCTCCCTATTGCCCTCGACGAGGGTAATGTCATAGCCGAAACTCTCCACCACAGAGGCATCATCCGTGAAACCGTCGTTATAAGGCTGTTGGTTTGCCGCCTTGAGCAGTTGGATATCGAAAGTCTGAGGGGTCTGCACCAGTCTGTAGTCTCCACGTGGCTTGGTGCCTTCTGTGAGATGGCGCAATGTCTCGACCACGGGGATGACGGGAATCACCGCCTTCTTCACTCGTGCCGTCTCATAGCAGTTGCGGATGACCTCAACGCTGGGGAAGGGGCGCACACCATCGTGGACACCAACGACTCCCTCCGCATCGTCAGGGATGAGCGCGAGTCCATGTTGTACGGAATGGAAGCGGGTCTCACCACCATCTGTCATCTGATATTCTACTTGAAAGTCATACTCTTTGCAGAGTTGCATCCAGTAGTCATGTTGGTCTTTGGGTAAGACCAAGATGATCTGGAGGGTAGGGGAATAGGCACGGAACCGTTCCAGCGTCCGCATCAGAATCGGTTTGCCGCCAATAGGCAGGAACTGCTTGGGGATATCGCCTCCCATCCGCAGTCCTTTTCCTCCTGCTACGATGATGATATAGTCCACTTTTTACTTTTTTACCTTTTTACTTTTTTACCTTTTTACTTTTCCATCAAATGCTTGAAACGCATACCTTCCATAATCTGGTCGACAGCCTGTGGACTCGTCAACTGACCTAAGAGGTCGTAGGCGAAGGGGAAAGCGGCGGCAGGTCCCTCACCAGTAGTGATGTTGCCATCGACAGAGACGAGTCCACCCGTATAGGTGGCACCTTCCAGCAGGTGCTCAAAGCCAGGATAGCAGGTGGCACGCTTGCCTTTCAGAATACCCAATTGTCCTAAGACAACGGCAGGGGCAGCACAGATTGCCGCTACTTTCTTACCAGCCGCAAACTGGTTGGTCACAGCCTTGCGGACACCCTCGTGGGCATAGAGGTTGCTGGCTCCTGGCATACCACCAGGGAGGAACAACAGGTCGGCATCACTCGTGTCGACATCCTCGATGAGGGTATCGGCGAAGATACGCACCCCATGTGCGGTCTCTACCACGTAGTCACCCATGATACTCACTGTTGTCACGTCCAGACCACCGCGACGAAATACGTCGATGGGAATCAGTGCCTCGACATCCTCGAAGCCGTCGGCTAAGAATACATATACTTTTTTCATCGTCTATTGTAATGCTTGTAAATACTGTTTGATAGTCTCTTGCAGTCCCATATAGAGGGCATCGCAGATGATGGCATGCCCAATGCTCACCTCATCGGTCCATGGAATCATCTCATGGTAGAAATGCAGGTTCTCCAACGAGAGGTCATGCCCCGCGTTCAGTCCCAGTCCAACCTTCCTTGCCTCCTCGGCGGCAGCGATAAACGGGGCAATCGCTTCCACACGGTCGGCACTATAGTTGGATGCATAGGGCTCCGTATACAACTCCACACGGTCGGCTCCGCATGCCTTGGCACCTTCCACCATCCGTGGGTCAGGGTCGACGAAGATACTCGTACGGATACCTGCTGCCTTGAACGTCTTGCAGACATCTGTCAGGAAAGTCCTGTTCTCGATGGTGTCCCATCCGTGATTACTGGTGATCTGGTCGTGTCCGTCAGGAACGAGGGTCACTTGCTTGGGGATGACTTCCAATACCAACTCCGTGAAAGAGTCGATAGGATTCCCCTCGATATTGAACTCGGTGGTAATCAGTGGTCTCAGGTCTCTTACATCCTGATAGCGGATATGTCGTTCGTCAGGGCGTGGATGCACTGTGATGCCTTGGGCACCGAACTTCTCCACATCTTGTGCAACGGTAAGCACATTGGGGTTATTGCCTCCTCTGGCGTTGCGTAGCGTGGCTACTTTGTTGATGTTTACACTCAGTTTTGTCATTTTCTAAGTAAATTTGTTCCTTCTGTTATGCGCTTTTTCACTAAAAATCAGTAACTTTGCGCACATAATACACGGCAAAGATACGAAATGTTTGCCAAATAACGGCTAAAAAGAACAGATTTTTTATGACCTCACGAAAACTACGGTTCGCCATTTTCGGCAATACCTACCAGCCAAAGAAGTCGGTATCCATTCTGAAAATACTGGCTTGTCTCTCTGAGCGCAAGGCAGAAGTGTATATCGAAAGCAAGTTCTACGACTTCCTGGTACGCCACCAGCATCTTGATTTGGAGGTGACAAAAGTCTTCGAGGAATCTGACTTTGAGGCTGACTTTGTGATTTCCATGGGAGGTGACGGTACGTTCCTTCGTGCGGCAAGTATGGTGGGCGACAAGCAGATTCCTATTCTGGGTATCAATATGGGGCGACTGGGCTTCCTTGCCGATATCAGTGCCAGTGAGATTGAGCAGATGGTCAACGCGCTTTACGAGGGCGACTATACTTTAGAGTCACGCGCCACAATAAAGGTGGAGACGGACGGAAGACCCTTGACGGGGTATGACTGTGCCCTTAACGATGTCGCCATCCTCAAGCGTGACAATGCCTCGATGATCTCTATCCGGGTTTCTGTGAATGGGGAATACTTGACGACCTATCAGGCTGACGGACTGGTGGTTAGCACCCCAACAGGCTCTACGGCATATTCTCTCTCTGTCGGAGGTCCTATCATCGTGCCTGGTACCAGTGTGTTCTCGATGACTGCCGTTGCTCCGCATTCCTTGAATATCCGTCCTATCGTCATCTCTGACAGTTCGGAGATCTGTCTCACCGTTGAGAGCCGCTCGCATAATTTCCTGGTGGCACTGGACGGACGCTCAGAGAACTGTAGTGAGGGGACACGTATCACCCTGCGCAAGGCACCCTATTATGTGAAGGTTGTCAAACGTGCGGGGCAGAAGTATTTCCATACCCTGCGTGAGAAGATGATGTGGGGGGCTGACCAGCGTGGCTGATTATGCCTTGGGAAGTTTGAGGATGAAACGGCTACCCTCATGATAAGAGGTGTCGAGCACCACGTCACCACCCATCTGACGGGCGACTCTTCGAGCCAAGGGAAGACCTAATCCCACGCCTTCCTTATAGGCGTCCACCTTATAGAAATGCTCGAAGATTTTCTCTTCCTCGCCCTCTTTGATGCCTTTGCCCGTGTCTGTCACACTGAAGCATACCATATCGCTCTCCACCTCGTCGTGATAGCAGGATAGGGTGATCGTGCCCTGTTCTGTGAACTTACAGGCGTTGTTCAGCAGGTTATGGAGGATTTTCTCCATCTCTTTCGCATTGGTCATCAGTTTGTAACTGTCTTTCAGACTACTCTCAAAGCGAATCTTGTAGCCCTTCCCCTCGTCGTCGAAATCCTTCAGCACGTTCTTTGCCGTCTCGTTGCAGTGGATGAGGTCGCTTCTGTCGATATAGTGGATGCTCTCCTTACCCGAGATGTCCAGAATCTCGTTGACGATATTCACGATATTGTTGGTGCTCTTGGCGATGCGGTTGGCTATCTCCGCACGCTCCTCCTTGCTGATATCCGCATTGGGGTCGCTGATGACCTGGGCGAAACCGCTGATGATGTTCAGGGGGGTGCGCACCTCATGGGTCATGTTCTGGATGAAGTTGATCTTCATCCGCTCGGCCTCTTTCGCCTTGTCCTTGGCAATCTTCAACTCCTTGTTCTGCTGCTGGAGCCGTTTGGTGTACCTCCGCTTGTTGATCTTGCAGGCGGCAAAGGGCATCAGACAGGCGACAGGCACCAGTGCCAGCATGCTCCATTTCATGCGCTTGGAACTCTTCTGGTAACTCTCGCTCTGTCGCTCCGCAAGGGCGAGGTCATTGGCAGAGCCTACCATCTCCTCGCTCATAATGACATTATTGACGGAGTCTTTGACGAAAGCGTAGTGCTTCTGTGCCTTGAAAGCCTTGATGGTGTCGCCCGCTATCTCGTAGATCTCAGTCTGGAACTTATAGGTGTCCGTAGAGTTCGTCAACAAGTTGGTCAGTCGGATAGCCTCCTCGTAATGATGGTCTGCGACATTCTTGCAGATATTCACATAGTGGTAATAGGTCGTGCTGAAGTCTTTCCCCAAGGTGTCCTTCAGTCGCATATACTCCTCATAGGCAGTATTGACGGTCTTCCAGTCGCGCATGGCATAGGCGATGATGGCCTTGAAGGCGATGGCATCGCTGTATTCATACCTGCCACCATTCGCCTTGATGATGGTGATGGCGCAGTTCAGGTGTCTCATCGCATCCTCTGCTTTCGTGTCCATCTCGATATTCGCCAGGTCCATATAGATAGGGATGAGGTTCGTGGGCTGCGCATGGTCCACCTCCTCCAGCGCCTGCTCAAAGTACTGGTGGGCAAGGTCGGTATTGCCCGACAGCGAGTAGATGATTCCTCGCAGGTGGGTGGCGTGGTAATACTCTTTGTAGGCCTGACGCTTCCGCATGTCGCTCTGCATCAGGTTCGTCTTTCGCATGGCGCGATAGAAGTGGTTGTGGTTGATGTCGTAGAGCACCTCAAACGTCCATCCGCTATAGTATTTGTGGATTTCCTCCTGCTTGAGATGGTAGTCACGGTATCTCTCCGTGGCGATATAGAAGGCACCTTCATTATTGAGATTGAAATACTTACGCACCTCATCCAGCAGATGGGTACTTAGTGTGTCAGTCTCAGGTGTCTGAGCAAGCAGTGTCTGCGGCATGCAGGCAAATGCAAGAAGGGTCGCGACAATGAATCGCTGATAGATAAGTTTTAGTTTCATGTACTATTGTTTATGGTTGTGCAAAGGTAATCATTTATTTTGAGATTATCTCCTTTTTGAGTAAAGAATTATCTCAATTAGTGTTAAAAACACGCTTTATTCATGATAGAATAGTTAGTCGTAATTGCAATTTAATCTAAATTGCTCGACAATTTAATCTAAATTGCTTAGCAATCCAATCTAAATTACTTTGCAATTTAATCTAAATTGCAATTGTCCCGATATTCTTACGCACGCGTAATAATTAATAAGGTGGAAATGTTAAATATCTGTTTTCATGAAAAAAAGTCTGCGAAATATTTGGTGGGAAGCATAAAAATGTCTACTTTTGCAGTGTACTATTAAAGTAGTACACAAGTACAGACAAAGAAAAAGATTATTTATAAAACGAAAAGACGTATGATTAACGTACAAGACATCAGTTACAAATACAAGGGTCAGAAGGCTCTTGTGTTCGACGGGTTCAGTCTCCAGTTGGAGGAGAACCGTATCTATGGACTGCTCGGCAAGAACGGCACGGGCAAGTCGACACTGCTTTATCTGCTCTCTGGATTGTTGAAACCCATCTCTGGTTCGGTGTGTTGCGACGGTATCGCAGCATACGAGAGACGACCAGAGATGCTTCGTGAGATATTCATCGTGACAGAGGAGTTCGACCTTCCTGCTGTCCGTCTCTCGGAGTATGTGAAACTCAACCGTCCGTTCTATCCCCGTTTCTCGGAGGAGGTGCTGCAGCGTTGCCTGAGTGACTTCGAGTTGCCAGCAGACGTGAAACTCAATGAACTCTCGATGGGACAGAAGAAAAAGGCGTTTATGTCGTTCGCACTAGCCACCCAGACCAAGTACCTCTTCATGGACGAGCCGACGAACGGTTTGGATATCCCCTCGAAGTCACAGTTCCGCAAGGTCATCGCACAGAACATGACAGAGGAGCGTACCGTCATCATCTCTACCCATCAGGTGCATGATGTG
The DNA here is from genome assembly GCA_017458005.1 of Prevotella sp. Taxonomy (GTDB): domain Bacteria; phylum Bacteroidota; class Bacteroidia; order Bacteroidales; family Bacteroidaceae; genus Prevotella. The sequence goes on along the minus strand of JAFTGH010000033.1, from coordinate 81,547 downwards.
GAGCAGTTGCTCGACCATATTCTGATTCTCGACCAGCGTAACGTGTTGCTCAATGCCTCTGTGCAGGAGATTTCAGATCAGTTTACCTTCGAGTATCGCACACCGCAGGAGATGGACGACACCGTTCTCTATGCCGAGCCCACCTTGCAGGGTAATGCCGTCATCGCTAAGCGTCAGGCAGGTGATGCTGAGACACAGATCAACCTCGAACTATTGTTTAACTTCAAAACACAGACAAAATGAAAAACTTCGATTTACATAGATTCGGACAGACCTTTAAGAGCCAGTTGCTGATGGGAAGAAATTTCTGGTTGAAGTTGTTTGCCATATTCTTCCTCGTATTGTTCTTCGCAGAGTTACTGTTCACAGAGGTGGGGGGAGTCAATTACAATGGTCAAGAAAACTATGGAATGGCAGTGGATAACGCCACTGGTTTCTGCACCTTCTTTTTTGTCATATCAATGCTGTTTGGTGCCACCAGCATCTTCAGCGTGTTGAAAGATACACGAAGTCGCATCTCCTATCTGATGTTTCCTGCCTCGAATCTGGAGAAGTATCTGAACAGTCTGATCCTGTCGACGGTAGTTGTCGCCCTAGTGACCTTTGTCGCTTTCTTCTGTGCGGATACGGTCAGGACTTTGATGGCTCCTGCCTTCGGACATGAGATGGTGTGGGGTGTACCTTCTTTCATCAGCAGTCTCACCCCAGATACCACATATTCTATATCTGCTCCAGATACAGACAAGGTGTATCAGTGGTGGCTGGGAACCTTTATGGCAGTTGGTACCACCCTCTTCTTCCACTCTTTGTATATGCTGGGCGGTACTGCCTTCCGCCGTCAGCAGTTCTTGATCACTAGTATGATTATAGTATGCAGCATGATCATCATTGTGTCTATCCTTGGTCACATAGACTTTAAAGAAAATATCAATCTGATGACCTATAATGAGCAGGACGGTCTTGTCGTGCATCCCGCACTCTATGTCATCATGGTCGTCATGTACCTCTTGACTTGCTTCAACTACTGGTTGAGTTATCGTATCTTCTGCCGTGTGCAGGCTGTGAACAATAAATGGTTGAACGTATGACATTCAATAACGAGAAAGCGATTTATCTCCAGATGGCTGACCGCCTCTGCGACGAGATACTTGCCGGCACCTATAAGGATGACGACCGTATCCCCTCCGTCCGTGAGTATGCCGTGATGCTGGAGGTGAACACCAATACCGCCGTCAAGGCTTACGACGAACTGGCTCGCGCGAACATTATATATAATAAGAGAGGCTTGGGCTATTTCGTGACCCCTGGTGCTTGCGAGCAGATCAAGCAACAGCGCAAACAGGAGTTTATGGAGCAGCGACTGCCTGAGATGTTTCGACAGATGAGACTATTAGGAATCAATAAGGAGGAGGTGTGCAACCTTTTCGATACTTATAACGTCTAATAGGGTAAAAAGTAAAAAGGTAAAAAAGTAAAAGTGATACACTTAAAAGACATCAACAAGACCTATCAGGGCGCACAGCCGCTCCATGTGCTGAAAGGCATCTCGCTCGACATCGAGAAGGGTGAGTTCGTCAGTATCATGGGAGCCTCAGGGTCAGGTAAGTCGACCCTGCTCAATATCCTGGGCATCCTCGACAATTACGATAGTGGGGAATACCTGCTCAATGGAGTGCCCATCTGGAACCTCTCCGAGTCGAAGGCTGCGGAGTATCGTAACCGCATGATAGGATTTATCTTTCAGTCATTCAACTTGATTTCTTTCAAGACAGCAGTAGAAAATGTGGAGTTGCCGCTCTTTTATCAAGGGGTTTCTAGACGCAAGCGCCATGCGCTTGCTCTAGAATACCTGGAGAGACTGGGACTCCTGGACTGGGCAGAGCACTATCCCAACGAACTGTCTGGTGGGCAGAAACAGCGTGTCGCCATTGCCCGTGCCTTGATCACCAAGCCACAGATTATCCTTGCTGATGAGCCGACAGGTGCCCTCGACTCGAAGACCAGTGTGGAGGTGATGCAACTGCTCAAGCAACTGAATGCCGACGAGGGAATGACACAGATTATCGTGACCCACGATCCTCATGTGGGAGAACAGACTAACCGTATTATCCGCATCAAAGATGGAGTTATTGAATGAGATATGGCAGACGGCTCGTCGCAATAAACTGCGTACGGGGTTGACAGGCTTCGCTGTCGCCTGGGGCATCTTCATGCTCATCGTCCTGCTGGGGGCTGGCAACGGACTCATCAATGCCAACCTCCAACAGAGCGAGCGTTTCCTCTCTAACTCGATGGTGGTCTTCGGAGGTCGTACCTCAAAGCCCTATCAGGGGCTGAAGGAGGGACGGTGGATCAATCTCCAGAGCCGTGATATCGAGGCGACGGAATCCAGTTTCAAGGATCATATCGATGAGGTCGGTGCCAACTATAGCGTCTCCGCGACCATCAGTTACGGACAGGAGTATATCAGTACGTCGGTAACGGGTATCTATCCCAATCATACAAAGATTGACAAGACCGAGATGCTCCAAGGTCGTTTTATCAACCAAGTGGATATCCAGCAGAAGCGCAAGGTGCTGGTGTTGAGCAGTAAGCAGGCGAAAGAACTGGAGCCCAAAGGGTATCTGAACCTGTTGGGCAAGGAAGTCAAGGTAGGTGATTTTATGTTTAAGGTAGTAGGTATCTATAAGGATGAGGAGAACGGACAGGCTGAGGCTTTCTCCGCTTACTCCACCATCAAAGGTATCTATGGTGCCAATACCGACAATGCGGGAAATATCGAGTTCACTTTCCACGGATTACCTACTGAGGAGGCAAACGACCAGTTTGAGAAAGACTATCGTCAGCGTATCAATGCCAACCACTCGGCGCATCCAGAGGACGAGAGTGCTATCTGGCTCTGGAACCGTTTTACGCAGAACCTCCAGATGCAGACGGGTATCGGTATTATCCGCACCTTCCTTTGGATTGTCGGACTGTTTACCTTGCTGAGCGGTATTGTGGGTGTCTCGAATATCATGCTCATCACGGTGAAGGAGCGTACCCATGAGTTTGGCATCCGCAAGGCGATAGGCGCTAAGCCATGGAGCATCCTCCGACTGATTATCGTGGAGAGTGTCATCATCACCACCTTCTTTGGCTATATAGGTATGCTGCTGGGCATCATCGCCAACGAGTATATGGACGCCACCTTAGGACATAACGAGATAGACACAGGACTCTTCAAGGCTACGATGTTCGTTGACCCAACCGTCGGACTGGATGTCTGTTTCGAGGCGACGATGGTCATGGTCATCGCAGGCACTATCGCAGGACTCATCCCTGCCTTCAAAGCATCACGAATACGCCCCATAGAGGCATTAAGAGCAGATTGACTATGAGAATAGATATTGACAGTTACAGAGAGATCATCGATACGCTGACCCGTAATAAGTCACGCTCGTTCCTCACTGGCTTTGGTGTGTTCTGGGGTGTGTTTATGCTCGTAGGACTGATGGGAGGCGGAAAAGGACTGAGGGAAGGACTCAACAAGAACTTCGACGGTTTCGCACAGAATACGGTGATGATATGGGCGCAACAGACCTCCAAGCCCTATAAGGGTTTCCGAAAGGGACGTTGGTGGAGTATGGACTACAAGGACATCGAGCGTCTGCACCAGCGTGTGCCGGAGTTGGATGTGGTGGCTCCCGTCTTGTTTGCTCCTTGGGGAATGTCGAACACCGCCTATTATGGAGACCAGAAGACCACGCCGAGGATGCAGGGTGTAACTCCTGACTATGCGGAGGTCATTGCGCCGAGGATGTACTACGGGCGTTATATCAACCAGATGGATATCGAGGAAGGTCGTAAGGTCTGTGTGTTAGGCAAGAAAATCTATAAGGACCTGTTTAAGAACGGCGGCGACCCCTGCGGTCAGAAGATACGAGTGGACTCCACTTATTATGAGGTGATAGGAGTCGACTATAACACCAATAGTTCTATCAACTTCAACGGGCGTGCGGAGGAGCGTGTCACCATCCCATTGACCTTGATGCAGGCTACCTATAACAGAGGTAATCAGGTGGACCTGATAGCAGCCACCGGACATCAGGGAGTGGTGATGAGCAGAATCACCCCACGGATTCGTGAGACGATAGCCCGTGCCCATTATGTCGACCCGACCGACGAGCAGGGTGCGATGGTGTTCAATACCGAGGTGCTCTTCCAGATGCTCGACAACCTGTTCCGCGGAGTCAATTTCCTGATATGGCTGGTAGGCTTGGGTACCTTGCTGGCTGGTGCCATTGGTGTCTCGAATATCATGATGGTCACCGTTCGTGAGCGTACCACAGAGATAGGTATCCGCCGTGCCATTGGTGCCACTCCTCGGATGATTCTCTCACAGATTATCTCAGAGAGTATCGTATTGACTCTTGTGGCAGGTATGAGTGGTATCCTCTTTGCTGTCGTCATCCTACAGATGGTGGAGATGGGTAATACGGAGGATGGTATCGTGCAAGTCCATTTCCAGGTAGGTTTCTGGACGGCAATTGCCGCAGCGCTGATGGTTAGTCTGATGGGTGTCCTTGCCGGACTCGCTCCCGCCTCCCGTGCCATGAGCATCAAACCAGTCGACGCCATGCGAGACGAATAATGGCTCTCGCAATATCGAGCGTCGCAATATCGTATATCGTAATATCGAAAAAAACAAAACAATATGAAAAAGTACAGAAAACTGATTATCGCAACAATCATTGCTTTGATCTTCATTGGGACCTTCGTGTTCCTGTGGCAGAAGTCACAACCTAAGGAGATTGTCTATAACGAGTTCACCCCCGAGATGGGTGAGGTGAGGAAGACCACTATCATCACGGGTAAGATTGAGCCTCGCAATGAGGTAAACGTAAAACCGCAGATCAGTGGTATCATCACAGAACTGCTGAAGGAGCCTGGCGACTATGTGCAGGCTGGTGAGATTATTGCCAAGGTGAAGGTCATTCCCGATATGGCACAACTCAGTTCGGCGGAGAGCCGTGTGCGCCTTGCTAACATCAACTTGAAACAAGCGCAGGTTGACTATGAGCGAGAGAAGAACCTCTACGACCAGCAACTGGTGTCCGCCGATGAGTTTGACAAGATCAAACAGGCGATGAACCAGGCGAAGGAGGAGGTCGCTGCCTCACAAGATGCCTTGCAGGTAGTCCGCGATGGCGTGTCAAGGTCGAATGCCAGTGCGTCGTCCACGCTTGTCCGCTCCACCATCAGTGGTATCATCCTCGATATCCCAGTGAAGGTGGGTAACTCCGTCATCAACAGCAATACGTTCAACGACGGTACCACGATTGCCTCGGTGGCTAATATGAACGACCTCATCTTCCGTGGTAACATTGATGAGACAGAAGTGGGGCAGTTGTATGGTGGCATGCCGATGAAGATTACCATAGGTGCTTTACAGGACTTGAAGTTCGACGCCTCTTTGGAGTATATCTCCCCCAAGGCTGTGGAGAATAACGGTGCCAACCAGTTTGAGATCAAGGCGGCGGTGAAAGTGGCAAAGGATGACAAGTTGCGTTCCGGCTATTCCGCTAATGCGGAGATTATCCTTGCCCAAGTGGCGAAGGCACTGACTATTCCAGAGAGTGCCATAGAGTTCTCTGGCGACTCCACCTTTGTATATATCATAAAAGGTACGGGCGCACAGAAACAGTATGAGCGTCGTGCTGTGACCACTGGACTCAGCGATGGTGTGAATATCGAGATCAAGAAAGGACTGGCCACCAAGGACAAAGTGCGTGGTCCGCAGATTGTTGCAGATACTAAGGAGGAGTAAGAAAGGTAAAAAAGTAAAAAGGTAAAAAAGTAAAAAATTAAAGTAATGAAGAAGATATATAAGATAAAGGTTCAAGGGTGGGTGAAGGTTTTACCTTTTTACCTCTTTACCCTTTTACCTTTAAATGCCCAGTCTAAGCAGTGGACGCTCCGCCAGTGTACGGAATATGCCATCAGTCATAATCTGGGTATCCAGCAGCGTGATAACCAGCGTCGTCAGCAGGAACTGCAGTTGTCGACGGCAAAGAACAGCCGTTTGCCTGACTTGAACGCACAGGCAGGGGAGTCGTTCTCCTTTGGTCGTGGGTTGACAATGGATAACACCTATACCAATCGTAGTACCAGTTCCACCTCCTTCAGCATCGGCACTAGCATCCCGCTGTTTACTGGTTTTCAGATTCCAAATACCATCAAACTCAACCAGTTGAACCTAGAGGCGGCGACCCAAGACCTGGAGAAGGCGAAGAATGATATCCGTATGCAGGTGGCACAGGCTTACGTCCAGATACTCTATGACATGGAGATAGCCGATGTCGCTGTGCGTCAGGTGGAGATTGACTCCATGCAGGTGGCACGTCTGAAGTCTTTCTTGGAGAATGGGAAGGCGAGTGGTGCCGAGGTGTCGCAGCAGAAGGCGACCCTGGCGCAGAGCCAGTTGACGGCAACCCAGGCATATAATAATCTCCAGTTGTCGCTGCTTGCCCTGACACAGTTGTTGGAGTTGTCTACACCAGATGGCTTCTCCGTGGTGCGTCCTGATGTCCCGAGTAGTCTGGGTATTCCGACTAATCCGGACCAAATCTATGCGGAGGCTCTTGTCTTCAAGCCAGAGGTCAAGGCAGAGCAGATACGTCTTGACGCCACGGAGAAGAGTATCAAGATTGCACAGGCGGGTCTTTATCCGACACTCTCATTGAATGGAGGGTTACAGACCAACTATTATAAGACGAGTGGCATGCAGCAGGACGGTTTCGGCACCCAGTTGAAGAACAACTTCGCCCAGTATATCGGACTGAATCTGAACATCCCCATCTTCAATCGCTTCTCGACTCGCAACAGCATCCGTTCGGCGCGTATCGACCGTGAGACACAGCAACTGCAACTCGACAACGTGAAGAAGACACTTTACAAGGAGATTCAGCAGGTGTACTATAACGCAGTCGCTGCCCAGGCGAAGTACGAGAGCAGTGAGGCAGCCCGCCAGTCAAGTGAGGATGCCTTCACACTCGCCCAGGCGAAATACGAGAACGGTAAGGCGAATATCACGGAGTTCAACGAGGCAAAGAACCGTTTCTTGAAGGCAGAGAGCGATCTCGTGCAGGCTCGTTATGAATTCCTCTACCAGACGACTCTCCTTGATTTCTATCGGGGGAAGGAATTGGATTTTTAAATAAACAACTCTTGTTATTGAAACGAAAGCGGAGCACTGTGATAGCGCTCCGCTTCTCTTGTTTATTTAACGATGATCTTTCGTCCGTTGTTGATATAGATACCTTTCGAGGTGGGCTTATTGGTCATCCGTTTTCCACTCAGGTCGTACCAGATGTTGTCCTCAGGGGCAGCGTACTTAAGACTGCTGATGCCGGAACTGTTGGGATTGAAATTCGGCAGTTCAAAAAGAGCAGCGTAAGGCTTACCTGTAGTGTGATCGTAAAGGGCTGCATTCCAGAAACCTCGTAGTTGTTTTGACCAGTCTGCACTACCGTTTTTATAGACAATGTTGTATTCATTATCTTCTGGGAACCACCAGTATAAACCTATAACATTATTATGCTTGTTGAGCATAGTGACAAGGTCTGCGGTGAATTTACGCTGTCCCTCCTCAGTATAAGGGTAGGTACCTGTGTAGTCGTATGTTGCATTGTCCAGAGCCCAAGAATAACTGTAGCCTGTCTCAACAATCATAATCTTCTTGCTGCTGTACTGGCTCTCAAGTTTTGTCAGTGTCGTTTCTAAGGTTGCCAAGTCTTTATGATAGTCAGGGTAGTAACTCAGTCCGATGATGTCATAATTCACTTCGCTGATTTTATCCAAAAAGGCTGTCAAAACAGAAAGTTGGGCTGCTCGCTCACTATGAATGATAGTTTTTGCGTCGGGACAGACCTCCTTACATGCCTCATTCGCTTTCTTCAAGAGGTTGACGAAGCGCCCCCAGTTAGCACTTGAGTTTGTATAACACTTTTTGGGGCTACTTGTACCCTTTGCCCCCCATAGCATTCCATAACTAATTTCGTTGCCTATCTGGATGAAATCAGGTGTTACCTCTTCTTCTTTTAATTTGTTTAGGCAGTTCTTCGTGTAATTGTAAATCTCGGAGTAGAGTTCCGTATCACCTAAGGACTTCCATGCGTCAGGTGTCCATTGGTTGCTGGGGTCTGCCCATGTGTCAGAATAGTGGAAGTCTAGTACCAATGTCATTCCTGCATTTTTGATGCGTTTGCCAAGAGCGATCACATAGTCAAGATCTTGGATGGCACCGGCTTTCTTCTCATCATCTGAAGCCTTTGATGGATCGACAAACAACCTAATGCGCATGGAGTTTAATCCAATACTTTTGTAGTAGGAAATGAGATTGCTCACGGCATTACCGTTTTTATCCTTATAGATAGCACCAGCATTCTCATACTGTGTGAGTAACGAAATGTCGCCTCCCACATATTTCTGGGCGGTAACCGTGAGTGCCATCACGGTAAAAAGTGTCAGTAGTAGTTGTTTTCTCATAGGTCTTCTTTATTTCTTATGTCTGTTGGCACGCTGCTCACGGTATTTCGCCTTCTGCCGTGCAGAGCCGCTACCGTGAGCACCGGTGATGTATTTCTTTTTCTTCGCCTTGGTCTTGACTTTATCGTCCTCTTTACGAGGTCCACCGCCACGACCAAACGAGATGCCATTCTCCAGTATCGACTGGAAATCGTCTTCCTTACTCATAGTTTTTTATATATAGTTCCTATAGTATTAATGATGGAATAAGCGTACGCCAGTGAATGCCATGGCGATGCCGTATTTGTCGCACGTCATGATGACATGGTCGTCACGGACGGAGCCACCAGCCTGGGCAATGAACTCCACACCACTCTTATGGGCACGCTCGATATTGTCACCGAAGGGGAAGAAGGCGTCAGAGCCGAGAGCCACCTTGGTATTCTTGGCAATCCACTCTTTCTTCTCAGCAAGGGTGAGTACCTCCGGCTGCTCCGTGAAGAACTGCTGCCATGCACCGTCACGCAGTACGTCGTCATGCTCGTCCTCAGAGATATACACGTCGATGGTGTTGTCACGGTCAGCACGGCGGATGCCCTCCTTGAAAGGCAGTGCCATCACTTTCGGGTGCTGGCGGAGCCACCAGATATCTGCTTTGTTACCGGCAAGACGGGTACAGTGGATGCGGCTCTGCTGTCCGGCACCGATACCGATAGCCTGTCCGTCTTTCACATAGCATACGGAGTTCGACTGGGTATACTTCAATGTGATCAGGGCGATGATAAGGTCGCGCTTTGCCTCGGCAGTGAAGGTCTTGTTCTGCGTGGGGATGTTCTCGAAAAGTGCGGGGTCGTCGAGTTTGATCTCGTTACGTCCCTGTTCGAAGGTGATGCCATAGACCTGCTTGCGCTCGATGGGCTCTGGCTGGTAGTCCGGGTCAATCTTAATGACGTTATAAGTACCCTTGCGCTTGTCTTTCAGAATCTCGATAGCCTCGGCGGTATAGCCGGGGGCAATGACACCGTCAGATACCTCACGCTTCAGGATCTTTGCCGTTGTGGCATCACAGGTGTCGGAGAGTGCCACGAAGTCACCATACGACGACATACGGTCGGCACCACGGGCTCTGGCATAGGCACAGGCGATGGGGGAGTCGTCGAGTCCCTGGATGTCATCAACGAAATAGACGTGCTTCAGGGTGTCGCTCAGTGGAAGTCCGACGGCAGCACCGGCAGGACTGACATGCTTGAACGAGGCAGCGGCGGGCAGTCCGGTGGCTGCTTTCAACTCTTTCACCAGTTGCCATGCGTTGAAGGCATCGAGGAAGTTGATATATCCTGGACGACCGTTAATCACTTCAATGGGTAACTCTCCTTCCGTCATGAAGATACGTGAAGGCTTTTGATTCGGATTACATCCGTACTTCAGCTGTAGTTCTTTCATACTAATACTATTTGTTTCTGGGTACAAAGGTACGAATAAGTGAGAAGAAAACCAAATCTTATTTGGGTTTTCTCGAACGGGAGTACCTTCGACGTTAGTCAAAGACGAATAAGTGAGAAGAAAACCAAATCTTATTTGGGTTTTCTCGAACGGGAGTACCTTCGACCGAAGGTCAAAGGTAGTGCAAATTGAGTGAAATACCAAAAGAAAGGAAAGAAAAATGGGGATGCCCAACTTGGACATCCCCATTCCGGTATTGCGATGACTACTCGCCGAGCAAGTCTAACTCATCGTCGAAGAAGCGGCCATAGGCAGGCTCTGTGGGAGAGCCCGTATCCAATACGCCATTAGGACTCCCTGCCATGATGGCAGGTAACTCGATATTAACGACATCCATCTCTGGTACTATATATGTTTTCTTCATAATCTGTTCCTTTTAAAAGTTTTATTTAATCACGACTTTCTTACCATTCACGATATTAATACCCTTCTTAGGCTGGCTGAGGCGGTGACCGCTGAGGTCGAAGTACTGCTGCGTGCCGTCCTTGTCAACCGTGGTAATCTGGTTGATGCCCGTCGCATAACCGTCGATTTCCATATCAAGTGAACGAGCACCAGCACCCATCGGTTTGATATAGGCGCGGAAGGGGTTGATGTATACAGAAGCATTCTCTACCTCAGCCTTCTGCCATTTGTTGTCAGCCTGCAGGATGTAGTTGCCTACCGTCTCGGCAGGGCTCAGCTTGCTCTTGGTTCCTTGGAAACGATAGTCACCAACAGTGCTATAGCCTGCGCCCTCAGAGCTGGAAACTGTTGTGGGACTAGTGACGTTGAAGTTACTGACAGCCTTGGTGGTGACCACGAGGTAAGGAGTATTTCTTGCCGTGTTATCTACCTCTGTGAACTTGACAGTAGTGCCGTCCACGCCATCAAAGGCATAGTATTTCACACCGTCCTTAGCAGGTGCGGCATAAGGCAGGCAGATGGTATAAACCTTATCAGCACCAAGTGAGCGGGAATAAGAGATCGTTGATGCCGTGAATGTGTAGGGAGCGGCTGGTGAGCCGGCATAGTTCTTTCCTTCGACAAGCCATAAGTTACTGCACACGCCATCCATCACGATGTTGGACTCACCTGTTCCTACTGTATATCCTGCCGATACATAGAGCATCGTATTATTTGGCATTTCATAAATGATACTCCGGGGATCATTTTTTCTTGTTAAATCGTAACTTGTTACAACAGCTGCAGCCTTCCGAAGGTCTACATATTTCAGACTGGTGCAACCACTGAAAGCACTTGCTCCTACCGATGTCAGTGTGCTGGGGGCTGTGTACGACTCCAGACTGGTGCAACCACTGAAAGCACCACCGCTAATTCCCTCTGCCTTAGGGGTATCGACCGTCTTCAGTGCAGTACACCCTTCAAAGCCGCCAATTCCTGTAGCATTAGGGAAGGACACCGATTCCAATGCCGTACAGCCATTAAAAGTAGGAGTAGTTGTGGCGTTTGTAAAGGTGACTGTTTTCAGACTGGTGCAGTTGCTGAAAACGTCTTGACCAAAAGTCAGTGTGTTGGTGACTGTATTGGCATCCGAACCAATGGTACGGATATCCGTCAGACTGCTGCAGCCCTCAAACGCATAATTGTACATCGATGTCACCGCAGCATTTATGTATACTGTCTTCAGACTGGTGCATCCACGGAATGCCTCATAGGCGATTTTAGTGATATTCGCACTGATGTTAATACTTTTGATGTTCGTATTATTCTTAAACGCACCCTCCACCATACTTGTCGGCTTATAATTTTGACTACCATTCGTTACATTCACAGGAATCGTAATTCCACCTGTCGCATCAGGTGACTCCCCAATAATCGCATAATATGGTATGTCGGCATATTCATCGTAAAAGCAGTGGTATACAACTCCACTCTGAGTGATAGTGCCTTTATCTACCGTTTGTGCCCCAGCCGTCATCGAGACGAAGAGCGTCATCAGAACTAATAATAGTTTTTTGAGTCTCATTGTTTTCATAAGCAAAAATGTTTTTAATTGTTTTATTAATGGTTATATCGTTTTATACATGCTTTCTGTCACTGTGTTCCAAAACATGTTGCAAATGTACAAAGATTTTGGTTAATAACCGTTACCCCCCCTTAAAGTATGTTAACGAAACTCGTCTTTTTTCAGGGGCTTCCATGAAACATTTTGACAAAGTGCTTCTGTAGAATCGCGTGAAATCCACCAAGTCCTCAATTGGTCTCAAATTCGCGAAATAGGAGGCGTTATCGTAATACGTTGTGCGTCAGTCGATTATCCTCAAATACCCCGATTATACCCCTTGGAAAGACCCCAAAACCGACCGAAAAACGCTGTTTTTAGTGCTTTTTTCCACCGATTTAGGACGTACCTTCGGGGGAGGAAGTCGGCACCTTCGGGGTCGGAAGGTGCCGACTTCCTCCCCCGAAGGTGCCTTCAAACTCCGAAACACCCCCTTTTACCCCTCGAAGATGCCGTCGGAAATCCTAGAAGGTGCAAAAACCTATACAAGAATTTCGACAAGTTTTCTTGACAAAATACTTTTTTCTCCCATTTCCGGCAGACACGCTTTCCCGTCAGAAATGCCCGCAGAAATTAATCTGCCGCAAAAACAATGGATTTAGAAGAATTATGCGTACCTTTGCAGGCGATTAATGGAAATATGATGGAGAAAAGACACGCATTGCGCAAACTGCTGGAGGCAGTAGAGAAGGAGCTGCTGCACAAGCCGAACAGGAAGACGCTCGACCGCCTGTCGTTGCTGGCAGGCTATCAGGACTGGGACTCGTTCCAGAATGCACTGCATGGTGATGACGACGGGGAGTCGAACTATGAGGTAGGAGAGAAACCAGGGAAATAAAAAAGAGACATCCGTTGTGATGTCTCTTTTTTATGCTGTGCGGGTCGGTGGATTACTCACCCACGTTGTGGCGCTTCTCCTTGATACGGGCAGCCTTACCTGTGAGATTGCGCAGATAGTAAAGCTTAGCGCGACGAACCTTACCAACCTTGTTCACCTCAATGCTGTCGATGTTTGGAGACTCGATGGGGAAGATACGCTCTACACCAATGGTACCAGACATCTTGCGAACAGTGAAGCGCTTCTTCTCTCCATGACCGCAGATCTTAATGACAACGCCACGGTAGAGCTGGATACGCTCTTTAGAACCCTCGATAATTTTGTAAGCGACAGTTACAGTGTCACCAGCCTTGAACTCTGGGAACTTCTTGCCGGTTGCAAATGCTTCTTCAGCAACTTTAATTAGATCCATTTCTTTTCTTATTAAATTGTTGTATCGTTCCAACGCAACATAGACGGGCAACTCGTGACTTCCCTCCATCGGTTACGCCGAAAAGCGGGTGCAAAGGTACGAATAAGTGAGCAAAAAACCAAATAAAACGAATGTTTTTTTGTATTCCAAATCTTTTTTCGTATATTTGTAGACTTAAAAACGATAAAAAGCGATGAGTAGAAAATATGTTCTGGTGGTAGTGATGGCTGCGGTGCTAGCGGCATGCCGCTCGCACTACGAGGTGGCATCGGTGGAGCGCAGTCGTATCCTGGTAGATGCCCGTTACGACCATTACCAAGATGCGGGAGCAGTGGATTTCATGGCGCATTATCAGCAGGTGGTAGACAGTGTGATGGGACCTGTCGTGGGTCGCTCTGCGAAGTATATGACACCCCATCGCCCAGAGAGCGAGTTGTCAAACCTGCTTGCCGATATCATGGTATGGGCATCGGACGTCTACCATGAGCACCCCGACTTTGGCGTGTATAATATGGGAGGTGTGCGTGCCGATCTGCCCAAAGGTGATGTGACTTACGGCGATGTCCTTGATATCGCGCCCTTTGAGAATAAGATAGCCTTTGTGACCTTGACAGGTGAGGAGGTGCTGGAACTCTTCAGCCAGTTTGCCTCGACAGGTGGTGAGGGTGTGAGCCACGGCGTGAGGTTGGTCATCACGCGGGATGGTAAGTTGGTGAGCGCGTCACTGAAGGGAGAGCCCATCGACCCGAATCGTGACTATCGCATTGCGACCATCGACTATCTGGTGGGTGGCAATGACAAGATGCTTGCTTTCCAGAAGAGCAAGCAGGTGAACTCCCCTCAGGAGTATGAGAACAACACCCGCTTCATCATTATGAACTACTTCCGTGAGCAGACGAAGCAGGGGAAGATGGTGGATGCGGAAATGGAAGGACGAGTGATAGTAAAAGAGTAAAAAGGTAAGAAGGTAAAAAAGTAAAGAAGTAAAAAAATGATGATTACAATAACAAATAATATATATCATAAGGGGGTAAAAATGGTGGTATCCCTTTTACCTTTTTACCTTCTTACCTTTTTACCTTTAACAGTGGGGGCGCAAAAGCAACTTGTGGTGCTGCATACGAATGATACACATAGTACGATACTTCCTATCAAGAAGAATCTGCCCGATACCATGAAAGCGGGTAGGGCAGGGGCTTTGCGCCGTATCGCCATGTTGAGGGAGGAGCGTCAGAAAGAGCCAGACCTGCTATTGTTCGATAGTGGTGACTTCTTCCAAGGGTCAGCCTACTATACTTTCTTTAAGGGAGAGGTGGAGATAGGACTGATGAACAAGATGGGGTATGATGCCGTGACTATCGGCAACCATGAGTTCGACTTCGGACTGGAGGAGATGGCTCGTGTGTTCAAGATGGCTACCTTCCCCATCGTCTGTGCCAACTACGACTTCACGGGGACTCCTGTGGAGGGACTGGTGAAGCCGTATGTCATCCTCAAGCGCAAAGGAGTGCGCATCGGTGTCTTCGGCTTGTCGCCAAAGATGGAGGGACTGGTGTCGGCGAAGAACTGCGAGGGAGTGAAGTATCTCGACCCTGCCAAAGTGGCTCTGGAGACTGCGACGATGCTCAAGAGAGAGAAGGGATGTGACGTGGTGATCTGCCTGTCGCACCTCGGATGGCTCAGCAACCGTGGGGAGGATGACCAGTATGTGGTACCCCGCTCCAGGGATATCGACCTGGTGCTGGGAGGACATACCCATACCTATTTCCAGCAATTGGAGTATTTGCCTAATATGGACGGCAAGCAGGTGCCTGTCGACCAGAACGGGAAGCATGCTATCTTCGTGGGGAAGATGACTATGAATCTAATAAAAAGGTAAGCGATACTTGTAATGCTCTACTCGAAATAGAACGAGAGCAAAATCATCTTCGACTGCGCGTTGCTGACACTGCCTGCATAGGCTCTGCGGTTAGCATCGCGCAGTTCGTTGATATGGTTGGTGTCAAGTGAGTTGCCCAGTCCGTAGCAGAACTTCAACTCGGGGATGAGTTTGAAGAAAGGCAGGTAGAAGTCACACCCTAAGCCCACCTGCACCATGGTCGTGAAACGTTTCAGGCTGACATAGTCCTCACCACCTCCCGTCAAATTGATTATCCCACTGACACCCGCAGAGATAAAGGGACGGTAGTTGTTGAAACGAGGGGCACTGAACTTGATGTCAACAGGCAGCCCGACATAGGTGTTCTTAAGGTCTTGCATCACCTTGTGCGGGCGACCGTTCTCATCAAGGTCCTTCAGGTCGAGGAAGGTGAGATGCTTGGCTCCAAAGTACATGGAGGGTGAGAAACGCAAGGCGAAGTTCTCATGGAGACGTAGTTCGGCAAGGACCCCCACCGAGAAACCGGGATTCCACTTGTCAGCATCCGCTACGATAAGGTGCTCGCTGACATTGCCTTCCTCGTCAACAATCGTTTGTGGTCCCACATTCTCAAACTCGATGTCCTGCAGGTGAGTGCCTACCACGATGCCGAAGTGGAGGGGGCGCAAATCGATATAGGGCTTGTGCTGCACCTTACGTTGCTGCGCAAACCCAGCGAGACTGCCGACGAGTATGACGGCAAGAAGGAGAATACTTCGTCTTTTCACATAAAAAATAACGTAGGTATGCGCATTTTTATTATTTCGACATCGTATAAATTATAAAAAATGTCTAACTAATATTAGGTATTTATCGAAAATAATCACTATCTTTGCATCATCAAAAGTAAGTATTTAGTATTAACATTTTAAATAACAAAGATTATGGCATACGTAATTGGTGACGACTGCATCGCATGTGGAACATGTATCGATGAGTGCCCAGCAGGAGCAATCTCTGAGGGCGATAAGTATTCTATCAACCCCGATGTTTGCACAGAGTGCGGCACATGTGCTGATGTTTGTCCGTCTGAGGCTATCAGCCTTCCGGCATAACGCTAATCACAAATAGTGAACGAGGGCTTCCCATCAGGGAAGCCTTTTTGTTTGTCATGTGGCAAGGGACATGAAAAAGAGGTGAGTCAAAAGCATGACTCACCTCTTTATATATAATAATGTGTATCTGATTACTTCAGATTCTGAATCTCAATAGCGGGCTGATAGGCTGGGTCGATAGCGAGAATCTTCTCGGCATAACTCTTGGCACCTGCCACATTCTTGTTGATATACTCGTTGAACATCATATAGTGGTAGGCGGTCTTCAGCATGGTGTTCTCACCCTTGGTGCGGTCTGCCTTTGCTGCCAGTACCTCGATTACTTTCTGATAGTCAGGCTTGGCAAGACTCTTCTCCATGTTGTTGTCCAACTTGTTTCTCAGACTAGCGCGCATATACATCGCATAAGCCTTCTGGTTAGGATATTTCTCTGCCAGGGTGCCATAGACATCAGCAGCCTTGTTGGTGAGGTCCACCTTCTTTGCGGCATCAGCGTCAGCATACTTGCTATAGATGTTCGCAAGTGCCTCCTCATCGTCGAAAGTCAGACCAGGCTTGCTGGCGGTGAACTCCTGATAGTAACTGATTGCCTTCTCGAAATCCTTGTCTTTCAGGTAGGCGTCAGAGAGCGTCTTCAGAATCTGCCAACGCTTAATCATAGAGTCGTCCTGCACGAGTTTCAGAGCCAAGTCATACTGAGCATAGGCGTTCTCCTTCTCACCCAGTGCGTCGTAGATCAATGCGGAATAATAGTGGTCGTACTCAGAGTACTTGGCGCTATCAGTCTCGTTGAAATACTTATAGATATAACCCTTGGCAGCCTCGTAGTTCTTCAACTCATAGTTGCTGAACATGGCAAGACGGGTGAACGTGGCGTTGCGGGGCTTGTCCTTCAGACCTTGCTCGCAGGCAGCCAGCGCATCCTCGTAGTGACCCTGGAAATAACTAACACGTGCAAACTCGTTCAGGTAGTCCTTGTCAAGTTGGGCGATGGGCACCTTCTTGAACTCGTTATAAGCGGCTTTCTCATCACCACCAACCATAAAGATATGTCCTTTGATGGCATCAACACTAACCTCCGGGCAGTTAGCCTTCAACTCATCGAGTTTCTGAGCGGCGCCTCTTGGGTCAATCTTACGATAGACCATCGCATACTTACGGTATGCCTCGACTAACTTCTTGTCGTAATAGATAGCCTGGTCGTACTGGGCTGCTGCCGCACCACCATCATCTGCCAGGGCAGCGATGTCGCCTAACAGGACATAAGCAGGGGCATACTTGTTCTTGGAGGCATCCAAAGCATACTGTGCGTAAACACGTGCGTTGGCAGTGTCTTTTGCCTCATAGAAAGCACGACCGAAAGCGAGCAGGTTCTCTGCGTTCTTCTTGTTAGCCTTATAGAAAGGCTTCATCTGCTTGTCGAGATCAGCGGGTTTGCTACTAATAATTCTCTTCACGGCATCAACATCGGCCTTAGAGCCGTCCTGTGCCATCACCTGAGTGCCGAATCCTAACATCAGCGCTCCCATTAATAGATATTTCATTGTTTTCATAATTTCTTCATTATTAAGTTCAACATCGTGTTCTTGGTCTCGTTTATCTGTATGACGTAAAATCGTCGAGATGGTTTATTCCTTGTTGACAATCACCTGCCTCACATTCATGTTCGCGGAGCGTGGCAGCAAGCCAGAGCGGAGGATGACGAGTTGTCCCTTGGGCAACTGGATGTAATGGGCAAATGCCGTCGGTGTACCATTACGGGTGTCGTTCAGCAACGCATAGATGGTACGACGTAAGGGATAGTTACCGTTATATAAATAGTATTGATAGGGCTTCCAACTGTTTGCCTTGGTGGCAGAGTCGAGTTTTGAGACACCCATCACGGTTATATTCTTCTTAAAGGTGACATTCGTGGTATCACGTTTGTCGTTCAACCAGTTTGAGCCGATAATGCCTAAGGAGTTCTTGTGGTTCTCCACATAGTCGATCACGGCGGCACTGGTCTTCACCGCTCCGATGTTAGGATTGGTAAACTCCTTTCCACCAAGGATGGAGTCCACACACCAGCGGACGGTGCTGGATAGGGGATTGTCGAAGACGACATCAATAGTCCCCAACTTAGAGTTGGGATAGATATCACCCCATTGGGTGACCTCTCCACGAAGGATGCGTGCAAAATCCTTGATGGTAATGCAACTGTCGGGATTGGTGTTGTTGACAATGATGGAGAGACCGTCGTAAGCGATGGGAATACCACGGGGCATATACTTACGGTCTTGCAGGCTCTTCCTCTCCTTTGCCGTGAAGTCGCGGGTGGTGAAGGCAAGCCATGTCTCCAACTTCATCAGTTTCTCGACGGCTTCCTGCTCATTCATATACTCCACGCCTATTGTGTCTAAGCGCTGGCTGTTGAAATAGAACAGTTCCTCATCGAGGATAGGATAGAAACTCTCATCAGACACAAAAGCCTCTGCGGCTTTCTGATAGGCTTCCTCCAATTCAGGATTAGGCTTGCTCCCACATGAAGGGAGCAAGCCTAAGATAAGTGTTAATCCAACAATCTTGTTGAATACGTTCTTTGTCATTGATTACTGCAGTTTGAAGGTTACGGGAACAGTGTACTTTACACGTACTGCTGAACCGTTCTGCTTACCAGGAATCCATTTAGGCATAGCCTTGAGCACGCGTACAGCCTCCTTGTCCAGTGAGGGGTCAACACCACGGACCACTTTCACGTCCGTGATAGAACCGTCGCGCTCAACCACGAAGGTACAAACGACGCGACCCTGTACACCATTCTCCTCAGCCACAACAGGATACTTGATATTGCTACCCAGCCATGACATCAGCGCACCTTGTCCACCGGGGAACGAAGGCATCTGCTCTACCACGTCGAAGACCTTGGTCTCCTCCACCTTTGGTGGCTCTGGCTCAGCAATCACTTCCTTTGCCTTGAGGACCTCACCAGCCGTCTCGTCATTACCCTCAACGTTGAAGGCACCGATAGCGGTGTTGGTCTCCTGCAGTTCTTCCTGAGATTTCATCTCCTGATCTTCCTTCACCTCATTATCCTTCTTGATTTCAGGAACGGTAAAGGCTACAGAACTCTTGACGCGCTCTACCTCAATCTTCTCAACTTCTGGCTCGTCTTTCTTCTCTACCTTAGCATCCTTCTTCTCGGCAAGGCTCTGAAGTTCCACATCTGCCTCGATGGCTGCATTCTGTGATGCGATGTAGTTCTCGATAGAAACCTTGGCGATAACGATGGCTGCGATGATAGCGAAACCAACGAACATAGAGATAATCGCCTTGAGGTTACGCATGCCAGTGTTCTTGCGCAATTGATAAGCACCGTATGCTTGGTTCTTACCTTCGAAAACGAGGTCGACCCAGCCATTGTCTATAAGATCTATTTTTGCCATAGTTCTTTCTACTTTTTAGGGGTTAATCACTTGACACCTGCCTTCTGGATGAGTGCCTTGTCGTCGTCACTCATCTTGTCGACATTGTCAATGACGTACTTATCAACATTGCTAATCAGCATCTCATCGAGGGCTGCCACCATGTTCTCATAGGTAGCAGTGTTCAGAGGACGGATGATGACGGTCATCGTAGGCACTTTCTCACCGTTGGGGAGTTCACCCTTCTTCAGTTTCTTCAGCGCCTCCTGATACTGCTCGTCAGTCATCTTGGAGTTATACTCATTCTTCTTGGCATCAAGTTCCTTCTTGGCAACCTTAATCTTGGCAATAGGGTTGATACCTTCCTCGGTAGTATGCTCATTGAGAACCTTCTCAATACCTTCCTTGCCGTAAGTGGTCTCCTTCACGCATGAGGGATCATCGTAGTTGGGAAGACCGGCAATGTACCATACCTTGTCGTTAGAGCCAAGGTAAAGGGTAATGGTATGAGAGGCCTTAGTCACCTGCTTCTGCTCTTCATTCAGATTCTTCGTGTCATCGTTTGACGGCATGGTTAACTGCATTGCCTGTGGCTTTGCCAGTGTAGTACACAGCATGAAGAACGTGATCAGAAGCATCATCATGTCTACCATCGGCGTGAAGTTCACGCGGGTATCCATCTTCTTCTGTTTGGATAGATTCTTTTTTGCCATAATACTAGTCGTTTAAACGTTTAACATCGAGATTCGTAATGAGTTGGAAACGGTTCTCGTTCATATCCTGTAGTTCTGACATCAACTTCTTAATAGAAGCATAAGGAGTCTTGGAGTCGCACTTGATGGCGAGTTTGATGTCAGGATTCGCTTCGCGGGCCGCAGAGACCCACTCCTGGAACTCGCTCTTGCCTCCCTTGATACTGTCAAGAGGAAGACCGAGTTTCTGGATTTCCTCACCCATTTTCTCTGGGTCGAGGCTGAGGTACGCTGCCATTTGCGACATGCTGGCACCAACCATCGCATCCTCGCGGAAGTGCTTTATCTGGTTGGCATCGAGTTTCACACCAAACTTGTCAGTCATGATGTCAAGCATTGCCTGCATGTTGTTCTTGTTTTCCGTACCGCAATAGACACGACCTTCCGGGGTCACCAGAATGTTCAGAACGTCCTGCTCGGGAATCTTCAGTTCTGACACAGAGTTTGGCGCAGTAACCTGAACCGGCTCTGGGGTCAAGAATGTTGAGGTCAACATGAAGAAACACAGAAGCAGTGTCATCACGTCTGACATAGGCGTCATGTCAATCCAGATGTCTTTTTTCTGTATCTTAATTTTAGCCATTCTCTAAACTGCTTTAGATGGTTAAAAATTAAGCCTCAGTGTGGTTAGAATCGTAAGTAGCGGCGATTGTGTAACCAATCTCGTCAAGAGCGTAAGTCAACTTATCAATCTTGTTAGAGAAGAAGTTGTAAACAACGGTAGCAACCCAAGATGTTGCGATACCAGAAGCCGTGTTAACGAGGGCCTCAGAAATACCGGCTGACAGAGCCATAGAGTCAGCACCACCACCAGCAGACAGAGCCTGGAATGATCCGATCATACCGAGCACGGTTCCGAACAGAGCGGTCAGGGTACCCAGAGATACGATGGTTGCAACCATTGGCATGTTCATCTGAAGGGTAGGCATCTCCAACTGAGTAGCCTCCTCGTGAGCCTGCTGGATCTTAGCAATCTTAGCAGCCTTCTTCAGAGTAGAGTCATTCTCAACGCTCTCATACATGTTGATAGAAGCAAGAACGACGTTTGCTACAGAACCCTGCATCTTGTTGCACAGATCCTTAGCCTTTGTGAAGTCCTGAGCCTTGATAGCGGCTTTCACGTCAGCGGTGAACTTAGCAAGATTGATCTTACCAGAAGCACTCTTGATAGCGAAATAGCGCTCGATACCGAGGCAGATAACTGTGAACAACAGTGTGAGGATCAAACCTACAACGAAACCTCCCTTATAAACAGTTCCTAACAGGTTTGCGGGGTGTCCGCTACGGTCGCCACCAACGAAGTTGCTGGGGTCACCCATTACAAAATACCAAACACCATAACCTGCGAGACAGCAGATAACAAGGATAATCCATGCTTGTTTAATACCTCCGAAGCCCGAGTTCTTTTTTGCAGGGGCTGCTTTTTGTGTAGTTGCCATAATTTTAAAAGTTTAAATTTTAGTTATTAAAAAAAATAAAGTTATATATCTTTCTGATTTAGTGTTATTTGTCTTGTTGAAAGGGTCAGAGGGTTAACTTCTCTTGCGCCTATCAATGGGCAAAGATAACAAATTACGGCGGTTAAACCGCCTATTTAAGAACTTTTAACTTGATATTCCTCAATTTTTATTGGAGTTGTCCCAATACTTCCTTGATACGACGCATCGCCTCGACGATATTCTCGTCACTGGTGGCGTAACTCATACGGAAGCAGTCTGGGTCCCCGAAAGCGTCACCGCCTACAGTGGCGACATGACCTTTCTCCAACAGATAGAGGGCAAGGTCTGTCGAGTTGTTGATGGTCTTCTCGCCATCGCTCTTGCCATAGAAACTGCTGCATTTGGGGAAGAGATAGAAGGCTCCCTCCGGCACATTGACCTCCAGTCCGGGAATCTCCTTCGCCAGTTTGACGATGAGGTCACGACGACGCTCGAAAGCCTGGCGCATCTGCTCTACGCACTCTTGGCTGGAGGTGTAGGCGAACTCCGCCGCCTTCTGACTGACAGAGCAGGGTCCACTGGTATATTGTCCTTGTAACTTGTTACAGCCTTTAACGATCCATTCGGGAGCGGCGATATAGCCGATGCGCCAGCCTGTCATGGCATAAGCCTTGCTGACACCATTGACGATGATGCTGCGCTCTTTCATGCCCTTAAACTGAGCGATACTCTCGTGGCGACCGACGTAATTGATATGCTCGTAGATCTCGTCAGCGAGGACAAACAGGTCGTCATGACGCTTGATGACATTGGCGAGTCCCTCCAGTTCCGCCTTGCTATAGACGCTTCCAGTAGGGTTGCTGGGTGAGCAGAGAATCAGCAGGCGGGTCTTGGGCGTGATGGCAGCCTCCAGTTGCTCGGGTGTCATCTTGAAGTTCTGCTCGAAGCCTGCCTCCACAATCACGGGATTACCGCCGGCAAGCAGTACCATCTGCGGGTAACTGACCCAGTAGGGGGCGGGGATGATCACCTCGTCGCCTGGGTTCACCAGTGCCATCACGGTATTGCAGACGCTCTGCTTGGCACCATTAGACACCAGAATCTCTGAGGGCTGGTAGTGCAGGTGGTTCTCACGCTCCAGTTTGCGGGCGATAGCCTGACGGAGGTCAGGATAGCCGGGAACGGGGGAATAGCGGGAGTAGTTCTCGTCGATGGCGAGTTTTGCCGCCTGTTTGATGTGGTCGGGTGTATTGAAGTCAGGCTCTCCGACGCTCATGTTGATTACGTCGATGCCTTGGGCTTTCATCTCAGAACTCTTCTGTGACATAGCAAGCGTGGCTGAGGGTGCCAGTCGTTGCAAACGGTCAGATAATTGTGCCATATTCGTTTGTTGTGTTTTATAATTGGCTGCAAAAGTAATCATTTTATTCGTCTCAAACGAAAAAACGTGTCACTTTTTTACTTTTTTATCTCTTGTCTATTTCAGATGCAGGATATGTCCCATGCGGTTTTTCTTCGTTTCGAGATAGCGCAGGTTGTAGGGATTGGGCGTGACCTCGATGGGGACGTTCTCCACAATCTCCAAACCGTAAGCCTCCAGTCCGACACGCTTCACAGGGTTGTTGGTCAGCAGGCGCATCTTATGGATGCCGAGGTGGCGCAGCATCTGGGCGCCGCAGCCATAGTCACGCTCATCGGGCTTGAAGCCCAAGTGCACATTGGCGTCAACGGTGTCAAGACCTTGCTCCTGCAACTTATAGGCGGCAATCTTGTTCATGAGTCCGATGCCTCGTCCCTCCTGTTGCATATAGATGACAACGCCCTTGCCCTCCTTCTCAATTGCCTGCATCGCCTTATGCAACTGCTCTCCGCAGTCGCAGCGCATCGAGCCAAGGATGTCGCCAGTCATACATGAGGAGTGGACACGAACCAGCAGGGGCTCGTCTTCTTTCCATTCTCCCTTGATGAGGGCGATATGCTCCAGTCCGTTGCTCACCTGTCGGAAAGGAATCAGTTTGAAATGTCCGTAGGCGGTAGGCATGTCCACCTCCTCGCCAACCTCGATGAGCGACTCTTTCTTCAGGCGATAGGCTATCAGGTCCTTGATGGTGATAATCTTCATCTGGTGCTGCTGGGCGAACTCCATCAACTGGGGCAGACGTGCCATCGTACCATCGTCATTCATGATCTCCATCAGGGCACCGGCAGGGTAGAGTCCGGACAGTTTGCAAAGGTCGATGGCTGCCTCGGTATGTCCGCAGCGGCGCAACACACCGTTGTCTTGTGCGTAGAGCGGGTTCACATGTCCGGGTCGTCCGAAGGTCTGTGGGGTCGACGCGGGGTCAGCAAGGGCACGGATGGTAGCGGCACGGTCGTGTGCGGAGACTCCCGTGGTGCATCCCTCTATCTTGTCGATAGTGACGGTGAAGGGGGTTCCCAGCAGGGATGTGTTGTCCTGCACCTGATGGGGCAGGTCCAGTTCCTGACTACGGCTGATGGTGACAGGGGCGCAAAGCAGGCCTCGCGCGTTCTTCAGCATGAAGTTCACCATCTCGGGTGTGATTTTCTCTGCCGCGCAGATGAGGTCGCCCTCATTCTCACGGTCCTCGTCGTCCACGACAATGACGAATTTCCCCTCACGGAAATCCTCCAGTGCCTCCTCAATAGTATTTAGTTTGTAGTTCTCCATATTTTATATGTTATACCTTATTTATATTATTAGTGATTTCTATGATGAGTGGCATCTTCTCCAGTTCCTCCATCGTCATGGGGATAGACGGGTATTTCTCCGTCAGATGCGCCACCATCGCCTCGTTAGTCTGGGAGATGGTGTGCAGGTCCTTACGCAAACGAAGGCGGAAACGGCACATCCTGATATAGAAGAAGGCGCCCAGTGGCAGGATGAGTCCCGTGATGATGTTCAGCCATTTCTGGCGGAAAGGACGGGTGTGTGCATGGGTCGCCACGATAGGATAGCGGTTGAGGTGGGCGATGACGATCCTGTCTTTGGTGTTCGACAAGTCCTCTATCACCTCCTCCAGTTCGTCGCTGATCCGACGAATGGTCTGGTCGTCACCTGGTCGGAAGAACACCTTGATGGGGTTGGGCAGGTGTAACAACTGATGCTCCGCACTGTACTGCTCGACCTCCTTGTTGATACGCAACAGGTGGTACACGTCAGCCATATAGATGGGATCCTCGATGATCACCTCCTTCATGCTGACATGACGCTTGCCACGGATGCCCAACATGTTGAACAGGATTTGTTTGTAGAGGTCGATGTTGAACACGACGGAGTCGTTGTTTGCCTTATAGGTGAAGAAGACGGCAATCGGCGTCAGCACACAAGTTCCCAGCATCTTGCCAAACCATACTGTCCAGTTATCGTCTCGTGCCATCTTCATACCCGTGTTCTCCAGGATATAATAGACGATGAACACCAGGACGGAGATGATGACGGGGACACCCAGTCCTCCCTTTCGGATGATGGCTCCCAACGGGGCTCCGATGAAGAAGAAGATCAGGCAGGACAGCGACAGGGTCACCTTGTTGATAGCCTCTATCATGTGCAGGCGGTCGTTCGTGTTCAGCGCGTCCGAATAGTCTGCCTTGAACTGCAGGTCGGACATCGCTCCCTGGGCATCGCTGACGGCAGCCTTCATCACACGCTGCTTCTCCTCTGGCGACAGTTTGATGAAGAGGGTGTCGAAGTTGACCTCCTCTTTCTCAATGCTCTCCTTGACCTTCAGCGAGTCCTTCTTGGCGAGGGGAGGGATATGGAAAGTGTTCAGTTTCGCCTCATGGTAGAACTGGTGTCCCACCGAGTCGTTGAACTCACGGATGGAGTCGAGGTCGTGCAGGATCTTCCCCATTCCCTTCGAGCGGGCATCGCCTGATATCCAGCCTGCATCAGCCATGTTGAAGTCGCCGTCAAAGTCGAGCACGATGCGCTTATGCGAGAAAGTCTCACGGCGGTAAGGCACGTTGGCGGAGCCCGCCACATCCTGTGAGCGCATGTTCTCAAACCACTCTCCACTATAGAGGGTCAGCAGCAGGTGTTTCTTCTCCTCTGTGGTCTGCATGCGTCCTGAGTCGGCAAGGATGACGGCGGCATCCTCATAGCCTCCGTTCATGCGATAGATCATGATGCCATAGAGCACACCAGTGTTCATGTCCTTTTTCTGCACGTAGATGTTCGAGCCGCTGATGCCGTCGTAGAAAATACCCTCTGGAATCTCCACCTCGGGATTCTTCTGCTGCATCGACATGAGCAGTTGGCGGAAGGAGATAAACGACTTGGGACCTATCACCTCTTGGAAATAGAAAGAGATGCCGGAGATGATGATGACAATGACAATCAGGGAGCGCATCGCCTGCAACATAGAGATACCCGCCGCTTTGATTGCCGTCAACTCCGAACTCTCGCCCAGGTTACCGAAGGCGATCAGCGAACTCAGCAGGATGGCGAGGGGGAATGCCTGCGGCATCAGCATCAGTCCCATGTACCAGAAGAACTGTGCCATCACCTCCAGCGAGAGTCCCTTGCCGATCAACTCGTCGACATAACGCCATAGGAACTGCATCATCAGCACAAACTGGCAGATGAAGAACGTTCCAATGAACAGCAGTCCGAACTGCTTGATAATAAATATGTCTAATTTCTTAATACGAAGCATGACTTATAGTAAGAACCCGCTGACACGATGCAACCGCTCCATGTTCGCGTCCCAGAGGTCGTTCAGGTCGTCGATGTCCTCCGCGTCAGCATAGTCGGTAATCAGCAGGTTCAAGTTGCCAGTCAACTCACTTTGCTCAATACGCATCTCCCAATAGGCATCAGGGTCGTCCTCCTGATAGTCCCATTTCATCTTGATATGACTGTATTTCTCCAGTTCCAGCACTTTCGATACCTTGGTATCGCGCTCGGTCCACGGATGTCCCCACGTAAAGGTGATCTCGTCACCGTTTTCCGTTACGACGTCAGCGAGCCATTTCTGCAAGCCTGCGGCATTGCTGATCATGTCCCAAACTATTTTGGGCGACTTTGCCGATAACGGATATTCCTTCCTTAGAATGTTTTTGTGCATGTCCAATCAGGTTAATTTCAATGTTGCAAAGATACAATATAATAAGTAGAAAACAAAGAATTTTATTCTTTTTTTTGAAAAAGTTTTGTAGATTGAAAAGTTTGTATTACCTTTGCACCCGATTTCAGAGGAATCACCCCTGTGATGGCGGGATAGCTCAGCTGGTTAGAGCGCATGATTCATAATCATGAGGTCCCCAGTTCAATCCTGGGTCCCGCTACGAGGAAGCGCCTGCAAAGTCGATGACTTGCAGGCGCTTCTGCTTTTTTATTTCGTATTGATGAGCGATTTTTATTCCAAAACTTGCCGATATCGGCAAAAATGACTATCTTTGTACTCGAAATCGTCATCAAAACTTGCCGATAATAAGAGATGGACTATATATCAGTGAGACAATTTGCCGAGAAGTTTGGCATTTCTGAACGTACGGCACGTAACTATTGCGCCAATGGAAAAATCGCTGGGGCTTTCCTGACAGGGAAGACCTGGAACATACCCGATAATGCTATTGTGCCTAAGCGGAATTCATCTGAAAAGAAAATCTCGCCATTACTGGTTGCCCTTAGGGAGCAGATGGACTCCAGGCTCAAAGGAGGTATCTATCACCGTACCCAGATAGACCTGACCTACAATTCTAACCATATTGAAGGCAGCAAATTGACCCATGACCAGACACGCTTTATCTTCGAGACAAATACGATAGGGGTCACTGACGCAAGTGTCAATGTTGATGACATCGTGGAGACCGTCAATCATTTCCATTGCATCGACTATGTCCTCCATCATGCTGAGGAGAAACTGACCGAGAACCTGATCAAACAGTTGCACCGATTGCTGAAAACGGGTACTTCCGATAGTCGCAAAGACTGGTTTGCTGTAGGTGAATACAAACGTTTACCCAATGAGGTCGGTGGGATAGAAACCTGTCTGCCCGAGGATGTACATCGGGAAATGAGAAATCTGGTGAAGAGTTACAATGCGCTGAGAACCATCTCTTTTGAGGATATCCTCGATTTCCATGTCCGTTTTGAGAGAGTCCACCCTTTCCAAGACGGCAATGGACGTATAGGCAGACTCCTGATGTTTAAGGAGTGTTTGGCTAACGGTTATATTCCTTTCATCATTACAGACGAGTTGAAAATGTTCTACTATCGAGGACTGCGTGAGTGGGGACATATCAATGGCTTCCTGACAGACACCTGTCTTACCGCACAAGACAACTATAAAGACATCTTGGATTACTTTAAAATCAAGTACTAATGGCACTCGAATGAACGTTACATTCATTCCGTTTGTAAGCCACAAACGACCCGTTTGAACGCTTCATTTAAATTATTTATTTAATCTGATTCAGCCAAATAATTCAATTATACAAATTTGCGTAACGCATTTTTGTATAATTTGCAATTGTAGCCACTAAACGGTGCTCTGTGAGCAGCCTCCTCACGAAAAATACTACCTGTCGACTTAGAGTCAACCAATCTGTTGACTTAGAGTCGGCAACCCTGTCGACTGGAGTCAGCAGGTCTGTCGACTGGAGTCGACAACTGATTAGGATGCTTCCTGCAATTGGTTACAACGGCGCTTCACATCGAATACATAGGGACTAACAAGCGCAAAGGATGGCATCTATCAATTATAAATACCATCCTTTGATTCCTTTGACGGGTGAATCGTCCCATTTTTTTTCTGTGTCTTCTGCGACAAAGTTACGGAAATAATGTCGAATAACCAAATGAATCCCTAAAATAACGCACATTTCTCCCTTGATATACATTATTTATTTTTAGGGAGCGGAAATTTTTTGGGGAAAACGTTGTGTGGTATGCCGTCTTTTTCGTAACTTTGCGCCAAAATTATATAACGTTATATTATGGCAGATACAAAGAAGATTAAGACAGCGCTCATCTCTGTTTTCCATAAGGATGGGCTGGAAGAGTTGTTGAAGAAACTCAATGACGAGGGCGTGAAGTTCTTGTCAACGGGTGGTACACAGACATTTATCGAGAGCCTCGGCTATGAGTGTGAGAAGGTGGAGAACGTGACCACCTATCCCTCGATTCTCGGTGGTCGTGTGAAGACATTGCATCCGAAGGTGTTCGGAGGTATCCTGGGTCGCCGTGAGAACGAGGGCGATCGTGAGCAGATGGCTCAGTATGAGATTCCAGAGATTGACTTGGTCATTGTCGACCTCTATCCTTTTGAGCAGACAGTGGCAAGTGGCGCCTCAGAGGAGGACATCATCGAGAAGATTGACATCGGTGGTATCTCCCTGATCCGTGCGGGAGCCAAGAATTTCAATGATGTGGTCATTGTTCCCTCAAAGGCGGAGTATGGTGTGTTGCTCGATATCCTGAACAAGCAGGGTGCCGAGACTACCAAGGCGCAGCGTCGTGAGTTCGCTACCCGTGCCTTTGGTGTCAGCAGCCACTATGATACGGCTATTCATGCATGGTTTGAGAAGTAAAAGTAAAAAGGTAAAAAAGTAAAATAGTAAAAGAAGATGGGATTTTTTAGTTTTGTCCAAGAAATAGCCATGGACCTTGGAACGGCTAATACGATTATTATCAGCGATGATAAGATCGTAGTGGATGAGCCGTCAGTAGTAGCCCTCGACCGCCGTACCGACAAGATGATTGCCGTAGGTAACGAGGCAAAGATGATGTATGAGAAGACGCATGACAATATCCGTACCATCCGTCCTTTGCGTGATGGTGTGATTGCCGACTTCTCGGCCTGTGAGCAGATGATGCGTGGACTGATCAAGATGGTGCACACGGGCAGTCGTCTGTTCTCTCCCTCTCTGCGTATGGTGATCGGAGTCCCCTCTGGTTCTACGGAGGTCGAACTTCGTGCTGTCCGCGACTCAGCAGAGCATGCTGATGGTCGTGACGTGTATCTGATCTTCGAGCCGATGGCTGCCGCTATTGGTATCGGTATCGACGTGGAGGCACCAGAGGGTAATATGATTGTGGATATCGGTGGTGGCTCTACCGAGATTGCCGTCATCTCCCTGGGTGGTATTGTCAGCAACAACTCCATCCGCACTGCTGGTGACGACCTGACTGCCGATATCCAGGAGTATATGGCTCGTCAGCATAATGTCAAGGTGAGTGAGCGTATGGCTGAGCGTATCAAGATCAATGTGGGCTCGTCTTTGACCGACCTTGGCGATGAGGCTCCAGAGGACTATGTCGTTCACGGTCCTAACCGTATCACGGCACTGCCTATGGAGGTGCCTGTATGCTATCAGGAGATTGCCCATTGTATCGACAAGACGGTGGCAAAGATTGAGAATGCCGTCCTCTCCGCTCTGGAGAACACTCCCCCAGAACTCTATGCTGACATCGTGAAGAACGGTATCTGGCTTTCTGGTGGCGGTGCCTTGCTGCGTGGCTTGGATAAGCGTCTGACCGATAAGATCAATATCCAGTTCCATATCGCTGAGGACCCATTGCACTCTGTTGCCAAGGGCGCAGGTATTGCCTTGAAGAATGTTGACCGTTTCTCCTTCTTGATGCGATAAACGTAGATGCAAAACCTGCTGGAGTTCCTACAGAAATACCACCACTGGTTTCTCTTTGTCTTGCTGGAAGTGCTTAGCCTGACCCTGTTGTTCCAATACAACAGTTATCAGGGCAGCGTCTGGCTGTCATCGGCTAATGCGGCTGCTGGCAAGGTGAACGAAGGGAGAGCAGAGGTGGAGTCGTATTTCTCGCTCAAGAAGATGAACGAGCAACTGACGATGCGTAATTTCTATTTGGAGCGGCAGGTCAACCAGTTGCGCCGCCTGTATGGTGAGGCGATAGAGGACACCACTGGTCTCTGGGCAAAGGAGATGCAGTTCCTGAAAATGTACAGTCTCGTGCCCGCCAAGGTGGTGACCAACGAGTTGAATAAGCAGGAGAATCTGCTGACCATCAACCGTGGAGCGGCTGACGGCATCGAGGAGGGAATGGGTGTCGCCTGTGGACAGGGTGTCGTAGGTGTCACCTATCTGGTGTCCAGTCATTATACTGTCGTCATCCCCGTGCTGAGCACAGCCTCCCGTATCAGTTGCGCCATCCGTGGTCATAACTATTTCGGTGTGTTGCGCTGGGACGGCAAGGATGCCGCGGTAGCCTATCTGGAGGATATCCCCCGCCATGCGCGCTTTAAGCGGGGCGACTGGGTGGAGACAAATGGCTACTCGTCGATCTTCCCTCCTGGTGTGCTGGTGGGAAAGATAGAGACGGTCTATAACTCCGACGACGGATTATCGTATCGGGTGAAGGTGCGCTTGTCGACTGACTTCGGCTCATTGCGTGACGTGGTTGTCATCAACGACAAGACGATAGGGGAGCGTGCCCGTCTGTTACAGGCAGCACGTGACTCATTGAAATTGAACGTAAAGGAATAGGGATGTCGATAGAATCATTATTAAAACGGACTGGTTTGTTCTTCGTCTTTGTCTTGGCACAGACGATGGTACTGGGTCGCATACATCTGTTTGACTATGCCACTCCGTTGCTCTATGTCTATTTCGTCCTCTCGTTCCCTCGGAACTATCCCAAATGGGCGATACTGCTTTGGAGTTTTGTCCTAGGACTGGTGATAGATATCTTCTCGAACACCCCAGGAGTGGCGACCGCCTCGTTGACACTGATAGGTGCCTTGCAGCCTTACGTCTTCGAACTCTTCATCTCCCGTGATGCCGCGGAGAACCTCCATCCCTCCCTGCGTGCCCTCGGTTTGGTGAAATATCTCTATTACGCTGCTTTCCTCGTATTGCTCTATTGTCTGGTGTTCTTCACGTTAGAGTTCTTCAATCTCTCCGATTGGGTCGAGTGGTTGAAGTGCGTGATAGGCAGTGCGGTGATTACCTTGGTGTTGATCATGACGTTTGAGAGTGTTCAAGGCAACCACGAATGAAAGACTATGACATCGACTACAGGCGTTATGTGATTGGCGGCGTGGCAATAGCCATTGTCGTCATTTATATCATCCGCCTCTTCGTCTTGCAGATCATGAGTGATGACTACAAGAAAAATGCCGACTCTAACGCTTTCCTCAAACAGATAGAATATCCCTCCCGTGGCGTGATTAACGACAGGAAGGGCAAACTGCTCGTCTACAACCAGCCCGCCTATGATATCATGGTGGTGATCAACGAGGCGAAAGACCATCTCGACACTTTGGAGTTCTGTCAGGCGCTGAATATCACGAAGGAGGATTTTGACAAGCGTATGGCGGAGATCAAGGACCGTGGGAAGAACCCCGGCTATAGCCGTTTCACCCAGCAGATGTTCATGAGCCAGTTGTCCGACAAGGACTTCTCCGTGTTTCAGGAGAAGATGTACCGCTTCCCTGGGGTCTATGTGCAGCGTCGTAGTATCCGCCAATACCAGTATCCCTATGCTGCCCATGTCCTGGGTGATGTCGCCGAGGTGTCTCCTGCCGACATCGAGGCTGATGACTATTACATCCCAGGTGACTATATTGGTAAACTGGGCGTAGAGCGCAGTTACGAGAAGCAGTTGCGAGGGGAGAAGGGAATGAAGATCCTGCTACGTGATGCCCATGGACGTATACAGGGACGCTATATGGATGGCGCCTTCGACCGTAAGCCCGTGCCAGGCAAGAACCTGACACTGAGTCTGGATGCTGACCTACAGGCACTGGGTGAGCGACTGATGGAGGGAAAGATTGGTAGTATCGTTGCCATAGAGCCGTCCACAGGAGAGATTCTTTGCATGGTGTCCTCTCCCTCCTACGACCCTCGTATGATGGTGGGACGTGCCCGCTCGAAGAACCACCGCCTGCTGAGCCAGAATGTATGGAAGCCCCTGCTGAACCGTAGTATCATGGGACAGTATCCGCCAGGCTCCACCTTTAAGACGACGCAGGGACTGACCTTTATGTCGGAAGGGGTTCTCCATCCCACCCATACAGCCTATCCCTGCGGACATGGCTTCAACTTCAAAGGCCTGCATGTAGGTTGCCACGGACATGCGTCACCCTTGTCGCTGGTACCAGCCCTCTCCACGTCTTGCAACGGTTATTTCTGCTGGGGACTCTATTATATGATTAACCAGAACATCTCGAAATACGGATCCGTTCAGAATGCCTTGAACAAATGGCGTGACTATATGGTGAGCATGGGCTTCGGCTATCGACTGGGTGTCGACCTCCCAGGCGAGAAGCGAGGACTGATACCCAATGCCGATTTCTACGATCGTGCCTATAAGGGCTCGTGGAACGGACTGACCATCATCTCTATCGCCATCGGACAGGGTGAGGTGAATGCGACACCCCTGCAGATCGCTAACCTGGGAGCGACAATAGCCAACCGTGGCTATTACTATGTACCCCATGTAGTGAAGAAGGTGGAAGGAGAGCCCCTTGACACGGCGTTTACCCGTAAGCACCAGACGTTGGCAAAGCGGGAGGCATACGACTATGTGGTGGCTGGCATGCGAGCCTCCGCCATGGGTGGCACGTGTCATGAACTTGCCAAATATGACTTCGTCGCCTGTGGTAAGACAGGTACCGCGCAGAACCGTGGTCACGACCACTCTGTATTTATGGGCTTTGCCCCTATGGACAAGCCCAAGATCGCCGTCGCCGTCTATGTGGAGAATGGCGGATGGGGTGCCACGTATGGTGTGCCCATTGGCGGCTTGATCATGGAACAGTATATTCACGGAAAACTCTCGGAGGCCTCGGAGCACAAGGCGACGGAGTTCCAACACAGACATATCTCTTATGGTAACACAATCAGGTAAGCAGACAAGCATCTTCCGTTCTATCGACTGGTGGACGATACTCATCTATATCGCCCTCCTGACCTTTGGCTGGATCAGTGTGTGTGGTGCCAGTTACTCCTATGAGACGACGGATATCTTCAGCCTCGACTCCCGTTCAGGTATGCAGATCGTATGGATCGGTACCTCTATCGTGCTGGGCTTTGTCATCCTGATGTCCGACGACCGTTTCTACGACACCTTTGCCTATATCATCTATGCACTGTTGTTGCTGCTGTTGTTCCTGACGATCTTCAACACGCATACCATCAAGGGCTCGCGCTCCTGGCTGGTCCTGGGACCATTGCGCATCCAACCGGCGGAGTTCGCGAAGTTTGCCACCTCTCTCGCCTTGGCGAAGTTCATGTCCACTTATGGGTATAACATCCATCAGTGGAAACATTTTGCGGCAACGCTTGCCATCATCTTTATCCCGATGATATTTATCATCATGCAGCGTGAGACGGGTTCGGCATTGGTGTATTTCGCTTTCTTCCTGATGTTCTATCGGGAGGGAATGCCTGGCTCCATTCTGTTCACAGGTGTTGCCATGGTGATCTATTTCGTGGTGGGCATCCGCTATGCCGAGGTGTATATGGGCGACTCTCCGACTTCCGTGGGCGAGTTCGCTGTCTTGCTGTTGATACAGTTGTTTGCTGCGGGGATGGTGTGGGTGTATGGCAGGAACAAGCGACTTGCCTGGCGTATCGGACTCTATAGTCTGGGCATCACGCTCTGCTCCCTGTTGCTGCTGAAGATACCTTTCAATATTTGTTATGTCCAACTTGCCATGGTGGTCGTCCTGATAGGCTATCTGGTCTACGAGGGGTTGAGTTCCCGTATTCGCAATTATTACTTCATCGCCCTCTTCACATTAGGCTCGTTGGGCTTCTTCTACGGGGCAGACTTCATCCTGAATAATATGATGGAGCCTCACCAGCGCACTCGTATCAACGTGTTGCTGGGGTTGGAGGAAGACCTTCGTGGCGCAGGCTATAATGTGCACCAGAGTGAGATAGCCATTGGCTCTGGCGGTCTGGAGGGAAAGGGTTTCCTGAATGGCACACAGACGAAGTTGAAGTTTGTGCCTGAGCAGGATACCGACTTTATCTTCTGTACCGTAGGTGAGGAGGAGGGCTTCTTGGGCTCGGCGGGTGTCTTGCTGTTGTTCCTTGCCTTGATATTACGGTTGATATATCTGTCGGAGCGGCAACCGTTCCGTTTCGGGCGGGTCTATGGGTATAGTGTGTTGAGTATATTCCTCTTCCATGTGTTTATCAATGTGGGCATGGTATTAGGCTTGACACCGGTCATTGGTATTCCTTTGCCTTTCTTCAGTTACGGTGGATCCTCGCTATGGGGCTTCACCATCCTGCTGTTTATCTTCCTGCGAATAGATGCCAGTCGTCATCTGATTCGCTCGTAAGACTTTACTCCTTTTCCAAGATGATGCCGATATCGGAGACACCTGGCAGTATCTCCCGTTTCATGTCGTGGCGGATGTGGATGCTTAGGGAGTCGTTCTTCTGAAGGGTCAGTGTCTTCAGGGGGAAGGTGTATTGGTAGTGGCTGATACCTTCGCCCATGACATTACCGTCTTCATTGATCAGTTCGCAACTCAGCGTGTCACAATGGGTCTCCAGCGTGGGGAACACTTTCTGGTCGACGATGAGTGTCAGTGCCATGAAGGGGAAGGCGCCATTGATGCGGATTCCGATTTTCTCCTGATAGGTCCCTTGCTGTTCCAAGGGGGTGGTGCCGAAAGAGATGACATCGTTCTTCTCCCAGCCTGCGAGCGCCACAGACTGGTAGTGGCTATAGACGGTCTTGCTGTCGCATGAGACGCACAAGAGCACCGCCAGTAGCCCTATATAATATAATAAGGTGTACTTACTCTTTCGCATCCTTGGGTTTGTGCTCGTTTCTCTGTGGCTGTCCACCGTTGTTATTGGGTTTCTTATGCTTTTTCTTTTTCTTCTTCGCCCTGTCGAAGCGGTTGATATTCTCCTGCGTGGCAAGGTCGATGGGGCGCTTCGGCTCCTGTCTCTTCCCGTCTTCCTGCAGCGACAGCGGTTTCTCGCCTCTGCGGTTCATCTCGATGATCTGTTTGGCTCGCTCGGCAGTGATGGTCTCCAGGTTAGCGGAGATATTCTTGTCGGTAGAGTAAGAGACGAGTCCTGCGAGGATGTCAGACTTAAACAGGTGGTATTCCGCATCCTGTGTCTGCAGGGTGATATCCTTGGCTGGCAGTCTCCGTCCTGCCTCTACATAGTCGTCAACCTCGTAGTTCAGGCAGCACTTGAGTTTCGCGCACATACCAGCCAGTTTTTGGGGATTCAGGGAGATATCCTGGAAACGAGCCGAACTGGTGCCTACACTCACGAAGTTCTTCATCCATGTGGCGCAACAGAGTTCCCGTCCGCAAGGTCCTGTGCCTCCGATACGTCCAGCCTCCTGACGGGCACCGATCTGTTTCATCTCGATACGTACGTGGAAGGTGGCGGCAAGGTCTTTGATCAGTTGGCGGAAGTCGACACGCTCGTCAGCGATATAGTAGAAAATCGCCTTGTTGCCATCGCCTTGGTACTCCACGTCGCCAATTTTCATCTTCAGTCCGAGTCCCTTGGCTATCTGGCGACTCTCTATCATCGTGGAGTGCTCCCTGCGCTTTGCCTCATGGTATTTCTCCATGTCCACAGGGCGGGCGATACGATAGACACGCTTGATGTCGTCGGCACTCTTGAGGTTTGCCTTCTTGATCTGCAACTTCACCAGTCGTCCTGTCAGGGTCACCACGCCAATGTCATGCCCAGGGTTCGCCTCTACGGCAACGATATCGCCTTTCTTCAGGTCGAGGTTGTTCACGTTATGGTAATAGCCTTTGCGGGTGTGCTTGAACTGCACCTCCACCAGGTCTGTCGTGTCCGTATTGCCAGGGACATCGGCAAGCCAGTCGTAGGTGTTCAACTGCTTGTCCTGTCGTCCTACTGCCTGATGGCATAGTCCACGGTCACAGCCAACCATTATCTCGAGGTCTTTTATTTTCTCCATATATCTCAATTACTTCAATTTTATTTCTGTATCAATAGTACAATCATGTGCAGGGCGAAGTCGAAGAAGACAATCTTGCCGTTGGCGTTCTGTCCGATGTCACGGATGGCGCGGTTGGCGAGTTCGCTGATAGGTATCACATTCGCCTCGTTGATGAATCGGGCGAAGTTCCTGGCGAAGTTCTCCTCCCTCTGTGACATATAGCAGAGCGCTGGCTCTTGGAAGTTGAATATGAAGTTCTCTCTCACCAAGCGAAGGAAATACTCCAAGAAGCGTTTCTGCTTCTCTCGTCCCATCGTGCCGATGCGCTCACTCCATGTCTTTAGTTCCTTGACCTTGCGCTGGTAGGCAAGCCGCATCAGCGTCTGGAACATGTCGAGGAAGAGTTCGTTCTCAGAGTCGTTGCTCAATAGTTCGAGTGCCTTCAACCAACTGCCGTTCGCCATACGTGCCACCCTCTGGGCACTCTCCTCGACGAGTCCCCGCTTGCTGATGAGCGCCTCACGGATGTCGTCCTCAGTCAGTCGCTTGACATCGAGACGCTGCACACGGCTGCGGATGGTCTCCAACAGTCGCTCAGGCTCCTCCGACACCAGAAGGAAAATCGTCTGCTGGGGAGGCTCCTCCAGGAGTTTCAGGATTTTGTTGGCGCATTCGATGTTCATGCGCTCAGGCAACCAGATGAGGCTCACCTTATAGCCGCCCTGACTCGATTTAAGCGACAGTTTCCTCGTCAGTGCGTCGCTCTCTCCCGCCGTGATGATAGCCTGCTGGTTCTCACCGCCCATCATCTCCAGCCATTCGTTCATGGTGAAGTAACATCCAGCCATGATGAGTTCATGCCATGGGCGGGCGAAATCGTCCGACACTGGTTTATGGTCGCTGTTCATCGAAGGCAGTTTGATAGTGGGGTAGGTGAAGTGGAGGTCAGGGTGCTCCCAGCGTGCCAGCATCGCCTCGTCATTGCTGTTACGACTCAGCAGGTGTTTGGCAAAGCCCATGGCAAGAGCCATCTTACCACATCCCATTGGACCACAGAGCATCAGGGCATGAGGCAGTCGTTGCTCCTGTTCCAGTTGCAGCAGCCGCTCTTGTGCTTCCTGTTGTCCTATCACTTGGTCGAAGATCATGGGTCTAGTGGATTTGCTGGGTGTTATAATAAGCGTTTGGCGATCTCTACGACGGAGTCGACAGCCGACATGGTGTAGAAATGGATGTTCTTGACACCATGCTCATACAGTTCACGACACTGTTGGGTGGTCCATTCCACACCCAGTTGACGAGCCTGGTCGTCTGTCGTGCATTTGGCAATCTCCTTTGCCAGTGCCTCTGGGATGTCACAGTGGAATGTCTTGGGGACTACCGTCAACTGACTTAGTTTCGCCATGGGTTTGATGCCTGGGATGATGGGAATGGTGATACCCATCTGCCGTGCCTGCTCCACAAAGGCGAAGTATTTCTCGTTATCGAAGAACAACTGGGTCACGGCATACTGTGCTCCAAGGTCCTGTTTCTGTTTCAGGTATTCCATATCCCGTTCCAGATTGGGAGCCTCCTCATGCTTCTCTGGATAGCAGGCGACACCGAAGTCGAACTTCGGACCAGGGTGCTTGATGGGTGTGCCGTCGGCAAAGAACCCCTCGTTGAAGCGTACCACCTGTTTGATGAGATCGGTGGTATGGGCATGACCGCCCGGGGTGGGGGTAAACCTGCTGTCCTCCTTCGCCTTGTCGCCACGCAGCAGCATCAGGTTACGGATGCCTAGGAACTGCAAGTCGAGCAGTTCGTATTCTATCTGTTCTATCGTCGTGCCGCTACAGATGATATGCGGCTCCACGGGAATGTCATAGCGTTGCTGGATGGCGGCGGCAATGGCGATGGTACCAGGGCGACGACGGATGCGCTGTCGCTCAAACTGCCCGTTCTCCAGTTCTTTGTAGACATACTCCGAGTGGTGTGTCGTGATATTGATAAACGCAGGATGGAAGTCCACGAGTTTATCAATGGTCTGGAACAGGGCATTCGTCCCGTTGCCTTTCAGTGGAGGTAGAACCTCGAAAGAGAACCGCCTCTCACCTGTATCTTGTTTGATATAATCTGCTACAGTCATTATTGCTTCATGTGCATAGTACGCTACAAAATTACGAAGAATCGGGGACATCACCAAAAAAAAGAGAAAAAAAGAGCCCCCGACTCACATCGGGGACCCCTTTAGTAGACAGATGTATCATTTATTTAACTTTCGCGACGAGTTCAGCGGGATATTTCGGCATCGCTCCGTTCTGGGTGCAGACATAGGCGCTGACCTCTACGGCGATGCGGTGTGCCTCCCCAACGGGTTTGCCGTTCAGGATAGCGGCGCAGAAGGAGCCCGTGAAAGAGTCGCCAGCACCTACGGTATCGGCAACCTCCACCTTGGGAGTAGGCTGGAAGGAGTGCTCACCATCCGCCGTAAACACATGGCTGCCGTTGGTGCCACAAGTCAGGACGAGCATCTGCAGGTCGTAGTCTTTCACCATCTGCTCGCAGACCTTGGCATCGTCCAAGTCCTGATAGCCGAACATACGTGCCACGACAACCAGTTCCTCATCGTTGATCTTCAAGATGTTACAACGCTTGAACGACTCCTCCAGGATCTCTTTGGAGAAGAACTGCTGTCGCAGGTTGATATCACAGATCTTGATGCAGTCTTTGGGGGTTGTGTCAAGGAACTGCTGGATGGTCTGGCGACTGACGATGTTACGCTGGGCAAGGGAGCCGAAGCAGACGGCACGGCAGTTGCGGGCGGCTTCCTCTATATCCTTGGAGAAGGGGATGTTATCCCACGCCACATTCTCCTTGATCTCATAGGTGGGGATGCCCTCACCCGTCAGGGTCACCTGTACGGTACCCGTAGCGTACGGTACTCGTGGCATCAGGTATCTCAAACCGTTCTGTTCCAATGCCTCAATAGTCTCATCGGCGAGTTTGTCCTCACCCAACGCACTGACGGCGAGAGTGTCCAGTCCGAACTGTCCTGCATGGTAAGCGAAGTTGGCAGGAGCGCCACCCAGTTTCTTTCCTTCGGGCAGCATGTCCCATAATGCCTCGCCCAGTCCTATAATCAGATTCTTCATAATATATCCTATTTCTTTAGTGTTTAACCTTATTGATGAATGTAAAGAGGTAGATGACACCTACCGCCATGACGGCAACAGCACCAGCCTGTCCTACAGCGTCACTGCAGAAGCCCATAATGAGGGGGAACACGGTACCGCCGAAGAGTCCCATGATCATCAGACCAGAGACCTCGTTCTGCTTGTCGGGGACAGAGAGCAGCGCCTCTGAGAATGCCATCGAGAAGATATTGGAGTTGCCGTAGCCTACCAGTGCGATAGCGGTATAGAGCACCATCTTCGACTGACCGCCGAACATCAGTGCCATCGATACAGCCATCAGCACGACACTGATGATAAAGAACCAACGGGTCTTCATCACACGGAGGAAGAACGAGCCCGTCAGGGCACCGATAGTACGGAAGATAAAGTAGAGGGAGGTAGCGAAGGCAGCCTCGTTGAGCGTCATGCCCACACGCTCCAT
This sequence comes from Prevotella sp., assembly GCA_017458005.1. Classification (GTDB taxonomy): domain Bacteria; phylum Bacteroidota; class Bacteroidia; order Bacteroidales; family Bacteroidaceae; genus Prevotella. The sequence continues at coordinate 41,217 of JAFTGH010000033.1, read as the reverse complement.
CAACAGTTTAGGAGCAGTGGTGTTGGTACCCACGTCGATTCCCACGTGACACATGATGGCAAGGAACGACAGGAGCACGATGGGCTTGCCCAACAGGCGCAGACAGTCCATGAAGGACGACGACTTGCCCTCAGTGAGTTCCTCATGGATGGGGGTTACCCATAGCAAGGCAGAGGCAAGCACGCCGACGACGAAATAGATCAGGAACAATACCCGCCAGTCATAACCGAACGAGGGGATGACCTGTGTGGCTCCCCACATGGCAAGATAAGGAGCGAGGAAAGAGGCGATAGCCTTCACAAACTGTCCGAAAGTCAGGGTGGAGGCGAGGTTCTTGTCACCTATGATCAGCATGGCGAGTGGGTTGATACTGGTCTGCATCAGCGCATTACCGATGCCTAGCAGAGAGAAGGCTACGAGCATCACGCCGAAGGAATAGCCCAATAGGGGAATGAACAGTGACACCACCGTCACGATGAGTGAGAGTAACACGGTTTTCTTACGTCCGATCTTGTTCATCAGCATGCCCGTCGGCACGGAGAAGATCAGGAACCAGAAGAACACCAGCGAGGGGAAGATGTTCGCTACGGAGTCGCTGAGTGCGAGGTCTTCTTTCACATAGTTCGATGCGATGCCCACTAGGTCAACGAAGCCCATGCAGAAGAAGCAGAGCATCACAGGAATCAGGTAAATCGATTTGTTGGTATTGTTTGCCATATTCTTAGAAAGGATAAATAGTTACTTTTGCTTGATTGGTCACCTTGAGCGTATTATAGGGCTCTGTGGGGAACATGAGGTTGGTCATCGCCATACGCCCCTCTGCGTCGAAAGCCTCGATGGAGCAGTGGTCGATGAAGATGCGCAGTTGTTTCACGGCACCATAGGTGGGGGCTGTCGTCACACAAGGGAACGCCTCACTGAAACTGGCGTAACTGCGGGTACGGTCCATCGAGAACGTGTTTTTGACGGCATCATACCTCATGACAACCTGCTCACCCAGGGAGTTGGAGAGGGTGATTTCCGTCGAGCCTTTCAGGTCGATGACGATTTCTCCCGTCTGGGGCAGTCTCTTGTCGGTCTTCCCACGGAGGGCAAGCATCTCCTTGGAGGGCGTCACACCGCAGTAGATCTGTCCGTTGTACTCGAAGAGGTCGAGGTCACGGGGAATACTGTTGGCACTGCGGAACTGCTTGGTGGGCACTTGGTTGGCATACTGCCAGTTCGACATCCAGGCAAGGGCAATCTTCCTGCCTTCAGGAGCATTGTCGAAGGTGACGGTGGCATAGTGGTCCTTGCCATAGTCCATCCAGCGAGTGTCCTTGTGCTCGCAGGTGAACTTCTTCCCGTCGAAGTCGCCGATGAAATACTGGGTGGCGCTACCTCCGAAGGGACCACCAGGGTTGATATTGCAAATCAGCATCCATTTCTGTTTGCCAGTACCACGAACGGGCAGTTTCATGAGGTCAGGACACTCCCATACACCGTCATGGCAACCGTATTCCTTGCCGAACGAACTCTCGTAGGTCCAGTCCTTCAGGTTGTCAGAGGAGTAGATACGCATCTCCTGTCCGACGGCAAGCACCAGGTTCCACTTCTTGATATCGGCATTCCAGAACGCCTTCGGGTCACGGAAGTCCTCCTCGTTGCTCACCAAGATGGGATTACCAGCATATTTCTCAAAGGTCTTACCGTTATCCTTGGATATCGCCATCGACTGCACCTGACTCTTACCTGCCGAGGTGTAGAAGGCAACCACCTGGTTGTTCTCCTTATCTACTACGCACGAGCCACTGAAGATGTCACCCAGGGCATCAGGCTCGATGGCGGTAGGCTGTGCCTCCCAGTGGATGAGGTCTTTTGACGTGGAGTGTCCCCATGTCATATTCTCCCACATCGAACCGTAGGGGTTCCACTGGTAATATAAATGATAGACCCCATCCTTGTAGAACATTCCATTGGGATCGTTCATCCAGCCATAGACGGGGGTATGGTGGTACTGTGGGCGGAACTTCTCACGATTGGCGGTGTCGAAGGCATCGCTCTGCTTCATCTCCTGCCAGCAGAGGAAGTCCTTCATGGCACCCGTGAAACGGCGGTCACCATAGAAGGTGATATCCAACAGCAGGTCCTTTGCGCCAAAACGGCGGATGTCGAGGGGTACGTAATAGTCTACCTTGTCTACCGCAAGGCGCACGTTCAGCGACTGCACCTGCTGTCCTTTTGCCAAGATGCGGATATTGGCATTCTCCTCCCGTTCCTGAACGGGCAGCAGCAGATAGTGGCTCTTCACCTCCACCCGTTGCATGGCATGGCTCTTGCCCAACACTTGTGGCTTTTGTGCCGACACTCCTGTGAGGGTCAGCAGTGAAACCATCATCAACAACAATTTTTTCATGTCTTTTCGTTTTTAGTTATTCAATTAATCTGCTGCAAAATTACATGTTTTCCCCATTCCATCGTGTAAATAATGATTCAAAAACTAACAAAAAACGTTCATTGAACGATTTTTTCTCGCAATGAACGATAATTCATAGATATTGAGAAATCCGCCCAAGTACTATCACGATACCTGGGCGGATTTGTAAGGTTCCTGAGAAACAATCTTTTACCTTAGGTTAACTAACTATTAACATCATAACTATTCATCATGTTTTAGAATGCGCCATAGCCAGGGTTCTGTACGTAGTTCTGACCAGAGAACTTATACTGGTTGTTGGTGATGGGCAGATACTCGTCCTTACCAGCAGTGAACTTGGTACCTTGGTAGTATGGGCGGTTGTCCTGCTCGCACTGGATGTATTTGTTCATCACATCGGCGGCAATACCCCAGCGAACAAGGTCGAAGAAACGCTCACCCTCCAAGGCGGTCTCCAGACGAGACTCGAAGCGAACAGCCTGACGGGCATAGTCCTGTGTCCAGCCAGTAGCAGGGTACTCGGCGATCTGGTAGTTAGCGGCATAGCCTCCGTAATTAGGACAGTTACCACCGGAGAAAGTGTCTGTATATGCCTTCACGTACGCTGACTGTGCGGCACGCTGGCGAATCTGGTTGATGAGTGGGCGAGCCTCGTCCTGACGACCTAACTCCACCAAAGCCTCTGCCTCCCAGAGCAGGATGTGCGCATAGCGGATCATGTGCCAGTTCAGGGCACTGGCTCCCCAAGGCCAGCCAGGATACATGTCGGCAGTCTCAGGCGACACGAAGAAACGCTTAGCACAGTGGTAGCCGTAGGTACCGCGGTCACGTACCCATGTGGCAAGACATGGAGTGGCTGTATAGGTCTTCCAGGTGACGTTCGGACGACCAACGACGAAGTCAAGACGTGGGTCCACGTTATGGTCGTTAGCGGATACTGTCACGTAGTCATCACTATAGTTTACCTGATCGAAGTCGGGCAGTGACTGATAGTTGAACTCGGGCAAGCCATTGGCGTCAGTTTGGAAGGCATTGATCAAGTCTTGTGAGGGTAGGAAGAAACCGTCACCAGAATAGGGACCCTGAGGGGCATTGAGCAACATGCTCCAGTTGATGCGTCCTGCGCTGTTAGAGCCGTCGTTCATGGAATACTGGATATCCCAAACGGACTCTTTCGCATTGTCGTAGGCAACGAGGTCGAGTTGCTGGAAATCATCGAGCAGGTCATAGCGTCCTGAGTTGCGAATCTCCTGGCAGAGTGTTACCACCTTTGTAAGATACTCCTTATTAATGGTGGTGACAGCATGTGTCGTGGCGTTTTGCTCGTAAGCACGATACAGGTATACTTTGGCAAGATATGCCTTTGCCATGTAAATGTTGACACGTCCTACCTCACTCTGTGCCTGTGGCAGATTAGCGATGGCTGCCTCCAACTCAGCGGCGATCTTGTCTAGCAGTTGCTCACGGGTGAACTCGTTATTGGGAATCGTAGCAACCTCTTTCTCAGGCACCGTCTCATCAAACCAAGGAATCTGGTTGAAAAGGCGCTGCAACTCGAAGTAGTAGTGGGCGCGTAACACACGCATCTCGGCAATGCGGACAGCCTTGTTGGGTACCTGCTCATCCGTGCATTCGTTGAGGACCTTCAGGGCGGAGTTACAACGCTGAACGCTGACATAGAGGTGATACCACTTAGAGTCTGTCACTCCATCGGTGGCGTCGAGGGTAAAAGTTTCCAGACGATGTGTCTCAAAACCGTCGCCAGTGCCACCGCCGCCTTTCAGGGCGTCATCAGCGCGTACGGCACCAGTCGTCCAGTGTGTGGTAGGATACCACCATACCGACCAGTCTTGTGGATTGGGTCCCATCAGTGCGGCATAGGCAGCCGTACAGAGTTGGTCAACACCGTCAGCAGACATCAGTACATTCTCGCTGACGACACCCTGTGGGGGATTGTCAAGGAAAGAGTCCTCGTTACAGGCTGTCATGCTGAGCACGACAGCACCTATGATTGCTATATTTTTGAGTTTCATAATTATTTCAGTTTATTAGAGTCCAACATTCAGTCCGAAAGTAAACGTACGTGGCATAGGATAGGTATAGCCCAGTCCCTCTGGGTCAGCACCCTTATAGGCGGTAATCGTAAAGAGGTTCTGTGTCTGGAAGTATACACGCAGGTTACGTACGTGGATTTTCTTCAGCAGGTTTGCGGGAAGTGTGTAACCCAGTGTGAGGGTCTTTAACTTGATATAGTTGCCATTCTCCACATAGAAGTCAGAGCCTTGGTTCTCGTTATTGGCTGGAGAGGTGGTGAGTGCGGGTGTCTCACTGTTATAGACACCAGTCTTCTCATAGTTCTGCCATGCGTTATAGGCATCCATCATGCGCTCGCCATGGTTACCCGTCCAATAAGCCCAGAGGTCGGTGTAATACTTGGAGTTGTTCCAAGCCTTGCGTACCATGCCGTTGAAGAACAACGACAAGTCGAAGCCACGCCATGAGCCAGAGAGGTTCAGACCACCGATGAACTTAGGCTGGTCAGAGCCCAGCACAGTACGGTCGTTGGCATTGATGACACCATCATTATTCGTGTCGACATAGCGGATGCGTCCTACACCAGGAGCACCGAATTGCACGTCGTATTTCTGAGTATAGTCATCGACCTCTTCCTGAGTACGGAACACGCCTGCGGTCTCATAACCCAGCCAAGAGCCGAGGGCATAGCCTACGTTCGTGATGTCAACACCATTACCACAACCCCATGTGTAGTAGACTGCATCAGGAAGTTCTGTAATCTTGTTCTTGTTGAATGCGCCGTTGAAACTGATCTCATAGTTGAAGTCGCGAATGCGGTCACGCCATCCGATGGTGAACTCGAAACCTTTGTTGTTCATTGCGGCAACGTTCTGGAATGAGTAGCCACCCTCGCCGATGACAGCGGCATAGGCAGGCTCATAGAGCATGTCTTTGGTGTCTTTGTTGAAGTAGTCAAGGCTGACGGTCAGACGATTATTCAGGAAAGCGGCGTCGAGACCAATGTTTACCTGCTCTGTCTGCTCCCACTTCAGATAAGGGTTGCCAGAGTGCGTGCGGATAGTACCTGCGGCAAGTGTCTGGTTGTCGCCAAGCATGTTATAGCCACCATTGTTGACGCTGTTACTGAAGAGGCTATAGGTTGCCGAGTTGTCAATCATATCGTTACCGTTCAGACCCCAAGAGGCACGTAGTTTCAAGTTGTCGAGCCATTTCACCTTGTCCTTCATGAAGGCTTCCTCACTGATGCGCCAACCTGCGCTGACAGATGGGAATGTACCGCTATTGTTCTCCTTACCGAAACGGCTGGACGCATCACGACGCAGTGTGAACGAGGCGAGATAGCGAGAGTCGTAAGAGTAATTGATCTTACCAAAGTAACTGACCATTGAATAGGTGTTGCCTGTGGCATCGACATTCTTGCCACTGGTGACAGTTCCTAAATAGCGATAGTCGGTGTTCTCATATTCCAGACCCGTACCATAGCCCCACTCGTAGTCGTATTTCTCTTTCTTAGCCTCCATGCCGATCAAGGCTGTGAAGGAGTGCTTCTTGATGTCGAAACTGTACTGTGCCTGATTGGTCCATGTCCAGTTGAACTGGCGGGAGTTCGACTGAGCCATCTCATTGGTGTTCACGGTACGCTGACCTTCCTGCCATTTGGGAATAAAGGTGGCATTGTTCTCGTGATAGTAGTTGACACCGAATGTAGAGCGTAAAACGAGGTTCTTGATGGGCTCTACCTCTAAGTAAGCACTTCCGAATACACGCCAACGCTCATGTTTGTCATCCTTGATATTGTCGGTCAGACGGATTGGGTTGGGGGAGTCGTTCAGCACATCTACGTAGCCGCCACCATAACTGCCATCTGTGGCATAGACAGGAACCATAGGCTGCAGTTTGTAAATCGTCTCCTCGATACCATCGGGCTTGATGTGCTCAGTCCAACGGGTAACGGCAACATTCTCACCGATACGCAGTTTGTCGTCCAGGAACTTATAGTCACCAGAAAGGCGGGTGTTGAAACTCTTATAGTCAGTGTTACGTACCAAACCCTTGTGGTCCATATAGTTGACGGACAGAGAGGAACCGCCATGCTCGCCACCACGAGAGAGTGTCAGGCTATAGTTCTGCATGAGCGCTGTCTTGTAGATCTCGTCAGCCCAGTCAGTATTAGCAAGAGGCATCGTCTTGTCACCGCTGTTATAGGTCTGGGCGATGACGGGAGTGGCACCATTCCCGAATAACTCTGAAGAGGGAGTTAGTCCGTTGTTGCCGTTCTTGAAAGCCTGCCAGTAGCAGTTTGCCCATTGCTGGGTGTTCAGCATATCGACACCAGTAGAGAAAGTCTGTGCGGTCAGGGAGGCGGAGAAGTCGATCTTCGTCTCACCGCTCTTGGCGCGCTTAGTGGTGATGATGATGACACCATTGGCAGCCTGTGCACCGTAGATGGCGGCAGATGAGGCATCCTTCAGTACTTGGATAGACTCTACGTCACCACTCGACAGGATAGAACCGACGTTGTCACGGGTAGGCATACCGTCGATGACATACAGTGGGCTGGAGTTGTTGATGGTTGTCGTACCACGCACAAGTGTAGAGGTACTGCCACCACCAGGGGTACCATCCGTCGTGATGTTCATACCAGCCACACGACCTTGCAGCGCCTGCATGACATTACCCGTTGGGATGTCGGCTACGTCTTTCATTTTCACGACTGCGACAGCACCGGTCAGGTCTGCCTTCTTCTCAGTCATGTAACCTGTTACTACGACCTCATTCAAGGTCATCTCATCGTCCTGCATGGTCACGGTCATACCGTTAGCGGCAGGCATCTCGACGGTCTGGTAGCCGATGTAGGAGAAGACGAGGGTCTTGCCTGCCTCTACCTTCAACTTGAAGTTACCATCGAAATCAGTGACAGTACCGTTTGTCGTACCTTTCTCCATGACGGTGGCACCAATGACAGGTCCCATAGCGTCATTCACTGTTCCCGTAATCTCTTGCGCGTACATTATTGTACTGAGCAGCAAGGTGAGGAAACTTAGAATTAATCGTTTCGCTTGTTTCATTTCTTGTTGTTTGTTTGGTTAGTACTCTTGTTAATTACTGACGCAAAAGTACTTCTATTTACATAGAGGGGCTAAAACAGATGTTTCAAAGAACTAAAAAAATCGTTCAATGTAACAATTTTGTTAGACATTGAACGATTTTTCTTAGGATTTCCTGGTGTCGCCTGGTAGCATCCCGAACTCCTCCTTGAAACATTTGGTGAAGTAACTGGGCGCCGTGAATCCTACTTGGTAGGCTACCTCGCTGACCGATAGGTCGGTGGTCTGTAGCAGCACCTTACTGCGGTTGAGGCGACTCAGACGGATGATATCCACAGGGGTACGACCTGTCTGCGCTTTCACCTTACGATAGAGTTGTACACGACTCACTCCCATCTGCGCCGCCAGTTCCTCCACGCTGAAGTCACTGTCGCTCATCTGCTCCTGCACATACTGGCGCAACCGCTCCAGGAAACGGGCATCGGCATCCGCCTCTATCTGCTTCTGCTCCTCTTGGGTCACATCCGTGATCGCTTGTTGCTGAGTGTTGGGGGAGTCACTCGCTGGTGTCTCGCTCTGGGGTACGTTGACGACCATGGAGAACGCCTGTCGCTCCAGTCGGTGGCGGCGACGCATGCTCTCAATGAAGATAACGGCGGAGATAATCACCAACACGAGGATGACAATGACCAAGAGCGTTATTGCTTTCTGTGTGTCGAGTTCCTGCAAGTAGGTGTCCGTCTTCTCATGCAGTTGGTCGAGGTAGGCGGTCTGCCGCAGGGTCTCCTCGCTCTCCATCAAGAGGACATTGGCATTGTCACGGGTGACGATTGCCGACTTCAGGAGGTTCTCCTTCTCATACGGTTTGCCGTCAAGGATATTAATAGCAAGTTGGATGAGTTGATCACCATGAGTAGGGTAGATATAACTGGCATCCAGCAGGGAGTCACGTACCAACTGGATACCGCCGTCTTTCCCCGGCAGACCGTCGATGCCGCAGAATTTGGTAGTGAGGGAGTGGGGAGTTGAGGAGTCAAGTAGTGCCTTACGGGCTCCCATCGCCATACGGTCGTTCTGTCCGAACACATAATCGATGGCAGTTGGCTTTTGGCTCAACCACTGCTTCGTGGCGTCGTAGGCGCTCTCCTCCGTCCAGTCGCCTTGCAGGGTGTCTATGAGTTGTATCTGCGGGTAGTGGCTCAACGCCTCCATGAAACCGTTATGACGCTCGATGGCGGGGGAGGAGTCCTTGAGTCCCTTGATCTCGAGGATATTCCCTTTCCCTTTCAGTTGCCGGGCGATGTGTTCTCCCATCGTACGTCCCATCTCATAGTTGTCGGCACTGATGAAGGCGGTGTATTTCCGGGAATTGGTCTTACGCTCGAAGACGATGACGGGAATGCCCTTGTCATAGGCACGGTCGATGGCGGGTGAGATCGTCGCCACCTGGTTAGGAGCCACAATCAGCAAGTCGATGCCTGTGGCGATCAGACTGTCTATCTGCTGGATCTGCCGTTGGTCGCTGTCGTAGGCGGAGGCGAACCGTAGTTCTACATCGCCTTGGATATAGGCGCCCATGCGCAACTCCGCATTCTGTTTCTCTCGCCATATATCCTCAGAGCACTGGGAGACACCTATGACATAGTGCCTCTCCTGCTCTCTACATCCCATACAAAGTAATAGTACTGTTATGGTCGTACTAATTAATAGTTTTCGCATTTCTGGATCGAATTATTAAGTTCGACCACAAAAATACACAAAACTAACGACACTACCAAATTTATTTGGAATTATTCCATCTGAGCAGTGCCTCGATATAATAATAGTCGGCATAGATGATGCTGGCATCTACTATACCTTTGACTATGGCAAGCACCCCGATGTCCCGTTGGGTGAGGTCAAGCACCTCGGTGGACTCCGCTTCGTGGACGGCAACGGCATCCGCATCCAGCCCTTCTACGACCTCCAGCACTGTCGCTACGTCGTCTATTGGAAGAAATAGAGTAGGCGACCTCCCCAGTCCCCTCCTTGCCAAGAGGGCTCTTCTCGACCTCCCCCGTCCCCTCCTTGCCAGGAGGGGCTCCACCTCTCTCCCTGTCTCCCTCTCCCCTCAGGGGCGAGGGAAAACTCGTCGTCGCAGAAGCCGCGACTCCTCCTGTGTTTTGGTATCGCGGGACGACGCGATGTTTTTTTGACGCCGCCTACGCTAAACGCTGGTCGTCGATAGGGGGAGGATGGGAGGGGGTGGATGCTTCTTTGGTTCCGTTTCTTCGCGCCGAAGAAATGAAAGGAAGGGAATGAATGGAAAATTTGTTTGTTGCCATACTTTTTTGTGTGTTTAAATGGTGAATACTAAAGTTGTTTTGGATATCCGTTGCAAAGGTACAAAAAACAAAATTGCCCGCTGTGCCCTTCGGGCATTTGCAGGGAATTTTTTTTCTTCGTATATCGAAAATCTCGTATATCGGTGCCTTCGTATATCGCGATAACGATATCACGCCCCCCGAGAGAAGCGACATCACGAAGCCTTAGGCTTCGCCCCTCGGAGGTACGGGCTCCGGGGGTCGGAGGCGGCACCTTCGGGGGCAGGAGGTGCCGCCTTCCTAAGGTGGCTCCCCGATGTAGTTCTTTCATCGTTTTTGTTGATTATAAGTTTGTTTGATGTTGGAGTGACGCAATGACGCAAATGACGCAAAAAACATAAACTCTCCTACGTGCGCGGGCAGGAACTTTTGAAATTTGGAATTTTCCTGCCTGCGCGCGTATATGAAGTCTGCAAATATTGCGTCATTTGCGTCATTGCGTCACTGCCAACAGTTTTAAACGGTTCTGAATCTCATCGGCAGAACGACGGGCGACCAGATAGCCACGGGAGAAACTCTTCCGCACAAACGTGAACCCTTGTTCCAGAAAGGCATGGCTGAACTCCATTACGTATTCTCCCTCCGTGGTTCGTATTTAAAGAAAAGGTAAAAAAAACACCAGCGGTAACTACTTCGTCAAGAAGTATGCGGAGGTGCAGCGTCCTGAGTGTGGCGCAGGTGATGCCCGCTACGGTGTCAACTCTGGTGCCTTCGACCAGATAGGCTGGGGCACATTGATGCTCTATCAGGAATAATTCGTTTCCAATACGCAATTGGATGGTGGGGAGATGAGCCGTGAGGCGTTCTTCCCACCTTTTTTAAAATAAGTCTTCTATATTCATTCGGAAAAAGTCGTCGAAGGGTATGCCGTCTGTACCGATGACAAGGGAGCGTTTAGGGTGATAGTTGTCACAGAATTTTGGAAGCCCGCTATTCATGCCACGCCGTCCGCTCTTTACTTCCAATGCAATGACTTCTCCTTGACGGACAATCACATAATCGACCTCGTCAGAGCGCTCTCGCCAGTAATAGAGTTTGTAGCCAACTTCTTCTGCTTCTCCCAGAAGATAGGTTCCCACGGCGGATTCCACCCACCGACCCCATACCTGTGTGTCAATGCGGTCTTTGTCAAAACCAGTACCTTTATAAGCAGTCAGCAAGGCATTGTTGTATACTTGGAATTTAGGCACAGACTGATAACGACGTGCGGTATCGTTCGCATATTTTTGCAGTCCTGTCAACAAGTTGCACTGGTCAAGAATATCAAGATAGGATGACAGCGTTGTTACGTTCCCCGCATCTTGCAACTGCCCCAATGCCTTTGTCAACGACAGCAGTTCAGCAGAATAGGAGCATCCCAGTACAAAAAGTTGCTTCATCAGTGCTGGTTTATAAATGTTAGATGTCAGTATGACATCTTTCTCTATTGCGGGAGTCACTAATGACTCTTTGACATAATTTTTCCAGCGACGCATGTCCTTTATAAGCGGGGCGCTACCAGGATATCCTCCATAATAGACCCATTCGTCGAGTGTCCATCCAAAGGCATCCTCCATTTCCCGTAATGTCCAGTGCCCTAAGCGTATTAATTCGAAACGACCCGCTAAAGACTCTTTTAGACCTTTTCGCAACATCAGGCGTGAAGAGCCTAACAAAAATACTTTCAACTGTCGCTGGGTACGGGTGTCAGCATCCCATTCTCGTTTGACGATCTCACTCCAATGCTTAATCTTGTGAACTTCATCAACAACCAGAACTGCCTCTTTCTGTTGCTTAATATCCATTTGAGCCCGGACACTATCCCATATTCGTCTGATCCAATCCGTATCGTTCTCGTCAATCCCATCCGCATTATACAGATAATGGGGCAACTGGCATTCTTCCAGCACTTGATCCATTAGTGTCGATTTGCCGACTTGACGGGGACCTGCCAATACTTGGATGTATCTGCGGGGCTCGTTCATCCGCTCAAGTACTTCAGCAAAATGCAGTCTTCTATACTCCATAATACTAGAATTTTGATTACGAAATGTTCAAATTGTGCTTACGAAATGTTCAAATTGTGCTTACGAAATGTTCAAATCTTAGCCGCAAAATGTTCAAATCTCGATTGCAAAGATAAAGTTTTAACAGTGACTTTACAAAATTATGAATCACAAATATGTAATATTTAAGGTTATTTAATAGAAAAATCAGCCGTGAGGCGTTCTTCCCACCTTTTGTTATTCATTGGGAAGATGGCACCTTTCTAATTTTTACCTGCGTAATGTCCTTCTCCCATTAGAATACGAAGAGAGTCCGCTTCTTTGTGGAGGCGGACTCTTTTTATAAATAAATCGCATTTTATTTTGTGTTTCGCTTACTTATTTGTATCTTTGCACACAATCTACGCTAAAACAAAAGAAAACATAGAATAATGGAACAAGTCTTTAGTTACATTATCAGTTTGGGCGCATCGGTCATGATGCCCATTCTGTTTACGATTATCGGACTGTGCATCGGCATGAAGTTCGGTAAGTCGCTGAAATCAGGTCTGTATGTCGGTGTCGGTTTTGTGGGACTGGGTATTGTCACCGCACTGCTGACCACGAATTTCGGATCTCCGCTGAGTGAGATATCCAAACTCTATGACCTGCAACTGGGTGTGTTTGACATGGGATGGCCCGCTGCCGCCGCCGTCGCCTATAACACAGCGGTGGGTGCGCTGATCATCCCGATCTGTCTGGGTGTCAACTTCCTGTTGCTGATCACAGGATGTACCCGTACCGTGAATATCGACCTGTGGAACTACTGGCATTTCGCCTTTATCGGTGCCGTCGCCTACTTCGTGATGGACCAGAGCCTGGCGTGGGGCTATTTCGCCGCCATCGTCTGCTATATCATCACCTTGGTGATGGCAGACCTGACTGCGGATAAGTTCCAAGGCTACTATGACGATATGGACGGTATCTCCATCCCACAACCTTTCTGTCAGAGTTTCACCGCTTTCGCCATCGCCATCAACTGGTTGCTGGATAAGATTCCCGGTTTCTCGAAACTGGATATTGACGCGGAGGGACTGAAAAAGAAGTTCGGTGTACTCGGTGAGCCTATCGTACTGGGTGTCATCGTCGGTGCTTTGATCGGTGCCGTGGCACAGTTGGACATCAAGAAGATCCTGTTCCTGGGTGTGACGATGGGTGCTGTGATGGAGTTGATACCCCGTATCACCAAACTCTTCATCGACGGTTTGAAACCCATCGCTGAGAAGACACAGGAGGTGGTGCAGAAGAAGTGGGCTGGCAAGAAAGTGTATATCGGTATGTCGCCCGCACTGGTCATCGGTCATCCGACCACTTTGGTGGCATCCCTGATCCTGATACCCCTTGCCTTGTTGATGGCAGTTGCACTGCCGGGTAATGAGTTCCTGCCCCTTGCCTCCCTTGCGGGTATGTTCTATGTGTTTGTCATGGTACTGCCCTATACGAAGGGTAACGTGGTGAAGACGCTGATCATCGGTATCATCACGGTGGGCATCGGTCTGTGGTTTGTCACCGACATGGCTTCCGCCTTCACACAGGCAGCCCAGACGGTATATGCCCAGACACAGGACCCTGCCGCAAAGATACCAGAGGGATTCCAGGCTGGTGCGCTTGACTTCGCCTCCTCGCTCTTCGGTTGGGTCATCTATAAGTGCGTGAACAACCTCCAGTGGGTGGGTGCTGGTATCCTGACCCTCATCACCATCGGTATGGTCGTCTGGAACCGCCAGCGCATTGCAAAGGAGGAAAAGGTAAGAAAGTAAAAAGGTAAGAAAGTAAAAAGGTAAGAAAGTAAAAAAGTAAAAAAGTAAGAAAGTAAAAAGGTAAAAATATATAAACAATGAAAAAGACAATTTTGACATTCATGCTTATGGGAACGATGACAGTTGGCTCTGCCCAGCAGACCATGAATTTCCAGCAGGCATGTCATCCTACCGACGTGAAGCACTACGACACACAGACACTGCGTGACCGCTTCGTGATGGAGAAGGTGATGGCTGCCGACGAGATTAACCTGACCTATTCGATGTACGACCGTTTCATCTACGGTGGTGCTATGCCAGTGACAAAAGACCTGAAGTTGGAGACACATCCGCAGTTGCGTGCCGACTATTTCATGCGCAACCGTGAGTTGGGTATCATCAACACGGGTGGTGACGGTGTCGTCATCGTCGACGGACAGGAATACCCGCTCGGCTATAGCGAGGCGCTCTATGTGGGTCGCGGCTGGCTGGGAAAGGACAAGAACGGCAAGGATATCGACTCCAACAAGGAGGTCATCTTCCGCTCGAAGGATCCTCAGAAACCCGCTAAGTTCTATCTGAACTCCGCCACTGCCCACCAGCACTACAAGACACAGTGGGTGACCCTCGACGGTCGTAAGAACGGGAAGGTGCAGTCGTTGAAGGCTACCATCATAGGTACCAAGGACAAGCCTCTGGGCACCCTTGCTGAGAGCAACCAGCGCACTATCAACCAGTTGATCGTGAACACCTCGCTGGAGGAGGGACCCTGCCAGTTGCAGATGGGCTTGACCCAGTTGCAGGCAGGTAGTGTGTGGAACACGATGCCCGCCCATACCCATGGTCGTCGTATCGAGGCATACTACTATTTCAACGTGCCCGAGGGTCAGCAGGTGAGCCATTTCATGGGTGAGCCTCAGGAGACCCGTGTGGTATGGCTGAAGAATGAGCAGGCTATCATGTCGCCGGAGTGGAGCATCCACTGTGCCGCCGCCACCTATTATTATACCTTCATCTGGGGTATGGCTGGTGAGAACCTGAACTATAACGACAAGGACAATATCCCTGTCAGCGAGTTGCGCTAGTCACCCTCTCGTATATCGTTATATCGCAATATCGAAATATCGAAATATCGCAAAAAAAAGAAATAATATGGCTCCTGTACAAACAACTAAAATGTCCAACTTCCGTTGGGTCATCTGTGCGTTGCTGTTCCTGGCAACGACCATTAACTACATGGACCGTCAGGTCTTGTCATTAACATGGAAGGACTTCATCGCCCCAGAGTTCCACTGGACGGACGGCGACTATGGTACGATAACCGGTATGTTCTCCCTGTTCTACGCTATCGCGAACCTCTTCGCCGGTAAGTTCATCGACTGGATGGGCACCAAGAAGGGTTACCTCATCGCCATCTTCGTATGGTCATTAGGTGCCGTGCTGCACGCTGGATGCGGATGGGTCGCCATGACCGCCGAGGGCTATGACTCTATCGAGGCACTGCGCGCTGTGCAGGCTGGCAGTGATGCCGCTGTCGCCATCGCCACTATCTCAGTATGGCTGTTCCTGAGTTGTCGTCTGATCCTCGCTGTCGGTGAGGCTGGTAACTTCCCCGCCGCCATCAAGGCTACCGCCGAGTATTTCCCCAAGAAAGACCGTGCGTTCTCCACCTCTATCTTCAACAGTGGCGCCTCCGTGGGTGCGCTTGCCGCTCCCGCCACTATTCCTCTCTTGGCTCGTGCCTGGGGTTGGGAGATGGCGTTTATCATCATCGGTGCCCTGGGCTTTATCTGGATGGGTCTGTGGATGTGGCTCTATGAGAAGCCTGCACAGAACAAGCGTGTCAACCAGGCTGAGTTGAACTATATCGAGCAGGACAACGACCTCGCCGAGGCACAGGATCGTGACGCTGTGAAGGAAGAGAAGACCATCCCGTTCCTGAAGTGCTTCACCTACAAGCAGACATGGTCGTTCCTCGTAGGTAAGTTCATGACGGATGGCGTATGGTGGTTCTTCCTGTTCTGGGCTCCTGCCTACTTCAGCGACCAGTATGGCTATACCTCCGATTCTCCGATGGGTATCGCCCTGATCTTCACGCTCTATGCTATCGTGACGATCCTCAGTATCGGTGGCGGTTATCTGCCTACCTATTTCGTGGATAAGAAGGGCATGAATCCCTATCTGGGTCGTATGCGTGCCATGTTCATCTTCGCCTGCTTCCCCGTGCTGGGCTTGTTCGCACAGCCAATGGGAGCCTATAGCGCATGGTGGCCCGCTATCCTGATTGGTCTGCTGGGCGCAGGACACCAGGCATGGTCGGCAAACCTGTTCTCCACCATCGGTGACATGTTCCCCAAGTCGACCATCGGTACGATAGTAGGTCTGGGAACGATGGCAGGTGGTCTGGGCTCTATGAGTATCAACCTCGGTTCGGGTAAGTTCTTCGACTGGGCTGCCGAGCAGGGTGCTGCCTTCTCGTTCTTCGGTTTCGAGGGCAAGCCAGCCGCCTACATGGTTGTCTTCTGCATCTGTGCTGTCGCCTACCTGATCGGTTGGTGCATCATGAAGGCACTCGTACCTAAGTACAAGCCCATCATCGTGGAGTAAAATTATCCGCGAAAAACAATAAAAATGGGAGTATCGATATGATATTCCCGTTTTTTATTTTGTTCTTCTCTCAATTTACACTACCTTTGCAGTATGAAACAAGTACGACCGAAGAAGAATCTGGGTCAGCATTTCCTGACCGACCTGTCGATAGCCAAGCGCATCGCCGATACAGTGGATGAGCCATACGGTGCTATCCCTGTCTTGGAAGTGGGACCTGGTATGGGTGTGATGACCCAGTATCTGGTGGAGAAGACTCGTCCTTTCAAAGTCGTGGAGATCGACCGAGAGAGTGTGGCGTACTTGAATGAGCATTTCCCCATGTTGCGGGAGAATATCCTAGGGGAGGACTTCCTGCGAATGGACTTACGCAACGTGTTCGGAGGTCAGCAGTTTGTGTTGACGGGCAACTATCCTTATGATATCTCTTCGCAGATATTCTTCAAGATGCTGGACAACCGTGACCTGATACCCTGTTGTACGGGTATGATCCAGCGTGAGGTCGCCTTGCGCATCGCCTCTGAGCCGGGCACGAAGGCATACGGTATTCTGTCGGTGCTGATACAGGCATGGTATGACGTGGAGTATCTCTTCACGGTCGAGCCTTCTGTCTTCAATCCGCCGCCCAAGGTGCAGAGTGCCGTGATACGTATGACACGCAATCAGGTGACACACCTGGATTGCGATGAGGACCTGTTTAAGAGAGTCGTCAAGACAGCCTTTAACCAGCGTCGCAAGATGTTGCGGGTGAGCCTGCGTCCCCTGTTCGATGCCGCCCATCCAGCCTCTGAGGGCTTCTTTGCTCATCCTATTATGACAAAACGCCCTGAGCAACTGACGGTTACACAGTTTGTTGAGTTGACAAACTTGGTGGAAGGTGAGTTTTGTGTTCGCACACAAAATGTTGACATAGGTCAAGAATAAGCCCTTTTTTCCTCAAAATAAGAAAGATTTCATGGTGGCATCGTGAAATCTGCTTAACTTTGCATCGTGATTCAGAGGAACACATAAGGTAAAAGAGAAAAGATTGAAAGGATAACACGGAAAAGTTGGTTAGTTAGTAGTTTTAGGTTAGTAGTAAGGTATTAGTTTTAAAGAGAAAGCAAGTTTTTAGTTATTAATAGGAAAAGAAAAAGTAGCAGCCCTGAGGAGTGATCCCCAGGGCTGTTTTTATGCTTTCATCTGATTGACCCATTTTCCAGAGAAGAGTCGGATGAGGAAAAGGATGCCTCGGAAGGTAAGTTCGACAGCCATGGCGATCCACACGCCAGCGAGTCCGTAGTGCGGGGCGAGGAGGGCAGCGAGCGTCAGTCGGACAGCCCACATGCTGGTGAGGTTCATGATGGCAGGTTTCAGCGTGTCGCCAGCACCCACGAAGACACCGTAGCATACGATAGAGGCGGCGAACATCGGTTCTGCGAAAGCCTCGATGCGCAGACAGTAGGCTCCTAAGTCGATGATGTCGCCGACAGGTGTCAGAATGGTCATCAGTTCAGAGGCGAAGACAAACATCAGGGCACCCATCAGTGTCATCACCACCATACCCAAGCCTACAGACATTCGTGCGAACGACTTCGTGAGCAGTTTCTTGCCTGCTCCGAAACTCTGACCTACCAAGGTGGTGGCGGCATCGGCGATGCCGTAGCCCGGCATGTAGCAGAGGCTCTCCACCGTGATGGCGAGGGAGTGGGCGGCAATGGCAATGGTGCCCAAGGGCGCCACGATGATGGTGCTCACGATCTGGGCTCCTCCCATCAACACGTGCTGCAATGCCATGGGGGCTCCTATCTTGGTGGCGTTATGGACAATG
This sequence comes from Prevotella sp., assembly GCA_017458005.1. GTDB lineage: Bacteria > Bacteroidota > Bacteroidia > Bacteroidales > Bacteroidaceae > Prevotella. The sequence continues at coordinate 23,174 of JAFTGH010000033.1, read as the reverse complement.
TCAGCCTGTGGACGGAAAGAGTGCTTGGGTCGTCCTTTCAGTTTGAGGATCTCAGAGCGACAGAGCAGGAAATACAGCATCAGCGCCGCCGTGATGAGTTCCGCGATTCCCGTTCCTATGGCGGCACCCATCACGCCCATGTCGGCAATATAGATGAAGAAGTAATTGAGGATGACATCCAATACGCATGCCTGGATATTCAGTGCCGAGGGGATCTTCATGTCACCAGAGCATTTCAGCATGGAACTGCCCAGTCCTGTCATCTGGAAGAAGATGCCGCAGAAGCCGATGATGGCGAAATAGAGGGAGGCATCGTGGGCTATCTCCTCAGAGCCGCCCAGCCAATAGGGCAGGGGACCGCTGATGAGAATGCCGATCAGCGAGATAGTCGCACTGTAGATCAGACAGCATACCAGAGACTGTCGCAGGATGCGGCGTGCTCGTTCGAAGTCGTTGGCACCAATGGCATGTGCCACCTGCACGGAGAATCCCATATTCGCGGCAGAGCCAAGTCCTCCCATCAGCCACCCTGTCGTCTCCACCAGTCCAATGGCTGCGGATGCCTTGGCACCAAGGTGTCCCACCATCGAGGCGTCGATGAAGAACATGACGGTAGCGGAGATCTGCGCCAGGATACTGGGAATACTCAGACTGATGATCAGTCTGAGTTTCTCTGCTTGCGTCATCTCGCGTCCCTCGCGGATAGATGCCAGAAGACTATCGGTTTTGCCTATTGCCATTGTTTCTGGGGGTTACTCTGCCTCAAGAAGCAGGACACGGCTCGACCAGTCGTTCTTCAGGTGCCATTCTGTCTCGTTGCGATACGGAACGTCCAGCCCGTGGTTCATCAGGTAGGCGCCACTGAATGACTTGCCCTCAAAAGAGAGCGGTTTTACGTCGATACGGTTCAGTTCCTTCACCTTATACATACGGTTGGCATCCAGTCCTGCCATCTTTACACGGGGCAGGTGCTCGTTCTGGAACGACTCCGTCTTCCACCAGTAGAATACAGCCTTGTCCTGCTGGTCGGTGACATACATCATCGAGGCAAGTCCTTTCTTCTCGTAGGGAGAGAGGAGACGATAGATGTTACCAAACTGTACGATGGGACGTATCTGCTTGTATTCCGCTATCGCCTTACGACACAGTTCCTTCTCGGCATCCGTCATGTTCTTGGGCTGTATCTCCATGCCCAGTCGACCGCTCATAGCGACATCGATACGGTATTTCAGCGCCGTGGTACGGAAGACGGTGTGGTTAGGTGTGGCGGAGATATGACTTGCCATGGCGATGGCAGGGAAGAAATAACTGGTGCCCCACTGCATGTAGATACGCTGTAGCGCATCGGTGTTGTCGCTGACCCAGAACTCATCAAAGTAGGGAAGCACACCCCAGTTGGCGCGACCGCCACCAGAGGCGCATGCCTGAATCGTCACGTCAGGATATTTGGCACGGATGCGCTGGAATACCTTCTCAAAGCCACGGTGATACTCGATATACAGGTGGCTCTGGTTTGCCATGTCCAGATATTGTGAGCCATGGTTCATAATCGCCATGTTAGCGTCCCATTTGATATAGTCAATCTCAGGATATTTCGACATCAGATTGTCGACCACGCCAAATACGAAGTCCTGTACCTTGGGGTTAGCAAGGTCGAGCACGACCTGGGTGCCGCCACGTCCTAAGACAGCCTCACGCTTGGGAGCCTTGACAATCCATTCAGGGTGCTGCTCATACAGTTCACTCGTGGTGTTTGCCATCTCCGGCTCAATCCAGATACCGAACTTCACCCCGTTCTTCTTCGCGTCACGTAGCAAGCCCTCGATACCCTCAGGCAGTTTGTTTTTGTCGACGACCCAGTCGCCCAGTGAGGAGTTGTCCGTCTTACGGGGATATTTGTCGCCAAACCAGCCGTCGTCCATGACGAACAATTCACCACCCATCGAGGCTATATCCTTCATCATCTGGTCCATGCCCTGTTGGTTGATGTCGAAATAGACACCCTCCCATGAGTTCAGCAGGATCTTGCGCTCCTTGTCGCCATGGGCAAGCATGTATTTCCGTCCCCATTTATGGAAGTTGCGGGAGACACCAGAGAGACCCTGCTGCGAGAAGGTCAGTGCCAGTTTAGGGGTCACAAAAGTCTCACCCTTCTTCAGGTGATACTCAGAGTTGTCCTCATTGATTCCAGCGAAGAAATAGTGGTATTCCGTATCGTCGGTGGTCACCTTCAGGCGGTAGTTGCCTGAATAGCACAGGGCAGCACCGATCACCTGCCCGCTGTTCTCCTGTCCCTTACCGTCCAAGGAGAACATCACCTCGGCATGGTCGGTATGGGAGTTGCGGGTTCCATCTTTGTTGACGATGACCTTCTGTCCAGGGGTCAGAGGCTCCTCCACCAACCGTGCCTCGTTAGCCCATGAGCCATAGAAGTGGCTGAGCCATACATCACCCCGTCGGATGGGCAGCATCGCCGAGGCAAAAGTCGTCAGCGTGACAGTCTGTTTCTCCCCATTGGCGATCTCCGTCCACGCCTCTATCATATCCTCCTCTTGATACGCCTTGTATTTCAGGTTGACAGTGATGGGGTAGACAGGGTCTTTCATCTGTATGGTAGTGATGTCACCGCTACGCTGAACATCCTCCACCACCAGGGCGGTGGAGAGGTTGCCGTCAGCATGGCGCATGGCAAGAGCGGCTTCGGCAGGGGTGTTCAGTCCATAGGCAGGATAGACCTCTGTGCGTCCGAAGACTTCAGGTGCTTGCAGGTGCTGTAATTCCGTACTGCTCAGTCTCGCTCCGAAATAAACATACTTAGGCTGTGCGCCTTTCTCCACGTCAAGAACCAAAGAAACGTTTTTGGTCTCAATGACCACTTGCTCAGCCTTTGCCCATGATGCGGACAAGCATAGCAAGGTAGTAATAATAAGTGTCTTTTTCATCATCTTTATTGTTAGTTGTTATTGTTTTCATGATAGGATATGTGCGGATGGAGTGGGGTAGACCTCCTTGATGTCGGCAGGAATCCAGAACCAGAAGGTAGAGCCCTTTCCGACTTCACTATCCACACCGATCTGTCCTCCACACTGTTCCACGATAGACTTGCAGATCGCGAGTCCCAGTCCTGTGCCCTGCACGAAGTCATTGAGTTTGACAAAACGCTCAAAGACCATTTCCTGCTTGTCTTTCGGGATACCCGAGCCCGTGTCCTCGCAATAGACATAGATGCCCTTCTTGCCAAAGCGCATGTCTATGCGATAGCCCACGCAGATATGTCCCTCTTGGGTGTATTTCACCGCATTGGTCACGAAGTTGGTGATCACCTGTTGGATGCGTCCCTTATCCAGTACAGTCTGTAGTTTGGTATGTGGGTTCTTCTTGATAAACTCCACCTTCGGCTCTTGTACACGCTGGGCGAGTGACTGGCACATCTTATCGAACTCCTCGGCGAAATCCACCTCTTCACCGATAATCTGCATCTGTGTGTCTGAGATGTTAGAAGCCTCAATAATGTCGGTGATCAGTCGTATGAGGATGTCACAGTTAGTGCGGATAATACGTATAAACTCCTTTCGCTCGTCAGGAGCGTCAATGGAGCGCAACAGGTCGGAGAAGCCTACAATGGAATTCAGGGGTGTTCGTAACTCATGGGTCATCGAGGCAAGGAACATACTCTTCTGCTGTCCGCTGTTCTCCGCACGTAGGGTCTCTTCTCTCAGTTTCCGCTCTGACTCCAGTTGTTCTGTGATATCACGTATGATGCCGAAAGTGCTGCGGATCTGTCCCTGTTCATCACAAATAGGAATTCCTGAGATGTTATACCATCTGTCGGTCTCTCCTGTACCGAATAGAGGTTTCGTGAAATGGCGTACCATGGAGAAAGGCTGTTCCCACATCCCGGGTGTCTCCAGTCCTTTCTTGACAGCAGGCTTCTCATCCTCAAACACACGGTCGTAATACTCGTCGAAGGTGATGACATGCTCGGGGTTCCTGAGCAGACGGGTATACACAACGGTCTTCTTGGTGAAATCAAGTCGCCACACGTACATATTGGTGCTCTCCAGGATATACTGGAGTTGTCGCTCCAACCGGTTCATCTGGTTGACTGCCATTTGTATCTCGTGCGTCATCTTATGCACGTCGACATCGCGGTCATGCTCCTCCGTGACATCAAAGGCGGAGACAATATAGTTAAAGACATCGCCTTGCTCGTCCAGTAGTGGACGTACCTCATACTCGATATACGTCTCTTTATCGGCATAGGGCTTGTCCATGCACTGGCATGCCGCCCTCGCTCCTTCGCTGCCTTGCGGATAGATGTCGTGGAAGATGGGGATGTCAAACATGTTTGACTGTCGGAAGAACCGCTCGTTCTCCGGCTTGTCGAATCCGCAGAGTGCCTTCATGGAGTCGTTGATGTCGATGAGTGAGCCGTCTTTGTTGTAGAATGACATGGCGAGTTGCGGCATATTGCTCAGACGCTCGTATTTCCTCACCAAGTCGTGGGCAGCCTTCTCCTCCTCTATGTCTTTAGTGATGTCGTTAATGGTATTGATGATATAGGTAGGATGCCCATAGTCGTCGTATTCCACCATAGAGTGCCCTTTGAAGTTCAGCCACTGGGGATGCTCTGTCGTTCCGATGTTCCATCGCTTGTCAATAGCGGTCTTTTGCTCGCGTCCCGTTTTCATCAGGTCCATCTTCTTCTTGAACTCTTCTTGTTCCATGGGATGGATATGCGCGACAAACTCCTCCATAGACAACCCGCTATTGGGCAGGAACGTGCCGTAGCGGTTGGTAAACTGGTTGTTGGCGATGTCGTATTGCATGATATAAAAGCGTCCCATGCCTAGTGCCTTGTACATCATCTCGTTCAACTCCATGGAGTCGTGAGAGGCTTTCTTCGCATGCGACTGTGCCAGACGTGTGAGCAAATAGCAGAAGATAATCAATAGGATGATGGCAAGAATAATGATGACAGACATGGGGATCTGTTGCCTTACCGTCATCTTCTCAGGATGGAACCAGCGGGTGTTGATGGCTTCCACCTCACCACTCTGTTTCAGTCGGGAGTAGATATCGTCGATCTCGTCAATAAGGTCTTTGTCACGTCCAATGACGTGGATGTCGCTGACAGGGATGTTGACCTCGCTCAGGATGAAATCCTCCTGTTCGAGACCTAACTCCTTCATCTTCCATTTCAAGGGCTCCTCTCCCCAGACGAAGTATTTATAGTCGTTGTCACGTATTCCTATCAAGGCGACCTTGGGTGACTGGAACTCTATCTGTCTGATATAGGCAGAGTCTTCCGCGAGGAAATAGGCAAAGGTGTAGTCAGAGGGTTTCAGCACCACCCCTCCTTCAACCAATTGTTTCAAAGAGAGAGGCGGTACGGTGTCGCCTCGCATCAGTACACGGATGCGATTGTAGTTGATGATGTTCTGCGAGTAGTAATAAGGTGCCTTCTTGTATCTGCGGGCATTGGCAAGGATCAGGTCAGCCTCTCCTCTCTCAAACGCCTTGATGGCGCTGCCCCATTCCTTGAGTAGGAATTTACAGGGGATTCCCATCTGCTTCATCACGGCGCGCATGACATCAATATTAGAGCCGGCAGGCTCTCCTCTGTCGTTCTGGTACTCGTATGGGGGCTTGTCCCAATCTCCTGCGATGACAATGGGATGCTCCTCGTCGAACTTCCCCTCAAACGACCGTTGGGCATTGATGGGGAGGCTACTCGTCAGCAGTAGGACAAGTATGACATATTTCAAGTGCCGGTATAGCGTCATATCAGATGTATTTCTTACGTTTGACAATAGTGGCTTGGCACGGAATCGTGATCCATACCGTGGTGCCCAGTCCCTCCTCGGAGTTTATCTCAAGAGTTCCTCCCATCTGCTCTGTCAGTTCCTTACAGATAGGAAGTCCGAGTCCGCTTCCTTTATTGGGACCGGCGGCAAAGCGCTCATAGATGCGTTGCAGGATCTCCTGGCTGATACCCTGACCAGTGTCTTCTATGGAGATCATCAGGCGTCGCCCAATATAATCATAACGGGCACGTACAGTTCCCTGTTGGGTATATTGTGCGGCATTAGCCGCTACTTGCTCGATGATGTGCTGGAGGTTTGTGGCGTCGATGTCGATCAGCAGTTGTTGGTAGGGGTTCTCCACAATATAGTTGACATCCTTTTGCTGATACCGCTCCCATCCTTGTTGGCAGAATCCCTCGAAGATCGTCGCGAAGTCGCATGGCTGCTTTTGTATCTTGATCATATTGGCATCCAGGCGCGACAGGAAAAGAATGTCGTTGATCAGTTGCAGAAGGTGGTCGGAGTTCTTGAGGATCTCCTCTATGAAAACGCTCTTCTCCTCTGGCGTGTAGTGGTCCTCCTCAAGAAGTTCGGCGAATCCGAAGACAGCGTAAAGAGGTGTACGTATCTCATGACTCACGTTCATCAGGAAACTGTTCTTGGTATTCTCGACCTCTTGTGCCTGTTTCGTCTTTTGCGCCAACTGTTGCTCATTATACATCTGTTCTGTCACGTTACGGCAGAGTCCGAAATAGGTCTCCAACTTCCCGTCTTTGTCGTAAGTCGGCACCATGTTGAATTGCAGGTGCATTAACTTATTATTAGGTACGTGGATACTGGTCATGAGGTCAGTGTCGATAGACTTGGGCACCATATTATCCATGTTGTTAAGCAGGTGCATCGCCTTCCTTCTCGACTTGTCGTGCACCAAGGTCATGCAGCGGGTCTGCGTGATCTCGTACTGCACCTTGTTAATGCCACTATAGATAATCAAGGTATGCGACTTGGGGGAGTAGGTCACCATGCGGACACCTCCGATCTGGAGTACATAGTTGATGTTGCTAATATATTCCGTCAGTGCGTTGACAGTACCTCTGGTGCGGTTCGCCTGCTCGTGCTGTTGATTGATGGCGTTCACACGGTCTGTCACATCTCGTCCTACGGCAAACATGCCCATGAGCAGGTCGTCCTCGTCATAAACAGTCATCAGGTGTATCTCGTGTAGGAGTTTGCCTTTGCGCTTACAAGCCTTGACCTTACGCTCCTCGGCAGGAATCGTGTCGAGGTCGACGATTTGTGTGAAATGATACCCCTCAGCATCAGCCATATCGATGTGGATATCCAACAGGTCATGGTAAGACACTTGCTCCGCTAAAATCTCATCGCGGTTGCAGACATACGTCTCACAAGCCTTCTCGTTAATGTTTACCAGGATACCGTTCTTGTCGAAGAACATGATACCAGCCAGTGGCGTGTTGAAGATAGCCCAGTAACGCATGGCACGCTCCTCGTCCATACGTTGCTGCTGCCGCTCTTTGGTGATGTCCTTTTTCGTTCCAAGAATGACGAGCGGTTTCCCGTTCTTGTCTCGTCTCAAGACAGAGAGCGACATGAGGAAATCGTGCTCTTGCATGTCACCGTCCTCACGGTCTTTCGCCCTCACATACAGACTGACATTCTCTTCATTCTCCTGACGACCTTGGCTGCTCTCTAAATCCTGTAATGCTTGGCGTAATTGCTCAAAATCGCCAGCGTGATAGCGGTGGGAGAACTCCTCCATAGTATAATTGAAGGAGGGTTGTCCTTTCTCATTGCGCCAAGTAAACAGTTGGGTCTGGGTGTCGTATGTCCACATACGGACATGACTTGCCTCAAGGATAAGTCCCAGTCGTTGGTTTAATTTCTTGGTGAGTTTCTGTAACTGATGCTCTTTGGCGCGATAGTTGATGGCATAGATGAGGAAGAGGAGGATGATGACACCGCCAATCCCTATGACGTACCAGATCCATGGTGATATCCTCTTCTCATTGCGTTCTGGGTAGAACCATTTGTTCTGGATACCAGTAAGACTCTCGGAGGAGTTCAATACGGTATAGACACTGTCGAGTCTTGCCAGCAGATGCGGGTTGTTTGACATGAACTTATACTCGCCATGGGGCATGTCCACAGGCGTTATCTGCAGGTTGTCAATCTGGTATTTCCGGATGAGCCATTTTAAGGAGAGGGTGTTCCAGACGATCTGTCCTTCCTCTTTTAGACTTAGTTTCTCAATGGCGTCCCTCATGTATTTTGTCGCCTGGGCGTTATCCTCCCATCCATAGTCCATCATCAGGTGATGGCAGATACTCCCCTCCCATACGGTGACCTTGTGTTTCTCCAAATCACGGAATGTCATGATCTGGACAGGCTGGTTGACGGGTGTTGCCACGCTTTGGGTGAAAAGGGTGATGGTATTGCTGCTATACCGTCCGAAACCGTCGTTGAACCCTGCTGCTAATGCGAACATAAGGTCCGACTTGCCGTCTCTCAGGTCATTGAAGCAATCCTGCTTCGGCTTCATCTTGATGACATAGGGAATGTCAAGTTCTTTGAGCATCAGGCGGATCAGGTCCACGTTATAGCCGTCGGGCTCTCCTTTCTCGTTGAGGAAGGAGTAAGGCCACAGGTCGAAGACATCCTCATAGACCAGGGGGTGCTCGGGGGTATAGTCCCTGATATTCTCCTTCTGGGATGCCGCATCAGCCGTCGTGGCAGCCCATAGCAGCAAAGAGGTGAACATGAAGAGCCTTAACAGATATTTCCCCATCATCTTATTCCCCTTTTGCCTCTACCTGTTTCATCTCACAGGGAATCCATATCCAGAAGGTCGAGCCTTGTCCCACCTCACTGTCGACACCGATCTTGCCTTGGCAGCGGTCGGCGATAGCCTTACAGATACAGAGCCCGAGTCCAGTACCCTGCACATAGTCGTTCAGTTTGACAAACCGCTCGAAGACTTTCGGACATTGTTCCTTGGGGATACCTGTTCCAGTATCCTCGCAATACATATAGATGCCGTTGTCTTGTATGCGATATCCTACTTTGATATGTCCTTCCTTGGTATATTTCACCGCATTGGTGACAAAGTTTGTGAGTACCTGCGTGATACGTCCCTCGTCCAGATGGGTCTCCAGCGTCTTATAGGGATTCTCCTTGATAAACTGTACGTTGGGGTTCTCCACACGCTGGGCTAGTGACTGGCACATCTCATCGAAAGAGCGTGCGAAATCGCAGTCAATAGGTTTCATGATGAGTCCGTTGGAGTCCATAGCGGAGATCGCCATGATGTCATTGATGAGTCGGAGCAGCATGTCACAGTTGTTGTGGATGACATGGATCAGTTCCCGTTTCTCCTCTGAGGTGCTCATCATCTGCAATAGGTCAGAGAAACCGACGATAGCATTGAGTGGCGTGCGTATCTCATGGGTCATATTGGCGAGGAACACACTCTTCAGACGACCTGACTCGTTGGCGCGTTGTGTCTCATGCTTCAGACGCTCCTGAGCCTCAATAAATCGGGACATGTTACGGATCAGTCCGAAACAGCCTGTCAGATTGCCCTCCTCATCGTAGATGGGGATGTTATTGATCTGGTTCCACTGCATATCCTCCGTCTCATGGAAGACAGGACGCATGTAGCAAAGGTAGGCGACAGGTTTCGTGAAGTGAATCTCGGGATGGGCGAAATTCTCCGCAATGGTGCCTGACTCGTCCAGGAAGTATGTCTCGTATTCCTCGAACGTCATCTCTTTCTCGATCTCGCTAAGTCCCTTGAAGAACTGAATCTTACGGTCTTTGAAAGAGGTGCGCCAGACACGCATCTCACACGCCTCCATCATGTATCTCAACTCCGTCTCATAGCGTTGTATCTCCTCATTTGCCTTCTGTATCTGTATGTCGTTTAACTTCGACTGGAGATACATCTCGCGCTCCTCGGTGACATCACGGGTGGCGATGGCGATATAGAGCAGGTTGCCTTTCTCGTCACGGATGGGATGCAGGCGAATCTCCAGATAGAGGTGCATGTCACGCTCTGGGATGTCACTCCGGGAGCATACCCAGAACTCCTCCACATGGTTCTTGTTGACATGCTCACGGAATGGTGGGGTCTCGAAAAGATTGGCGTTGGAGAAATACCCGTCGCCCTCCTCGCTGTCGAAATTGCAGATCTCACGCATCTTCTTGTTGGCATCCAGTAACCAGCCATCAGGGGTGTAGAACGACAGACCGATGATCGACTGCTCGAAGATCAACTTGTATCTCTCTGTCACTTCCTTCTCACGCTCCTGTTGCTCTATGAGTTTCGTCTCGTCAACCAAAGTGCTGACGATACCACGGGGACGGCTCATGCCAGGCTGGTATTCTGCGATACTCACATTATACATACTTCCCCAACGGGGCTTTCCTCCGCTATAGTCGAAGTTCCAGCGGTAGCGGAACTCTTCTCGCTTGCTCTCTCCGTTTATCATCAGGCTCAGCAACCTGAGTGCCCCAGGCAGGTCGTCAGGGTGCACGTGTTTCTTCCACTCCTCCGACGAGATGCCCTCGTCAGGTATCATGTGCCCATAGAGTTTATCAGTCCAGTTTCTGGGGATATCAAAATACACGACATTGGTCTCGCTGATCTTAACAGCCTGTTCCATGACGGCACTGGTGCTCTTGGTCAGTTGTGTGGAGCGACGTATCCTGCGGCGTACAATCCTGTTAGAGATGATAACGGCAATGAATCCGATGGCGACAAATACCGTCAAGGACCACGGAATCAAGGTTGATGGCTCCCTGGTGGGTAGTGCCTGCAGTAAGGGGAATATGTTATATAGTGTCATCATAACCACAATCATTCATTAAATCATTATCTCGCTCTTCTTCTCTATTTGGGTCGCCTCACAGGGCAGGAATACCCATACGGTACTGCCCTTGCCCTTCTCAGACTGTAACTCGACGGAGCCTCCCATTTTCTTGATAATCTCCTCGACGATAGGCAGGTCAAGACCAGTGCCACAGAGTTTCTCGTTCTCATCACGTGCGAAACGCCCCATAGCCTTGGGAAGCGTCTCTGGGGAAATGCCACCACCAGTGTCCTCCACGCTGATGACCAACTCCTCACGACGGTACTCGTATTTCGCCCGGACATAGCCTTTCTCCGTGAAATAGGAGGAAAGCATGCACAGTTTCTGGATGACTTTTCCCAACTGCTCGGCATCACCGTTGATCACCAAGTGCTCATAGGGGTTCTCTATAGAGGTCTTCACCTCTGGATTGATACTGCTCCAACCCATCTGGCAGTAGGCATCGAAATACTCGGCGAAGTCGAAACTGTCGTTCTTGAACTCCACCATATCGGCATCCAGACGGGAGATGAACAGGATGTCGTTGATGAGTTGCAGCAAGTCATTCGTGTTCTTCTTGATCTCATCCACGAAGACAGGCTCGTCGGCTTCGTCATGCTCGGTCTCGAACAATGCCGCATAGCCCAGGATGGAGGCGAGTGGTGTTCTGATCTCGTAACTCATATTGGTGAGGAACGACTCCTTCAGCAACTCAGCCTCCTGTGCCTTCTGCGTCTCGAGTTGCAGTTGCCGCTCAGTCTCCACCATGTCTGTCATGTTACGGCACATGCCGAAATAGTGGCTGATTTCACCGCTCTTGTCGAAGATAGGAATCATGTTGAACATCAAATATATCTGGCGACCCTTGCTGTCATGGATCTCGGTTCCGATGGTCAGATCTATGACATTTCGGGTGAGATGATCCATGCGGTTAAGAACACTGGACACGGCACGGCGGTAACGGGGTGCGGCAAGACGGATACAACGAAGTTGCGATAACCTGATCTTCGGTTTTCCGATGATGTCGGAGAGTTCCATCGTGAAACTTCTCGGATAGTAGTTGACCAACTGCACCTTGCTGACCTGCAAAGCGTAGTTGATGTTGTCGATATACTCCTTGATATGCTGAGTCGCCTTCTTCAGCAAGATGGCACCCTGTTGACGCTGGTGGAACGACTCTACCATTTCCGTGACGTTGCGGCCTGCGACGTAGATGCCCTCCAGATTTCCGTCTTTGTCACGAATGGCGTTGACGACAGACTCGTAATAGAACACGCCTCCCTGGTTGGGTAATCTGAGTGACGATTCTTCCGAGTTGTATTGGGAGAAGTCAATGATGGTGGTAGTATGGATGTAGTCTTTGTTCTCTTGCTGGATATTCTTTAGTAACTCTTTTCCCAAGCGGGGCTTCTGCTCCAGATATTTCTGAGGATCCGTCACCTTGAAGGTCTTGTATGCCGTCTCGTTGATCTCCGTGAGGATACCGTCCTTGTCGTAATACATCATGTCGATCAAGGCGGAGTTGAACACGGTATGGTAGCGCATAAGCAACTCATTGGCACGCTCCTTCTTCTCTTGCTCGGCGGTGATGTCATGCTGTACGCCGAGGATGCGGGTGACATGCCCTCTCTCATTCCTGTGGTCGATGGACAAATGTATGCTGTAATACCTCACATCGCCATTATCGGCATTACTCTTCACATGGACGGTAGATGACAGACGACGGTTCTCGCTGATGTCGAAGATAGCGGCGCGCATGACCTCAAAGTCGTCACGATCGTAGAAACGGGCAAAGTCGACGGGGTTGTATTCTTCTGTCAGCACACCAGTCTCAGACAATATCTTGTAGTGACGGGTGTCGGTGTCATATACCCATAGATTCAGCCTTCCAGCCTGTAAGACGAGGGCAAGACGGGCATTCTGGCTCTTCTGGAGATTGTTGATGTCATGCTCCCTGAATATATAAAGGAAGTTATAGAAGAGCAGCACAAAAGTGGAGATGAACAATCCAGCCACGATATAGACATGTATATGCTCTGCATCGAAGAGGGCATTGTCCAAGAATCCTTTTGCCATGGCAATACCTGGCAAGAGCGTAAGGATGACGAGGGTGGCTAGTCGTAGATTTATTTGATGTCGTCTTAGATTCATTGTTACTGGTTTGGATATATGCTATCAGTTTACAAAGATAGGGTTTTTCAGCCAGTCAACAAAATTTTTGGGCTCCTTTTTTAAAAAATAGGCACGAATGGAGCCCATTCGTGCCTAATAACGTTCATGATTTGCCGTTTTGCGCTTGTTTACAAGGGATACTCCTCGAAAGCGTAGAGCACGGTCGAGAGGTAACGCTCACCAGTGTCAGGCAACAGTGCCACGATGGTCTTTCCTGCATACTCAGGACGCTGGGCAATGACAGAGGCACCATAAGCGGCGGCACCTGATGAGATACCTACCAGCAGACCGTCCTGCTGGGCGAGTTCACGTCCTGTACGGATAGCGGCATCGTTCTCAACGTCTAACACCTCGTCAATGACACTGGCGTCATAGGTCTTGGGTACGAAACCGGCGCCGATACCCTGGATCTTGTGAGGACCGCTCTGTCCACCGTTCAGCACGGGAGAGGAGGAGGGCTCTACAGCGATGATCTTGATATTCGGGTTCTTCTCTTTCAGGAACTTGCCCACACCAGAGATGGTTCCACCTGTTCCGACACCTGCCACGAAGACGTCAATCTTCCCGTCGGTGTTCTTCCAAATCTCCTCCGCCGTGGTAGCATAGTGCTTGGCGGGATTGGCTGGGTTCTCAAACTGCTGGAGGATGATAGAGCCGGGGATGTTGTCACGTAACTCCTCTGCGGCACGGATGGCTCCAGCCATACCGTCCTTACCACTGGTCAGACGAACCTCCGCACCGTATGCCTTCACCAGGTTACGACGCTCCACGCTCATGGTCTCCGGCATGGTGAGAATCAACTTGTAGCCTTTTACGGCAGAAACGAGTGCCAGTCCTACACCGGTGTTACCACTGGTTGGCTCGATGATGGTGGCTCCTGGTTTCAGGAGTCCTTTCTTCTCAGCGTCCTCGATCATTGCCAGTGCAATACGGTCTTTCACGCTGCCACCTGGGTTGAAATACTCTACCTTGGCGATAATGGGGGCTTTCAGTCCCTTTTTCGCAGAGAACTTGCTCAGTTCGAGCAGTGGGGTGTTACCAATAAGGTCTGTCAGTTGTTTTGCAATCTTAGCCATAATTTATAGTTTTTAATTTGTTAAATCTTTTCGAATGCTTGTGAAAGGTCGGCGATGATGTCGTCGATATGCTCTGTTCCGATGCTGAGTCGAACGGTAGCAGGAGTGATGTGCTGCTGCTCCAGTTCCTCTGGTGACATTTGTGAGTGAGTGGTGGTGTAAGGGTGTATCACAAGGCTCTTCACGTCGGCAACATTGGCGAGCAGAGAGAAGATCTCCAAAGCGTCAATAAATTTCCAAGCCTCTTTCTCGCCGCCCTTGATCTCGAAGGTGAAGATGCTACCACCTCCGTTGGGGAAGTATTTCTCATAGAGCGCATGATCCTCATGGTCAGGCAGAGAGGGGTGGTTCACCTTTGCCACCTTCGGATGGTTTTTCAGGAAGTCAACGACCTTCAGCGCATTCTCCACATGACGCTCTACACGCAGACTCAGTGTCTCCACGCCCTGCAGCAGGATGAAAGCGTTAAATGGGGAGATGGTGGCACCAGTGTCACGCAGGATGACGGCACGGATGCGGGTGACGAATGCGGCAGCACCTGCCACATCGGCGAAGATGGCACCATGGTAGGAGGGGTCTGGCTTTGCCAGGGTGGGGAACTTATCGGCATTTGCCTTCCAGTCGAACGTGCCACCGTCAACGATGACACCACCCAGTGAGGTACCATGACCACCCAAGAACTTCGTGGCGGAGTGTACGACGATATCTGCACCGTGCTCGATAGGACGAATCAGGTAGGGAGTACCGAAAGTATTGTCGATGATGAGGGGGATATGGTGCTTGTGGGCTACCTCTGCGACACCCTCAATATTTGTAACGTCTGAGTTGGGGTTACCGAAAGTCTCAACGAACACCGCCTTTGTGTTTGGCTGAATGGCAGCCTCAAGGGCAGCAAGGTCGTTCACCTTCACGATGGTATTCGAGATGCCCTGTGTGGATAAGGTGTGGGTGATGAGGTTGAAAGAGCCGCCATAGAGGTTGTCGGCTGCCACGATATGGTCACCAGCCTGTGCGATATTCTGCAGGGCGTAGGTCACTGCGGCGGCACCACTTGCCACGGCGAGACCAGCGACACCACCTTCCAGTGCTGCGACACGATCCTCGAACACTCCCTGTGTGGAGTTGGTCAGACGACCGTAGATGTTACCTGCGTCACGGAGTCCGAAACGGTCAGCGGCATGTTGTGAGTTACGGAACACGTAGGAAGTGGTCTGGTAGATGGGCACGGCGCGGGCGTCGGTAGCGGGGTCGGGCTGTTCCTGTCCTACATGTAGTTGCAAAGTCTCGAAGTGTAATTTCTTGTTGCTCATAATCTTCTATTTTATATTGTTAATATTTTACTATGTCTTTAAAACATGTTATGATGTCCTTTCGGCAGTGCAAAGGTACGGCGATTTTCCCATACCCGAAATAGCACAAATGGGGCATTCTGCATACCACGATTATGGTATTCTGCAAAAATGCCCCTATTATTAATAAGGTGTAATGTGAATTAGGTGCCGCCTTCCTACTTTTTGTTGGTTTTGCGGATAACGTGGCAAGGATTGCCTACGGCAATAGAATCAGAAGGAATATCCTTGACTACCACGCTTCCTGCGCCAATGATACAACGGTCGCCAATCGTTACTCCTGGGCAGACCGTCACACCGCCTCCCAGCCAGCAGTCTTCACCGATGGCTATCGGAGAGCATCGCTCTATGGGCTTGCGACGCTCGATGTAATCCATAGGGTGATTAGGAGTCAGGAACTGGCAGTTCGGACCAATCTGCGTGTTGGACCCGATGGTGATAACACCTCCGTCAAGCATGGTGGTGTTATAGTTGATAAAAACATTCTCACCCAGTTTGATGCCATGCCCATGGTCGCAATGAAATGGTGGTGCTACCGTGGATGATTCAGGGATGCCAGGAATCAAGTCCTCTATCGTCTTCCTATAGTCATCATCCTCTACGGTCATTGTTTGCAGTTTCGCGCAAAGATGTTTGGCTTTGTAGTAACTCGCCAGACATTCTTCGCTTGTGAAGTCATAGAACTCTTCACTACGCATCTTTTCAAATTCTGTCATAGCCAAAATCACATTAATACACTTAAATCTGAGCACAAAGTCAGATGAATTAACCCTTCTTTCGCTTGATCCAGTTCTTCAGCTGGTTATAGCCTTCTACGCCAAGAATGGTGAGACCTCCATACTGGCAGGTCTTTGCTAATCCGAACAGGATAGTCCAAAGCACCCCTTTGGCAGCAGCACTTATAGGCAGCAACATTTGAGCAAAGGACAGGATATAGAAAGGTATGCAGCACAGCAGGACGATAACACCCGTCCTGAAAGACAGCGACTGCAGCCACCTTTTGACCTTATCCCAGACGTGGATGATAGCGCCTTTCATCTTTCGGACTGTCTGCTTCTCACGTTCTATTCTGGTCATTAAATCACAACAGCCGTTCCACTGGTTGCTACCATCAGCATCGAATTGGACTCTCCTATAGTCTCATAGTCGATGTCAATGCCCACAATAGCATTGGCTCCCATAGCCTGTGCTCGTTCCATCATTTCTTTCATTGAAGTGTCCTTTGCCTCACGCAACACCTTCTCATAACTTCCGGCACGACCACCTACGATGTCCCTGATGCCAGCAAAGAAGTCCTTGAAAGCATTCGCTCCGATAATCGTTTCACCTGTCACCACTCCTTTGTACTCACGGATGGTGCGACCTTCAATCTGTGGGGTTGTTGATAATATCATAATCGTTCTATTTAAAAGTTTCTGTCTGTTAGACGTATGAATGAAATAAAAAGTTGCAAGAAGTTATCGGTTTAGATATTTCCACAATTGAATGGAATCATCGTGAAACCTAAATTGCCTGCATCTCATTAGCCACACAGGCTTCACAGTCCTTCATGGCTTCGATGGTCTTTTGCAGCACTTCATCCAGAGGCCAGCCGAGCATTTCCGCTCCTCGTTCGATGACCTCGCGAGAGCAGCCTGCGGCAAATCCCTTGGACTTGTACTTTTTCTTAAGGGATTTCAACTCCATGTCCTGTACGCTTTTCGACGGGCGCATCAGTGCCGTTGCCCATATCAGTCCTGTCAGTTCATCGGTAGCATAGAGCACTTTCTCCATCAGGTGTTCAGGCTTAATATCTACGGTTATGCCATAGCCATGGCTACAGACGGCATGAATCATTTCCTCGCCTACGCCGCCTTCACGCAGCAGTTCTGGTGCCTTGATGCAGTGCTCCTCTGGATACAGTTCGAAATCTATATCATGCAGCATACCAACCATTCCCCAGAAATCAGCTTCATCGGCATATCCAAGTTGCCTGGCATACCAACGCATGACCCCTTCCACCGTCAAAGCATGCTGCAGGTGGAATGGGTCTTTATTGTATTTACGCAGCAGTTCCCATGCTGCCTCTCTTGTGATAATACTTTCCATTGTTGTCATTTATTTGTTATACACTTCCACCATTCTTTCAACTGCTGCCAGCCTCCTGTGCTCCAAAGGGCAAGGAAAATTAGAACGGGCTGAAAGAACAGTCTGATGAGACGAGCCTGGTCAGTATCGAGACCGAAGGCAGAGATGTGGTTGACATACTGGTTGATGTTACCTGGGAAGATGGCAACGTAGAAGAGTGCCAGCAATGCGCCAACCACGGTCTTGGGCTTTTGTTTCCAAAGCAGGAGCATACCGAGACCTAATGCGATTTCAACAACTCCGGATGCCAAGACAATAAAGTCTGTGAAACCCGGACTGAACTGCAACCATGTGGGAACCTGTGCCACGAACTCCTGACGGGCAATCGTCAGATGACTGATGCCTGCATAGGTCATAAACAGCCCCAGCAGCAGGCGGAAGAATGTCTTTACGTGCTTCATAATCAATATTGTTTGTTAAGTCTAATTAGCCAAATTCACTTAAATCTGAGCACAAAAGTACACATAAATGTCGTAAATTCGCTAACTTTGCAAAATGTTTTGAGAATTATTAGTAATTGGGTTGTGGTAAAAGATACGCTACTTATGACAATACAGGAATTTAGGGGTTTCCCTATTTCCATCATAATAGTTTTTTCTCCATTCTATAACAAGTGAATGTCTCGCCGACAATCTTCTGAGAAAGGTCAGCCACATAGTCCATCGTCTCATAGAAATGGATCTTGTTGTCACGGCTCTCTACGACTGCAGTCTTGAAACCCAGTTCCTTTGCCCATTTTTCAGCCTCCTTAACGGCAAGCGTACCGATGCCTTGACCTCGATATTCAGGAAGAACGACAATCCTTCCCAACATCACGCTGTCATTGTCGATGGCATAAAGACGGCATGTAGCCACTGGCAGATAGTCATCGACGATAACGATATACTTTGTTTCAGACGTATCATGCTCGTCAAACTCCAGGTTAAGCGGAATCTTGTGCTTCCGTGCCATTGCCTGTATGCGGACATAGTAGGCTCCTGCCTGTTCCGCTGTCGTTGTTGCTCTTATTATCTCCATAAGCTCATTTATTCTTGCTCTTAACTATTCCGTATGACTTGCGTACCAACTCTTCTATGTAGGAACAAAGAGCCCCCCATTGTTGCTAATAGGCAAATCGTAATCAGTTTCTTCATTTCTTAAACTATGTTGTAATAACTGGGCAAAGTTAGTGAATTCTCTGCATTTTTCGTATATTTGCACCTGATATTTAGGAATGTTTATGATTGAGCAAGTAGAGATAACCCTAAAACCGAAGTCTCGCGGATTTCATTTGGTGACCAGCGAGATTCTGAGCCAGTTACCTAAATTGCCAAAGACGGGCATCGTGAATATATTCTGCAAGCATACGAGTTGTGGGCTGAGTATCAACGAGAACGCAGACCCTGATGTTCGTGTGGATATGGAAACCATCTTCAACCGTCTTGTTCCTGAGAACCGCCCAGAGTACGAGCATACCTTGGAAGGTGCTGATGACATGCCTGCTCATGCCAAGTCAACATTGAGTGGCGTAAGTCTGACGATTCCCATCACCAACGGACATCTGAATATGGGAACTTGGCAGGGTATCTACTTCTGCGAATACAGAAATTATGGTGGGGCAAGAAAACTAGTAGTAACAATCATAGGAGAGTAAAATATGGATTACAAGAAGATAGGTGAAATCTACGACAGTACTCTATACTGCTGAGATAGAACTGCGACCCACTATCGGTGGTGTAATCGGAAGGAAATTTGCCCCTGAGACGGGTACTGGATTCTGGAACTTCAAATAATGTGATTTATGACATACTTTTGCAGTCGATGATTCGAATTGTTACTTACAAACCACGATACAAGCAGGACTTTATCCGTCTGAACAAGCAGTGGATAGAGACTTGGTTCAGGCTGGAACAGTCTGATCTGGACACCTTTGCGCATATCGATGACAGTATTATCGGACGTGGTGGTCAGATATTCTTGGCTATTGATGACAGCGGGCAGGTTGTGGGCTGCTGTGCGTTGAAACCGCATCCGGAATCCGGCTGCTTCGAACTGGCTAAGATGGTCGTGTCACCTGATGCACAGGGCAAAGGTATTGGGCGCAAACTGGGTGAAGCATTACTCGACTACGCCCGCAGTCATGACGTGAAGCGAATCTTCCTCGAAGGCAACACCCGCTTGAAAGCCTCTATCGCCTTGTATCGAAAATTGGGATTCAAGGAGATTCCGCTGGAGGGAAATGCCTACGAACGTTGTGACATTCTGATGGAACTGTATTTGGAAAATAAACTAGAAATATTCGACCGATAGAACAAAAAGAGCAGCACCGCTATGGATGCTGCTCTGGATGATTCTGTTATGGATTATTTAACTTCTTGCTCTTGAATAGTCTTACCTGAACCCCAGGCAGTGCCTACCTTTTCGCCAACCACGCGGTATTCGTTCTTTGCCGAGTCGAAGATGACGGGCTGCAACTTACCGAGGTCGATGTTGCCCTCTTCGTCGAGGATGCTCTCATCAGCACTCATGTTGACAATCTCACCAACCACTCGTGCGCCACCGTTCTCGTCTTCATCGAAAGTAACCACCTTGCACTCCAAGGTCAACTTATACTCGTTGATAATAGGTGCATCCACGTTGGGACTCTTGGTGATAGTGAAACCAGCCTTCTTCACCTTGTCAGGCACGTCGTTGCCGGAAACGATGCCGAAATAGTCGCTCTGCGCGATGTCATCCTTGGTGGCAAAACTAATAGTAAATGCCTTCTTCAGACGGATGTTCTCCGTTGTCTTGTGCTTTGAGAGTTCGAAGGTGATGTGCGCTGGTCCGCACTGACCACCCCAGGCTGCCATCATCACATCGGGATTCTCATTCTCGTCCCATGTGGCAATCATAATAGCGGGCAGAGGTGTAATCATTGCCTTGTCGCTGAAGTTCTTGCGACCCTCCACAGCCTTTACTTCCACTTTCTCCTTTGCAGGGTTCTCGTTCACGTTTGCTTCTGTCTTTTGCTCCTTGTTTCCACAGGCTGTCATGAGCAGTGCGCCTGTCAGCACGAGGGCTGATGTTTTGATAATTCTTTTCATATTATTTGGCTTAAATATCGTGTCTATGACTGCGACGGGGCATAACCGTATTGTTGCTTGAAGATGCGACTGAAATGGGTGGGGTTTTCAAAACCGAGACTATAGGCAACGTCGGCTACGGAGAGGCTTGACGAGCGTAGAATCTGCTGGGCTTTCGACAATCGCTTCTCACGAATCCAACGGGCTGGCGGTGCGCCGTAGATGTCCTGAAACTCACGCTTGAAACTCGACAGCGAACGACCAGAAAGGTAGGCCAGTTCGTCGAGGGAGATGGGCGACGTGTAGTTCTCCTCCACCACACGGTGGATGTCGGTCTTCACGGGTTGGCGCAACTGGAGCATCTGACGGAAGATGTTCTTCGAGCAGTCCATCACGTTGTAGAGCAGTTCCATCACCTTCAGACGTAGCAGACCGGGATTGACTTGCGACGGGTCGTTGAAGTAAGGCGACAATGACCAGCAGTAGGCTACGAGTCGTTCACTCATAGGACTTACCTGCGTTCCATACTCTTCCTTCATGGTTGGTATCTGCACCTGTTGCGACGTAAGAAAGTCCTTCAGCAGTTCATCGTTGATGGCAAAGAGTTGGCTCTCGAAAAGGCCCGTTTCCTCGGAGCCTTGCTTCTCGTAACTGACGCTTTGCGCCCGTCGCAGCAGAATCATCTCGTTCTTCCGCACCGTCCACGTCTGCCGTCCGCACGTCAGCCTTACGCTACCTCCCAGCACCACGTAGAGCAGATGCTGTTCGAGGAAGAACGTACCTCGCTCGCCAGCCGTCACGATGCACTGGTCGATGATGCTGCCGCCGTCCAACACGAGCGACGAAGTAGTGCAGTCACCGCTAATCAAAGCTGATGGGAATTTCGTTATCTTGGTCATCTACAATACACAATTTGGTCTGCAAAATTACGAATAATCTTGCAGACCAACGAAGTTTTAAGGTTATTTTACCGAATAGATCTTGCTCACAATCTTCCACTCACCATCCTGTTCAGCCAGAGTGAACATGTCGTTGAAGGTGGTCAGTTTGCTGAACGATGATGAGATGCGCACGAAGGCGATGTTGCCTGCAACGGTCACGTCCTCTACGGTGTAGGTCACCTCTTCCTCACCAGTCTGCTCCAGCACATCGAAGAGGGCATTGATGGGTACGGTGGTAATCACACCCTTCTCTACCCACGACATGGTGGCTTCCTTGGTGAAAGCCTTCTCACCCAGTTCACGACTTGCCTTGCGGCCTGCCTCTGCATAAAGTTCAATGGCATTCAGGATGCCCTGTACGGTTTCATTCTGTTTCATCTTTCCTTTGCTTTAAAAATTTGACAGCGCAAAGGTACGACGATTCCGCCAAACAAACTTTTCTATTTAGTTCAACTTTTCTTTCCGTTTAGTCCAAAATACAGATGCATAAAGGAATACTGTTTATCTCAATCATAGTCTTTTCTCCATTCTGTAACAGGTGAAGGTCTCGCCGACAATCTTCTGTGACAGGTCTGCCACGTAGTCCATCGTTTCGTAGAAATGGATCTTGTTGTCACGGCTCTCAACGACTGCTGTCTTGAAGCCCAGTTCCTTTGCCCATTTTTCCACCTCCTTTCCAACAAGCGTACCGATGCCCTGGCCTCGATATTCAGGCAGTACGACGATTCTACCCAGCATCACGCTGTTATCGTCAATGGCATATAGGCGGCAGGTGGCCACTGGCAGGTAGTCATCGACGATAACGATATACTTTGTTTCAGGCGTATCATGTTCGTCAAACTCCAGGTTAAGCGGAATCTTGTGCTTCCGTGCCATTGCCCGTATGCGAACATAATAGGCTCCAGCCTGTTCCGCTGTCTTTGTGGCTCTTATTATCTCCATAAGCTCATTTATTCTTGCTCTTTACTATTTCGTATGACTTGCGTACCAACCCTTTCAGTTCTTCATCAGGGAGGTCTAAGTTTGGCTGAACACTCATCCAGTATCGCTTATCCCCGTTGAATGGTTCTCCTATGGCTTGATACCGTTCCTTCAGTTCTGCCATTTCTGACGAATTGCACTTGATGGTGATATTGGAGAAGTCATCAACATTGAAGTAGCAGAACATATGGCTGCTGACATAGAAAACGAGAATAGTGAACTTGCCCTTAGAAAACTTTTCAAAGGGTGTCGCCTCTGTAACATCAGGCAGAGACAGGCAATATTCGCGGAACTCTTCTATGTTCATCTGTACAGGAAATAACCTATTAGTGCAAGTTGAATGATAATGATAGCAGGTACACCATATCTGAACTTCTTGTGCAGGGTTTTGTGATGCCAAACTTTCATTCCCAACCACGCTCCAATACTGCCACCAAGTACTGCCAGCAATAACAATGTAGCCTCTGGTATTCTCCACTTCGAGCGTTTGGCCTTCCACTTGGACTTCGTCCGAGCCTGCTCACACTCGGCATAGCTCGAACGAGTTCGGCTCTGTCCTCGCTTACTCGCAGCCTTGTCGATACCGTACATAAAGAAAGTGGCCACGTTGATGACAGCGAGGTAAATAAGGGCGATATGTGGAAGATTGAGGGATGTCATCTGCTCGATAAATTGGAATTTAAAGCTCAATTACATGTGGCTTTACATCTGTATCGTGAGTTGCTAATGATTCTATGCAGTCTGGATTCATACTCTGTTCACGAATCCATTGTAGGGACTTACGCTGTAAGCTTTTGTCAAGTGTGATT
>JAFTGH010000032.1 GCA_017458005.1 Prevotella sp. | reverse complement strand
TTCGTGCGCTGGTCATTGCAGTATGATATGTGGTGCAAGATGCAGTTCTTTGGCGAGGCGATAGAGAATGCGGATGCCGTAGAGGATAAGCCGAAGCGTGGACCCCGTAACCTCTTAGAATTGCTTCCTGATGAGTTTACCCTGCAAGATGCCATCAATGTGAGACGGCAACAGGGTATGGACGCAAAGGGAGCAAAGAACATGCTTTACCAATGGTCTTACCGTGGATACGTGAAATCCCTTACACCTTACACTTACAGAAAACAATAATTGACATGGAACTGTTATTAGAAAGAATCGAGAGAAGGTAAGAAGGTAAAAAGGTAAAAAAATGAAACAAGCAAGAGGATGGCGATTGCTGAATCCGTAATGGAATCCATAAAACGTACGATTTTACATAAAAATCGTACGTTTTGCTATGTCAGAATGAAATAAATTGTTTATCTTTGTAGTCGCTAAATACTAAAACAAACGAAAATGAGAAAATGGTTGCTTGTCCTGCTGCCCTTGCTGTGCCCGTTGGTGACGAGTGCGAAGACGGCGTTGTGGCCCGACGGGACACCAATGGATCAATGGTTTGTCAACCCCCAGAAGGTGGAGGTGGCACAGTTGGGCAAACAATACGTCATCACTGACTATGGCGTTGTCGTTGACAGCACGCAGGTACAGACAGCAGCCTTTCAGCGGGTGATTGACCATGTCGCCGCCAATGGCGGTGGTGTCGTCGTGGTGCCTCAGGGTACTTTCCTGACGGGTGCGCTCTTCTTCAAGCAGGGAACCCATTTGCATATCCAGGAGGGCGGGAAGATCAAAGGCTCGGAGCGTATCATCGACTTCCCGATATGCCTGACCCGTATCGAGGGCGAGACCTGTAAGTATTTCTCTGCCCTGATCAATGCCGACGGACTGGACGGTTTTACGATTACGGGCAAGGGAACGATTGACGGTAACGGGTTGTCCTACTGGCAGGAGTTCTGGATCCGTCGCCAGTGGAACCCGCAGTGTACCAATAAGGATGCGCAGCGTCCCCGACTGACGTATATCTCGAATTCGAGGAATGTGACGATACAGGATGTCCGTCTCGTCAACAGTCCGTTCTGGACCAACCATGTCTATAAGAGCGACCATGTGCGCAATCTGGACTGCTATATCTATGCCCCTACGGAGCATATCTTCGCTCCCGAGCCCCAGCGTGGCGCTCCCTCGTCGGATGCCATTGATATCGATGCCTGTACAGACATTCTGATTGACGGTTGTTTCATGCATGTCAATGATGATGCCGTTGTGTTGAAAGGAGGTAAGGGGACGTGGGCTGACAAGGACGAGACGAACGGTCCCTGTGAGCGTATCCTCATCCAGAACTGCACCTATGGTCGGGTGCATGGCTGTCTGACGTTAGGCTCCGAGTCGCTGCACGACAGGAATATCATCCTCCGCGACTGCCATACGGAGAATGCCGACCGTGTGCTGTGGTTGAAGATGCGTCCTGACACTCCCCAGCACTATGAGTATGTGCTGGTGGAGCATATCACAGGGAAGTGCAACCGTTTCTTGTTTATCCATCCCTGGACGCAGTTCTATCAGATGGGCGACCGCAAGGATATGCCCCTCTCCCGATGCAACCACATCACGATGCGCCATATCGAGGTGGCGGCACAGACAAAATATGATGTCAAGACTTCCGAGAAATATGTGCTCGAGGACTTCACGATAGATGGAAAGGTGTTGAACTTTGAATAATATAGGATATATGGAAAACAAAAAGTATTATTTTGCCGTTGACTTAGGTGCTACCAGTGGCAGGACCATTCTGGGCTCGCTTGCCGACGGGAGACTGGAGCAGGAGGAACTGACCCGTTTTCCCAATAACCTGATAGAGACGGGCGGTCATTTCTACTGGGATATCTATGCGCTTTACTATGAGATGATCAAGGGACTGCAGGAGGTGGCACGCCGTGGCATCGACCTGG
The DNA here is from genome assembly GCA_017458005.1 of Prevotella sp. Classification (GTDB taxonomy): domain Bacteria; phylum Bacteroidota; class Bacteroidia; order Bacteroidales; family Bacteroidaceae; genus Prevotella. Next base: position 27,238 of record JAFTGH010000032.1, on the reverse strand, counting down.
TGTCCATCGGTATTGACACGTGGGGTGTCGACTTCGTGATGATTGCCGATGATGACGCCATCCTGCGTAATCCTATCGCCTACCGCGACCCCCATACCTTCGGACGGATGGAGCTGTATTTCGAGCAGGTCGTGGATCGGAAGACGGTCTATGACCTCACGGGTATCCAGTTTATGAACTTCAACTCGCTGTTCCAGTTGTATGCCATGCGGCAGGACGGGAATATAGCCCTCGGGCAGGCGAAGAGAATCCTGTTCGTGCCCGATGCCCTGAGTTGGATGCTGACAGGGGAGGCGGTATGTGAGTATACCATCGCCTCTACCTCGCAGATGCTGAATCCCCGTACGGGTGACTTGGACGAGCGTCTCGTGGGGAGCGTCGGGCTTACCCGTGGGCATTTCGGACGGATGGTGCAGCCAGGTACCCGTATCGGTGTGCTGACGGAGGAGGTACAGAAGATGACAGGCTTAGGACCCGTCCCCGTGATTGCCGTGCCAGGTCATGACACCGCCTCTGCTGTTGCCGCCGTCCCCGCGCGGAACGAGCAGTTCGCCTATCTGTCGAGCGGTACGTGGAGTCTGATGGGTATCGAGACGAGGGAGGCTGTCATCAACGACCGCAGTTATGAGTTGAACTTCACCAACGAGGGTGGGGCGGAGCATACCACCCGTTTCCTGAAGAATATCTGTGGCATGTGGCTCTATGAGCGTTGCCGCAAGGAGTGGCCCGAGGAGGTTCGGAAACTCTCCCATCCAGCGTTGCAAGGCTCAGCGATGCAGGTGGAGCCTTTCCGCTCGATTATCAACCCTGACGACAAGTTGTTTGCCAACCCGCCGTCGATGATCCATGCCATCCAGCAGTATTGTCGTGAGACAGGGCAGCAGGTGCCTGAGACTCCTGCGGAGATATGCCGCTGCATCTTCGACTCCCTCGCCCTGCGCTACAAGCAGGTGTTCGGGTGGTTGCGTGAGTTCGCCACCTTCGACCTCAACGTGCTCCATATCATCGGAGGCGGCTCGTTGAACAAATACCTGAACCAGTTTACCGCCGATGCCCTCGGCGTGGAGGTGCTGGCGGGACCACAGGAGGGTACTGCTATCGGTAATATCATGTTGCAGGCAAAGGCGTCCGGTGAGGTGGGTGACATCTGGGAGATGCGCCGTATCATCGCCAACTCCATCGAGACGGTAGCCTATCATCCCACAAATGACCCTGCCGCATGGGAGGCTGGCTATGCGCGATATCTTGAAATAACAAAATAAATCAAAAAAATTATGAGTAAACCATTAGTAGAAACCAAGGCAAGGGTGGGTGTGTTCTCCGTCGCATTAGGAGCATATCTGCCACAGTTCCCTCAACTCGTCCCCGAGTTCGAGGCACAGTATGAGGCGTTTAAGAAGACGCTTCCCGACACGGTGGAGTTGATTGACGGTGGTATGGTGACCACCAAGGAGCAGTCGATGCTGGCGGGCGATAAGTTCCGTGCCGCTGATGTCGACCTCGTCATCCTCCAGATGCTGACCTACTGCACCTCTTATAACATGCTGCCTGCCGTCCGTGACCTTGACGTGCCTGTCGTCATCGTGAATGTGCAGAAGAAACTGGCACCCGACTATGAGAAGACGGATATTCCCATCTGGCTGGGTGAGTTGTATGCCTGTGGCGCCATCGGTGAGATGGTTGCCGACCTGAACCGTGCGGGCAAGCGCTCTGCCGTGATCACAGGTGTCGTCGAGGGTGGCGACCCTCAGGTGCAGGCGGAGATAGAGGACTGGTGCCGTGCCGCACAGGTGCGCCGCCGTTTCCGTGACACGAATATCGCCCAGATTGGTCGTCCCTATCCTGGTATGATGGACCTGTATATTGATGAGACGAATTTGTATCATCGTATGTGGCTCTATACCAAACAGTTCGACTGGGAGAAGATGTGGGCTATCGCTGATGATATCACCGATGAGGCTGCCATCAGGGCAAAGGCGCAGGACATCCTCGACACCTTCGACATCGAGGGTGGCGGTACCATCGAGAAGGTCTGGGACATGGCGAAATATGTCGTAGCCTTTGAGCAATGGGTGAAAGACGAGCGACTGGGCTTCATCGCCTCCCATTATGACGGCTTCGCCAAGGGTGTCGCCGGTAAACTCGACTCCATGCTGATTCCCGCATTCTCCATGCTCATCAAACAGCATACGGCATGTGCCGTGGAGGGTGATATGAAGGTGGCGATGGCAATGTCTATCCTGAAGACCATCTCAGGCACGGGAACCCTTGCCGAGATGTATAGCATCGACTTCCCGAAGGATATCTGTATCATCGGACACTCAGGCTCTGGTGACTATGACATCTCGCAGGCAAAGAAGCCGACGATGAAGATTGTTCCCGTGTTCCACGGTAAGAGTGGTGGCGGCTATCTCACGCAGTTCTATCCTCCTACAGGTCCTGTCACCTATCTTGCCATCACACAGGACAAGAATGGTGTCTTTAAGTTTGTGGTGGCTGAGGGCGTCAACGAGGAAGGTCCTATCTTCACCTTCGGTGACACTAATATGCGCACGAAGTTCTCACTGCCTTGCCGTGAGTTCGTCAACAAGTGGAGCGAGGCAGGTCCTACCCATCACATGGCTGCCGCTGTGGGTCATCATATCGACACCATCCTGAAGGTGGCAAAGATTTTCAATATCGAGTGTGACGTGGTTTGCCGTTGAAAGGTAAAAAGGTAAAAAAGTAAAAAGGTATAGAAATGGCAAATTCTGGAAGTCTGAAGAGCACGATAGCCGTGTCTCTCACTAATTATCTCGATGCTGGTGCCATCGTAGCGGGTGCCAGTGGTCTGACGCTGTGGCAGAACTACCTCGGACTGTCGGAGGTGCATCTTGGCTGGTTGAACTTCATCAGCGCCAACTGTCTGGGTGCCGCTATCGGTGCTATCATTGGCGGTTTCCTTGCCGATAAGTACGGGCGTAAGTTCATCTTCACCTATAACATGCTGGTGTATATGCTGGGTGTGCTGACCATCATGCTGAGTGTCAACTTCCCCATGCTGCTGTGCGGTTTCCTCATCACAGGAATCTCCGTGGGTGTGGGAGTGCCTGCCTCATGGACGTATATCTCAGAGAGTTCTGAGGTCAACAACCGAGGACGTAACATCTGTATCTCTCAGATGTCATGGGGCATTGGTCCTATGGTCATCCTGTTGCTGGGTATGCTCTTCGCCCCTGGTGGCTATCTGTTCGGCTGGGTGGAGAGTCTGGCGCAGGCTGTCGGCGGTAGCGGTCTCTCCGTGGAGGCTACCAATGTGTTCAGTTCCCGTGTGGTCTTCTTCTCGTTGTTCGTGGTCGCCTTCATCGCCTGGAACCTGCAGCGCGGGCTTCAGGAGAGTGCGGAGTTTGAGGCTAACAAGTCGAAGCAGGCAGGACTGATAGAGAATATCAAGGTGCTGTTCTCCAACAGTATCGCCGTGAAGACGGTCTGTTTCCTTGCCGTGATCTATCTGACATGGAACCTTGTGGCTTCTGTCATGGGCTTCTTCCAGCCACATATCTACGAGACGGCAGGCGGCGTATCCAACGAGCAGGCAAACTGGATGAACTGTATCCAGTGGGCGATTATCGTGGGTGTCACGTTCATCGTCTCAAAACTCATCGACAAGACCTCGCATAAGGCGATCTACACCTTCGGCTTGTTGGTTGCCATCTCGGCATGGCTGGTCATCGTGACGATTGGTGTCAACGGTCCTGCTGGCTTGTGGGCGTTCGCCATCCTATGGGGTGTACAGGGTGGCTCGTCGCCCCAGATATTCTATGCGCTGTGGGGCTCTGAGTTGTTCCCTGCGAAGTTCCGTGCTGGTGCCCAGGGACTGATGTTCTTCATCGTCCGTGGTCTGTCCGCTTTGTGGGGACTCGTCTTCACCTATATCTATGGGGATAACGGTGAGGGCTTCACCATCGCCGCCTATTGCATGATCGCCCTGCTCGCCATCTCCCTGGTGGTTGGCTTTATCGGTGTTCCCAACACCCGTGGTCGTGCCTTGGAGGATATCACCAAAGAGCGTTATGGAGAGAATTATTAATGAATAGTCGATATGTCGAGATCTCGATATATCGATATATCGAAAAAAAGAAAAACAATGAAAAGTATATTAGAAGGCCGCCCCGCTTTGAAAGCGGTCATTGATCAGATTGCCGAGGTGACGGGTTACCTCTGGCAGAAAGGATGGGCTGAGCGTAACGGTGGTAATATCACCGTCAACGTCACCGAGTTTATGGATGAGGAGTGTCAGGCACTGCCTGCCATCAGTGAGGTGAAGCAGATTGGATTGACACTGCCCCAGTTGAAAGGAAAGTATTTCTATTGCAAGGGAACGGGAAAGCGCATGCGTGACCTCGCCAAGGAGCCGATGCAGAACGGTAGCATCATCCGTATCTGTGACGACTGTGCCAGTTATGTGGTGATTGCTGACGTGAACGTTGTTCCTACCTCAGAGTTACCCACCCACCTCGCTTTGCAGAACTACCTGTTGGAGACGGGCTCGTGCTATAAGGCAACATTGCATACACACCCCATCGAGTTGGTGGCAATGAGCCATATCCAGCGTTTCCTCAAGGGTGATGAGATGACCCGTGTGCTGTGGTCGATGATACCTGAGACACTCGCCTTCGCTCCGCTGGGCATAGGCATCGTACCTTATGCTTTACCATCCTCTGTAGCACTTGCCGAGGCAACGCTGGAGCAGATCAAGACGCATGATGTGGTGATGTGGGAGAAACATGGTACTGTCGCCGTCGGACAGGATATCATGGATGCCTTCGACCAGACGGACGTGCTTTGCAAGGCAGCGAACATCTATATGTGTGCCCGCAGCATGGGCTCTGAGCCCGATGGTATGACAGAGGCACAGATGAAAGAGGTGCAGGATGTGTTTAACCTGCCAAAGAAGCGTCCTTGCTGATTAGTCGAAAACCTTAAAGGCATAGCCCTGCTCCATCAGCCACTCAATGGCTTGGGGCAGGGCTGTTTTTAGTTTCTCGATACTTTTCAAAGAGTCGTGGAAGGTGATGATAGAGCCGTTGCGGGCATAGCGCTTCACATTGTTAAGCACATCCTCGGCGGTCATCCATTTGGAGTAGTCACGCGTCACGAGGTCCCACATCACGATGCGGAATTTCCTGCCCAGCCACGCATACTGCCCTAAGCGCATCCAGCCGTGAGGAGGGCGCACCAGATTAGTATGCAGATAGGCGTTCGCTTTCTCCACATTATAACTATACTCGTGGATGTTATGCTTGAAACCGCTGATATGGTTGTGGGTGTGGTTGCCGATGCGATGTCCCTCGTCGACCACCCGTTGGTGGAGTTCTGGGTATTTCCTGGCATTGTCGCCCACCATGAAGAAGGTCGCTTTGATGCCATAGCGCTTCAGGGTATTGAGGATAAACGGTGTCGCCTCGGGGATAGGACCGTCGTCGAAGGTCAGGTATACTGCCTTCTCATGACGATCCATTCGCCACGTTGCCCTGGGATATAGCCAGCGCAACCATATAGCAGGTTGCTCGATAATCATTCCAAATTCCTCATCATTAGTTCTCGGAACCCAGTTTGCCACCCATTGCCTGGAAGGCATCCAGCATCTTGCTGAGTGTCACCTCCCGCTTGTCAGCCCATTCCTCGTCGATGGTGCTACCCAGTTGGAGGAGTTGGTTGAGGATATAGATATGCATATAGCAATTGTCTTCCGACAGGCTGAACTGCATGCTGTTGAGGTTGCAGTACCATGCCACATACTGGGCGGAGTTCTTCCATAACTGGTTGATCAGTTTCATCGCCTCCTGCTGATTGCCCATCGCAGCCCATGCGCGAGCCATGTCCAAAGAGCCGGAACTGTAGTTATGGGGAACGTTATAGGCAGGCAGCACCTTCTCCGTATAGCGCAGCACCTCGGCAGCCTCTTTGTCCTTGCCCTCGCTGACCAGTTGGACGGCAAGGCGTGCCATGATACGGCGATGGGTATAGCACATACGCATCACAGTCTCGTCGAGGTAGATGCCCTTCGTGTCGGCACCTCCGAACTTAAAGCGGTGCATGACATTATCATAGGTGCGCTTCGTGTCGAAGTTCTTGGCACCCTCCTGGTTGGTGGTGAAGGGGGTGATACGATAGGCGAGACCCTCTGTGATGGTGTTGTCGCCCAGGTTGATATAGTTCTCGTCACCTACGGAGACGGCGACATAGATAGGACGCTCCCAGTTACACTGGGCGAGCATCTCCAGTATCATGAGGTCGCCTTTATAGAGTGCCGTCTTGCCCTTCAGCGAGATGGTCATGCGGTCAGGAATAGAGTCTGTCGCCATCATCATACCGCTCTTACGGACAGCCTCCTTGTCGATGGTCATATAGATGACATCGGTGGGAATGATGTGCAGGTCGGCATTCTTGGAGCGTACCCAGTATTTCAGAATGTTCTTCAACTCAAACGGGTCGTCGCCAAACTGCTCTTTTGCCTGTTCGGGACTCTCCTTGTAGAAGTCGAGCACCGCCTGTTTCATCTCCGGGTTAATAGTCACATACTCATTGGTGCCAGAGCAGTATTCCAGTCGGCTCCAGGTAATGGGTACGGAAGGTGAGTCGTAGGCAGGACGGCACATCTGGTCGATATACCAGTCGGTCTGCAGGTAGGAGAGGTTGCAGACACGGGCATCCGTGCGAACGCCCTCCACGTCCTGGTTATACCAGAGCGGGAAAGTATCGTTGTCGCCATTGGTGAAGATGATCGGGTTACCCTCGTCTTGCAGCGACATCAGGTAGTTTCGTCCGAAGTCACGGCAGGTATAGCGTCCACTGCGGTCGTGGTCGTCCCATGTCTGGGATGCCATCTGGATGGGGACGAGGAGGCATGCCAGAGACACGACAGATGCAGGCACCAGCATATTTCCCTTCAACTTGCGGCTGATGAGGTCGATAAGGGCAGCGACTCCCATGCCGCACCAGATGGCGAAGGCATAGAACGAGCCAGCATAGGCATAGTCGCGCTCACGAGGCTGCATCGGTGTCTGGTTCAGGTAGATAACGATGGCAAGACCTGTCATGAAGAACAGGAAGAATACCACCCAGAACTGGCGGATGCCCACGGGCTCCACCTCTGTCTGTTCCTTGCCGTCCACTACGATACGGTTCTTGCGGGTGTACCATGACTGCCAGAAGAGTCCGATGAGTCCTAACAATAGTGGCAGACAGTAGAAGACGTTATGTCCCTTGTTGTTCTTGAGTTCGTCGGGCAGGGTGCTCTGGTCGCCCAGGCGCATATTGTCAAACCAGTCGAAGCCGCTGAGCCAGTTGCCATGCTCCAACTCTCCATTTCCTTGTATGTCGTTCTGTCGACCGGCGAAGTTCCACATGAAATAACGCCAGTACATGAAGTTACACTGATAGGAGAGGAAGAAACGGATGTTCTCTATTTGACTGGGCACCTTGACGCTGATCATCTCGCCACAGCGGTCGTACATCTCCTCATGACCGTTGACACTGCCACCCATCCAACTCTCGTAGGCGGCACGGTGTGCTGAACTGTACATACGCGGGAAGAGCATGTTCTGCGCATAGACGTACTCGTCTTTGTTGCGGACAACGAAGTACTCGTCCTTCTCGTCAGGCGAAGCCTTTTCCTTACGCTGCCAAACAGGAGCCCCTTTCTTCACCACAGGGCGACAGTAGTCACCCTCTTTCTCCAAGGCTACCTGTGAGGTGTATGCCTGTCCGTAGAACAGGGGACGCTGTCCGTATTGCTCACGACCGAGGTACTCTCCCAAAGTAAAGATATCCTCAGGGGAGTTCTGGTCCATCGGCGGGTTTGCCGACGAGCGGATGACGATGAGGGCATACGAGGAGTAGCCGATCATCAGCATCAGCATACAGAGCAGGGAGGTGTTCTTGATACGTGCTGTGACGAGTGTCTTTGGCTGCTTCCCTTTCGCTGTCGGCTTGTACTGTAGGACAAACCACAGGACGATGAGCACGACAATACCGATAATCACCGCCGACCAGCCGTGTCCGTAGAACGGAATACCCAGCATGGCGACAGACAGGAGGAAAGCGATGTTCTGCCTCAACTCACTGACATCACGATGGGTCTCATAGATCGCCCAGATGGTGATGCCTATCAAGAGGAAGATATAGATGATCTCACCCGTGTTGAAGGGACAGCCGAGAATGTTGACAAACAACAACTCGAACCAGCCGCCCACCTGTACGATGCCGGGAACGACACCATAGAGGACGGCAGCGAGGATCACGATAGAGATACCCAGTGCGATCAACGAACCGTAGAGGTCTTTGCGAGGCAGGCTCTGTGGGAACTTACGATAGTAGTATACCAGAACGATAGCGGGCAGACAGAGCAGGTTCAACAGGTGTACACCAATACTTAAGCCCGTCATATACATAATCAATATCAGCCAGCGGTCACTATGAGGCTCGTCGGCTTGGTCCTCCCATTTTAGGATGAGCCAGAACACGACAGCCGTGAAAGCGGAGGAGTAGGCATAGACCTCACCCTCGACAGCCGAGAACCAGAACGTGTCACTGAAGGTGTATATCAATGCGCCCACCATTGCCGAGCCCTCGATGGCGATGGTCTTCCACAACGTCAACTCACTCCAGTCGCGGATCAGCAGTCGGCGTACCAGGTGTGAGATGGTCCAGAACAGGAACAGGATGGTGGCTGCCGACAGCAGCGCGCTCATCGTGTTCACCATCCGAGCCACCTGCGTGGGGTCGCTGGTGAACTGTGAGAAGAGATTGGCGGTGAGCATGAAAAACGGGGCACCGGGTGGGTGACCGATTTCCAGTTTATAACCTGTGGAGATAAATTCCGGACAGTCCCAGAACGAGGCTGTCGGCTCAATCGTAGAGCAATAGACGAAAGCGGCAATCAGGAAAGTGAGCCACCCCAGTGTATTGTCTAGCAATCTAAACTGTTTCATTATTCTTGTCTCAATTTTAATTCCAATCTGCAAAGATAATACAAATCACGTGAAGGACGGCATGTTTCAGTATTTTTAACTACCTAGAGGAAGATGCTGGCGCCATAGATAAGGAGGACATAGCGCAGAAACTTGCCGATTGCCATACTGGTGATGGAGATAGGGATGTTGGCGCGCATCAGTCCCAAGGCGACAGTGATGGCACTGCCCAAGATAGGGATAAAGGCGAAGAAACCCATCCATGCGCCTCGTCCCCCCATAAAACGGGTTGCCTGGTCAATCTTCTCCTTGCTGACATGCAGGTATTTCTCAATCCACTCCAGTCTTCCCATACGTCCGATGGTATAGTTGAACATACCGCCTGCCACGTTCCCTATCGTTCCATAGAGGATGAGTCCCCAAGGGTCGAGACCCGCTGCCAATAGTCCCATCATCACAGCCTCACTGGAGAAAGGGAAGAACGAGCCAGCCACGAATGCCGTGATCAGCATACCCCAGTAGCCGTAACTGATTAGGAGAGCGATGATAGCGTCCATAGGTTATAGGTTGTAAGGGATAGGATGATGACCACCATGGCATAGAACACGATGTTGGAGAACCGTGTGTGGGTGAGCGAGATATAGTGGGCTATCAAAGGGGCGGTATTGACGATGGCAAGACGTATCAGCGGGTCGAAGTGCTGAGGTTGAAGACAGATCAGCAGGAATATCACCAGATTCATCCTGATGAAGAGACTGTAGAGTTGTCGGATACGTATCTTGTCCATAAAACTCGTATGCCAGAAGTGGATGGCTCCTAGGATGGTGAAGACAACCAACAGGAGGAATGTGGCTACCTCTCCGAGACTTAGCACGGAGAAATGGAAGGGTGTCTGGAAGTCTGCCAGTGGGATGAAATGGTCGGCAAATGGTGTAAGGTCCTCCTGGTAGAACAGCCAACAAACCCAGAACCAATAGGGGGTGATGACTCCCAATAGGGAGGCAAGGAATGTGCGCCATGAGAGGGTCTGTAGGTTAGACCACATCAGTATCCAGAATACAGGTAGCAGGTATACGATGGGGATATATGCCATACTGGCGAGTCCTAAGAACAGAAACCCGTAGTAGGTCATTCCTGCGGAAGACTTGTCCTGGTAGGTATGAAACAGAATCAGATAGGTGGCGATAACCAGTAGTTGGGTGGCGGCTCCATGGAGGGAGGGAAACAGGAAGCACGCCATGCAGGTGAGTGCCATGAAGGAGCATGACAGCATCCTGGAGTATACACGGATCAGCGCGTAACTGTTGTTCATCACCATTATCAGATAGGTGGAGAGGGCAAAACAGCCAAACTGTACCCACCAGTTCTCCTGGATGAGTCCAGCGAGCAGCCAGCAGCAGGTGGCATAGACAGCCACGACAGGCATGGCTATTCTGCTCTCCGCAACCTTATTCTGTAGTCGTTTCTTCAAAGGACAATGTGTTTAGAGGTCGGCACCGATGTCACGGCGGAAATATTTATCAGTGAACAGTATCTTCTGTGCCTCCTCGAAAGACTTCTGCAAGGCTTCCGCCTTGTCTTTGCCATAGGAAGAGACGGCGATGACACGTCCGCCATTGGTCACTACCTGTCCGTCTTTCAGTGCCGTACCGCTATGGAAGACGATGCTGCCCTCCACATTCTCAATGCCACTGATGGGATAGCCTTTCTTGTATTCCTGGGGATAACCGCCGCTGACGAGCATTACACAGACTGCAGCACGCTCGTCAAACACCACCTTACGCTGGTCGAGGTTGCCTTCGGCGACGCCCTCAAACAAGTCTACGATGTCGCTCTTCAGGCGCAGCATCACACTCTCGGTCTCCGGGTCACCCATGCGGCAGTTGTATTCGATGACGTAGGGCTCTGGCTCACCAGTCGGGGTGTTGGTACGGTTGATAAGTCCGAAGAAGATAAAGCCTTTATAGTCGATGCCGTCAGCAGCCAGACCTTCTACCGTGGGACGGATGATGCGGTCCTCCACCTTCTGCATCCACTCCTTTGTGGCGAAAGGAACGGGAGTCACAGAGCCCATACCACCAGTATTCAGACCTGTGTCGTGCTCGCCGATACGTTTATAGTCCTTAGCCTCAGGCAGGATTTGATAGTGCTGACCGTCGGTGAGTACGAAGACACTGCACTCGATACCGCTCATAAACTCCTCGATGACCACGCGGCTGGAGGCGTTGCCGAACATACCGCCCAGCATCTCCTTCAGTTCTTTCTTCGCCTCGTCGAGGGAAGGGAGGATGAGGACACCCTTGCCAGCACAGAGTCCGTCAGCCTTGAGGACGTAGGGGGCTTCTAACGTTTCTAGGAATTTCAGTCCTTCCTCCAGATGCTCGCCGTCAAAGGTCTGATAGCGTGCCGTCGGGATGTTATGACGCTGCATGAATGCCTTGGCAAAATCCTTAGAGCCCTCCAAGACAGCACCCTGCTTCGAGGGACCTATGACGGGAATCTGCTTGGTACGCTCGTCAGCCTTCAGATTGTCATAGATACCTTTTACCAACGGGTCTTCTGGACCAACTACAACCATGTTGATCTGTTTATCTACGCAGAACTGCTTGATTGCCTCGAAGTCGTCCGCCTTCATCGCCACGTTCTCTCCGCAGTTTGAGGTTCCGGCATTGCCTGGGGCAATATACAATTTCTCACATTTCTCACTCTGAGCGATCTTCCAGGCAAGTGCATGCTCACGTCCGCCACTGCCCAACAATAGTATTTTCATTTTATTTCGATATTACGATATTTCGATATTACGATATTGCGATAGTTTATAGTTTTCCTTGTTCTCCGAGGTAGGAGTCCTTGAAGCCGAGGAAGTAGAGCACACCATCCAGTCCGATGGTGTTGATGCTCTGTTTGGCATTCGCCACTACACGAGGCTTGGCATGGAAGGCGATTCCCAGTCCTGCCTCCGAGATCATCGGCAGGTCGTTGGCGCCATCGCCCACGGCAATGGTCTGGGCAAGGTTCACCTTCTCCACCTGTGCGATGAGTTTCAGCAGTTCCGCCTTACGGTGTCCGTCGACAATCTCACCGACATAGTTACCCGTCAGTTTCCCGTCCTCCCCGATCTCCAGTTCGTTGGCATAGACATAGTCGATGCCGTATTTGCGTTGCAGGTGTTCTCCAAAATAGGTGAATCCACCACTGAGGATGGCAATCTTATAGCCGCAGGTCTTGAGGATATTCATGAGACGGTCGACACCCTCCGTGATAGGCAGGTGCTCGGCGATGTCCTGCATGACACTCACGTCAAGTCCTTTCAGTAAGGCGACACGGCGGGTGAAACTCTCCTTAAAGTCGATTTCCCCACGCATGGCACTCTCTGTGATGGCACGTACCTCAGCCCCCACACCATTCCGCTCGGCAAGTTCGTCGATACACTCGGTCTGGATAAGGGTGGAGTCCATATCGAAGCAGATAAGACGGCGCATACGGCGGAACATGTCGTCACGCTGGAAAGAGAAGTCGATCTCCATCTCCTGCGACAGGCGCATCAGTTTCGACTGCATCTCCTGACGGTCGCGCGGTTCTCCACGCAGCGAGAACTCGATGCAGGCACGGACATGCTTACCTGGGTTCTTGATACTCTTACGACCAGTCAGGCGCAGGATGGAGTCTATGTTCAGTCCTTGGTCTGCGATGATACGGGTTGCCGCCTCTATCTGGCGAGCCTCCAACTGTCGTCCCATGACCATGAGGATATAGCGGTTCTTGCCCTGATGTCCCACCCAGTCCTCATACTCATCATCGCTGATAGGCGAGAACCCGATGTTCACACCCAGTTCGGTAGCCTTGAAAAGTAGTTCCTTCATGGCGAGTCCGGAGTTCATCTCATCCATGCGGATGAGGATACCTAAGGAGAGGGTGGAGTGGATGTCTGCCTGTCCGATGTCTAAGATCTGTGCGTCAAACTTGGCAAGGATGCTCATCACGCTTGCCGTGAGTCCAGGACGGTCTTGTCCTGTAATGCTGACTAGGATTTGCTCTTCTTTCATTTCAGGTAGTCTTCAAAATACTGGGTGATTCTCTCGTGAAGATGGACGCTGGCATGCCCTCGCATATTATGGGGCTCACCAGGATAGACGAAGAAGTCGGGCTGGGTACCAGCCTCAATACATGCTTTCAGGAACGACAGACAATGCTGTGGTACGACCGTGTTGTCGTTATAGCCCGTGATGATCTGGAGTTTGCCTTTCAGGTTCTTCGCCTTCGGAATCAGAGAGGTCCTCTCATAGCCCTCCCGATTGGTCTGCGGGGTGTCCATATAACGCTCGCCATACATCACCTCATACCATTTCCAGTCGATGACAGGACCGCCTGCCACTCCAACCTTGAAGGTCTCGGGATAGTTCGTCATCAGGGAGATGGTCATAAACCCGCCGAACGACCAGCCATGTACTCCCAAGCGGTCTATGTCGATATACGGTAAGGAGCGTAGGTAGTCGACACCCTTCATCTGGTCTTGCATCTCGATCTGTCCGAGTTGGCGGAAGGTAGCCTGCTCGAAGGCAAGACCACGGTTCTCAGAGCCACGGTTGTCGAGGATAAAGACGATATAGCCTTTCTGTGCCATGTAGGTCTCCCAGGACCGACTATACCAGTGCCATGCCGCCTCCACATTGTGGGCATGGGGACCACCATAGACATAGACTACGGTGGGATATTTCCTCGTAGCGTCAAAGTCGGACGGTTTCACCATACGGTAATAGAGGTCGGTGATGCCGTCAGCAGCCTTGATCGTTCCACACTCGAAAACAGGTTGCTGGTAGCCCTTCCACGGGTCTTCGGCTGTCAGCAGCCGTTGTGCCTTACCGCCCTTCACCTGTACGAGGTCGATATTGCGTGGCACATCTGGCTCTGTGTATTTGTCGTAGAACCATGCGCCACTCTCAGAGAGGACGGCATGATGGGAGCCTCGTCCATTATCCAGCAACGTCCGTTTCCCGTTATTGATATTAATGGCATAGGTGTTATGCTGGATAGGACTTGCTTCATTAGAGGTAATCAGTATACTCTTTAGTTTCTCATTGAAACCTAAGACCTCCTGTACGACAAAGTTCCCCTTGGTTAGTTGCTTGAGCAGTTGTCCCTCCGTATTATAAAGGTACAGGTGGTTATAGCCATCCCGCTGACTCTGTAGGATAAACTTGCTGTTGTCCCAAGGCAGGAACAGGATGGGGTGTAAGGGTTCTACGTATTTCTCACTGGTCTCTCGGTATAGTTCCGTCATCCGCTCCCCCGTTGCCGCATTGTAACTCACCAAGCGACAGTCGTTCTGGTCACGGTTGAGTTCAAACATATAGACCGTCTTCGCGTCAGGACTCCAGGCGATGTTGGTGAAATAGCGGTCAGTAGGATCACCTGTCTTCAAATAAACAGTCTTCTGGGTGCCCAAGTCATAGACCCCCACAGTAACAACATGCGAGGTCTCGCCAGCCATCGGGTATTTATCGGGCTCGTAAGAGGCAATACGTGGGTCGATATCCACTTGCGGATAATCTGTCACCATCGTCTGGTCCATGCGATAAAACGCAAGACGTTGTCCGTCAGGACTCCAGAAGGTGCCTTTCTCTATACCGAACTCATTGCGGTGGACCGCCTCACCATAGACAATCTCACGGCTGCCGTCCGTTGTCAACTGACTCTCCTGATCTTGGGCGTCGCGGACATAGAGTTGGTGGTCTTTGACATAGGCAACCGCCTTGGATACCTTGTTCCATTCCTCATGGGTCTCTCCCTCACAGGTCTGCTGCCACACGATCTGCTTCTTCTGCCAGTCGTAGAGGATGCGCTGCCTGCTGTTCTGGAGCATGACGAGAGTCTCGTTAGGATAGGGATAAGAGGCACCGTAGGCAGAATGCCATTCCTCCCCCACATCCTTCAACAGGAAGAGACTGCTCCTGTTACCTTTTGCGTCAATAGAACCTCCTTCCTCAGCCTCCAGGTACATCAACTGGTCACCCCACCATGTCAGCCAAAGATTCTCAGGCAGGAACTTACGGGCGTTGATGCCACCGTAATTCAGGTCTTCGAGGGTGAAGAACTTTTTCTCCTGAGCAGTCATAGGCAGGTAGGATAGGGTGAGTAGAAGGAATAGAAGTAGGGACTTAATCTTCGTCATGGTCGTCGAATCTTCTTTTCTTATCGAAATGATGTCCTTTCTTAAAGGGTTTTCTAGTATCCCTAGAATCTCTAGTATTCCTAGGTTTCCTAGCGTCCCTAGATTCCCTAGCGTCCCTAGTCTTTCTAGGCTCTTTCTTCTCCAAGGAGCGGAAACGGAAGGTGCGAATGTCTGCCTCCTCGTTCTCCTCCTGTTCCTCCAAGCGTTTCTTGAACTCACGGTTTTGTCTGAAGCGGCGTTTCTCTGCCATCTGGCGTTTCTCCTCCTCCGTCTTCACGGTACCTCCTTCTTCCCGGAAGACACGCATCTTACCGTCAAACATCTGGTATTTGCGGAACTCGCACTCCAGAGAGCCATTGAACAAAGGAATCTTGATAGAAGGCTTCAGTCCAATCTGGTCGAAGCACTCCTCCCGGTAACTGAGGATCCAAGCATCGTTACCCGTAAACTGATGCTTCAGTCGCTCGCCAATCATCTTATAGGTGCCGAGCAGGTCGGGGGTGGAGATACGCTCGCCATAGGGTGGGTTGGTCACCATGATACTCTTCTCCTTGGGTTGGACGAAGTCCTTGAAGTCAGCCTCCTCCACCGTGATGTCGTTGGTGAGTCCTGCTGCACGGACATTGAGGCGTGCCGTATTGACAGCCTTGATGTCAATGTCGTAGCCATAGATATGGTGATTGAACTCACGCTCTTGGGAGTCATCGTTATAGATGGCGTCGAACAGGTCACGGTCGAAGTCCTTCCATTTCTCGAAAGCAAACTCCTTGCGGAACAGTCCTGGAGCCATATTGCGGGCGATGAGCGCAGCCTCTATCAATAAAGTGCCACTGCCGCACATCGGATCGATGAAGTCAGTCTCGCCTTGCCAACCCGTCATGAGAATCATGCCTGCTGCCAGCACCTCGTTGATGGGTGCCTCCACGGACTCCTGGCGATAGCCACGACGGTGGAGGGACTCTCCACTGGAGTCCAGCGACAGCGTACACTGGTCTTCCGCGACATGGATGTTCAGGCGGATGTCTGGATTCGTGACGGAGATGTTAGGACGCTTGCCGGTCTTCTCACGGAACTGGTCGACAATAGCGTCCTTCACCTTGTAGGCGACAAACTTAGAATGGCGGAACTCCTCGGAGAAAACCACGGAGTCGACGGCAAAGGTCGTGTCCAACTCCAGGAACTCTGTCCAGTCGATGGTCTTCACGCCTTCATAGACATCATCTGCCGAGAGCGCCTTGAAATGCTTGATGGGTTTTAATATACGGATTGCGGTATGCAACTGGAAATTGGCACGGTACATCATCTCCTTGTCGCCAGTGAAGGACACCATACGGCGTCCTATCTGCACATTCTCCGCGCCCAGTTGCGTCAATTCTTTCGCCAAAACAGGCTCAAGGCCCATGAAGGTCTTGGCGATGAGTTCAAAACTTTGTGTCATGATGTATTTACGTAAATATAGTGCAAAATTACGAATAAGTACGCAAAGAACAAAATAAATCCCCCTTTTTTTCATGATTCTGAATCTTTTTGTGTAATTTTGCCACCAAACTGCAAAAAAGATAAAAGAGATGATGGTCATCATGTCGCATATTTTATTGGCGGATAGCAATTCTATGATGAGGCTTGATATCCTAGCATGGGTATTAGGCGTACCTGTTGTCGTTGTTCTTTTGGCGGTGCTCTACATGCAAGTCAAACACTATTATGCGTTAAAAGGAGAGTTGGCGCAGTTGGCGAAGGTCAAGCGTCATAATATCGAATATGAGTTGGTACTGAAGGCAATGAAGTTGTCGACATGGCGTATTGATGTCCCACAAAGGACCATCACCTTTGAGAGTGACTATCGTGACAAGGCAAACACGTACGTCCCTCAGGCTGATTCACCCGTCATGACAATGCTCCGTCAGATTGTTGATGCCGACAAGGAGAAAGTCAGGGAGACGATGTTGAGTCTGATGGAAGGAAGACAGGAGGATATGCATCTGCAGTATCAGGTGATGATACCCCATTCTACGAACACCTACTGGTCGGAGACTTTTGCCACGGTAGACAAGCGTGACATTGCAGGCAACCCATTGACCATTGTGGGTACCAGTATGCGTATTGACGAGCGGAAAGAAATAGAGCATGCGCTGATAGATGCCCGTAACCATGCGGAGGAGAGCGACCGCCTGAAGTCAGCCTTCTTGGCGAACATCACCCATGAGGTGCGTACGCCGTTGAATGCCATCGTAGGTTTCAGCGATATCCTTCCGATGGCGCAGAGTGAGGAGGAGCGTAATGAACTCATCAAACTCATTAAACAGAATAACGCTCATTTGCTCCGCCTGTTTGACGATATGATGAACATGTCGAAACTGGAGGCGGGCGACAGTGGAAGTGTCGTCAAGGAGGACTTCCAAATCGTACCCCTGCTTCGTGAGATCGTCGAGAAGTATATGTCTCTATGTGTGGAGAAGAACTTGGAGGTCTTTGTGGAGGAGTCGGATGTCGAGGATATCGTGCATACCGACCGTGACAGGTTGAAAGAGATATTAAACCAATATATGAACAATGCCGTGAAGTTTACGTCGGCAGGCAGTATCAGTATCGGCTATGAGAAGCGGTCGTCTGGTGTACGGCTGTGGATCAGTGATACGGGCAAGGGTATTCCTGCGGATAAATGCAACGAGCATCTTTTTGAACGATTTGTCAAAGTAGACGATTTCGTGCCAGGTACAGGATTGGGACTGAGCATCTGTCGCAGTCTAGCCAAAGCGATAGGTGGCACGGTTGGTGTGGAGTCTGTCTTTGAGAAAGGATCCACTTTCTGGGTGGATATTCCCATATGAGATGAAAAATACAGTTAAACCATTTATTCTATTACTGCTCTTTTGGATGCTGTGCCTCTCAGTGCAGGCACAGGTGTTGCTGTCGGGTGTGGTTACCGATGCGGAGACGAAGATGGCGATACCGTCAGTGACCGTGTCGTATAAAGGACATCGGGTGGCTGTCGCCTCAGGACTTGACGGGCGTTATACGATACAGAAGAATGTAGGATGGGCATTGACTTTCAGTGCTGTGGGCTTTGTGCCGCAGACCATGATGATAGACGACCGTACGCCTGCGAGGATAGATATCCAGTTGCAGCCAGACCTGAAAGTATTGCAGAACGTGACCGTGAAGGCGAAACGACAGCGATACAGCAGGAAGAACAACCCTGCCGTGGAACTGATGCGTGAGGTGATAGCCCATAAGCGACTTACCGACCTGTCGAACAAGGACTATTACCAATATAATAAGTACCAGAAACTGACACTGGCAGGAAATGACATCACTCCCGAGAAACTGCAGCACTCTATCTTCCGTAAGAAGAAATGGATACTCGACCAGATAGAGACCTGTCCTTATAACAACAAACTCATCCTCCCGATCTCCGTTGACGAGACGGTGACGAAACGGCTCTATCGCCGTCATCCGCATGACGAGAAGAATATCATCATAGGTCAGAACTCTAATGGAATCGGTGACCTGTTCCAGACTGGTGACATCATGAATACCGTCATGAAAGATGTCTTCACGGACGTGAATATCTATGATGATCAGGTGCGACTCCTCCAGCGTCCCTTTACGTCTCCTATCGGCAGGGGTGCTATCGGTTTCTATCGTTTCTATATTGAGGATACCGTACAGGTGGAGAGAGACAGTTGTATTCACCTGCATTTCCTTCCTAACAATATGCAGGACTTCGGATTCCGTGGCGATCTCTACATCCTCAAGGACTCCAGTTTTCAGGTGAAGCGTTGCGACCTGACGATTCCAAAGCAGAGTGACGTCAACTTCGTGGAGAATCTCCGTATCGTACAAGAGTTTACGCAGTTGCCGACAGGTGAGTGGGTCTTGACGGTTGATGACATGATGGTGGAGATAGAGATCTTGAGTTTCCTGGAGAAGGCAATCGTCGTGCGGAACACCCGCTTGACAGACTATGCCTTCGACGCGTTGCCCGACCAGTTGTTCAAGGGGAAGCGTGATGTCAGGGAGTCGGATGCCATGGCGCATAGTGACCTTTTCTGGGAGCAGTTCAGAAAAGTGAGCCTGACGAAGGGAGAGGAGCAGATGAAAGATTTTGTCAAGGGATTCGAGAAGATGAAAGGGTTCAAGATCGTGATGCTAGGACTGAAAGCACTGGTCGAGAACTATGTCGAGACGGGCAATCCCTCGAAGGTGGATATCGGTCCTATCAATACCATCGTCTCCACGAACTATATCGACGGACTGCGTACCCGTATTAGTGCGCAGACGACGGCGAACCTCAATAAGCACTGGTTCCTGAAAGGCTATCTGGCACGTGGATGGAAATCGCACAAGACCTACTATCAAGGTGAACTGACTTACTCGTTCAACGAGAAAGAGTACTTGCCGAAGGAGTTCCCCCAGAGGACGCTCACTTTCACCTCGACCTATGACGTGTGCTCTCCGTCGGATAAGTTCCTGACGACTGATAAGGATAATGTGTTTACCGCCTTCAAATGGAGCAAGGTGAACGCCATGATGTTCTATAACCGTCAGCAACTGACCTTTGAGCGAGAGGAGAATGCGGGCTTAAAGACCGTTGTCAGTCTGAAGACGGAAGAGAACGAGGCGTGTGGACATCTCTATTTCACCCCGATGGATGTCTATTCTGTCTGGGACGAGACTCAACCACGCCACTCGGACAAGATACGTACCACGGAGTTGAGGGCTGAGGTGGAATACAGTCCTGGGGCACTCTATATCAACACGAAACAGCGACGGAGGAAGGTGAACCGTGACGCTCCTGTGTTCCGACTGGGACACACAATCGGTATCAAGGGCTTCTTAGGTGGTGATTACAACTATCAGTATAGTGAACTGAGCATTACCCAGCGTTTCTGGCTCAACAGTTGGGGAAAACTGGATGTCTATCTGAAGGGCGGTGTCCAGTGGGAGCAAGTACCTTTCCCCTTGTTGTGCATGCCAGAGGCTGACCTCTCGTATATCCTGCATAAGAATATGTATAGTCTGGTGAATAATATGGAGTTCCTGAATGACCGCTTCCTGTCTGCCATCGTCGCCTGGGACTTGAACGGAAAGATCTTCAACCGTATTCCGTTGCTCAAGAAGTTGAAGTGGCGTGAGTATATTGGCTTTAAGATGTTGTGGGGCGGTCTCTCCGACAAGAATAATCCCTTCCTTGCGGAGAATGCCGACAGTCCTCTTCTGATGGCTTTCCCTGAGGGCTCGCATGTCATGGACCCGAAGCGTCCCTATTGGGAGGTGTCGGTGGGTATCCATAATATCCTGAAAGTGCTGCATGTGGAGTATGTGCGTCGGTTGAACTATACCAGTTATTCGACCGCCCATAAGCATGGTGTCCGCATGACCCTCCATTTCACTTTCTGATATTTTCTCGGTTGCTTGCAACTTTTTCATCATCTTTTCCGTCTAACAGACAAAAATCAATTAAAACGGTAAGATTATGAAAAAGTTGTTTTTATTTTTAGTGGCGCTCTTCGCCATCGTATGCAGTACCCAACTCTATGCCTTCACCTCTAAGAACGAGGTGGTGGAGACTCGTCCTTTGAAGGGGTTTGAGAGAATCCGCCTGCAAGGCTCTCCTGACATCAAATACACGCAGGGCAAGACATGGTCTGTCCGTGTGAAGGCTCCTAAGAGCATCATCAAGAATGTGGTGACACGTGTGGAGAAGAACTGTCTGGTGGTCAGCATCAAGAGCGGCAGCGTGTTTAATTTCAATAGTCTGAAGGATAATGACGTGACCGTTTATGTCACCTCTCCCGACCTGATTGGCGTGGAGGTGCAGGGCTCTGGAGACTTTGAGTGTAAGAGCAAGGTGGACACGGACAATCTCGACTTGAGTCTGCGAGGCTCTGGCGATATTGAGTTTACGGATATTATCTGCGACCGCGTCAAGTCCTCTGTCGTTGGCTCTGGTGATCTGGAGATCAAATTTGTGGAGGCGCGACAGTCTACTATCGAACTGGTGGGCTCTGGCGATGTCAAGATCAGACAGAGCAAGGTGGAGCAGACGCAGATAGAACTGAAAGGCTCCGGTGATGTCAAAGTGCATTGCGACCAGTGTCAGGTGGTCAACTGCCGCTTGGTTGGCTCAGGAGACATCACGCTGACAGGTACGGTCAGACAACTCAATAAGACATCTCGAGGTTCTGGAGACATAGAGACGGGTGGACTTCATATCTCACATCAGTAGTCGTTCGAGCATGGGAATCTCTATGCGACCACGATGAAGGGTGAGCAGACCGTCAGCCTGTAGTCCGTTAAGGGCTTGTGAGACATCCAGCCGACTATCGTTAAGATGGTCGGCTAATTGTTGCATGAGGATATAGAACGTCTTAGGACCTGCCGGGTACTGGCAGTGGGCGAAGAAGAATAGGATGATACGCTCACGGAGTGATTTCGGACAAGTTCGCCAAGGGTGGTGCAGCAGTCGTTGCGTCTCTGTCGCCAGCAGGTTGACCATGTTGAGGCGGAACACCAGTTGTGTCTCCATGAGGAGCATCACCTCCTGCTTGTCGATGGTGATGAGGTTGACATCCGTCAGTGTCGTGTAGGTGTGGGAGTATTGTTGGTGGATGCCAAAGAGTCTCTCAGGCTCTGGCAGGTAAGGCGCTGACAGGCGTTCTATCACCCGATAGGCACGGTTGTCGGCGACATGCTCTGCCTGCAGACTGCCATTGATGAGGAAGGAAAGACGGCTGCATGGCTCCCCCGCACTCACCAGTCGCTTGCCCTTGGGGAATTTGTGGAATCCTATCTTAGTATGGGTGACGACCTCCATCAGGTCGGCATGGCTCATTCCCTGGAAGAGGGTAAACTGCAAGAGTTTATCGTATAGATGGAGGGCTGACATTACTCTTCTATTTTGTCTTTGAGAGAGGGAGAGAACCAGACGGCGAGTTGGTTGTCCTTATCATTATATATAAGGTATGCCATGAGTTCCGGGTGACGCTCCAGGATTTCCTTCGCACCATCCAGTCCCATCACCATGAATGAGGTGGCATAGGCGTCAGCCGTGGCACAGTCGGGAGCCAGTACGGTAGCCGAGAGGATGTTATGCTGCACGGGATAGCCCGTCTTAGGGTCGATGGTATGAGCATAGCGCTTCCCACCTTTATAATAATAGTTGCGATAGTTTCCACTGGTTGCCATCGCCTTGTAGGTGACGTTGAGAATCGTCTGGTACTCATTACTTGTCGCAAGGGAGTCGTCGGTGGGCTTGATGACTCCGACCTTCCAAGGCACCCGTTTCGGACTGATGCCATGGGTGATGATCTCTCCTCCTATCTCTATCATGAAATTGGTAACCCCCTTGTCCTTCAGCACCTTTGCGACGACATCAACGCCATAGCCCTTGGCTATTGCCGAGCAGTCGAGCATCACCCGACGGTCTTTCTTCTGAATGGTATTCCCCTTGAGTGTCACTTTCTGCCATCCCACGAACTGGCGGATGGAGTCCACCTGCTGGGGGGTAGGCATCTCGCCATTCTTGAACCCAAAGCCCCATGCGTTGACCAGGGGTGCCACCGTGATGTCGAAGGCTCCGTTGGTGTCCTTCGACACCTCCTCGGCTTTACGGTAAACCTCCAGAAACATCTCATTGACTTCCCCACCGTCTTCTCGGTTGATGCGGGAGATGACAGATTGCTTATTAAACATGGAGAGGGCGGTGTCTACCTGCTGCAAGGCAGCCTTGATATCCTCATGGTAATCCTTGTCAGACTGGTAACTGATATGGTAGAAGGTGCCGAAGACAGAACCTTCATTGGTCTGATAAGGCATCACCTGTTGCTGTCGGATAATCAGTACCGTCCCGACAATCAGCAGCGTCAGGAAAGGCAACTGCCACATGAGTTTCTTCTTGCGTCTCTCATCCATCCCCTAAATATCAATAATCACGTTAAAGTTAGCAGCGATATTGTCTTGGTCGTTGATGCCAAAGCCTGGCACATACCAGGTCTGTCCGATGTCGCCTTCCTTGTGGCTGACACGTCGTTTATAGCGCACGTTCCACCCCAGATGCAGGGGTCCGAAGATCTTGGCGTCAATACCAATGACGAGTTCCAGCCAGTGCATCGAGCATTTCATACCCTCCACTCCGAAGCCGCTCTCGTATTGCCATACCGGGTCGGGCAACGCCTCTCGGATGATGTCTGCCTTATAGGAGGTGAAGGCGTAGCGGATGCCGCCATAGAGGCGATTCGACTGGTGTTTGTTCTTCAACAGGTTCAGGTCGATACCCGCACGGAAGTAGGGAGCCGTCGTCTTATAGGTGAGTCCTGTCACCTCGTCTTTCTCGTGGTTAGCCTTGCCCACGCCCACCTCGACGATAGGGAACCACTGGTCGTGCAGGTTGATGCGCAAGGCTCCCTCTATCTCACCATGGTCACTCAGCAGCAGTTGGGCAGGACCCACCAGGTCAAACGAGACGGAGAAGCCTCGGAACAGGGGTATCGAGTCCTTCTCCATACGGAACATTTTCAGTTGCGCATGGGCCGTCGATGCCACCATGAGCAGCGCAAGACTAATAGCGAGTCTTGAAATAGACGTGGAAATGTTCGTTCGATGTGTCATAATTTACCGTTGAGTGATTGATAACGACAGAGTCGATGATATGCAGGGTAAAGCGTACGTCAGTCAGTCGATGGAAGTAGGTCGCCTGACAGTCGACAGACTCGAAATGCGGCTCATCCTCTTTCTTGACGTAAATCGTATCATGATAGGTGTTGCCTAACGTGTCGAGCAGGGTGTAGTAGAATACGTCCTCGGGCTGGGTGTAACTGATGTTGAGATCGAAGGTGGAAATGCCAGTGGCACGATTCAGCAGTGTCGAGTCGGTACCGTCGGCGCGCTTGATGGTGATAGTCAGGGTGTCGGCCTTCAGCGTGTCGGTAGTCCCGTTGGCTTTCTTTAGGCTATACACCGTGTATACCTTGTTCTGTACGGGGCAGTCAATGCTGGTACATGCCCCGACAGCCATCAGCATGAGCGCGAAGACGATTATTTTCCGCATCTGATCTCCTCCTCTATCTGATAGTCGTTACGCCCTGCGCTGTTGCGACTGATCAAGTCGCCCAAGAAGCCCGCAAGGAACAGTTGGGTACCTATCATCATCATCGTCAGGGCGATGTAGAAGTAGGGTGAGTCAGTCACCAGTCGCATGGGGATATGGTTATAGAGTGCCCATGCCTTCTCCGCTCCCAGATAGAAAGCGGCACAGAAGCCGACGATGAAGACGAGGGTTCCCAAGAATCCGAAGACGTGCATGGGCTTCTTGCCGAAGGTTCCCAGGAACCAGAGGGTCATCAGGTCGAGATAGCCGTTCACAAAACGGTTCCACCCCATGAATTTCGATTTGCCGTACTGGCGTTTCTGATGGTGTACGGGTTTCTCGCCAATCTTGTCGAAACCAGCGTTCTTGGCGAGGTAGGGGATGAAACGGTGCATCTCACCGAACACCTCGATGTTCTTCACCACCTCCTTACGATATGCCTTCAGTCCACAGTTGAAGTCATGCAGGTTCTTGATTCCGCTGACTTTGCGGGTTGTGGCATTGAAGAGTTTGGTGGGCAACGTCTTTGACAGCGGGTCACCCTGCCTGCGGTTCTGCTTATAGCCTGATACGAGGTCATAGCCCTCCTCCTTGATCATCCGATACAGTTCTGGAATCTCGTCGGGAGAGTCCTGCAAGTCAGCGTCCATCGTGATGACGACATCACCCTGCGCCTCCTTGAAACCGCAATAGAGGGCAGGGCTCTTGCCGTAGTTGCGACGGAACTTGATGCCCTTCACGTGCTCCGAGCGTGCCGCCAGTTCGGTGATGACATCCCATGAGCGGTCGGTAGAGCCGTCGTTCACGAAGATCACCTCGAAACTGAAATTGTTGGCTGCCATCACACGCTCTATCCAGTCATAGAGTTCGGGCAGCGACTCGTCCTCATTATATAAAGGTATTACAACTGATATATCCATTTCTTCCCTTTTTCCCTTCTTTACTTCTTTACCTTTTTACTTTTTCACCCTTTTACCCTTTTCACCACAGCCGCAATAGGGACGCCAAGCACAAACCCAGTGATGATATTGATAGTCAGCATATTCAGGGCATAGTCGATGGGACGCAGCCCTGAGATAAACTTGATGTTCTCGTCCATCTCTGCTCCTAAACCGTAAGCCTGAATAGCCTGCTTCCCCTCTGGAGACTGCAACACCTCCAGCACCTTACTGAGCAGGAAGCCCTTGTCCATAAAGGCGAAATAGAGGTAGATGACGATGGCAAGCAGCACCCCGGCATAGAAGAAAGTCAGAACGGTATACGCATAACTGCGGGCAAAAGAGATGATGCCCTCCCTGCCGTAGTCACGGAAATGGCGCAGTCGACTTGCCGCCAAGAAAGGTGTCGAACAAATCATCACCATAGCGACAAATCCCAACATGGGATTCGACAGTCCGAGGATGTAGCAGACGAAACTGCCAATCCACAACAAAGCAAGCATTGCCCCGTCTTGGCGGGCAAATGCCTTCAGTTGTACATATTCCTGTGGTGTCATACTATTTTAATTCGGCTACAAAGGTACGATTAAGTGAGCAAAAAACCAAATTTTATTTGTTTATTCTAAAAAAACTTATTACCTTTGCAGTCGCAAAAACGACTCGATGTCAGGCTGCACCTCAGCATAGAGTAAACTCTCTGCGTTCGGTTTGCACTGACATTGCAGCCGCTAACGCAAAAAACGGGCAGTCCTGTACGGCCAGCTCCCTCGGAATCCCCCAGGATGGGAACATAGCAAGGGTACTTGGTTGTAGCGGCGCGATACAGTTCGCTGCCCACCCGCCTCTTTAGCTCAGTTGGCCAGAGCACGTGATTTGTAATCTCGGGGTCGTTGGTTCGAATCCGACAAGAGGCTCAAAGAAAGAATCCTTTTTGGCAACGAAAGTTTACTTTCAGGTTCCAAAAAGGATTCTTTCTTTGTTTGCCTGCCCCCCGGCAGGGAAACGGATATCTAATCCGACAAGAGGCTTGTAGGCCGGCCGCCAGCATCTGAGCGGGTGCATGACTGTTCAGGTAATATAATTATTGGAGGATAGGAGAGAAGGGGTATTATTTAATCCAATCTTCGATTTCCAGTCCCTCAATATGGCTGAAGTGCTTCACGTTGTGTGTCACTATTGTCAGACCAGCCGCCTTGGCAGCGCAGCCTATCAGCAAGTCGAAGTCCTCAATCGGCTTGCCTGCATCCTTAAGACGCACCTTTTCTTGAGCGTAAGCATCAATACTATCAGCAAAGGGTAGCACACGCACTTCTTTCACGAAATCATCAATCAGTTTCAAGTTCTCTTTCGTGCGATTGCTCTTAAAGGCTCCATAGCGAAGTTCTGCCAAAACTACATCACAGATAAAACAACGCTTATGTCCAATTTTGTTCAGCCGTTGCGCTACCTCTTGGTTGTTACGAAAAAGAAACACGCAGATGCTCGTATCAAGCAGATATTTCTTCATAACTCGATCTCCCTACTATTTGTAGTTCTATTTTCACGAATATCGCTGATTATTTCTTCTGCTGTTCGATCGTCTTTCCATGCGCCAACAAAACGGTTAGCCCAGTTCTTAGAGTTTTTATTCTTTTTTACAGGAGTCAGACTCTTCACGTACTTTAATACCTTCGCCATCAGCGTCTCATCGTCTGCGATTTCGCCCATGGCACGGTATAATTCCGCATTCAATTCTAATGTCGTCATATACGTAACATATTTTATTCGCATGCAAAAATAAGAATATTTTCCGAAACAACAAAATATAAACAAATAAAACCATTATAAGACAATAAATACACATCATCATATACATTAACAATTTAAATAAAGAAAGGATGAACGTTACATTCGACCCGTTTGAACGCTACAAACACCTTGAAAGTAAGCCTCAAATACATGGAATGTCTTATTTTAAATAAGGTTGACACCAAAAGTTTGAAAAAGTATGGTGAGACAACCTAAAGAAAACATTTATGTAAAGTCCTCCAATCGTATCAACGATATGAGGCAAGTGTATGAGATGCGTCACATGGACCACCTC
>JAFTGH010000031.1 GCA_017458005.1 Prevotella sp. | reverse complement strand
TGAGATCGCTACTATCGGACGTGGTAAGACCATGGAGAGTGGAGAAGATAATAAGGATCGTACGATAGAAGCGATTTATATGCCAGGCAAGACCCATATTGAGATGTATAATGGTCATGTGAAGCGCAATATCTTCGGTGGCGGTAAAGGCTATAACATCTTAGGCTATGGTGGTGTGCATGGCTTCTATACTGATGGTTACGTCTTCGGTCAGACGGAGGTGTATATCCATGGTGGTGAGATCGGTACAGAGGAAGGTGTGGCACAAGGCTACGGTAACGTCTTTGGCGGTGGTGATGTCGGCTATGTCTATAGTGGCTCTTATTTCACAGGTTCTCATACCCAAAGCACCGGTTCACCCAACCACTGGTATTACTATGACAAGAATGATGAGAATGGCAAGTTGACAGAGGACTGTAAGGTGGTAGTCTCTCCCATGCTTCAGGTTCGAAAGAATGGAACTTCTATTTCTTTTGGTGGAAAGACTTATGGACCTTATGATTATGTGCCTACCGATTACCTGAACACGTTGCCTGCCGACAAGACTGCAACGGGATGGACGAATCTGTATACAGGCGATAGATTACCCGATGGCTCTGTCAATCCCGAAGACCCCGATGAGCGTGGTATTCAGATCCGCAACGCCGTGTTTGCTGGTGGTAACGTGTCTTCTAATAGTGAGAGTTACAACAATGCTACGACGGTATTCGGAAATACCACTGCAACACTTTATGATGTCTATCATCATGACTTCATCACAGTGGGTACGGAGCATACGGGTGGTCTTTATGGTGGCGGTAACTTGTCGTTGGTTGGTGGCTATCGTGAGTTGAATATCACCAACTATGGTACTGACTACTATGGTCTGAACCAGCAGATCTCTTTGGACGAGTATCGGAAACTGACCAACCGTGAGCGTGCTTACTTCAAACTGGAATACCTGTGTCAGCAGGATGTTACCATCGGAGATAAGAATTATCAAGCGAATGATCGAATCGATGAGGATGAGTATAATGCCCTTCCAGAGGCATATAAGAATGAGACTTACTGGATACAATATGGTTTCTGCTCTATCTATGCGGGTCGTCTGCTGAACACGATTCAGCGTGCCGACTTCTGTGGTGTGTTTGGCAGTCGTCTGGTATTACAAGGTGCAAAGGACCGTGTTGCTGATGTTGCAGATGCTACGGAGTATACCATCAACCGCATAGGAGAATTGTCGTTGAACCAGAAGCGGTCTGTGATAGCAGAAGACTTGGTATTAAAGTCTGGAGTCACGCCCGCCGCAGATCCTAAAGACCAAGACCCAGATGACTATAAGGATTTGAAACATGCCCTGCATGGCAACTACTTTGGTATTTATAGCGTGGTGAATTATCTGGGAGGATTGACCAGTGATGTGCACTTTACCGATCCTTACAGATATGTTGGAAATGGTAATAGCAAAACGGACAAAGGTCACACCTATTATGACTGGAAGACAGAGCATATAGACAAGCGTGACCGTAACAATGGTACAGCCCTTAATCAAGTGGCTCTTGCCTCTGGTGTGTTCTTGGAACTGACCTCAGAGAAGAGTACGTCAAAGAATAAGGTCTATGGTGACATTACGGGTATTATCGAACTCGACCTCATCAATGTGAAGAAGGATATCGAGGGTGGTGGCTATGTCTATGCCCGCAATGAGCATGGAGATCGATCGACAGTTGCCTCTTACGACAATGTTCTTCTTTCTGATTATAACAAGATGAACGGTGATGAGGCACGTACCAATAAAATGTACAGTTATAGTAAGTCGGAACTTCATCCATGGCAGACCTCTGGTAACTTCATCCATAAGGAGAAGCGTATCGTCGACGACTGCTATCCGAATAACGGTATCTATAACGACCAATATCAGAAGTCACCAGCCCACTATTGGTATATTAAGGGTGAGGTATATATCTACGATCAGGTAGTTTCAGCATACGCAGGCTCTGCCTCTGCCTACTCGAAGGAGGTGAGAATACCATTGACCATTACGGCAGGCTCGAACGGAAAATTGAAACTGCTCAACGTACAGCCTAACCTCTATGCTTACTATGCTGATGAGGCAAGAAGTGCCAAGATCTCTCAAGATGGAGTGAAGGTCGATAACGAGAGTATGACCTATCATCTGAATGACGTCATCTCCTGGTGGGATTGGAACCAGTTGTCGCAGAATGAGCAGAAGTATTTTGTGAAGGATACCTATGTCAATGTGGACACCTGCTATGTGGATGGTGTTTTCTATCCTTCCGGAACCTATGTGCTGGAGAATGATGCCACAGTGCATGGCGGTAGTCAGGCACAGACCGCCTACCAGCGATTCTTGGCTAATCCTCCCGCAATCCTTGACAAGTATGAGAAGGAGGTCACCGACCTTGCCACGCTGTTCCATCCGTCTAATAATATCAGCCATGACACGGGCTATGTGCTCACGCTGGATATGAATAGTCCGAAGTACTGGGACGACTGGTATAGTCCTATCAAGACCGTTGACGGTGAAAAGATAACGAAAGAGACCTATAACCTGTCCGCCACCGATAAGTCGAAATATCGTGAGGGTCCGACATTCACCCTGACGGGAGAGTCTGGTTTGTATGGTCAGCGAGAGTACGGGGTAGGAGAGATTGTCTCTAAGGAAGTCTATGACGACTATACGTCGACTGTCGGCAGGATGGCTCAGCAACCTACAGGGCAGGCAAGTGTCGAGCCTGCTTATATCGCTTTGGCAGATTTCGGAAACACTCAGGCAGGCAATGCTATCTCCAGAACGGAATACAATGCGTTAGCCGACAAGTCTAACTTCGCACCTGCGATGGTCTGCATCAACACCCTGCAGATGGGTGATGAGGACTATATACTTCTGGGCGAGTTGGTTTCGGCAACAGATGCCAACCTTGAGGCTCTTGCTCAGAAATACAAGACGTATAACAACAATAAGATCAATGCCGACGAGATCGACGATGCTCAGGCACTTGAATATGTGAAGTCGCATCTGTCTGATGCCTATTACATCACCAGAGAGGGACTCTATGGCGGACAGTATTTCGAGGCAGGAGAGAACTACAGTGCCATCAAGTCATGGTGCTCGTTGACGGATGCCCGTGACAACTTCGACTTCAACTACGACGCCTTCGACGTATTGGTAGACCCACAGTATCATGGCGAGGGCTATACGTCGACCTATTACCATAGTCCTTATAGTGACGTGAAGTCGGTGGAGTATGAGGCGGCATACACTGGAACGGGAACGTTGACATACTATGACACAGACGGTACCAGCCACACCATCTCCAGTGGTGATGCCATCAATCGGGAAGCCTTTGAGAAGGTAAGGAACGATCAACTCCATTACACGAGAATACAGATTGATGCGGGTGCCGACACTCAGACGGTATATGTTGTCACAGAGAACATCATCAACAGTGGTACACCTTATGCCAAGGGACAGGACATCAGTGAGAAAGACTATCGTTCACTGACAGATGAGAACAAGGATTTGGTGGACATCGTGACCTTCCAGAAAGCGGCTACTCCTACTGTCAAATTCTACTGTTATGAGGCATACACTCCATCAGCATCCTTCTCAACAGAGCGTGGAACGGCAGGAGAAGTAGGTTCTGTCATCTCCGCGACCGTCTTTGGCGATAGTGATAAAGTGCCTAACTACCAGAAGTTCTTCTCCATTCAGGGTATGGAGCCTACAGAGACGACGACCTTGTACGTATCCCGTGAGTCGAATGCCAAGGATGTGACATCGGAGAAGGTCATCAGTGTGGTTTATCAGTACACCTATTATGAGGCTGATGATGAGGGCGATGGCGTTAGTCTGGTCAATGAGTTGCACGTGATCAATATCCACTTGCAGTTGGAGAGCGGTGCACCGGAGATTGGTTTGCTGAGCACACCACCTACTGTGCTGCCGGGTAAGACATTGGGACTGAAGGCGCCTTCCGTTAATCCGGGTCTCTATGAGATATTGACCAGTGGATGGGAGTTGTTCAACTCCGAGGAGGATGCGATGCTGCACCGTAATGGTACTCCTTTCACGATCAACGGAACACCCCTCTATTGGTATCAGAACCAGAAGGTATTCCTTGCCTTCTATTCGAAGACCTATCTGGGCAAGGCCTATTCGAACTATGTGCCATTGTCGGTCGCCAACTACCACGACATCGATGCCATCATGAAGGATAAGGAGCATCATCTCTACGTGGATCATCCTGAGGTGGAGCGCAATTCGAAGATATACATTGATAATAGGGAATGTGAGAGTGATCCGACAAAGAGTGAACTCGACTTGCTGAAGGATTTCTTCGACCTGAGTGTCAACGGATTGGCTGGTCATGAGTCGCTCGATAGCCATGTCAAGGGCGGTGCTGACCTGGAGTTCATCCTGAATAGCGATGTCAGTCCGAAGGCATATACTGACTGGACACCAGTTGGTAATTCAACCCAGTGCTTCGCTGGTAACCTGCATGGTGACGGCTATACCATCAGTGGACTGAATAACTCTCTGTTCGGCAATCTCTGTGGTAGTGTCTATAACCTCGGTGTGACGGGATCATTCACGTCAGCAGGTGTTGTTGACACTGGTGTGGAGGGCTATGTGGAGAACTGTTGGATCAGTACTACAGGCACACCTGACGGTAGCGTCCGTGCCGTCTTTGGCAACCCGTCACGAGAAAGTGGCGCACAGATTGTCAACTGCTACTATCCAGCGACGAAGACTTACAATACCACAAGTAATGGTCGTGGTCTGGCTCGTCCGATGTCAGAGCAGGAGTTCTATAATGGTACGGTAGCCTATAACCTCAATGACTTCTATCTGAACAAACGCTATTACGACAAGAGTCAGACGAGTGGTACGTCCTACCAGTATTTGAAGTCAGAGAATGGAACGCTGCAAGAGCAGATGAGCATAGGCTATTATCCTTCAGAACCTGATGCCACCTATGGTGATGTCGGTTATGTGGAGGATCGCTATAAGGACGGTGACTTCATCTATGCGGCAGGTTCTATCCCTGAGTCTTATGATGAGCGTATGAGGGTGACGCATGATGGAAACACCACCATCATCAACTATGCTCCTATCTGGCCTGATGACTATATCTTCTTCGGACAGACCTTGACTTATGGCTATAACTCGTCACGTCCTCATAATGACTTGCCGACACACATCACCAAGAGTGGTGGACGATTGACGGTCAACAACCTCAGCAATCGTGTCTATCGTGCTCCAGCCTACTACCAGAGCAAGGAGATGGATGTCGCCCACTTCAACCTCTGGGCAAATCTTGCCGCCTACTCGGCTCCTAAGACCATTACCGACACAGACCTGAAACCTGCATATCCGAATATGACGGCAATCGACTTTGCGGGACATGACGACAACGTCTATAAGTTAGGACTCAATGGCAAACTCTTCTATCAGCCAATTCTTGATGACGAGGAGGGACTGCTTGGCATCGTGAACAACGGTGAGACACCGAACTTGTTGGTTTATGCGCCGGAGGCAGGTAAGAACGCTAAGACCGATGAGGTGCTGACCGACTATTTCGTGGAGCCAGATTACACCTCTTATTATATCAATGACGGCTATCGTCGGGTTAACTCCGCACCAACATTGTCTATATATGGTCATCTGGTACAGAGCAACCTCAGGGCAACTGTCGATCATCTGATGGTCGACAAGCGAGACTTCAACTGTCCTATCAGTTACCGCTTTGCTAACGGTAAGCGCATGTGGCACCAGCGTACTCCAGACCGCTACGTCAGTCTGGCAGATGGTTGGGAGACGGTTAGTCTGCCGTTTACCGCCGAACTTATCACGACGCAGCAGAAGGGTGAGATCACTCACTTCTACAGTGGTAGCCGCTCGGTAGACGAGAATGGTACGAAGATAGGTCATGAATACTGGCTGCGTGAGTATCAGGGTAAGAAGGAAGAGACAGGTGACACCTTCACCGCTACCTTCAATTATCCGACAGCAGACGGAGCCAATAAGACGGTTGACAATACCTTCCTGTGGGATTATTACTACAATTGGAATAACCGACAGGATGCCAACCAGGATACCTATCAGCAGTATTATGCGACATCACGTACCCTTGCCTCCTATCCGTTGCTGACCGCTGCCCAGCCTTATATTGTCGGATTCCCTGGCAAGACCTATTATGAGTTCGACCTGAGCGGTGAGTGGACAGCGAAGAATACGGCAGACCCGGCACCTGTAAAACTTGACAGGCAGGTCATCTCCTTCGTCTCTGAGACAGGTATCACCATTGGGGTCAGTGATGACGAGCAGGAGGGAACTCCTCTCGACGGTTATACCTTCAAACCGAACTACAGCAGTAAGGCGCAGACGGGCTATCTGCTTAATGCCGACGGCAATCGTTTCGAGCAGGTGACAACACCTACAGCCCTCGTACCGTTCCGTCCATACTTCGTGGCAGGTCCATCCACATCGCGTAGGTCCATCCAGTACATTACCTTCGATAGCGACGATTCGTCATTCGCCATCGGCGATGAAGACCCGTCGAAGGAGGAGATAGGCGAGGGTGGTCTGCTCTTCACCATCCGCAAGCATGAGATTGCAGTCACCTCATCCCTCATCCATGAGGCTGATGTGCGTATCGTCAATGTCGGTGGTGTTACCATTGCTAACTTCACCATCCAGCCAGGCGAGACCATCGAGCGTCATATTCCTGTCGCTGGTGTCTACATCGTCCGTGCCGATGGTGGACGAATCCAGAAGAAACTTACGTTAAAATGATTAAGTGAGATAAAGAAGATGGAAAACGAGTTGCACAAGTCAAGTGTATTCACTCCCGCACTGTCCCAATGGGAGAATCGTCCAAATATTGTTTTTGACGATTTAGTCAGTGCGGTCAAAAACGTCCACCATTTCTCGTATCAGGCTGCGGTAAAAGCAATTAACCGTTATGCCACTATGCGTAATTGGCTAATAGGCTTCTTTATCGTGGAATATCAGCAAAGGGGGAAAGATCGTGCCGCATATGGTCAGAAATTACTGAAGAACCTTGAAGAGTCACTGCAAACACGAGGACTGAACGTAACCCTTTTCCAGAATAGCAGGCTCTTCTATACTTGCTATCCACAAGTCGCAGATCTTTTTCAGATTCAACCAATGCTGTTGGCTGAATCTGAAAAAACAGACGAGCAACGTTCAATTCAACCGACAGCGTTGGTTAATTCTGTTACGGATGGTAATACTTTGGTCAGCAAATTGTCTTTTGCGCACATTACGGAGTTAGTCCACATCAATGATAAAACAGTCCGTTTGTTCTATGAAAAAGAATGTATCAGATGTGGATGGAGCGTACGTGAACTACATCGATTTATTGTCACGAACCTTCATGTCCGTTTAAGTGTGAGCAAGAATCCTGAGACAATTATTAATTCTCTACCTTCTGGCAACAGTCTACAAGCATTAGACATCCGTCAACCCTATACTTTTGAGTTCCTAGGTCTGAGTGCAACAGAAGTGCTGAAAGAGGGTGACATAGAAGATGCATTGCTAATTCATCTACAAGAATTCCTTTTAGAGATGGGTAAGGGATTCTGTTTCGAAGCCAGACAGAAGCGACTCATTATCGATGATGAGTATTACTATGCAGATTTGGTGTTTTACCATCGTATTTTGCATTGTAATGTAATTGTAGAACTGAAAAATGATGAATTTCGTCATGAGCATCTGGGGCAACTGAATGCTTATGTGTCTTATTATAAAGAAAATGAAATGCACGAAGGGGACAATCTTCCTATAGGTATCTTACTTTGTACGAAGGCTGGCAGAAAAATGGTAGAATATGCTACGGCGGGAATGGATAATAATTTGTTCGTCTCAACGTATCTGTTGCAACTACCTGATAAATCTGTATTAGAGAAGTTTATCATGGCAAATAATAACGAAACATTGTGAAAAAGGAATATGAATAGTAAGATAACGATACAAAAGATGTTTGTTTCCTGGCAGTTCCCTACGTGGGAACTACCAGTTTCCCCCAAGGGAACTACCAGTTCCCCCCAAGGGAACTATCAGTTCCCTGCGTGGGAACTCCTGCGAACCCTCTGCCTCTTGTGTTTGATGGTACTTGCGGGGGCTGTGGAAGCGCAGACCTATAAGTATTACGCCATACACAATAAGGACAAAGGCTATCTAAAGCAATATAAAGGTATTGTGGGCAATGACGGCACATTCCGTTTTGGTAATGGGTATGATGATAATGGTGTCACTTACTGGGTGTATTCTTCTGACGGCTATTTGCGTAACAATATGTACTACCTAAATGCTGTTGACAGCAGTCTAGGTGCAACACTTTATCTCTCTGTCACTGCTGATACGAAATGGGATTTGGTGGATGACGGTGGCAAGAAGCGTTTCCAACTACAGGGCACTACAAAAATATTGGGATTAGATAATACTACCCCTGTGCTTCGTGATAATGCAGAACTTTCCTTGAAGTACACAGCCTGTGAAATGACCATAGGAAACGAGACCAGTTGGAATGGTCCTCATCTGGCAAGCGACAATGCCACTACATTGACTGTAGGCTCTCCGCAATTGTATACATATTTACGTGCTTACTATAAACAGAAGGTAGACTATTCGTTTACTAATGATAATGATGATGCGTCAAAAAATAAAGTTTCTGCCACAGGTCAGGAAAGGCGTGTTTATGCAATGCTGACTGCGCCTGCTTCTACTGATGCAACCAGGGGCGATAAATGGGATTTCGATACAGATGCTGGGGTCATCTATAATAATACAACCAGTAATGTCACTGCAACAGCCACCTACTTGGTGACTCCTATTGATCCTATAGCCTTGAAGATACATCAGGAAAAGATAGGTGATACTTCCTATAAAGGTGAAAACAAGGAGTTTAAACTGACAGTACAACCTAAGGCGTTTACACCTGCTGAGGGAAAGAATTATCTATTGTTCTTTGTCAATGACGGGAATAGACGTTTCCCATACGATAAGGCAGAGTATTCGGGAAATAGTGTACTGATGTCTAATGGGAAGAAAGCGCAACTGGCGGATCCTGCAACTCCAAACCAAGAGATAAGTTGGGAAATAGTGCCTGATGCGGAAGGATATTACTCGTTCAAGAATGTCAGTACGGGTCGTTATATCTTTTATGACGACAAGGATTATACCATCAGTAACTATGGTGTTACCAAAGTTGGTGCCACTGAACTACCAGACAATGATACTCGCTATAAATTTCGATTATATCGTTCAGATCATGGCACCTATAACCCATCTTATCATATTATCCCCTATTGTTACCAGTTTGCAGTACATACCAACAGCGGTATGGTGCAGGAGATATTCTGTGCGCTTAATCCAAACCAATCTCCTCAAAGTATAGTCAATGCTGTCAGCCTCTATAAAGCGAACGGGCAGGACAATACCAGATATGCTTTCTATGCCTATGAGTCTGCAAGTAAATATTGCTTAAAAACGGACTATAGTATTGGGATTCCTGATGCTATTAAAACAGGTAATACAGCAACCATAACATCTACGGGCAATTATAATTTTACGGCTCAATCCTATCATTGGCGTAACATAAATGGTGCACCAGGCAATAACAATATAGAGTTGGAAATAGCAGGTACTGGCAGCAGGAAAGATATCGTTTATACATGGGAAGTAACTGGCGATGTAGCGAATTATCTTGAGTCAACCACCTTTGAGCAAACGAATGTAGATAAGTCGACGTTTAAAATTAATGTCTTAAGTCTGCCCGAAGGTGCAGTTACAGGGACTTTAAAAGTAACCGCAAAGGTAACTTCGCCAGAAACATTAACAGCACCAATAGAGATTACACTGAATATTGATCCACCGATTAATAATGAGGAGCCAACGGACTTTACAGAAATCACAAGTCTTTCGGAGATTACCAATCCCACAGGGCATTATCGGCTTACCGCAGATGCCTCTGGCACTCCTGCCGTTTCAGAATTTAAAGGTTTTCTGGATGGTGGTATGCATACAGTTAGTGGGCTGTCGAAATCGTTGTTTACTACATTAAGCGGCTCTGCAGTGGTTCGTAACCTTATGCTGAGTGTTAATACTTTCAGTGACAGTGGTCCGCAAGGCGCTCTGGCAGGACAGGCTATCGGTAGTTGCAGAATCTATAATGTAGGAGTCTTGGCTGGAAGTATTGGTAGTACTGACGGGTATTGTGGTGGCATCGTAGGCTTCTTAGGCGGTTCGTCTCGTGTCATCAATTGTTTCAGTTATGCCAATATCACAGGAGGAACATACGTAGGCGGTATTGTGGGTTATAACAATTATTCCACTACTTCTAGTGACCCCAAGACGATGGTGATGAACTGCATGTTTTATGGCGATATTACCAACGGAGGCAACAAGGCACCGATATATAATGGAAAGATCATTACCAACCGTGGCGATCAAAACGGAGTGGGCAACTACAACTATTTCTACGGGGGTGCCTCTTACGTGCAGGACCGTGACATCCAAACGTACAACTGTGCACTGATGGCAGAGACACGTTTCTTGCAGCGTTTCGAGTTCTTCCGCCATCTGTTGAACTCTCACCGAGAGTTAGCGGCATGGTGGGCTACGGGTAGTACAGCCAACAAAGACCAGATGATGAAGTGGGTGTTGCTGCCCTCTCAGATAGGCACCTCTACACCTTATCCTATATTAAAGACACCAGGTTACTATCCGTCGGTTGTAAATATCGATGCTGAAAATGCTCCTACAAC